>NZ_PGLR01000032.1 GCF_002803095.1 Pseudomonas sp. ZH-FAD | reverse complement strand
GCGCAAGCGCTTCAATTGGAAATGCCCGATTGAGGTCATGACAGAAGTAGTGGCGTTGCAGCATGATGCACCTGCTTCAATCCAGTAACCGTGTTGCACTCAGCTTCTGCAACCGCCCTTTATAGAAGCTAATTTCGACGTTTCCCATTTTGAAGATGAATTTCAGGGTGGGATTGACGATCTCGATCCAAGGCTTGGCACTGGACAATTTAATTATTTCTGAACAACACCATTGATATGCCCTACATCCGAGGCTCCAGCCCGAATCGCGATCGTCTGCGGACTCAAGGTTTTCGGATCTAACTCTTGCGATCAAATGGCCGATGAAGTCGATCCGCTCATCAGTGAGACAGGAGTGAAGCTCGGATGGTTTTTTGAACATGCTGAGTCGCCTAGGATGCCTGGAAAGAGACCCAAGCTTATGGGCGAATTACTTGATTTGTCAACCTGGCGCGAGATTGTAAACCTGGAACCTAAGTGTCAACCGGTATTGGCAGGTAGTGCCTCGCATTTGCGTTGAGAGAGATGGTACTAGTGGCAGGCCAGGATTTTTGCTCTCCCTTTGTATTTATAAATTTTGCATCGCCCGGCACTTGGGAAACGCTGAACATCCCCAAAACTGCTGCCCCGCCTTCGGCCCAGTCTTTACCGTCCGAATCAGCAGCGCGCTGCCACATTTCGGGCATTTCCGCTCAGCTGTCGGATCGCTCCGGCGCTTGAGGTTTTGTACATGCTCGCGGTGTGTCGCGAGGGTCGGCGCACGGCGGCCGGTTTGCAGGGCGTACAGCATGGCGTCGACTTCAGCCGCGCTGAATACCGCCTGCTGGAATGACTGGATATAGCGGATAAAACCAATGCCCTGGGTCACGTTGGCCGGCACTTCGGTTTTGAATGTGCTGCCGCCGACAAAGGTGATGACCGAGTGCAGATGCTCGGGGCTGACGCCAAGGGTGGCTTCCAGGGCTTTGAGGTGTTTGTAGTTCTGCCGCAGCGGGTTCTGGAATTTGGAGGTGCGCTTGTAAAGCTTCTGCGTCCACTGCACCTGCTTCTCGCTACCGAAGATCCAGCCGCTCATATTCTTCGTTTCCAGCACGAAGATGCCGTAGGGCGAGAGGAAAACGTGGTCGATCTGCGTGGTGCCGTCCGGCGTGTTCAGGGTGACGTTGTGCAGGCGGCGGTAGGTCTGCTTATCCAGCTGCCAATGGGCGAACAGGCGCACCAGCAGTTCACCGATCTGTCCCTTGGCCCAGGGCGATTTGAGCAGGCCGATCAGCAGGGCCGCTGGGATCAGCCAGAACAGGCTGTCTATAAGCGGGCGAAGAATAAGGCCGACGTCCATATTTTCTTCCGTGAGCAAAGCCGCTTGAGTGGCGCTCGTTGTACGAGTGAGCAGGCGTGCCGAAATCCAGTTGCCTGGCTCTGATCTGGATGATGGCTTATTGCTCTCAATGGCTCAAGGGAGCCCCTAAAAACTACCTGCGTTGTCATCACTGCGTTAAAAGCAGGCTCGGAATGCTCATGTACAAAAGTACAGTCGCCCGCGACTCCGACCGTTCCTCGCCTGCTTTTGCCTTGTGCTGACTGCCTCGCCTACGTTTTTAGAGGCCCCTTCTCGGGGATCGCGACCATTGTCCTATGGCCGTTGGGCGGTTACGCCAGGTTTGGGGGCATTGCGCAGGGCTGAGCGCGGCCGACAAGACAGCTGCCCGATCCAGGCCGGGTCATTTGGCAGGAGTTTTTGTTCATGAGCCGATTAGCGCGCCTATTCGGCTCATTTGGTGAGCCGAATAAGGACTATCTGGCTCACGGTCTTCTCACCTGATGTTCGTTGGACTGTCGTGTCGCTTGCTGGTTAGCGCTTCTTCGCCAGCAATTCGGAGCGGCCAATCACTTCTCTGCTGCGCTCAGGTTTGCGCGGGCCGGAGAAGCCGGCGTCTTCGATGGCGCTATCGAGGCCACGAAAGTGCGGGGCGGCTTTGGGGCTGCGGACTGTTTCCATGCCTTCGTTCCACGCATGCACCATATGCTTGGCTACGTCGCGCCAGGCGGGCTCGTTCTTTGCGGCTTCGATGACTTCCTTGCCGACCTCTACGGCGGACTCGCAGAGTTGCTCGAGCATGGCCGCGTATTTGCTCGGGCCAATGCCCAGTACGGACTTGAAGAAGGTTTCCAGGGATCGACCCGGTGTCCAGGTTTGTCTGCCTCCCACGGACAGGCCTGGCGGGTTGCTGGCAAAGCGCGGGTAGGCCTGAGTGGTCACCAGGTCATAGACCGGCGTGAAGCCCACGTCAGATAGGGAGGAGTAGAACAGCGCGATGTTCTTCGCGTGGCAGTCGGCATTGCGTACCACGTAGTTGGTGAGCAGATGCCAGCCCAGGTGCTCGCGCTGCGCTTGCAGGCGGTCAGCGGGGATGTAGGCGCGTGTGGCATTCCAAACCCGCTCGGTGGTGGGAGCGTACTTTTCATGGGGCGGCAAACCCAGCAGCCCGCAGGCATCCTCAACGCCATAACGGGGGATGCCGTGTTCGTCCACGTCGAAGCGATCTACTACCAGGACCTTGCCGTCTTCAGACATGCGGCAGGCAGCGACCGGCACGACGTTCAGTCGCTCCAGTACGCGCATGGTGTAGAACTCGTTGAAGCCCAGAAAAGGGGTGGTTTCGTCAGAGCCCTTGATGATGTGAAAGCCTGTGCGCAGGGTCGGCTTGCCCAGCGGTTCACGAGGGTCGATGGCGTCGGTGGCAATGAACTTTGGCACGACCCCCGATACGGCGACCCGAGCGTATTGCCGCACCAGTGCGGCGAACCGTTCGCTGGTGTTTTCCGCTTTGAGCAGCTGTTCTATTTCCAGCGGCGCCATTTCGACGCCGGGCTCAACACCCTCTGGCGTGACCGAGACTCTGCCGATACCAGTGCCGCCCACCACGCCCAGTAGTGACAGGTCGGTACCATCGAGCAGCGGGCCAAATTCCTCGCGGATAACGCCCAGCAGATACCCCTCGGGCAGGTTCTGTCGGAAGAACGGGAAGAGGTCGCGCGGCCAGCGCCAAGCTTCTTCTCGTACCGGCATCGTCAGGCTGACAAAGTCTTCCGCTGCTGTGCCCGGTAGGTACTTCAGCACATATTCATCGCGCTCCCGAGAGAGTTTGGCCACCCGCCGTGAGCTGACGTGGACGTCGAGGATCATGCTCAAGCACTCCCTGAGCGTTGCTCGTCGAGGATGTCTTCGACCGTGCGTTGGTGTCCGGCCTTGACCAGCTTCAGGTCGTAACCTGCCGCTTCCAACAGGCGAACCAGCGCCGAGACACTCATATCGCCTTTGGCCAGGGTTTCCATACGGGCTACGGTGGTGCGCGAGACGCCAGCACGACTGGCCAGCGCTTCCTGGCTCAGTTTCGCGTCACTGCGCGCCTGTTTCAGCATTTCCGAAACGTCGTAGAGAGAGGTCATTTGTAGCCCCTGGGCGTCAAAAATCGAAGTAATGCCGGAAAATGTAGCTCGTGGGCTACAGCTATACAAGCAGCCTGATTCATTTTTGTATCTTTTGGGCTACAAAATTCGCTTGGTAATCGTTTTTTGTGGCTCTTGGGCTACAGTTTGGCGTGTGGGCAATAGCTGCGTAGCTTTTCCGGGGGGCTGGGTGGCTATAGGCGCATTACATACGAGATGTGCAAAAACACGAAAGCCGCGCAGTGCGCGGCTTTGAAGGTGGTGGGCCCACACGGACTCGAACCGTGGACCAAAGGATTATGAGTCCTCTGCTCTAACCAACTGAGCTATAGGCCCCCAGAAGGCCGGCGGATTATACCGGCGCGTTCTCGCCAGCGCCAACCGCTTGACCTGGCGGGAGAAATTTCCGGGTGAAGGCCTCGGCGGAAAGTGGGCAACTGACCACGTAGCCCTGGATCTGCAGGCAGCCTTCGGCGGCCAGGCAGAGTTCCTGGGCCTTGGTTTCCACGCCTTCGGCGATCACCGTCAGTTGCATGCTGTTGCCCAGGGCGATGATGGCGCGGGTGATCGCCAGGTCGTGTGGGTCGTCCGGCAGGCCACGGACGAAGGACTGGTCGATCTTCAGTACGTCCAGCGGCAGACGCTTGAGGTAGCTGAGTGAGGAGTAGCCGGTGCCGAAGTCGTCGATGGCCAGCTGTACGCCGAGCTGTTTGAGGCGGTGGAGGATGTCCAGCGCTTCGCCTGCCTGGTTCATGATGAAGTTCTCGGTGATCTCCAGTTGCAGCAGCTCCGGCGCCAGGTTGTATTGCTGCAGCAGTGCACTGATGCGCGGCAGCAGGCCGGGCTGATGCAGCTGGGCGCCGGCAAGGTTGACCGAGAGGGCGCCGAAGCCGTGGCCGCTTTCCTGCCAGTCCTGCAGTTGGCGGCAGGCTTGTTCCAGCACCCAGTCGCCCAGCGGCAGGATCAGTCCGCTTTCTTCGGCCACCGGGATGAAGCGATCCGGCGGGATGTCGCCGAACACCGGGTGCGGCCAGCGTATCAGTGCTTCGGCGCCGACCAGGCTCTGGCTGCGCAGGCAGAACTTGGGCTGGTAGTACAGGCACAGTTCGTCGCGCTCCAGGGCACGGCGCAGTTCCTGTTCCATGGCCATGCGTTCGTTGACCTGGAAGGTCAGCGAGCGGGTATAGAGCTCGCTGCGGTTACGGCCCTTGGCCTTGGATTGGTACATGGCCGCGTCGGCATTCTTCACCAGGGTGGCGACGTCGAGGCCGTCCTTGGGGTAGAGGCTGATGCCGATGCTGGCGCTGATGAAGAACTCGTGGTTGTCGAGCTGGAACGGTGCGCGGAAGCATTCGAGCAGTTTCTGCGCGACCTGTTCGGCGTCCTGCGGCTGGTGCAGGCCGGGCAGCAGGATGATGAATTCGTCGCCGCCGAGACGGGCGACGGTGTCGATATCGCGCAGTTGCAGTTTCAGGCGCGCGGCGATGGCCTTGAGCAACTGGTCGCCGACCGGGTGGCCGAGGCTGTCGTTGATCTGCTTGAAGCGGTCGAGGTCGAGAAACAGCACGGCGCCCAGTTGGTCGTCGGCGCGTGAGCCATCCAGAGCGCTGCGCAGACGGTTCTCGAACAGCAGGCGGTTGGGCAGGCCGGTCAGCGGGTCGTGGTGGGCCTGATGATCGAGGCGTGCCTGGGCATGCTTGAGGCTGGATATGTCGGCGAATACCCCGACGAAGTGGGTGATCTGGTTATCGCTGTTGCGCACGGCGCTGATGGTCAGCCACTCGGGGTACAGTTCGCCGTTCTTGCGCCGGTTCCAGATTTCCCCCTGCCAGTGGCCGTTGGCCGCCAGGCTGTGCCACATGGCGGCGTAGAAGGCGTTGTCGTGCTGGCCGGAGGAGAGCAGGCTGGGGCGCTGGCCGAGAGCTTCGGCCTCGCTGTAGCCGGTGATCTGGGTGAAGGCGCGGTTGACCGCGGTGATGCGCTGTTCGAGGTCGGTGATCAGCACGCCTTCGGCAGTGCTTTCGAAGACGGTGGCGGCTTGCTGCAGTTCTTCCTGCATCTGCTGGCGTTCGGTGATGTCGCGAGCGATGGTCAGCAGGCATTCGTCGCCGCCTATGGGCAGCGGCTGCGCGGAGAGTTCGCAGAGGCGCAACTGGCCGCTCTTGGTGCGCACCGGGGCGATCAGGTCGCGCACGCTGCCTTGCTCGCGAATCCGTTGTACCAGGCGTTCACGATCTTTCGGGTCGGCCCAGATGCCCAGGCTGAGGGTGCTTTGTTCGGCAATCTCGTCGAGGCTGTAGCCGGTGATGCGGCTGAAACCATCGTTGGCCTCCACCAGCAGGCCGTCGCGCAGACGGGTGATCAGCAGGCCGTCGGGCGAGGCGTGGAAGGCCTTGGCGAACTTCTCCTCGGATATCTGCAGTTGCTGCTGGGTACTCTTCAACTGGCTGATGTCGCGCACCACCACGACCAGTGCCGGGGTGTTGTCGAGCACGAACTGGCTGGCCGAGATGAGGCCGGTGAACAGGCTGCCATCGGCGCGGCGGAAGGGCATTTCCAGGTTGCGCAGGCTTTCGTCCTGCAAACGCAGCAGCAGGCTCGGGCCGATGCCAGGCACGCCCCACAGATCGAGTTCGGTGGCGGTCTTGCCGATGGCCTGCTCGACGCTGATGCCGGTCTGTTCGGTGAAGGCGGTGTTGGCCTCCAGCAGTACACCGTCGACGCGTCGGGCAATGATCAGGATGTCCGGGCATTGCTGGAACACCGAGGCGAACTTCTGCTCCGACAGGCGTAATGCCTGCTCGGTCTGCTTGGCGTCGCTGATGTCGACCATCACGCCGCGAATCACCTGGCGGTCGTCGCGTTGCAGCAGGGTGACGATGTCGCGCACCCACACCGTGCGCCCATCGGCGGCGAGCAGGCGGTATTCCAGGGCGTGGTCATTGCCGGCCGAGCATTGTTCCAGGCAGGTGCGCAGGGTGCGCTGGTGATCGTCCGGGTGCAGGTGGCGTTGCCAGAAGCCGGGCTCCAGCCATTCGTGCAGGGGGTAGCCCAGCAATTTTTCCGCATGGGGCGAGACGTAGGTGTAGGTGAGCCCACTGGACTCGGTTTCCCAGGTGATGGCCGAGAGGCTTTCGACCATGTCGCGAAAGTGCTGCTCGCGGTTGCGCAGTTCCTGTTCCAGCGCTTCGCGGTTGCGCATCTCGCGTTTCAGGCGGCGGTTGATGCGCAGGATGATGGCGATGACCGCCAGCAGACCGAGCAGGGCGGGCAGGCCGTAGAGCAGGGTTTCGTGCCAAACGCTGCGTTTGTCCAGCACGCTGCCGACCCAGGGTTCCTGCAGGGCGGCGATTTCTTCGGCGCTGAGTTCGGCGAAGAGTTTGTCGAGGATGCCGACCAGCATGCTCTGGCTGCGCGGAGCGGCCATGGCCAACTGATAGCGATAGGGTGTTTCGCCGCTGATATAGACGCCGTCGAGCTTGAGCTGGCGCAGGCTCCAGACGCTGGAGGCAAGATCGCCGACCATGGCATCGACCTGGTTGGTCGCCAGCGCCTGCAGGGCGGCGGCGACGTTGCGCAGCGGCAGCAGGTTGAGATCGGGGTGTTGCTGGCGCAGCAGCTCGTGCGGTGCGTAGTCAGCCACCACGGCAATCTTCAAACCGTACAGCTCATTGAGCGTTCTCGGCTGCGGCCCGCCGTTGCGGGCGAGGATGACGATGGGAAAGTCCAGGTAGGGGCGGGTGAAGATCAGGTATTCCTGGCGTTCGGGTGTCGACATCACGCCGGGGAGCAGGTCGACCTGGCCCATGCGTGCCTGCTCCAGTATCGCGCTCCAGTTGCTGGGCTCGACGGGCTGCAGCGCCACGTCAAGGCGCTCTTCGATCAGCCGTACATAGGCGGCGGTCAGGCCGTGATAGTTACCCTGTTCGTCACGAAATTCGAAAGGTGGCCAGGATGCATCGACACCCAGGCGTAGTTCGGGGTGGGCTGCCAGCCAGGTGCGCTCGTCCTCGTTGAGTGTCAGGGCTAGGGCCGGGGTCATCCAGTACGCCAGGCACAACAGCACAATGGCCGGCAAGCGGGACATAACGGCCTCGTTTCGCGATCAGTATCGTCGTAGTGTAGATCGGCCATGCCGGGATGGCAGTTTGATTGCAGCGTCTGCGCTGCCTTTGGCTGGCCGGGCGCACTGCCTAGAAAGCAAAACCCCCGGCCTGGGCCGGGGGTTCTGGTATCACTCGTCGAGGAAGGAGCGCAGATGCTCGCTTCGCGTCGGGTGGCGCAGCTTGCGCAGCGCCTTGGCTTCGATCTGACGGATACGCTCACGGGTGACATCGAACTGCTTGCCGACTTCCTCGAGGGTGTGGTCGGTGTTCATGTCGATACCGAAGCGCATGCGCAGGACCTTGGCTTCACGGGCAGTGAGGCCGGCCAGTACTTCGCGAGTGGCTTCCTTGAGGCTTTCGACCGTGGCTACGTCGATCGGGGACTGCATGGTGCTGTCCTCGATGAAGTCGCCCAGATGCGAGTCTTCGTCGTCGCCAATCGGGGTTTCCATGGAGATCGGCTCTTTGGCGATCTTCAATACCTTGCGGATCTTGTCCTCGGGCATTTCCATGCGTTCACCCAGCTCTTCCGGAGTGGGCTCGCGACCCATTTCCTGAAGCATCTGACGGGAGATGCGGTTGAGCTTGTTGATGGTCTCGATCATGTGCACCGGAATACGGATGGTGCGCGCCTGGTCGGCGATCGAACGGGTGATCGCCTGGCGAATCCACCAGGTGGCGTAGGTCGAGAACTTGTAGCCGCGACGGTATTCGAACTTGTCCACCGCCTTCATCAGGCCGATGTTGCCTTCCTGGATCAGGTCGAGGAACTGCAGGCCGCGGTTGGTGTACTTCTTGGCGATGGAGATGACCAGACGCAGGTTTGCCTCGACCATTTCCTTCTTGGCGCGGCGAGCTTTCGCTTCACCGATGGACATGCGCCGGTTGATGTCCTTGATCTCGGCCAGGCTCAGGCTGCACTCGGCTTCCAGGTCGGCCAGCTTCTGCTGGCAGCGCTGGATGTCGCCCTGCAGGTTGCCCAGGGCTTCGGCGTACTTGGCCTTGCCCTTGGCCAGGTCGGCGGCCCAATCCATATCGATTTCGTTGCCCGGGAACAGGCGCAGGAAGTCGGCACGCGGCATGCGCGCATCACGTACGCACAGCTGCATGATGGCGCGTTCTTGCGCACGCAGACGGTCGAGGGCGTCGCGCACCTGGGTAACCAGGGCGTCGTACTGCTTGGGCACCAGCTTGATCGGCATGAACAGCTCGGCCAGGGTGGCCAGCTCTTCGGTGGCCTGCTTGCTGCCACGACCATGCTTCTTCAGCGCCTTGAGGACTTTGTCCTGCTGCTCGGCCACGGCAGTGAAGCGGCGAGCCGCTTCTTCCGGGTCCGGGCCGCCATCGCCTTCTTCTTCCTCGTCGTCGCCGCTCTCGTCTTCTTCTTCGTCGTCGCTTTCTTCAGCGGCGGCGCCTTCCTTGACGGGAACGGGGGCGGCGGCTTCGTCAGGCACGCTGCCGTCATCCGGGTCGATGTAGCCACTGAGGACTTCGGCCAGACGGCCGCCCTCGGTGGTGACGCGGGTGTACTCGGCGAGGATGCCGTCGACGGTGCCGGGGAAGTGAGCGATGGCGCTCATGACTTCGCGGATGCCTTCCTCGATGCGTTTGGCGATTTCGATCTCGCCTTCGCGGGTCAGCAGTTCCACGGTGCCCATTTCGCGCATGTACATGCGCACCGGGTCAGTGGTGCGGCCGATATCGGTCTCGACGGCGGCGAGGGCGGCAGCGGCTTCTTCGGCTGCAGCCTCGTCGGTGTCGGCATCGGCCAGCATCAGGGCGTCTGCATCCGGAGCACTCTCGTGTACCGGGATCCCCATGTCATTGATCATGCGGATGATGTCTTCCACCTGCTCAGGATCTGAAATGTCCTCAGGCAAGTGGTCGTTGACCTCTGCGTAAGTCAGATACTTCTGCTCACGACCCAGGGTGATCAACTCTTTGATACGAGATTGCTGCTGCGCTTTTACGGACATAACACCCTATCCACTGAAGGTCTTGGCGGGCTGAAAACAAGCCGAGGATTATACCTCGGTTTTGGCTTTAGGCGCCAGTTGGGGACTTGCTGCTCGGTGAGGAGGTCAGGCTGTAGTGCTCTCTGAGCAATGTCTTCTCCTCGTCTGTGAGCTCGCTGGGGCTTTTATGAATGATGCTGCGGAGCGCCTTTTCACGCCGCCTCTGCGATTGGCTATTTGCAAGTGTAGTAATGGTGTCGAAAAACTGCTGTTCAAGGTTGTCACCCTGGATCAGCCATTCTTTCTCCGCCAGCGCCCGCAGCAGGCGACCTTGTTCGGTGCCGTGCCAGCGGGCGATCAGTTGCAGCGAACGCAGGTTGGGCGTTTTCTGCAGGGCACCGACCAAGGCCACGAGAAGCTGAGCGTAGGTGTCGTCTTCGTCGGCGAAATGGCTGACATCTTCGACCTTCTGCGCCAGGTGCGGATGGTGTAGCAGCGTGCGCAGTGCGATCAGGTGCGGTGATTCGACGCTCACGGCAGTGCGCGGGGCACGTGGGGCGAAATCGCCCTTGCCCTTCTTGTTCCACTTGCCGCCGCCATCTTTTTTCCAGCTGCCCTTGCCGCCTTCGTTGCTGCGCTCGTAGTGCTGCTGGGGCGGTGCGGGCTGCTCGTAACCGCCGACGTCCGGCAGGTTGTCGTAGTAGGCGCTGTCGGGGATGTCGCCGTAATCAGGGTAATCGCCGCTGGGCGCCTGACTGGTGGTGCTCGGCGCGTGACTGCGCGGGGCACTGGCGACCTGGCTCAGCGCTTCGCCGGAAAGGCCGGTGATCTCGCTCAGGCGCTGACGCATCAGGGCGCGCAGGTTGTTGCCGGGAATCTTGTCGATCAACGGCGCGGCCAGGGTCACCAGGTGTGCCTTGCCTTCCAGTGAGCGCGGGTCGGCTTCTTCGCACAGTTGCTGGAAGAAGTAGTCGGCCAGCGGTTGCGCGTGCTGGTTGATGCGTGCGCGGAAGGCGTCGGTGCCCTCGGCGCGCACCAGGGTGTCCGGGTCTTCGCCGTCGGGCAGGAACAGAAAGCGTGCGCGGCGACCGTCCTGCAGGCTCGACAGGGTGGACTCCAGGGCGCGCCAGGCGGCGTTGCGCCCGGCAGCGTCGCCGTCGAAGCAGAACAGCACGCTGGGCACGATGCGGAACAGGCGCTTGAGGTGCTCTTCGCTGGTGGCCGTGCCCAGGGTCGCCACGGCATTGCGCAGGCCCTGCTGGGCGAGGGCGATGACGTCCATGTAGCCTTCGACCACCATGATCTCGTCGAGATCGCGGTTGTGTTTGCGCGCCTCGTAGAGGCCGTAGAGCTCCTGACCCTTGTGGAACACCGGGGTTTCCGGCGAGTTCAGGTACTTGGGCTTGTCGTCGCCCAGCACCCGGCCACCGAAGGCGATCACCCGACCGCGGCTGTCGCGGATGGGGAACATGATGCGGTCGCGGAAGCGGTCGTAGCGCCTGCCGTTCTCGGCGTTCTCGATCAGCAGGCCGGCGTCGATCATGACCTTCTGCTGCAGGGCGTCGGCGCCCAGTTGCTTGAGCAGGTTGTCCCAGCCGGGTGGGGCGAAGCCGATGCCGAAGTCGCGGGCGATTTCGCCGGTCAGGCCGCGGCCCTTGAGGTAGTCCACCGCGTACTTGCGCTGTGGATGGCTTTTCAGCGCCTGGCGATAGTGCTCGGCGGCGGCATTGAGCAGCGGGTAGAGCGGTGAGTCGACCGGCTGTCTGGGTTTGTGTCCGCGGCCGCTTTCTTCGCGCGGCACGTCCATGCCGGCGCGTTTGGCCAGCTCCTCGATCGCCTGGGGGAATTCCAGTTGATCGTGGTCCATGACGAAGCCGAGGGCATTGCCGCCGGCGCCGCAGCCGAAGCAGTAGTAGAACTGCTTGTCCGGGCTGACGGTGAAGGAGGGGGTCTTTTCCTTGTGGAACGGGCAGCAGGCGCTGTAGTTCTTGCCGGTCTTCTTCAGCTGGATGCGCGAACTCACCACATCGACGATGTCGGTGCGGTTGAGCAGGTCATCGATGAAGGATTGCGGGATCAGGCCGGCCATAGGCGCTCAGCATACTGCCCGGCGCAAGCGCGGGACAACGGATGGGTAGAAAAGCAAAAACTCCGCTCACTCGCTAAGGTGCGAGGCGGAGTCTTTCAAATGCAATGCCCGGCCAGGCCGGGCATTCGAGCGTTGCGTGTGCGGTATCAGTACAGGCGAACGCTGCGACGCTGCTCGCGCTGCACTTTCTTGGCGTGACGCTTAACAGCGGCAGCGGCTTTGCGCTTACGCTCAGCGGTCGGCTTTTCGTAGAATTCGCGGCTACGGACTTCAGCCAGTACGCCGGCTTTTTCGCAGGAGCGCTTGAAACGACGCAGGGCTACGTCGAAGGGTTCGTTCTCTTTAACTTTGACGGCTGGCATCCAGGTCGTACCTTCGTTAATTACCGGTGTTCAACGCGCTCCCGGCAAATGGCTCGGGTTGCGTCGGTTTTTAAGGGTTGCGGATGTTACCCCCTCGAGCCGAGGAATGCAAAGGCCTCTGATCGAAAAGCGCTGGCCGCTCCGCCGGGCGGCGCTTATCATGCGCGCCTTTGTTCCACGCGGCAAATCAAGGCTCAAGCTCCATGCTCGTACTGGGATTGGAAACCTCCTGCGATGAAACCGGCGTCGCGCTCTATGACAGTGAGCGCGGCCTGCTGGCCGACGCCCTGTTCAGCCAGATCGACCTGCATCGCGTCTACGGCGGCGTCGTGCCGGAGTTGGCCTCGCGCGATCACGTCAAGCGCATGCTGCCGCTGATCCGCCAGGTGCTGGACGAAGCGGGCAAGCAGGCCAGCGACATCGACGCTCTGGCCTACACGGCGGGGCCCGGCCTGGTCGGCGCGCTGCTGGTCGGTGCCTCCTGCGCGCAGGCGCTGGCCTTTGCCTGGGGCGTGCCGGCCATCGGCGTGCACCATATGGAAGGTCATTTGCTGGCGCCGATGCTGGAAGAGCAGCCGCCAGCCTTTCCGTTCGTCGCCTTGTTGGTGTCCGGCGGCCACACCCAGTTGGTACGAGTCGATGGCATCGGCCAGTACCAGTTGCTGGGCGAGTCGCTGGACGATGCCGCCGGTGAGGCCTTCGACAAGACCGCCAAGCTGATGGGGCTGAATTATCCGGGCGGCCCGGAAATCGCCAAGCTGGCCGAGCAGGGCACGCCGGGGCGCTTCGTCTTCCCGCGGCCGATGACCGATCGCCCGGGGCTGGATTTCAGCTTCAGCGGCCTCAAGACCTTTGCGCTCAATACCTGGCAGCAATGCCGCGACAGCGGTGACGACCTCGACCAAGCCCGTCGCGACATCGCGCTGGCCTTCCAGCAGGCGGTGGTCGAGACTCTGACCATCAAGTGCAAGCGCGCGCTCAAGCAGAGCGGGCTGAACAGCCTGGTCATCGCTGGTGGCGTGAGTGCCAACAAGGCGCTGCGTGAGCATCTGGAACGTATGCTGGGCGAAATGAAGGGCAAGGTGTTCTACGCGCGTCCGCGTTTCTGCACCGACAACGGCGCGATGATCGCCTACGCAGGGTGCCAGCGTTTGCTGGCCGGGCAGCATGAGGACCTGGCGATCAAGGTGCAGGCGCGTTGGCCGATGGAGTCGTTGCCGGCGATTTAACGAGTCCAGGCTCTGTAGGAGCGGCTTCAGCCGCGATTTGCGGTCCGACCGGTTGCTTAAAAGCGCCGTTCGCGTCCGGCGAACAGGTCACGCAGATTGCTGCGGTGGCGCCAGACGATCAGTCCGGTCAATACGCAGGCGGGCAGCAAGGCCGCCGGTTGCTGCCAGGCCAGCAGCGGTAGCGTCAGCGGTGTGGCGATCAGCGAGGCCAGAGAGCTGGTGCGGGTCAGCAGAAATACCAGGGCCCAGGCCGCCAGGGCGAGTAATGCGGCTGGTGGGTAGAGGCCGAGCAGCATGCCGGCGGCAGTGGCCACGCCCTTGCCGCCACGAAAACGGAAGTACAGCGGGTAAAGATGGCCGACAACCGCTGCCAGGCCGATCCAAGCCTGCTGGTGCAGGCTGAGGCCGAGCAGCTTGGCGATCAGGATCGGTAGCAGGCCCTTGAGCAGGTCGCCGATCAGCGTCATCACGGCGAGTTTCTTGCCGGCCACGCGCAGCATGTTGGTGGCGCCGGGGTTGCCCGAGCCGCTGGCACGCGGGTCTGGCCCGCCTGCAAGTCGGCTGAGCAGGATGGCGAAGGACAGCGAACCGAGCAGGTAGGCAAGGATTGCCAGAAGCCAGAACATGGTGGCCATTCCAGGGCATGGGGTGGCCCGATTCTAACGAGGTGCAGCGCCCTTGTCGTGGCGCGGAGAGTGCGGGTGGACAGAGTATTTATCGAGGGGCTGGAAGTCGACACGGTGATCGGCGCCTACGATTGGGAGCGCGAGATTCGCCAGTGCCTGCGCCTGGACCTGCAGATGGCCTGGGACAACCGCCCAGCCGCCGCCGGTGATGACCTCAACCTGGCGCTCGACTACGCCAGCGTGTCCGCGCGCATTCAGACCTTCGCGGCCGAATCGCAGTTCATCCTGGTCGAAACCTTCGCCGAACGGCTGGTGCAGACCCTCATGGAAGAGTTCAACATTCCCTGGATGCGCCTGAAGCTGACCAAGCCCGGCGCGGTGCCAGCCGCTCGCGGTGGCGTGGGCGTGGAGATCGAGCGCGGATGCCTCTGACTCGGGTCTTTCTCGGCCTCGGCAGCAATGTCGAGCGCGAGGCTCACCTCACCGCAGGTCTCGATGCGTTGGCGGGGCTGCTCAGTGACATGCGCTGCTCGCCGGTGTTCGAGAGCCATGCGGTGGGCATCAAGAGCGGCAACTTCTTCAATCTGGTGGTGGTCGGCGAGACGGAGCTGCCGCTGTTGGAGCTGGACCGCCGCCTGAAATTCATCGAAGCCGACAATGGCCGCTACGCGCCGGACCGCAAGGGTTTGCCGCTGGACATCGACGTGCTGCTGTATGGCGAACAGGTCGGCAACTTCAACGGCCTGATCCTGCCGCGCGCGGAAATTCTCAAGAACGCCTTCGTGCTCTGGCCGCTGGCGCTGTTGGCGCCGCAGTTGCAGCACCCGGTGGCTGGCCGCTCGTTCGCCGAGCTGTGGGCTTCGGCGCAGATCGATCAGCAGCTATGGCCAGCGGCCTTCCAGTGGCGCAGTGTCGAGCTGACGCCGGCAGAGCTGCTGCAGACGCGCCCTGCGTAGCCCGGATGCAATCCGGGTGGCGGCCTCAGAATCGCCCCGGATTGCATCCGGGCTACGGCTGGTTTCTGTTTGATCGCGCGTATCGGTGTAGGAGCCCCGCCCCGGGGCGAAAGCGATTGTGGCCGTTCAGAAAGATTTGCGGCTTGGCCACAATTCGCTGCGAGGCGCGGCTCCTACAGGCTATTGGTCCTTGTAGGCCTTGAGCGCCTGCAGACGCTCGCGGTTGAGCGCCTCGCCCAGCTCTGCACCCTTGAATCCCTTCTCCAGCAACGGTTTGACCGGTACCTGCCGTGCTGCCTCGGCGGCGCCCAGCAGGTAGGCGCCCTGTGGGTATTCGCGTTGCTCCAGGCCCAGGCGACCACGTGCATCCATCTCGCAGGCGGCAACGAATTCGGCGAAGCGCTGCGGGCGGCGGAACACGTCGAAGCGTTGCAGCAGTTCCAGTAGCGTCGAGGGGCGCAGCTCCAGCGCGCGGTGGCCATGGGTATGAAACTCACCAACCAGCATTGCCAGTTCGGCGCAGTCACGGGGCGCTTTGCAGCGTTCGTTGATGGCCTGGATCAGGCGCAGGCCCTTTTGCTCGTGAGCGATATGCCGCGGCCACTGATCCTCGGGCGTCAGGCCTTTACCGACGTCATGCAGCAGGCTGGCCCAGCGCACGTTCAGCGGCTGGTCGTGCTCCGCACACTGGCGCAGCACGCTGAGCACATGCTCGCCGGTATCGATTTCCGGATGGTGTGCCTGCGGTTGCGGCACACCGAACAGATCGTCCACTTCTGACAGCAGGGCGGCCAGCGCGCCGCAGTCGCGCAGCACCTGGACGAACACGTCCGGACGCGGCTCCATCAGGGCGCGGGAGATTTCCTTCCAGCTGCGTTCGGCGGTGAGGTGGGCCAGTTCGCCTGACTCTGCCAACTGACGCATCAGCGCCAGGGTTTCTGGTGCGACGCTGAAGCCGAGCGGCGCATAGCGCGCGGCGAAGCGGGCCACGCGCAAGACACGCAGCGGATCTTCGGCGAATGCCGGGGAAACGTGGCGCAGGATGCGGGCTTCAAGATCCTGCTGGCCGTTATAGGGATCGATCAGGTTACCCTGGTCGTCCTCGGCCATGGCATTGACGGTCAGATCGCGGCGGATCAGGTCCTGTTCCAGGGTGACGTCGGGGCTGGCATGGAAGGTGAAACCGCCATAGCCGCGCCCGCTCTTGCGCTCGGTGCGGGCCAGAGCATATTCCTCGCCCGTTTGCGGGTGCAGGAACACCGGAAAGTCGGCGCCCACCGGGCGATAGCCGAGTTCGAGCATCTGCTCGGCGCTGGCGCCGACCACGACCCAGTCCACTTCACTGATGGGGCGGCCAAGCAGGCGATCGCGCACGGCGCCGCCGACTTTGTAGATCTGCATGTATGTTCCTCCACTGAGCGCAGAGGATACCGAAGAACGTGTCGAGCGCGCAGGCGATCAAATCGGCGGAATGATCAGGTCAAGCCTAGGGTATTCGCTGTCGTTCTCCGAGCTGCCGCGTGGTGGTACATGCTGGGTGGTGATCAACTGGTCGCCCTGGCAGACCTCCAGGTGAATGTCGAAGCCCCACAGCCGGTGCAGATGCTTGAGTACTTCGCCAGTGGAGTCACCCAACGGTTTGCGGTCGTGCTGCTGATGGCGCAGGGTCAGCGAGCGGTCGCCGCGGCGGTCGATGTTCCAGATCTGCACGTTGGGTTCGCGGTTGCCCAGGTTGTACTGCGCGGCGAGCAGTTCGCGGATGGTGCGGTAACCCGGTTCGTCATGAATGGCCGGCACCAGCAGTTCGTCCTTCTGGTCGTCGTCGAGAATGCCGAACAGCTTGAAGTCGCGAATCACCTTGGGCGAGAGGAACTGCAGGATGAAGCTCTCGTCCTTGAAGCTGTTCATGGCGAACTTGAGCGTGGTCAGCCAGTCGCTGCCGGCGATGTCCGGGAACCAGCGTTTGTCCTCTTCGGTGGGGTTTTCGCAGATACGGCGGATGTCGCGGTACATGGCAAAACCCAGGGCGTAGGGGTTGATACCGCTGTAGTAGGGGCTGTCGAACGGCGGCTGGTAGACCACGCTGGTGTGCGACTGCAGGAACTCCATCATGAAGCCGTCGGTGACCAGGCCTTCGTCGTACAGATCGTTCATCAGGGTGTAGTGCCAGAAGGTCGCCCAGCCTTCGTTCATCACCTGAGTCTGGCGCTGCGGGTAGAAGTACTGGGCGATCTTGCGCACGATGCGGATCACCTCGCGCTGCCAGGGCTCCAGCAAGGGCGCGTGTTTTTCCAGAAAATAGAGGATGTTTTCCTGCGGTTCGGCGGGGAAGCGCTTGCTGTCCTTCTCGCTGCCCTTGCCTGCATTCCTGGGAATGGTGCGCCACAGGTCGTTGATCTGCTTCTGCAGGTGTTCCTCGCGTTCCTTCTGGCGCCGACGCTCCTCTTCGGCGGAGATGGGGTAGGGGCGTTTGTAACGGTCGACGCCGTAATTCATCAGCGCGTGGCAGGAGTCGAGCAACTCCTCCACGGCATCGATGCCGTAGCGCTCCTCGCACTGCATGATGTACTGCTTGGCGAATACCAGGTAATCGATGATCGAGCTGGCGTCCGTCCAGGTACGGAACAGGTAATTGCCCTTGAAGAAGCTGTTGTGGCCGTAGCACGCGTGGGCGATCACCAGTGCCTGCATGCAGATGGTGTTTTCCTCCATCAGGTAGGCGATGCAAGGGTCGGAGTTGATCACGATCTCGTAGGCCAGGCCCATCTGCCCGCGCTTGTAGCCTTTTTCGGTGGAAAGGAAGTGCTTGCCGTATGACCAGTGGTGGTAACCAAGCGGCATGCCCACCGAGGCGTAGGCATCCATCATCTGCTCGGCAGTGATCACCTCGATCTGGTTGGGGTAGGTGTCCAGCGCATAGCGCTCGGCGATGCGGGCGATTTCCTTGTCGTACTGGCGGATCAGGTCGAAGGTCCACTCCGATCCGGTGGAGATCGGCTCGCGCTTTCTGCTGCTGGCATTCATGGCTTGGCCCTCAACTCACCAGGCGACGCTGGAACAGTTCGCGGAACACCGGGTAGATGTCCGCGGCGGACACCAGTTGCTGCTGGGCGAAGCTGTCGGCGAAGGCTTCGGCCACTTGTTCGTACTCGAACCACAACGCCTGGTGTTCGCGTGGGGTGATCTCGACGTAGGTGAAGTACTGCACGAACGGCATGATCTGGTTGATCAATATATCCCTGCATACCGGTGAATCGTCATTCCAGTTGTCGCCGTCCGACGCCTGGGCGGCATAGATGTTCCACTCGTTGATCGGGTAGCGCTCGGCCATGACTTCCTGCATCAGCTTCAGGGCGCTGGAAACGATGGTGCCGCCGGTTTCCCGGGAATAGAAGAACTCTTCCTCGTCCACTTCCTTGGCACTGGTGTGGTGGCGGATGAAGACCACGTCGATCTTGTCGTAATTGCGCTTGAGGAACAGGTACAGGAGGATGAAGAAGCGTTTGGCCACGTCCTTGGTGGCCTGGGTCATGGAGCCGGAGACGTCCATCAGGCAGAACATCACCGCCTTGGAGCTGGGGTTGGGCTGCTTGGTCAGCAGGTTGTACTTGAGGTCGAAGGTATCGAGGAAGGGCACACGGTGGATGCGCGCGCTGAGGCGTTCGATTTCCTCCTGAATGGCCTGGATATCGCCGAAGTTGTCTGGCTCTTCCAGGCGTAATCGCTCCAGTTCGGCTTTGGCTTCGCGCAATTTGGCGCGACTGGAACCAGACAGGGCGATGCGCCGTGCGTGGGCCGAACGCAGGGTGCGGACGATGTTGATGCGCGAGGGGTTGCCCTCGTTGCTGATACCGGCGCGCACGGTCTTGAAGGTTTCCGCACCGGTCAGGTGGCGCTTGACCAGATTGGGCAACTCCAGGTCCTCGAACATGAAATCGAGGAATTCCTCCTGGGTGATCTGGAACACGAACTCGTCCATGCCTTCGCCGGAGTTGCTCGCCTTGCCACTGCCGCGCCCACCGCCACCACCCTGCGGCCTGGGGATGCGCTCGCCGGCGGTGAATTCCTTGTTGCCGGGGTGGACGATGGTCTGCTTGCCGCCGCGGCCATGATGCAGCACCGGCTCATCGATATCGCGACCGGGAATGCTGATCTGCTCGCCGTGCTCCATGTCGGTGATGGAGCGCCGGCTGACGGCTTCCTCCACCGCCTTCTTGATGTGTTCACGGTAACGCCGCAGGAAGCGCTGGCGGTTAACCGTGCTCTTGTTTTTGCCATTCAGGCGTCGGTCGATCACGTAGCTCATGACATCTCCTTCGAACCTGTTCAGAGTCTGCTGCGCGTCGGCCCTGCTGCGTTAAAAACAGTTTCGGACTGCTCATTTACAGTTCGTAAACTCCGCGTCCTCACCTGTTTTCGCCTGGCAGCGCTCTAGCTCGCGAGACTTTGAACAGGTTCTTGCCCGCCCGTGGCCACGGGCGAGCAGCGAATGACCCGGCACGCGCCGCGCGCCGGATTGGGCTTACTGAGACTTGCGAACCCGCAGGTACCACTCCGACAGCAGGCGCACCTGCTTCTCGGTGTAGCCGCGCTCGACCATGCGTTTGACGAAGTCGTTGTGCTTCTGCTGATCCTCCTTGCTGCCCTTGGCGTTGAAGCTGATGACCGGGAGCAGATCCTCGGTGTTGGAGAACATCTTCTTCTCGATCACCACGCGCAGCTTCTCGTAGCTGAGCCAGGTGGGGTTCTTGCCGTTGTTGTTGGCGCGGGCGCGCAGCACGAAGTTGACGATCTCGTTGCGGAAATCCTTCGGGTTGCTGATGCCGGCCGGTTTCTCGATCTTCTCCAGCTCCTCGTTGAGCGCTACGCGGTTGAGAATCTCGCCGGTCTCCGGGTCGCGGTACTCCTGATCCTGAATCCAGAAGTCGGCGTACAGCACGTAGCGGTCGAAGATGTTCTGCCCGTATTCGCTGTAGGACTCCAGATAAGCGGTCTGGATTTCCTTGCCGATGAACTCGATGTAGCGCGGCGCCAGGTATTCCTTGATGTAGCGCAGGTAGCGCTCGCGCACCTCGGCGGGGAATTGCTCCTGCTCGATCTGCTGTTCCAGCACGTACAGCAGGTGTACCGGGTTGGCGGCGATCTCGTGCGGATCGAAGTTGAATACCTTGGACAGGATCTTGAAGGCGAAGCGGGTCGACAGGCCGTTCATGCCCTCATCGACACCCGCGCTGTCGCGATACTCCTGAATCGACTTGGCTTTCGGGTCGGTGTCCTTGAGGTTCTCGCCGTCGTAGACGCGCATCTTCGAGTAGATGTTGGAGTTCTCCGGCTCCTTCAGGCGGCTCAGTACACTGAACTGTGCGAGCATCTTCAGGGTGTCCGGCGCGCAATGCGCCTTGGCCAGCGAGCTGTTGATCAGCAGCTTGTCGTAGATGCGAATTTCATCGGTGACGCGCAGGCAGTAGGGCACCTTGACGATGTAGATACGGTCGATGAAGGCCTCGTTGTTCTTGTTGTTACGGAAGCTGTGCCACTCGGACTCGTTGGAGTGGGCCAGCAGGATACCGCTGTAGGGAATCGCGCCGAGGCCTTCGGTGCTGTTGTAGTTGCCTTCCTGGGTGGCGGTCAGCAGCGGGTGCAGGACCTTGATCGGCGCCTTGAACATCTCGACGAATTCCATCAGGCCCTGGTTGGCCCGGCACAGCGCGCCCGAGTAGCTGTAGGCGTCGGCGTCGTTCTGCGGAAATTCTTCCAGCTTGCGGATATCCACCTTGCCGACCAGGGCGGAGATGTCCTGGTTGTTCTCATCGCCTGGTTCGGTCTTGGCCACGGCGATCTGGTTGAGGATCGACGGGTACAGTTTGACCACGCGGAACTGGCTGATGTCGCCGCCGAACTCCTGCAGGCGCTTGGTGGCCCAGGGCGACATGATCGAGTTGAGGTAGCGCCGTGGAATGCCGTAGTCCTCTTCGAGGATGGCGCCGTCCTCGGTGGCGTTGAACAGCCCCAGGGGCGACTCGAATACCGGTGAGCCCTTGATGGCGTAGAAGGGCACCTTCTCCATCAGTTGCTTGAGCTTTTCGGCCAGCGAGGATTTACCGCCGCCCACTGGGCCGAGCAGATAAAGGATCTGCTTCTTCTCTTCCAGGCCCTGCGCGGCATGCCTGAAGTAGGAGACGATCTGATCGATGCACTCTTCCATGCCATGGAAGTCGGCGAAGGCCGGATAGCGGCGGATGACCTTGTTGGAGAAGATGCGTGACAGCCGTGAGTCGCTGGAAGTGTCCAGCAGTTCAGGCTCGCCAATGGCCATCAGCAGGCGCTCGGCCGCAGTGGCGTAGGCGCTGCGATCCTGTTTGCACAGCTCGAGGTACTCCTGCAGCGAGTAATCCTCCTGGCGGGTCGCCTCGAAACGTTGTTGGAAGTGACTGAAAATGCTCATGACTTCACCTCGCTCGATGCTGAAAGCTGGCTCGGGATCGGTCGTGCGTGCAGGTGCTGGGTAACTCCGGCTCCGAAGAAGTCGGGAACAATCCCCCAAAACCTAAAAGTCGTTACCGATGGCCCGATGCCGGTTGGCCGGCTTTACCTTCAATGGGATGGCCTGAGTAACAGAATAGTTCGTTCTGCAGAGCGTCAAGGGCGAGACAACGATAACGGGATGTTACCGTACGTCGGGAAGTGGCGGCAGGCCAGAGCGGGCGCGGCTTGCCGCGTGAAGAAATTTATTCTTCGGAACTTTGCGCGGTCTCGCTTGGGTAGGTGGCGCGCCATAGCTCGAAACCGCCGTCGAGGCTGTACACCTCGGAGAAACCCTGACCGACCAGGTAGGCTGCGGCGCTCTGGCTGGAGTTGCCGTGGTAGCAGGAGACGATCAATGGCGCGTCGAGGTCGGCGTGGCTGATGAAATCATGCAGCGAGTGATTGTCCAGGTGACGCGAGCCGCTGATATGACCATTGGCGAAGCTCTGCGGGTCGCGAATGTCGACCACGACGGCGCCCTGGGTGCGCAGCTCCTGCGCCTGTTGTGGGGAAATACGCTTGAATTCGCTCATGTTCGGAAACCTTTACCGGATGGGAGGCGGGATTATTCCTTGGGGCAGGTGCAGCGGTGCAGTGCTCCACTGTCGACGTCGAGCAGGGTCATCGCACCGCCCCAGACGCAGCCGGTATCCAGCGCGTAGAGGCCGGGCTCCGTGCAGTTGCCTTCCAGCGCGGCCCAGTGACCGAAGATGATCTTCTCGCCGCGCATCTTTCGCTGCGGGTGGCTGAACCAGGGGGCGAAGCCTGGCGGTGCGCTGCCGACGCCTTCCTTGCTCTTCAGATCCAGCATCCCATCTGCCGTGCAGAAGCGCATGCGGGTGAAATAGTTGGTGATCACCCGCAGGCGGGTGACGCCGTGCAGTTCCTTGTTCCATTTGGCCGGTTCGTTGCCGTACATGCCGTCGAGAAATAGCGGCAGACGGGCATCGTCACGCAATGCTTCTTCGACTTCGGCTGCGCGGCGCAGTGCCTTGCTCAGCGTCCATTGCGGCGGGATGCCGGCATGTACCAGGGTCACCTTGCGTTCGGCGTCGTGGTGCACCAGCTTCTGCATGCGCAGCCAATCGAGCAGGTCGTTGCGGTCCGGCGCATCGAGAATTTCGCGCAGGGTATCGCCCTTCTTCAGGCGCTCGATATTGTGCGCGACAGCCAGCAGGTGCAGGTCATGGTTGCCCAGCACACAGGTGATCGCATGGCGAATGGAGTAGAGAAAACGCAGGGTTTCCAGCGACTGCGGGCCGCGGTTGACCAGATCACCGACCAGCCATAGCTGGTCTTGCGCGGGATCGAAGGACACTTGCTCGAGCAGGCACCTGAGCGGTTTGAGGCAACCCTGCAGGTCGCCGACGGCATACACCGCCATCAGTGAAGGGCCCCCGGCACAGCCAAACGGAACGGCGCGATAGTCGCGTCGAAGCGTTTGCCGTCCTCGGCGAGCATCTGGTAGCTGCCCTGCATGGTGCCGACCTGCGTGGCCATTACCGTGCCGCTGCTGTAGGTATGGCTGGCGCCGGGAGCGATATGCGGCTGTTGGCCGATCACCCCGGCGCCGCGGACTTCCTGTACACGTCCGTCGCCGTCGGTGATGACCCAGTGACGCGACAGCAGCTGGGCCGGTAGCTCGCCGTTATTGACGATGGTCACGGTGTAGGAGAAGGCGTAGCGGTTCTGCTCCGGCTGCGACTGCGCAGCCAGGTAGCGGGTGGTGACACTGACGTCGATCTGATAGCGAGGGTCGGACATGCGCATGATCCGTTGAGCGTGATTGCAGTTTAGTCCTGCTCGGCCGAAGGCTGCAGGGCCAGCTGGTCGGCCAGGCGGACGAAGGCGGCCAGATCCAGCTGCTCAGGGCGCAGGCTACCGTCGACGCCTGCCGCTTCGATGGCCTCGGCGGGCAGCAATTGCTTGAGCGTGTTGCGCAGGGTCTTGCGGCGCTGGTTGAAGGCTTCACGCACGACGCGTTCGAGCAGGCGATGGTCCTTGGCCGGGTGCGGCAGGGTTTCATGCGGCACCAGACGGACGATGGCCGAGTCGACCTTGGGTGGCGGGTTGAAGGCGCCGGGACCAACGTTGAACAGATGCTCTACGCGGCAGTGGTATTGCACCATGATCGACAGCCGCCCCCAATCGCCACCGCCCGGGCCGGCGGCCATGCGCTCGACCACTTCCTTCTGCAGCATGAAGTGCATGTCGCGAATCAGTGGCGCGTTGTCCAGCAGATGGAAAATCAGTGGCGTGGAGATGTTGTAGGGCAGGTTGCCGACCACGCGCAGGCTGCGTGGCGCCGCTTCGAGGCGGGCGAAATCGAATTTCAGCGCGTCGCCCTGATTCAGGCGAAAGCGCGGATTGTCGCCGAACTTGCCTTGCAGGATGGGGATCAGGTCGAGGTCGAGTTCGATCACGTCGAGCTGCGCACCGCTGCCGAGCAAACCCTCGGTAATGGCACCCTGGCCTGGGCCGATTTCCAGCAGGCGTTCGTCTTCCTTGGCGCGAATGGCGCGCAGGATGCGGTCGATCACCCCGGCATCATGCAGGAAGTTCTGGCCGAAGCGCTTGCGCGCGCGGTGTTGGTATTCGGACATGTGCGGCTCCGCGCAGCGCCTCGAGGCGTTTTGCTCGAGGCTGGATGCAAAAAAGAAAGTCGCACAGTCTACCAGCGAATGGCGCCGCGGGCGCGGGCCGTGGTCTCAGTGGTTCATTCCTGGCGGCTGGCGGCCATCTGGTAGGCGGTTTCCAGTGCCACCTGCAGGCTGCCGATGTCCACCTTGCCGGTACCGGCCAGATCCAGGGCGGTGCCATGATCCACCGAGGTGCGGATGATCGGCAGGCCCAGCGTGACATTGAGCGCCGCACCGAAGCCCTTGAACTTGAGCACTGGCAGGCCCTGGTCGTGGTACATGGCCAGTACGGCATCGGCATGTTCGAGATACTTGGGGGTGAACAGGGTGTCGGCCGGCAGCGGGCCGATCAGGTTCATGCCTTCGCTGCGCAGACGCTCAAGCGTCGGTTCGATGATCTCGATTTCCTCACGTCCCAGATGCCCGCCTTCGCCTGCGTGCGGATTGAGCCCGCACACCAGGATGCGTGGCTCGGCGATGCCGAACTTGCTTTGCAGATCGGCATGCAGGATGCGGGTCACACGCTCCAGGCGTTCGGTGGTGATGGCTGCCGCGACATCCTTCAGTGGCAGGTGAGTGGTGACCAGCGCGACGCGCAAGCCGCGGGTTGCCAGCATCATCACCACCTGCTGGGTATGGGTCAGTTCGGCGAGAAACTCGGTGTGACCAGAGAAGGCGATACCCGCTTCGTTGATCACGCCTTTGTGTACGGGCGCCGTGATCATCCCGGCAAATGTTCCGTCCAGGCATCCTTGGCCAGCACGGGTGAGGGTCTGTAGCACGTAGGCGGCGTTGGCGGGCGTCAGTTTGCCGGGGATGGCTGGTGTTGCCAGGGGCGTGTCCCAGACGTAGAGACTGCCAGCCGCTGCGGGGCTGTCTGGCCATTGCTGCGGGCCGACGGTCAGTAATTCGATATTCAGCCCCAGTTGCTTCGCGCGTTCTGCCAGTAGCTCGCGGCTGGCGATGGCGACCAGAGGCGCTGGCTGCGCCTGCCGGGCCAGCAGCAGGCAGAGATCGGGACCGATACCGGCGGGCTCGCCAGGTGTGAGGGCAAAGCAGTGCTGCGCAGTCATGGTCGCTCTCTGTACGGGCTGGGGCGTCAGTTTACGCTGCCGGGCCAATAACGAAAAAGCCCGGCACTTGGCCGGGCTTTTGGAGCGATACCGCTATTACAGCTTGGTCTCGACGTAGGCTTCGTCGCGGATCTGGCGCAGCCAGGCCTGCAGCTCTTCGTCGTACTTGCGGTTACGCAGCAGGTTTGCGGCCTGTTGTTCGCGGAACTGCGCGCTGCTGTCAGTGGCGCGGCGGCCCATAACCTGCAGCACGTGCCAGCCGTAAGGACTCTTGAACGGCTTGGACAGTTCGCCGCTGGCAGTGTTGTTCATCACTTCACGGAACTCGGGCACCAGTGCATTGGGGTCGATCCAGTTCAGGTCGCCACCATTGAGTGCAGAGCCCGGATCTTCGGAGAAGCTCTTCGCCAGTTCGGCGAAGTCCTCGCCATCGACGATGCGCTGATACAGGCGCTCGACCAGGCGACGGGTTTCTTCTTCGCTGCGAATCTCGCTAGGTTTGATCAGGATGTGGCGAACATGTACTTCGTCACGCACCTGAGTATCGCCGCCACGCTTCTCGATCAGCTTGAGGATGATGAAGCCGCCCGGTGTACGCACCGGCTCGGTGACTTCGCCCGGGTTCAGCTGGCTGATCATGTTGTCGAACGGCGGCGGCAACTGACCGGCTTTACGCCAGCCCATCTCGCCGCCTTCCAGCGCGGTTTCACTGGCCGAACGGGAAATCGCCAGTTGGGCGAAGTCTGCGCCTTGCTGTAGCTGCTGATAGACCTCCTGCGCCTGCCGCTCGGCGGCCTGGATTTCGCTGGAGGACGCACCCTCGGAAACCGGAATCAGGATGTTGGCCAGACGGAACTCTTCCGACAACTGCATCTTGCCCAGGTCGGAGGCGAGGAAGTTCTGCACTTCCTGGTCGGTGACCTGGATGCGTTCGGCGACGCGGCGCTGACGCACACGGCTGATGATCATCTCGCGACGCACCTGATCACGGGCATCGGCGTAGGACAGGCCATCACGAGCCAGCGCTTCGCGGAACTGTTCCAGGCTCATGCCGTTACGCTGGGCGATGGTGCCCATGGCCTGGTTCAGTTCTTCGTCGGTGATACGAATGCCGGAGCGGTCGCCGATCTGCAGCTGGATGTTCTCGATGATCAGGCGTTCGAGCACCTGCTGGCTGAGTACGTTCTCCGGAGGCAGGGCGCCACCGCGCTTGTCGATGGTCTGTTGCACTTCACGCAGGCGAGCGTCGAGTTGGCTCTGCATGACCACGTCGTTGTCGACGATGGCCACGACGCGATCCAATGGGCGAACCTGGGCCTGAGCCGTTGCTGCCAGCAGTGCTGCGCCCAATAGCAGGGGGCGCAGGCGATCAGAAAGCTTGGTCTTCACGTTCACGGTAACCTTGAATGCCTTGGTCGAGGAAAGTTTCCACCTTGTTGCCAACAACGCCGCCGAGGCCCTTGAGGACGATCTGCAGGAAGATGCCGCGGTCCGGCTCGTCGTTGCGCGATGGGTCGAGGCTGACTTCGTCGTAATCGATCCAGTAGCGGTTGATCAGGCGCAGCTTCCAGCAGCAGCTGTCGTATTCGAAACCACCGAAGGCTTCGAGGGTACGGTTGCGGCCATAGTCGTACTGCCAGCGTGAGATCAGGCTCCACTGCGGAGCCAGCGGCCAGATGACGGAGAAGTCATGCTGGTCGATCTTGTAGTAGTTCTTGATGTAGTTGGGGTTCGGCGAGCCGTCGGCAAGGGTCTCGTTGCCGTAGTCCGGGTTGGTCGTCCAGGTACCACTGTCACGGTCATAACGCACGGTGTCGTTACGATAGCGATAACCGAAGTTGACGATCTTGTTCGGGTTGGCTTCCGGCTGGTAATGGAACATTGCGCTGCCCGAGCGGGTGGCGTGCTGGTCCGGATCCCAGTTGAAGGTCGAAGAGAAGCGCCAGTCGCGATTGACGCGATACAGGTACTCCAGCGCATAAGGCGAGACGTCGGCGGTGGCTTCCTGGCGGGCACGGTAGTCGATGCCCGGCAGCTGCACCTTGCGGTCTTCGAAGTAGAAGGCCTGGCCGATGCTGAAACGCTGACGCTCGAAACCGTTCGACTCGATCCAGCGGCTGGTCACGCCCAGCGACAGCTTGTTCTCGTCACCGATGCGATCCTTGCCGCTGAAGCGGTTCTCACGCCACAGCGAGGCGTAGCTGAACGTCGGCTCGCCCGTGTCGAATACCGGGATGTCGGTCTGGTCTTCTTCCGGCACATAGAGGTAAAACGCGCGCGGTTCCAGGGTCTGACGGGCGTCTTTGCCAAACAGCTGGGTGTTGCGGTCGAAGTACAGGCCGCTGTCGACGCTGAACAGGCCAACGCCACGGCTCTGTGTGCCCTTGTAATTCTGCTCAGCCAGCAACGTGTCTTTGCCTTGCTGATCCAGGCTGATGTCGTAGTTGGTCTGCAGGTACTTGACCTGAGGTTTGACGAAGCCCCAGCTCCAGTTCAGCGGCAGGCTAACGCCTGGTTCGACGTGCAGCCGCTCACCATCGGCCCTTGATAGGCCGGTCAGACGTTCGTCGTACCAGAGGTCTTGCGGGCGACCGGTGACGCCATCCTTATCGACGAAGAAGCCCGAGCGCAGGTTGCGATCGAAGCGTACGTACTCGGTGCCGTAGGTGAAGTCCAGACCACCCGGATTGAACGGCAGCTTGCCGTCCAGCGTGATCTGCGGCAGACGGTCATACGGCGTCACATCGGTGATGTTGGCCAGTTCGTATGCATGCACGTTCAGACGTGCGGTATAGCTGTCACCGCGATAGGTCAGCGTGCCGCGCTGGTCGACGTAGGTTTGCTTGTCGATGCCCAGATCGGTATCGAGATCCTGGAAGTAGTACGGGTCGCTGATGTCGGTGTAGTCGACTTCGGCGAGCAGGCGCGAGTTCAGCCCCTGCTTGTGCTGCCAGCTGTACATCCAGCGCTGATCTTCGTACTCGGACTGCAGTTTGCGCTCGTCTTCGCTGTCGTCGAGGTAGGCCGCGCCGATCTGACCTTCGCTGCTCTCGGTCAGGTAGCGGAACTCACCTTCCATCAGCAGGCCGCGTTTGGCCATGTAGGTCGGGTACAGCGTGGCGTCGTAGTTCGGCGCCAGGTTGAAGTAGTACGGCGTTTGCAGCGAGAAGCCGTTGCTGCTCGACGTGCCGATGCTCGGCGGCAGGAAGCCGGACTGGCGACGGTCATCGATCGGGAAGTAGATGTACGGGGTGTAGAACACCGGAATGTCCTTGACCCGCAGCGTCACGTTGGTTGCGGTGCCGAAGCCGGTCGCCGGGTTCAGGGTGACGTTGTTGCCTTTCAGGTGCCAGGCATTGTCGCCCGGTTCGCAACGGGTATAGGTACCATCCTTGAGGCGGATGATCGCGGTCTCTTCGCGCTTGGCGTAGAGCGCGCTGCCGCGCACGTGAGCCTGGTGCATCACGTATTCGGCGTTGTCGATACGGGCTTCGCCGTTATCCAGTTGCAGTTCGGCGCGGTCGCCGACCACCAGCATGCCCTTGTCGCGCAGGCGTACGTTGCCGACCAGCTCGCCACGGTTTTCCGTCTGGTGCAGGCTGGCCTCGTCGGCCTCGACTTGCATACCGGACTGGCGCAGGACGACGTCACCGGCGAGGGTGGCGATCTGCTTTTCCTGTTCGAAGCGCGAGGCCTTGGCGGAAACGTACATCGGCGACTCGTCCAGCGGCGTGGTGTCATCCATGCCCGGGCGCAGCGGCTCGACGTAGGCGCCTGCACAGTAAGGACCGGCCTCGGCCAGTTGCGCGGCAGTCAACTTATCGCGCGGGACCCAGTCCAAGTGACTGTAATCGGGGCTGCGCGAGGCGAGGGCGCGGCCCTTGCTCTCGGTGACCAGCACCGGCGCAGCCTCCTGCTTGGCTACTGCCTGGCTGGTGGCACCACCGGTGCTGACAGCATCACGGCTGTGCACCGGGCGCGGAGGCAGGGCGCTGGCCGCTGATTTCGGCGCGCAGGCCCAGCCGCCCGTGGGCGACGCCTGGCAATCGTATTGCTCGGCGGCAAAGGACTGTAGGCTGAACGCGGGCTGTAAGGCCAGGAGGCTGCCGGTGACCAGCAGCGGGAATTTCTTGCGGAACGCGGGGTATTTTACTGCCATCTTGTTAGTCCGGGCTTCCTGCGCGCTATCGGCCCAGGGGCCGCACGCCTCTCGATGGGCTGAAAAAGATGCTGGATAATAAAGCATGACCCGCGCAACGGCTAGCGCCGTCGGAGACCCCTTGATGTCTGAACACGATGTACGTCTGCAACAGCTGCAAACCTGGCTCGCCGAGCAACTGCCCCCTCTCTTCGCAGCACGCGAATGGGGAGTGGTGCCTGAGGCCGAGCTCACTCCCGCCAGCAGCGACGCCAGCTTTCGCCGCTATTTTCGTTGGCAGGCCGGTGAGCGCAGCCTGATCCTGATGGATGCGCCGCCACCTCAGGAAAACTGCGAGCCCTTCGTGCGTATCGCCGCCTTGCTGTCCAGCGCCGGTGTGCATGTGCCGCAGGTGCTGGCTGCCGATCTCGAGCAGGGCTTCCTGATTCTCGATGACCTGGGCCGTCAGACCTATCTGGACGTGATAAACGAACATAATGCCGACGAGTTGTTCGACGATGCCATTGAGGCCTTGCTGCTGCAGCAGCGCTTGCCCCTCGACAGCCATCTGCCGCATTACGATGAGGCGTTGCTGCGTCGTGAGTTGCAGCTGTTTCCCGAGTGGTACGTACAACGCCACCTGGGGCTTACCTTTACACCCGAGCAGGAGGCCGCCTGGCAGCGTATCAGCCGCCTGTTGATCGACAGCGCCCTGGCGCAGCCCAAGGTGGTGGTGCACCGCGACTTCATGCCGCGCAACCTGATGCAGAGCTCGCCCAACCCCGGTGTTCTGGACTTTCAGGATGCCGTCAACGGCCCGGTCACCTACGACATCACCTGCCTGTTCAAGGATGCCTTCCTCAGCTGGCCCGAGGCGCGCGTGCGGGGCTGGCTGCACGGCTACTGGGAGCGTGCCAAGGCGGCGGGCATTCCGCTACAGGCATCGTTCGAGGACTTTCTGCGTGCCAGCGACCTGATGGGCGTGCAGCGCCACCTCAAGGTCATCGGCATCTTCGCGCGCATCTGCCACCGCGATGGCAAGCCCAAGTACCTTGGCGATGTGCCACGTTTCTTCTCTTATATAGAGGCTGTGTTGACGCGTCGGCCGGAGCTCGCCGAGTTGGGTGAGCTGTTCGCCTGCCTGGCGAAAGATGAAGGGGCACGTGCATGAAGGCGATGATCCTCGCGGCGGGCAAGGGCGAGCGCATGCGTCCTTTGACGCTGCATACGCCCAAACCGCTGGTGCAGGTGGCGGGCGTGCCGTTGATCGAGTACCACATCCGCGCCCTGGCCGCTGCTGGCTTCACCGAGCTGGTGATCAACCACGCCTGGCTAGGCCAGCAGATCGAGGACTACCTCGGCGATGGCTCGCGCTTCGGTGTGCGTATCGTCTATTCCCCCGAAGGTGAGCCGCTGGAAACGGGGGGCGGCATCTTCAAGGCGCTGCCGCTGTTGGGTGCAGAGCCATTTCTGGTGGTCAATGGCGATGTCTTCACCGACTACGCCTTCGCCGCGTTGCGTGAGCCGCTCGCCGGTCTGGCGCACCTGGTGCTGGTGGATAACCCGGCGCATCACCCGCAGGGCGATTTCGTTCTGGCTGCGGGTCAGGTTCGTGACGGTGAGGCGACAGGCGAGCGGCTGACCTACAGCGGTATCGCCGTGCTGCACCCGCGTCTGTTCGGCTCTTCTCAGCCCGGTGCCTTCAAGCTGGCGCCGCTGCTGCGTGAGGCGATGACGGCCGGGCAGGTCAGTGGCGAGCACTATGGCGGCTGCTGGGTCGACGTCGGTACGCACGAGCGCCTGGCCGAAGTCGAGCGCTTGCTGCAGGAGGCACGTTAGGTGTTGTGGCCGGCCACCATGCTCGGGGCAGCGGCCGGGCTCGCCCTGGCCAGCATCCCTGGTGCTCTGCTGGGCGGTCTGCTCGGGCAGGTGCTGGACCGTCGTCTGCGCCTGCATGGCTGGGATAATCTGCGCGAGCGTCTGGGCGGTCGTGCGGCGCCGTCGGATGACGACCTGCTGTTTCTGATGCTGGGGCGTCTGGCCAAGAGCGACGGCCGGGTGGTGCAGAGCCATATCCAGCAGGCTCGCTCGGAGATGCAAAGGCTGGGGTTGGACGCTGCGGCTCAGCGACGCGCCATCGAGGCCTTCGCCCGTGGCAAGACCGGGCGTGACAACCTGCGTGCACCGCTGCAGCGTCAGCGTGAGCGCGCCGATGCCATGCTTCGAGCCTGCTGGCGCATGGCCTGGGTCGATGGACGAGTATCGGCCAGTGAGCATGAGCTGATTCTGCTCTGGGGCAAGTGGCTCGGCTGGGACAGCACCCGGCTCGATAGCCTGGGCGAGGAATACGCGCCGCGTCGCAGTCAGCAACCGGCACCGGCCGGCGGCAGTTACCAGGAGGCGCTGCGCCTGTTGGGCGTCAATGAAGGCAGCGAGCCTGAGCAGATCAAGCGCGCCTACCGGCGTCTGCTCAGCCGCCATCACCCGGACAAACTGGCCGGCTCCGGCGCCTCGCCTGAGCGCATTCGTGAAGCCACCGACACCACGCGCCAACTGCATCAGGCCTATGCGCTGATTCGCCAGCGCCGAGGCATTCGCTAGCAGGTAGTTTTCAACGGACTGCTAGCTGCCTGCGGTGCGAATATGCTGCGTCAACCAGCCACGTAGACGGCGGTAAAGCTGCTCTTGCTGAACATCCAGGTTACCCGGCAGGGCTTTCATCGATACCTGTATGTAAGTGGGCAGCTTGGCTCGCTTGCTCGCCTGCAGGCGTTTCAACGCAGCCATGCGCTCGGTGGCTTGATCCTTGTAGAAGAAGTCGCCGGTGGCCACGGCCAGCTGCGCGACCATCTCATCCAGTGGCGGCGCAAAGCCGGCAGGTAGTTCGGCTGCCACCATCAGCAGATTCTGCACGTTGTCCGGCTGGCGCTCGCTCAGGTAGCGCGCAGCCCAGTAGGCGCCACTGCCATGACCGAGGAGGACGATTTCCCTGGCCTGCTGCTGGTTGGCGAAGGCGATGGCGGCATCGATGCGGGCCATCACCCGCTCGACATGCGCCTGACGCCGTTGATCCGGGCTGATCGCGCCGCTGTCGGCTGGTTGTGTAGCCTCGTCTATGGTCGCGTCGGGCGGGCTTTCGACGGCAGGAGTGCTCTCGGTAGTGGGGGCATCGCTTTGCGGTGCCGCTGTTGCAGTGGTGGCAGTGCGCAGTGGCAGCGGGTCACCGTCCGGGTCCGGCAGCGTCAGGCTCAGACTGTGCCAGCCGGCGTCGGGCAGCTTGCGCCGCAGCGGGCCGATCGCGGCGGCGCCGTCGGCGTTTTCCACATCACCGGGCAGCAGAATCACCGCACCACTGGGCTCGCCGACGTTGGCAGGCAGCCACAGGGCGAGAAAACTTTCGGCGCCGGCCTGCAGCATCTGCTGCTCACGTTTGTCCAGACGTTGCTCCAGCGTCTGCGCGTCGCTGATGCTGCGTTCGGGCAACAGCGGACGTTCGCTCGCCGCAGGGGCGTCGGCGCTATCAGCCGGTGCATCCTCGGCCGGCTCCTCGGCCCAGGCCGCGGGACAGGAGAGCAGGCAGAAACCGAGCAGTGCTAGTGAATGAAGGCGCATCGATGAGGCTCCTGATCGTCTGCTACAGAGCCTAATGCCGGGCTCCGCTTTTGTCAGGCGATTGGCGCAAGACTGGAGTAAGGTAGGGGATCGCGTCACCGGATTCGCCGTGCATGAATTGCCTTCTTCGTTCCCTCGCCCTCCTGCTGATGCTGGCTGTTTCCACCGCTTGGGCCGAGAGCGCGCGCATGCCATTACGCCCGGCTTTCGATGCCGAGCAGCGCGCCTGGCTCAAGGAGCATCCCGTGCTGCGCGTGGGGCTGATCCAGCAGGCACCTTGGGTTCTGCGTGGCCAGAACCGGCAGCTGACGGGCGCCAATGTCGAACTGATGCAGCGTCTGCTCGAAGGCATGGGCGTCGCGCCTGACTGGCGCCTGTATCCGAATCTGGAGGCCCTGGAGCGGGCAGCCAGCGCGGGCGAGGTGGATCTGGCGCCAGGCCTGCAGCAGACGCCGGCTGGCCTGCGCATCTGGCATTACTCCATGCCTTACCTGCGAGTACCGCATCTGGTGGTCGGCGAGCGCAGCGGCAATGGTGCGGTGGACCTCGACCAGTTGCCGCTGGAGCAGATGGTCGCCCTGCGCTCGCCGAGCCAGGCTGCCGAATACCTGGAGCGTACTCATACCAACCTGCGTCTGCGGGCGACGTCTTCGGAGCGTTCGGCGCTGTTGCTGGTGCTGAATCAGGAGGTCAGTTATGCAGTGCTGGACGAGGCGAGCCTCAGCCTGCTGCTGCGCGAATCACGTTTCTCCAGCCTGAGCATCGTTGGCGATATCGGTTTGCCGCAGCTCCTGCGCCTGGCCACGCGCCGCGATCAAGCACTGTTGTCCGGCATCGTCGATCAGACCCTGAAGGCGCTGCCGGCTCGCGAACTGGAGGAGTTGCGCGAAACCTGGATGCCTTTGCGCTATCCGCAGTCCACCGATTTCGTCGGCTTCTGGAAGACGCTCGCGCTATTTTTCGGCCTGCTGCTGATGCTGGGGGCAACCGCGCTGTATCGGCAACGACAGCAGACGCGTTTGCTCGAGCGAGGGCTGCTGGGCGCGCGTGGCGAGCTGGATCGTCACCAGCAGGCCGCCGAGGCGCTGCGCCTGAGCCAGTTCTCCATCGACCACAGCACGGTGGGCATTCTCTGGGTCAACTGGGACAGTCACCTGCGCTACGCCAACCGCGCTGCCGAACGCATGCTCGGCTACGCCCCCGGTGAGCTGGTGGACAAGCCATTGAGTCAGTTGGAGCCCGGCCTGCATATGGACCGCTGGCTCAACCTGTGGAAGCGCGTGCGCGAGCAGGACGAGGGTTCACCCAGCTTCGAGGTCGACTGCCTGCGCGCCGATGGCAGTCGTATGCCGGCTGACGTATCGCTGAGTTTTCTACGCTATCGCCAGGCCGAGTACCTGGTGGTGTTTCTCAGCGATGTCACCGAACGCCGTCGGGCGCGTGCGGCGCTGGAGGAGAGCGAGGCGCGCTTCAAGGGCATTGCCGGCAACGTGCCTGGTCTGGTGTTTCGCCTGGAGCGCGCCGGGCCGGGAGCGATGGTCAACTTTGCCTACATCAGCGAGGCCAGCCAGGACATGGTCGGCTGGCCGGCGCAGGAGCTGCAGCGTGAGGAGCGCGGCATCCGCAGCCTGGTGCATCCGCAGGATCTGAGCAGCTATCTGAACAGCCAGACACTGGCGCTGGAAGGCGAGAGCGACTGGTATTGGCAGGGGCGCATCCTCACTGCCGAGCAGGAGGTGCTGTGGGCCGACATTCGTACCACCGCGAGGTCGTTAGGCAATGGTCGAGTGGCGTGGGACGGCATCCTCTGGGATATCACCGAGAACAAGCTGGCCGAGCTGGCGCTGGCCGATTCGCGGGCGCGTCTGCGCGAACTGTCGGCACACCTGGAAAGCGTGCGTGAAGAAGAGAAGGCGCGTATTGCCCGCGAAGTGCACGACGAGCTGGGTCAGGTGCTGACCGTGCTCAAGCTGGAGACGGCGATGTGCGAGCTGGTATGCGCCGGGCAGATGCCCGAGCTGGACGAGCGCCTGGTCAGCATGAAGCGTCTGATCGCCCAGTTGTTCCAGCTGGTGCGCGACGTGGCCACGGCGCTACGTCCGCCAATTCTCGATGCCGGCATTGCCTCGGCCATCGAGTGGCAGGTGCGGCGCTTCGAGGAGCGCACGCAGATTCCCTGCCTGGTCGAAGTGCCGGAGCACCTGCCGCATCTGCCGGATGCCCAGGCCATTGGCATGTTCCGCATTCTCCAGGAGGCGCTGACCAACGTCATGCGCCACGCTGGCGCTCACAGCGTCGAGGTGCGTCTGTGGCAGGAGGGAGGCAGCCTGTGTCTGTCGGTGGTCGACGATGGCAAGGGCTTCGATCCGGCGCTGCGCAAGCCTGGGCAATCCTTCGGCCTGGTCGGCATGCAGGAGCGTATGCTCATGCTCGGCGGCCAGTTGCAGATTGACAGTCAGCCGGGCGAGGGCACTACCCTGTGCGCGCGCATCAATCTGGAAGAGGAGATCGCAGCGTGATTCGGGTACTGGTGGCCGAAGACCACACCATCGTGCGGGAAGGCATCAAGCAACTGATCGGCATGGCGCGTGATCTCGAGGTGGCTGGCGAAGCCTGCAATGGCGAGCAGCTGATCGAGGTGCTGCGCCGCACGCCTTGCGATGTGGTGCTGCTGGATATCTCCATGCCCGGTGTCAACGGTCTGGAGGCTATTCCGCGTATCCGCGCGCTGAACGAGGCCCCGGCGATTCTGGTGCTGTCGATGCACGACGAGGCGCAGATGGCGGCGCGCGCGCTCAAGGTTGGCGCCGCCGGTTACGCGACCAAGGACAGCGACCCGGCGCTGCTGATCACTGCGATTCGCAAGGTGGCCGGCGGTGGTCGATATATCGACCCGGCGCTGGCCGACCGCATGGTCTTCGAGGTGGGCCTGACCGATTCGCGCCCGCCCCACGCGCAACTGTCCGAGCGCGAGTTCTCGGTGTTCGAACGTTTGGTGCGGGGTGAGGGCGTCAACGACATCGCCTTGCACCTGGCGATCAGCAACAAGACCGTGAGTACGCACAAGGCGCGCCTGATGCAGAAGCTCGGCGCGCATTCGATGGCCGACCTGGTGCGCTACGCGATGGAGCACCGCCTGGTCTGAGACCAGTGTCCGTAGGAGCGGCTTCAGCCGCGAAGCTCTCATAGGCAATTCATCGCGGCTGAAGCGAAATGCCGCCCAACCGATCCTACGGTTCGTCAGGCGCTCGAAAGCCGAGGCAGTCACTCGGAATTTGTAGGGCGATTCCTACAACAGATTCTCCTCGCGCCTGATATCAGCTTGTCATCCTGCCCGATTTTTCAGCCTGCCGCGCCGACCTAATCTTGGCTCATCGGCCTGAGACAAGAACAAGGGTGTGGTGTGATGGCAAACGATGTACTGGTGAGCTTCCGTGGCGTACAGAAGAGCTATGACGGCGAAACGCTGATCGTCAAAGACCTCAACCTGGATATCCGCAAGGGCGAGTTTCTCACCCTGCTCGGCCCGTCCGGTTCCGGCAAGACCACCAGCCTGATGATGCTGGCCGGTTTCGAGACGCCGACCGCTGGCGAGATCCTCCTCGATGGCCGCTCGCTGAACAAACTGCCGCCGCACAAACGCGACATCGGCATGGTGTTCCAGAACTACGCGCTGTTCCCGCATATGACCGTGGCCGAGAACCTGGCTTTCCCGCTGAGCGTGCGCGGCATGTCGCGCACCGATATCAGCGAGCGGGTCAAGCGCGCGCTGTCGATGGTGCAGCTGGACAGCTTCCGCAACCGTTACCCCGGCCAGCTTTCTGGTGGTCAGCAGCAGCGTGTGGCCCTGGCCCGTGCGCTGGTGTTCGAGCCGCAGCTGGTGCTGATGGACGAACCTCTCGGCGCACTGGACAAGCAACTGCGCGAACACATGCAGATGGAGATCAAGCACCTGCACCAGCGCCTGGGCGTGACCGTGGTCTACGTCACCCACGACCAGGGCGAGGCGCTGACCATGTCCGACCGCGTGGCCGTGTTCCATCAGGGTGAGATCCAGCAGATCGCGCCGCCGCGCGAACTCTACGAAGCGCCGCATAACACCTTCGTCGCCCAGTTCATTGGCGAGAACAATCGTCTGACTGGCGAGCTGGTCAGTCGCGATGGCGAGCAGTGCGTGGTGCGCCTGGCGCGGGGTGAAGAAGTGCGCGCCACGGCGGTCAACGTCGGTGCTGTGGGTGAGTCGGTGAGCCTGTCGATCCGCCCCGAGCGCATCCGTCTCAACGGCCACAGCGAAGCCTGCCCGAACCGTTTCTCCGGGCGCATCGCCGAGTTCATCTACCTGGGCGATCACGTGCGTATCCGCATGGAGGTCTGTGGCAAATCCGATTTCTACGTCAAACAACCCGTGGCCGAGCTCGATCCGGCGCTGGCGGTTGGTGACTTGGTTCCGCTCGGCTGGTCTGTCGAGCATGTCCGCGCGCTTGATCCACTCCAAGTCGAGTGAGCGTTGCGCGCAGTGCTTCACCTTTACCCCGTAACACAGAGGAGCTGATAAGAATGACGAAATCCCTGAAGCTCGCGGCGTTGGCCCTGGGCGTTAGCTGTGCCATGCCGGCACTGGCGGTGGACCTGACGGCGGTTTCCTTCGGCGGCGCGAACAAGGCGGCGCAGGTCAAGGCGTTCTACGAACCCTTCGAGAAGGAAACCGGCAACAAGGTGCTGGGCGGCGAATACAACGGTGAAATGGCCAAGGTCAAAGCCATGGTCGACACCCGCAGCGTGAGCTGGGATCTGGTCGAGGTGGAGTCGCCGGAGCTGGCCCGTGGTTGCGATGAAGGCCTGTTCGAGGAGCTCGATCCGGCGCAGTTCGGCGATGAAGCCAACTTCATCGACGGCGCCATCCAGCCGTGTGGCGTAGGCTTCTTCGTCTGGTCCACGGTGCTGGCCTACAACGCCGACAAACTCAGCGCGGCGCCGACCAGTTGGGCCGACTTCTGGGACGTGGCGAAATTCCCGGGCAAGCGCGGCCTGCGCAAGGGCGCCAAGTACACCCTGGAATTTGCCCTGATGGCCGACGGCGTGCCGGTCAAGGACGTGTACAAGGTGCTCGCCACCAAGGAAGGCCAGGATCGCGCGTTCAAGAAACTCGATGAGCTCAAGCCGAACATCCAGTGGTGGGAAGCTGGCGCTCAGCCGCCGCAGTACCTCGCCTCCGGCGACGTGGTGATGAGCTCGGCCTACAACGGCCGCATCGCGGCGGTGCAGGGCGAGAGCAACCTGCAGGTGGTGTGGAATGGCGGCATCTACGACTTCGACTCCTGGGCCATCCCGCGTGGCGCCAAGAATGCCGAACTGGCCAAGGAATTCATCGCCTTCTCGGTCAAACCCGAAGCGCAGAAAACCTACTCGGAGAACATCGCCTACGGCCCGGCCAACAAGCAGGCCATCGAGCTGCTGGCGCCGGAGCGTCTGAACCTGATGCCGACCACCCCGGAAAACATCGCCAACCAGGTGGCCATCGACGTGACCTTCTGGGCTGACTACGGCGAGCAGCTGGAGCAGCGCTTCAACGCTTGGGCCGCGCGCTAAGTCGCCTATCCGGCCCCGTCTCGTGGCGGGGCCGTCTGAATTTCTTTCTTGCTTGCGGAGTTGTCCATGGCCGCCGTACTGCCTGCCAATGATTTGCCCGGGCCGAGCCTGAAGCAGCGACTGGCTCGTGCCGAGCGTTTCAATCGCCTGAAATCCAAGGCGCTGATCCTGCCGCTGTTGCTGTTCCTTCTGCTGACCTTTCTGCTGCCCATCGGCGCCTTGCTGCTGCGCAGTGTGGACAACCCGGAAGTGGTCGGCAGCCTACCGCGCACCGTCGAGGCGATTGCTGCCTGGGATGGCCGTGGCCTGCCGGATGAGGCGGCGTACCGGGCGATTGCCAGCGATATGCTCGAAGCGCGGCGTAACCAGAGCCTGGGCGATCTGTCCAAGCGCCTGAACATGGAGCTGGCGGGCTTCCGTAGCCTGGTCAGCAGTACCGCACGCAAGCTGCCGCTGCGCGAGGAGCCGGCGTCCTACCAGGAGGCCTTCCTCGATATGGACGAGCGCTGGGGCGACCCTGCCTACTGGCAGGTGATCCGCCGCAATGCTTCGTCGGTCACCCCCTATTACCTGCTGGCCGCGCTCGATCATCGTATCGACGACCTCGGCGAACTGGCCAAGGCCACGCCGGATCAGGCCATCTATCTGGATATCTTCGCCCGTACCTTCTGGATGAGCCTGGTGATCACCGCCATCTGCCTGGTGCTGGCCTATCCGTTGGCTTACCTGCTGGCCAACCTGCCGACCCGTCAGGGCAACCTGCTGATGATTCTGGTGCTGCTACCGTTTTGGACCTCGATTCTGGTGCGGGTGGCGGCCTGGATCGTGCTGTTGCAGTCAGGCGGCCTGATCAACAGCGCGCTGATATCGCTGGGCATCATCGAGCAACCGCTGCAACTGGTGTTCAACCGCAGCGGCGTGTACGTGGCCATGGTCCACATCATGCTGCCGTTCATGATCCTGCCGATCTACAGCGTGATGAAGGGCATCTCGCCCAGCTACATGCGTGCGGCGGTGTCGCTCGGCTGCCACCCGTTCGCCAGCTTCTGGCGGGTGTACTTCCCGCAGACCCTGGCCGGTGTCGGCGCCGGTTGCCTGCTGGTGTTCATCCTGTCCATCGGCTACTACATCACCCCGGCGCTGCTGGGCAGCCCGAACGACCAGATGATCAGCTACTTCGTCGCCTTCTACACCAACACCACCATCAACTGGGGCATGGCCACGGCTCTCGGCGGCCTGCTGCTGGCTGCGACCCTGGTGCTCTATGTGGTGTACAGCTGGCTGGTCGGCGCCAGCAAGCTGAGGCTTGGCTAAAAGCGGCCATAGAACACGCCTGCGTAGCAGGCTATCTGATGACCCTCTCCCGCTTGCGGGAGAGGGTGCCCGAAGGGCGGGAGAGGGCGGCTGTTTACCAAACCCTCTCCCCCAACCCCTCTCCCGCACGCGGTAGAGAGGAGCTAAACGCTAAATGGAGTCACAGCCATGCTCAGCCCCTACATGTCCCCCGTCGAGCGCCTCTGGTACTACGGCCTGCGCATTCTCTGCGGCCTGGTCCTGCTGTTTCTGATCCTGCCGGTGCTGGTGATCGTGCCGCTGTCGTTCAACTCCGGCACCTTCCTGGTCTACCCGTTGCAGGGCTTCTCACTGCGCTGGTACGAGGACTTCTTCATGTCCGCCGACTGGATGCGCTCGCTGAAGAACAGCCTGATCATCGCCCCGGCCGCCACCCTGCTGGCCATGGTCTTCGGTACCCTGGCGGCCATCGGCCTGACCCGTGGCGAGTTCCGTGGCAAGGCGCTGGTGATGAGCCTGCTGATCTCGCCGATGATCGTCCCGGTGGTGATCATCGGTGTGGCCAGCTACCTGTTCTTCGCGCCGCTGGGCATGGGCAACAGCTACCTGTCGCTGATCCTGGTACACGCGGTGCTCGGCGTGCCGTTCGTGATCATCACCGTGTCGGCCACGCTGCAGGGCTTCAACCACAACCTGGTGCGCGCCGCCGCCAGTCTCGGCGCCTCGCCGCTGACGGCGTTTCGCCGGGTGACCCTGCCGCTGATCGCGCCTGGGGTGATCTCGGGTGCGCTGTTCGCTTTCGCCACCTCGTTCGACGAAGTGGTGGTGACCCTGTTCCTCGCAGGCCCCGAGCAGGCCACCCTGCCGCGGCAGATGTTCAGCGGCATCCGCGAGAACCTGTCGCCGACCATCGCCGCCGCAGCGACCCTGCTGATCGGTTTCTCCGTCCTGCTGCTGCTGACTCTGGAGTGGCTGCGTGGGCGTAGCGAGAAGCTGCGAACTTCTGCGCCGGAATAACTCGCCGTAGCCGCATGCTCAGGGCCTCGCCGGAAAACCGGCGGGGCCTTGCTCGTTTCCGGGCGTAGAATGTGTAGTCTCTCCTTCGCAACAAGGCGGCCAGATGGACTTCGATGATCCCGGTTTTCGTGAGCTGATCGACGCGTTGCACGATGGCGTCTACATCACCGACGCCGATGGCATTACCCTCAAGGTCAACAGTGCCTATGAGCGCCTGACCGGGCTGCGTGCCGAGGACGTCGTCGGCCAGCACATGCAGGCGCTGGTGGAGCAGGGCGTGATCTCGCAGTCGGTGTCCTTGCGTGTGCTCAAGGAAGGCAAGGCGCTGTCGCTGATGCAGAGCGTCAGCCAGGGCAAACGCCTGCTGGTCAGTGGTACGCCGATCTTCGCTGCCGATGGACGCGTGCGCTACGTGGTCAGCACCGTGCGCGACATGACCGAGCTGCTGCGCATGAAACACGAGCGCGACGAGCTGCAGCAACTGAAGCAGCTGCGCAACAGCACGGCCAAGCTGCATGCCGGGCAGCGTGACGATCTGCTCGATGCCTCCCCGGTCGCCGACAAGCCCGCTTCGGGGCGAGTCTTCATGCAGGCGCGGCAGGTCGCGGCCAGCGACGTGAAGGTGCTGCTGCAGGGTGAGACCGGCGTCGGCAAGACCCTGATCGCCCAGTACATCCACAAGAGCAGCCCGCGCGCGGCGCAGCCGTTCCTGGCGCTGAACTGCGGTGCGCTGCCGGAGAACCTGATCGAGGCCGAGTTGTTCGGCTATGTGCCGGGCGCGTTCACCGGCGCCGGCAGCAAGGGCAAGCGCGGTCTGCTGGAGCTGGCGCACCAGGGCACGGTGTTTCTCGATGAGATCGGTGATCTGCCACTGCCGCTGCAGGTCAAGCTGCTCAAGGTGATCGAGGAGAGCCGCTTCATTCCGGTCGGTGGTCTGGAGTTGAAAGAGGTGGACGTGCGCATCATTACCGCCACCCACCATGACCTGCGCACGATGGTCGCCGAGGGACGTTTTCGTGCCGACCTCTATTACCGGCTCAACGTCGTGCCGATCCACATCCCGGCACTGCGCGAGCGGCCCGAGGAAATTCAGCCGCTGCTGGATTTCTACCTGGCCGAGTTCAACCAGCGTTATGGCCGCGCACTGAGCTGGGAACTCGAAGCGCTCGATGCACTGACCGACTACGCCTGGCCCGGCAACATCCGTGAGCTGATCAATCTGGTCGAGCGCCTGGTGGTCACCTGCAATAGCGAATGCATCGAGCTGTTCGACCTGCCGGAGGAGATGCGCACCGCCCGCAGCGACACAAGCGAAGACGATCTGCTGCCATTGCGCAAACAGGTGGAGAACCTCGAGCGGCGCCTCATCCGCCGTGCGCTGATGCAGCACAAGACCACCCGCGAAGCAGCCAAGGTGCTTGGTCTCAGCCAGGCGACGCTGGTGCAGAAGATGAAGCGCTGGGAATAGGGTTGATTGAAAAATGGATCGAATTACGGTCTTTTGATTGGTTTTCTGATCAAGCGCAGCCCGCAGCGTGCTGTGACAAAACGACGCAAGCCTTCTACCACGCCGCTTTCGGCGAGCTGGCACAGGAATGGCTATGGCAAGCCCCGAACCCGCTCAGCACAACAACGCATAAGGGGCCTGCTGATGAACACTGCCGCATTCAAGATCGCCAACAAGCTGCTGACCGGCCAGGGTGCCGTGGAGCAACTGGCGCTCGAACTGCCTCGACTGAATATCACCAATCCGCTGATCGTCACCGACGCCATCCTGATCAAGTCCGGTACGGTCGAGCATGTCCTCAAACAGCTCGGCGAGCGCCGCTATGGCATCTATGACGGTGTCGAACCGGAGCCGGAGATCGCCATCGTCGAAGCCTGCGCCAAGGTCTATCGCGACGGCGGTCACGATGGTCTGATCGGCGTCGGTGGCGGCAGCGCCATCGATATCGCCAAGGCCGTGGCCGGCTACGTCGGTCATGACGGTGCGCTGGAAGAGCTGTTCGGCGTCGATCAGATCAAGCGCAAGGGGCCGCCGCTGATTGCCATCCCGACCACCGCCGGCACCGGCTCGGAAGTGACCAACGTGTCGATCCTCTCCGACAAGCAGGCGCAACTGAAAAAGGGCATCGTCAGCGACTACCTGTTGCCCGATGTGGCCCTGGTCAGCCCGCTGATGACCCTGACCTGCCCGCGCGGCGTGACCGCTGCCAGTGGCGTCGATGCATTGGTGCACGCGGTGGAGTCCTACCTGTCGGTCAACGCCTCGCCGATCACCGACGCCCTGGCCATTGGCGCCATCAAGCTGATCGCCAAGGCGCTGCCCAAGGCCTATGCCAACCCGGCGGATCTGGTCGCTCGCGAAGACATGGCCACCGCCAGCCTCATGGCCGGCATGGCCTTCGGCAATGCCGGCGTGGGCGCCGTGCATGCGCTGGCCTATCCGCTGGGCGGGCGCTTCAACATCGCTCATGGCGTCAGCAATGCCTTGCTGCTGCCCTACGTGATGGCCTGGAACAAGCTGGCCTGTGTCGAGCGCATGGCCGAGATCGCTGCTGCTCTCGGTGTGCAAACGCATGGCCTGAGCGACAAGGCCGCCGCCGACCTGGCCGTCGAGGCCATGGCCGAGCTGTGCGCCAGCGTCGACATTCCCAAGGGCATGCGCAGCTTCGGCGTGCCGGAAGACGCCATCCCGGCCATGGCCGAGGAAGCCAGCAAGATCGACCGCCTGATGCGCAACAATCCGCGGCGCCTGACGGCTGGCGATATCGAACAGATCTACCGCGCTGCCTACTGATTACCGCAACGAAGATGAAAGGCCTCAGTGTGCTGGGGCCGGCTGAAATACAACTCTAATAAAGCTGGGTGACTCAAATGTCCGAACTGCATCAACAAGACCTTGGTGTGGAAGCCCCCTACTGGCCGGTGGGGCCATTCAAGGTGCGTCTGCCTTTCATTCATTACCGCTTCGAGATCTCCGATTACATGCAGGGCCTGCTCATGTGCGCGGTGGACCTGGCGGCGATTCCGCTGATGACCGAATTCCTCGGCATGCCCTTCGAGGTGGCGCTGGCGGTGGTCATGCTCAACGGCCTGCTGTATCTGACCCACCACCTGCTGGGCGATCCGGTCGTTCCGGGCTGGATCACTCCGGCGATCCCACTGCTGATGGCCTACTGCAGCCAGTTCCCGGAGGGCCCGGAGCGGGTGCATGCGCTGATTGCCTTCCAGTTGATGCTGGGCGCGTTCTCGATAGGGCTGGGCATGACGGGCATGGCGCGCAAGGTGGTGTCCCTGGTGCCCTCGGCGCTCAAGGCCGGCATCATCATGGGCGCCGGCCTCAGTGCGGTGGTGACGGTATTCAAGGAAGGCGGTCGTTTCGACAGCTTCCCCTGGACCATTTCCATCGCCATTGGCATCGCCTTCTACCTGGTGTTCTCCATCCATTTCCAGGAGCTGAAGAAGCGCAATCGCTTCTGGTGGAACTTCGCCAAGCTGGGCATCTTCCCGATCATTCTGCTGGCAGTGATCGTCGCGCCGATTTTCGGTGAGGCGCCCTGGCCCAGCATCGAGTGGGGTATCAGCCAGCCGGACTTTGTCACCCTGTGGAACGAATACACCGTGTTCGGCCTCGGCATGCCGCCACTGATGATGTTCGTCACCGCCATTCCCACCGTGTTCGCCGCCTATCTGGTGGTGTTCGGCGACGTGCTCGGCGCCAGGGCGATCCTCGGCGAAGCCGACCATGTACGCCGTGACGAGAAGGTCGACTTCAACCCCAACCGCTCGCACCTGATCTTCGGTGGGCGCAATGCCTTCATGAGCATCTTCGGGCCGGACGTGGCCATGTGTGGCCCGCAATGGTCGGCCATGCAGGTGGTGATCACCGAGCGCTTCAAGGGTGGCGCCAAGGCGATGAAATCGATTTACGGCGGGGTTGGCTCGTTCCGTTGGGGCACCAATACCGGTCTGCTGCTATTGCCGGTGGTGACGCTGGTGCAGCCGATCCTCGGTGTGGCGCTGGCGCTGACCCTGCTGATCCAGGGCTACGTCAGTGTGCGCCTGGGCATCATGGAAGCACGCAGCCAGCGTGACCTGGGCATCGCCGGGGTGATCGGTGCGGTGCTGGCGATCAAGGGCGCCGGCTGGGCTTTCGCCATTGGCGTTGGCCTGTGCGCGCTGATCTATGGGGCACGGATGTTCCGTGGCGAAAACGACCAGACCTTTACCAAGGATCTGCCGCCCGCCGAGTGAAGACTTCAATCCCTAATTCAGCCGAGGGGGTGATCTCGGCAACAGGAGACAATCATGCAACTGAACGATCCCGATCTGCTGCGCCATCAGGCTTATATCGACGGCCAGTGGTGCGACGCCAGCAATGGCGATGTGACTGAAATCTTCAATCCTGCCAACGGCGAGTCGCTGGGCGTGGTGCCGAACATCGGTGGCGCGCAGACCCGTCAGGCCATCGAGGCGGCGCAGGCTGCCCAACCCGCCTGGCGTGCGCTGACGGCCAAGGAGCGCGCGGCGCGGCTGCGCAAATGGTACGAGTTGATGCTGGCCAACCAGGAAGACCTGGCGCGGATCATGACGGCCGAGCAGGGCAAGCCGCTGACCGAGGCGCGCGGTGAGGTGCTTTACGCGGCATCCTTCATCGAGTGGTTCGCCGAGGAAGCCAAACGCGTCTACGGCGACACCATTCCCGGCCATCAGCCGGACAAGCGCCTGATCGTGACCAAGGAACCCATTGGCGTGACTGCGGCGATCACGCCCTGGAACTTTCCGGCGGCGATGATCACCCGCAAGGCCGGTCCGGCACTGGCCGCTGGCTGCGCCATGGTACTCAAGCCGGCGCCGCAGACACCGTTCAGTGCGCTAGCGCTGGCTGTCTTGGCCGAGCGCGCGGGCATTCCGGCCGGGCTGTTCAGCGTACTGCCGGCCGATGCCGAGCGTTCCCGCGAAGTCGGCGCCGAGCTGTGTGCCAACCCCATCGTGCGCAAGCTGTCGTTCACCGGCTCCACCGGCGTTGGCATCAAATTGATGGAGCAATGTGCGCCTACCCTGAAGAAGCTCTCGCTGGAGCTCGGTGGCAACGCGCCGTTCATCGTCTTCGAGGATGCCGATCTCGATGCCGCGGTCGAAGGCGCGCTGGTGGCCAAGTACCGCAACGCCGGGCAAACCTGCGTCTGCGCCAATCGCCTGTATGTGCACGAGGCCGTCTACGATGCCTTTGCCGAAAAACTGGCCGCGGCCGTGGCCAAACTGCGGGTTGGCCCGGGTGATGAAGCAGGCGTCGTCATTGGCCCGTTGATCGACGGCAATGCCGTGGCCAAGGTGCAGGCTCATCTGGCCGATGCGCTGGAGAAGGGCGCCAAGGTGCTGCAGGGCGGTAAGGCGCATGAGCTGGGCGGGCACTTTTTCGAGCCGACGGTCATCACCGACGTCACCCCTGATATGCGCGTGGCCCGCGAGGAAACCTTCGGTCCGCTGGCGCCGTTGTTCCGCTTCAGCGACGAAGCTGAGGTGGTACGCCAGGCCAACGACACCGAGTTCGGCCTGGCCGGCTACTTCTATACCCGCGATCTGGGCCGCACCTTCCGTGTCGCCGAAGCGCTGGAGTACGGCATGGTCGGCATCAACACCGGCTTGATCTCCAACGAAGTGGCGCCATTCGGCGGTATTAAGGCTTCAGGGCTCGGCCGCGAAGGCTCCAAGTACGGTCTGGATGAGTATCTGGAGATCAAGTACCTCTGCCTCGGCGGTATCTGAGGTAGGCGGCTCATGGTGGGAGGGGCTTTGGCCGCGATTGGCTTGGCACAAAAGCCAGAAGCTCGCCGCTGAAGCAACTCCCACTGTCTCCTGCGCTTGTCGATCAAGGGCGCCACAGCCGTTACAATGCGCGCCACCGTGATCCAGCACTACGAACCGTTTGCGATCTGCTGCGCGTCGGCCAGCCGTCGTTAAAAACAGGCTCGGAATGCTCATTTACTTCAGTAAACTCCGCTTCCTCGCCAGTTTTTGCCTAGCCCGGCTCTAGCTCGCGAGATCCCAAATCGGTTCTCAGAGGTGCGCCATGCAACCCTTCGCCATCGCCCCGTCGATCCTTTCCGCCGACTTCGCCCGCCTGGGTGAGGAAGTGGACAACGTACTCGCCGCCGGGGCGGACATCGTCCACTTCGATGTCATGGACAACCACTACGTGCCCAACCTGACCATCGGCCCGATGGTCTGTGCAGCGCTGCGCAAGTACGGCATCACCGCGCCGATCGACGCGCACCTGATGGTCAAGCCGGTGGATCGCATCATCGGCGACTTCATCGAGGCGGGCGCTTCCTATATCACCTTCCACCCGGAAGCGTCCGAGCACATCGACCGTTCACTGCAGCTGATCAAGGCGGGTGGCGCCAAGGCTGGCCTGGTGTTCAACCCGGCCACCCCGCTGGAGGTGCTCAAGTACGTGATGGACAAAGTCGACATGATCCTTTTGATGAGCGTCAACCCCGGCTTCGGCGGGCAGAAGTTCATCCCTGGCACCCTCGACAAGCTGCGCGAAGCACGCGCGCTGATCGATGCCAGCGGCCGCGAGATTCGCCTGGAGATCGACGGCGGCGTCAACGTGCAGAACATCCGTGAGATCGCCGAAGCAGGCGCCGACACCTTTGTCGCCGGCTCGGCGATCTTCAACCAGCCGGACTACAAGGCCGTGATCGACGCCATGCGCGCCGAACTGGCCCAGGTGCGTGGATGAAACCGCTGCGCGCGCTGTGTGGCGGCGAGTTGCCGCGCCTGGTGATGTTCGACCTGGATGGCACGCTGATCGACTCGGTGCCGGATCTGGCCGCAGCGGTCGACCGCATGCTGGTCGAGCTGGGCCGTCCGCCGGCTGGCGTGGAACGGGTTCGCGAGTGGGTCGGCAACGGCGCGCGGGTGCTGGTACGCCGCGCCCTGGCCGGTGGCCTGGATCACTCGGCCGTGGGCGAGGCCGAGACGGAGCAGGCGCTGGCACGCTTTCTCGATATCTACGCCGACTGCCACAACCTGACCGCGCTGTACCCGGGTGTGCATGAGCTGCTCGAAGCGCTGAGCACGGCGGCCGTCGAGCTCGCCGTGGTGACCAACAAGCCGGAGCGCTTCGTCGCGCCGCTGCTGGAGCAGGTCGGCCTCGGCGGTTACTTCCGCTGGATCATCGGTGGCGACACCCTGCCGCAGCAGAAGCCTGACCCGGCGGCGTTGCTGCAGGTGATGCGTCTGGCTGGGGTGGAGGCAGCGCAATCGTTGTTCGTCGGCGACTCGCGCAGCGACGTGCTGGCCGCGCGCGCTGCCGCGGTGCCCTGCATCGCCGTGAGTTACGGTTACAACCACGGCCGGCCGATTGCCGAAGAGCGGCCAAGCCTGGTGGTCGATAGCCTGGCCGAGTTGCTCTGATAGTTGCTTAGCCCGAGCGGCTGCGATACCGTGGCCGCTCTCCTTATTCCCCCGCCTGTCGAGATCGCACCGTGGTGGTTAGCTGCAAACTCTGGATGAAAGTGATCAAGGCTCTGGCCCGTTGGCGCTGGCGCGCCTGATCTCGTCCTGCCGCCGCCGCGCGGCCCGTTTGCACCCGACCGTTTACCCCGAGCCATGAGGCTGATCATGACCCATGAAGAATTCCTGCGTTTAGCCGCTGAAGGCTACAACCGCATTCCGCTTGCCTGCGAAACCATCGCCGACTTCGACACGCCGCTGTCGATCTACCTGAAACTGGCCGATGCGCCCAACTCCTACCTGCTCGAATCCGTGCAGGGTGGCGAAAAGTGGGGGCGCTACTCGATCATCGGCCTGCCGGCGCGCACCGTGCTGCGTGTGCACGGTCATGAGGTGGTGATCACCACCGACGGCGTCGAGGTCGAGCGTCATGAGTGCGCCGATCCGCTGGCCTTCGTCGAGCAGTTCAAGGCGCGCTACAAGGTGCCGACCATCGCCGGGCTGCCGCGTTTCAATGGCGGCCTGGTCGGTTACTTCGCCTATGACAGCGTGCGTTACGTCGAACCCAGGCTGGCTGCCGGGGTGAACCCCGATGCGCTGGGCACGCCGGACATTCTGCTCAACGTCTCCGATGCTGTGGTGGTGTTCGACAACCTGGCGGGCAAGATGCACGCCATCGTGCTGGTCGATCCGGCCGAGGCGGACGCCTTCGAGCGTGGCCAGGCGCAACTGCAGGAAATCCTGCACAAGCTGCGTCAGCCGTTCACCCCGCGTCTGGGTGTGGATCTGAACAAGCCGGCAGGCGAGGAACCCGCGTTTCGCTCCAGCTTCAGCCGCGAGGATTACGAACGCTCGGTCAGCGCCATCAAGGATTACATCCTGGCTGGCGACTGCATGCAGGTGGTGATTTCCCAGCGCATGTCGATCCCGTTCAAGGCTGCACCGATTGACCTTTATCGAGCGCTGCGCTGCATCAACCCGACGCCTTACATGTACTTCTTCAACTTCGGCGACTTCCACGTGGTGGGTTCGTCGCCCGAGGTGCTGGTGCGCGTCGAGGACAACCTGGTCACCGTGCGGCCAATCGCCGGCACCCGCCCGCGCGGTGCGACCGAAGAGGCCGACCTGGCGCTGGAAGAAGACCTGCTGGCCGATGCCAAGGAAGTCGCCGAACACCTGATGCTGATCGACCTGGGCCGTAACGACACCGGGCGCGTCTCGGAAATCGGCTCGGTGAAGCTGACCGAGAAGATGGTCATCGAGCGCTATTCCAACGTCATGCACATCGTTTCCAACGTCACCGGCGAGCTGAAAAAGGGCCTGACCTCGATGGACGCCCTGCGCGCGATCCTGCCAGCTGGCACCCTGTCCGGTGCGCCGAAGATCCGCGCCATGGAAATCATCGACGAGTTGGAGCCGGTCAAGCGTGGCGTCTACGGCGGCGCAGTCGGTTATTACGCGTGGAACGGCAACATGGACACCGCCATCGCCATCCGCACGGCGGTGATCAAGGACGGCGAACTGCACGTACAGGCCGGCGCCGGCATCGTCGCCGACTCGGTGCCCGCGCTGGAGTGGGAAGAAACCCTGAACAAGCGCCGCGCCATGTTCCGCGCCGTCGCGCTCGCCGAACAGACTGCCGTCCAGGCCCAGGAATAAGAGGAGCCGTACCATGCTTTTGATGATCGACAACTACGACTCCTTCACCTACAACGTCGTGCAGTACCTGGGTGAGCTGGGTGCCGACGTGCACGTGATTCGTAACGATGAACTGACCATCGCCGAGATCGAGGCTCTGCAGCCCGAGCGCATCGTCGTTTCGCCCGGCCCGTGCACGCCGACCGAGGCGGGGGTGTCCATCGAGTCCATCCTGCATTTCGCCGGCAAGCTGCCGATCCTTGGCGTCTGCCTCGGCCACCAGAGCATCGGCCAGGCCTACGGTGGTGATGTGGTGCGCGCGCGCCAGGTGATGCATGGCAAGACCAGCCCGGTGTTCCACGAGGACAAGGGCGTGTTCGCCGGCCTCAACAACCCGCTCACCGTGACCCGCTATCATTCCCTGGTGGTCAAGCGCGAAACCCTGCCGGATTGCCTGGAGATCACCGCCTGGACCCAGCATGAAGACGGTTCGGTCGACGAGATCATGGGCCTGCGCCACAAGACCCTGAACATCGAGGGTGTGCAGTTCCATCCCGAATCCATCCTCACCGAGCAGGGCCACGAACTGTTCGCCAACTTCCTCAAGCAGACCGGAGGCGTGCGCGCATGAATATCAAGGAAGCCCTGGGCCGCATCGTTGCCCAGCTCGATCTGACCACCGAGGAAATGCAGGCGGTGATGCGCGAGATCATGACCGGTCAGTGCACCGACGCGCAGATCGGCGCCTTCCTCATGGGCATGCGCATGAAGAGCGAAACCATCGACGAGATCGTCGGTGCCGCCAGCGTCATGCGCGAGCTGGCTGCACCGGTGGTCATTGACGCCGAGCGGCTGGTCGACACCTGCGGCACCGGTGGCGATGGCATGAACATCTTCAATGTCTCCACCGCCGCGGCCTTCGTCGTCGCCGCGGCCGGCGGCAAGGTGGCCAAGCACGGCAACCGCGCAGTCTCCGGCAAGAGTGGCAGCGCCGATCTGCTGGAAGCCGCTGGCGTCTACCTGGGGCTCAAACCCGAGCAGGTCGCGCGCTGCGTCGAGAGCGTGGGCGTCGGCTTCATGTTCGCGCCGTCTCATCACGGGGCAATGAAGCACGCCATCGGTCCGCGCCGCGAGCTGGGCCTGCGCACCATCTTCAACATGCTTGGCCCGATGACCAACCCGGCAGGTGCCAAACATCAGGTCATCGGTGTATTCAGCCAGGCGCTGTGCCGGCCGATGGCCGAAGTACTGCAGCGCCTGGGCAGCGAGCACGTACTGGTGGTGCATGCGCAGGATGGGTTGGACGAGATCAGCCTGGCCGCGCCGACCTTCATTGCCGAACTCAGGAATGGCACGGTCAGCGAGTACCGTATCCAGCCTGAGGATTTCGGTATCAAGAGTCAGAGCCTGATCGGCCTGACCGTCGACAACGCCGAGCAGTCGCTGGCGCTGATCCACGATGCCCTTGGCCGGCGCAAGACCGACAACGGTCAGAAGGCTGCCGATATGATCGTGCTCAATGCTGGCGCGGCGCTCTATGCTGCTGACCATGCCAGCAGCCTGCGCGAAGGTATGCAGTTGGCGCATGACGCCCTGCACACCGGCCTGGCGCGCGAGAAGCTGGAAGAGCTGGTGTCCTTTACTGCGGTATTCAAACAGGAGAACGAAGGGTGAGCGTGCCAACCGTACTGGAGAAGATCGTCGCCCGTAAGTTCGAGGAAGTCGCGGCGCGCCGTGTCCAGGTCAGCCTGGCCGAGGTCGAGGCTGCTGCGCGCAGTGCCGACGCACCGCGTGGCTTCGCTCGTGCGCTGCTCGAGCAGGCGGCGCGCAAGCAGCCGGCGGTGATTGCCGAGATCAAGAAGGCCTCGCCGAGCAAGGGCGTGCTGCGCGCCGACTTCGTGCCCGCCGATATTGCCCGCAGCTACGAGGCCGGCGGTGCCACCTGCCTGTCGGTGCTGACTGATATCGATTTCTTCCAGGGTGCCGATCAGTACCTGCAACAGGCCCGCGCGGCCTGTGCGCTGCCGGTGATCCGCAAGGATTTCATGGTCGATCCGTATCAGATCGTCGAAGCTCGCGCACTGGGCGCCGACTGCGTGCTGCTGATCGTGTCCTGCCTGGATGACGTGCGCATGGCCGAGCTGGCTTCGGTGGCCAAGGACGTCGGCCTCGACGTGCTGGTCGAGGTGCATGACGGCGCCGAACTGGAGCGGGCGCTGAATACATTGGACACACCGCTGGTGGGGATCAACAACCGCAACCTGCACACCTTCGATGTCAGCCTGGAAACCACCCTCGACCTGCTGCCGCGTATTCCGCGTGATCGCCTGGTGGTGACCGAAAGCGGCATTCTCAATCGCGCTGATGTCGAGCTGATGGAGATCAACCAGGTCTATGCCTTCCTGGTCGGAGAGGCCTTCATGCGGGCGGAAAGTCCGGGTAGCGAATTGCAACGTCTGTTCTTTCCCGAGCGTGGGCGACCAGCAGTGATCGGTACGGACCCGGAATAACGCGCATGAAAAAGCCGGCAATCAAGCCGGCTTTTTCTATTGGGGCTGTTCAGCGTGTGCCGAAGACCACCATGGTCTTGCCTTTGACGTGTACCAGGCCCTGCTCTTCCAGGGACTTGAGCACTCGGCCGACCATCTCACGCGAGCAGCCGACGATGCGGCCGATTTCCTGACGCGTGATCTTGATCTGCATGCCGTCCGGATGGGTCATCGCGTCCGGCTGCTTGCACAGGTCGAGCAGGGTGCGCGCAACACGGCCAGTGACATCGAGGAAGGCCAGGTCGCCGACCTTGCGCGTGGTATTGCGCAGGCGTTCGGCCATCTGGCTGCCGAGGGCGAAGAGGATTTCGGGGTCTTGCTGGGTCAGTTCGCGGAACTTGGCGTAGCTGATTTCCGCGACTTCGCATTCGGTCTTGGCGCGAACCCAGGCGCTGCGTTCCTTCTCTGAGCCATCCTTCTCGAACAGGCCCATCTCGCCGAAAAAGTCGCCAGAGTTGAGATAGGCGATGATCATTTCACGGCCATCGTCATCCTCGATCAGGATGGTGACCGAGCCCTTGACGATGAAGAACAAGGTTTCGCAGCGATCGCCTGCGTAGATGATGGTGCTTTTGGCTGTGTAACGACGACGATGACAATGCGCAAGAAGCTTGTCGAGGTTCTTGATTTTTGGTGTAAGGGTAATAGCAACCATGCCCGAGTCCCGAATATGAAAAGTGAAGGCCTTTGTCCAACGGCAATTTCTTATTTGTTATCCGGCCAAGTGTGCCAGCATTCCGACGCCAGCTTAACAGACATACTATGACTAGGTAGTTTTTTGCGACCTGGGTAACGTAACTATGCGGAACTTTCGCGCATTCGGCGCACATCGGATCGCGGCCTGCCTGTGTTAATCTGCCGAACTTTTCCACTCTGGGAGCCAATATCGATGAAAGCGCGTGTGCAATGGGCCGGTGAAGCTCTGTTCCTCGGCGAGTCCGGTAGTGGCCATGCCGTGGTGATGGACGGTCCGCCCGATGCCGGTGGTCGTAATCTCGGTGTTCGACCGATGGAGATGCTGCTGATCGGCCTCGGTGGCTGCAGCAACTTCGATGTGGTCAGCATTCTGCGCAAGGGCCGCCAGCCGGTCGAAAGCTGCGAAGTCTTCCTCGACGCCGAACGCGCAGGCGAGGAGCCCAAGGTGTTCACCAAGATTCACCTGCACTTCGTGGTCAAGGGCCGTGGACTGAAAGAGGCTCAGGTGAAAAGGGCGGTGGAGCTGTCGGCGGAGAAGTACTGCTCGGCCTCGATCATGCTGGGTCGTGCCGGCGTCGATATCAGCCACGATTACGAAATCGTCGAACTGGGCTGAGGTTCGCTGAAAATGACGAGGGCGCCAATGGCGCCCTCGTTCGTTTCAGACGCGGTAGGTGCTCTTGGTCATCACCTTCGACAGCAAGGTCATGCCGAACTTGATCGGCGCCGGGAAGCGCACGCCGCCCGCCGCCAGGGCACTGTTGGCATGTTGCTGTTCGTCGATGCGCATCTGCTCGAGGATGGCGCGCGACTTGGCGTCATGCTCGGGCAGTTGCTGCAGGTGCTCGTCCAGGTGTTTGCACACCTGATCTTCGGTGGCGGCGACGAAGCCCAGGCTGACGCGATCACTGACCAGTCCGGCAACAGCGCCAACACCGAAGGACAGACCGTAGAACAGCGGGTTGAGCACGCTGGGCTGGCTGCCCAGCTCACGAATACGCTGTTCGCACCAGGCCAGGTGGTCGATTTCCTCATCGGCCGCATGCTCCATGGCGCTACGCACTCCCGGCAGCTTGGCGGTCAGCGCCTGGCCCTGATAGAGCGCCTGGGCGCAGACTTCACCGGTGTGATTGATGCGCATCAGGCCGGCGACGTGGCGCGACTCCTCACTGCTCAGCTCGGTCTCGTTCTGCACGATGGCAGGCGAGGGGCGACTCGACGCGCCGCTGAATGGCAGCAGCGTGCGCAGCGCGGCATCGGCTTGCAGCAGCAGGCGGTCGACGGGGGAATACTGGCGTTCGCTGGCCATGGGGCACCTCCAGAGGTAACAACAGCGCTAGTTTACTGCAAAGTCGCCAGGTCGTCCGCGTTCAGGGTAGCTCGCGCAGCACGCGAAACCCCAGCGCATAGTCGCGATGATGCGGCTGCTTGAGGTCGCGCATGCTGCTGCGCAGGTAGACCGGGCCGCTGTTCCAGGCGCCGCCGCGCACCACGCGCGGGCTATTGTCGAGCAGGCTGGCACTCTGCGTTTCGCTGCCGTCGAAGCGCTGGGTGAAGTTCGAGGCCGTCCACTCCCAGACGTTGCCCGCGGTGTCATGCAAGCCGAAGCCATTGGCCGGGAACTGGCCGACGGCTGCCGTCTTGTTGCGCAACAGGCGCGAGCTGGCGCAACCACGGCAGTGGGCGCGTGGCGCCTGCTCGCTGCTGTCGAGTTGCTCGCCCCACCAGTAGTAGCTCTGGCTGCCTCCGCGCGCTGCATACTCCCATTCGGCTTCGGTCGGCAGGCGATAGCGCGCGCCCGTCTCGCGTGACAACCACTGGGTATAGGCGTGAGCGTCACGCCAGGACACATGAATCACCGGACGCCGCGCCGAAAGACCCCAGCCCTCGTTGTCAGGCATGGGCAGCCCGTTGGCGTCGGCATACTTCTGCCAGTCGGCGAAGGTGACTTCGTAGCGGCCGATGGCGAAGGCTTGATCGAGCGCAATCGATCGTTGCGGGCGCTCGTTGTCATTGCCACGACCGCTGGCATCGCCAATGCGGAACTCGCCAGCCGGAATCACCACCATTTCGGGGCCCTGAGCGCCGCCGGGCAACGGGTCGCTGATGGTTTCGATAGCAGCGGCCGGCAGGTTAACCAGCAGGCCGGCTGCGATGGCCATGAATACTGTGATGCGACGCGCTTTCAGCACTTGCACGGCGTGATGCCTCCGGCGACGATCTGCGTGTTCAGGCGGTCCATGCTGTAAGTTCTCGATTCTGTGAAACCGCGGATGGTAACCCTGCGTGCCTGGCTGGCCAAATCTCCCAAGGAGTCGGTGTTGAAGAACGATATTCATGATCTTGGACTGGTGCTGGATTCCAAGGTCAAGCTGGTGGTGATCGAGTCCTGGGACGAGCTGCGCGTGCTGGAAACCCTGACAGGTTTGGCAATCAAGCGCGGTCTCGGCCTGCACATCTGGTCGGTGACCGAGGGCCTGCAGCGTCTGGGTTTCGGCGGCGCAGCGGTGGACGAGTCGCCGACCCTCGAGCCCGAAGCGGCGCTGCGCATGATCAAGGCCGATCTGCAGCCGAACCTCTACGTGATGTGCGACCTGCATCCCTTCCTCGATGACAACCCCAGACTGGTGCGCCTGCTCAAGGAAATCGCCATGAGCGAGGCCGCGCACAAGCCGACGCTGGTGCTGGTGTCGCATGCGCTCAAGCTGCCTGCCGAAGTACAGCGTTTCGCGGCTCGTTTCAGTCTCGCGCTGCCGTCGGAAGACGAGCTACTGAGCATCGTGCGTGACGAGGCGACGCGTTGGAGCGAAGGCAATCGCGGCGCACGCGTGCGTACCGACAATCGCACCTTGCAGCAGGTGGTGAAGAACCTGCGCGGCCTCAGCCATGCCGAGGCACGCGCGCTGGCGCGCAACGTGATCTGCGATGACGGCGCGATCACCCAGGAAGACATCCCCGAGCTGAACAAGACCAAGTTCCAGCTGCTGGATCTGGAGGGCGTGCTTAGCTTCGAATACGACACTGCACGCTTCGCCGAAGTCGGTGGGTTGGTCAACCTCAAGCGCTGGCTGGCCGAACGTCAGGCCGGCTTTCTCGAAGGCAAGCTCCTGGACGCGCCGAAAGGCGTGATGCTGGTCGGCGTACAGGGCGGTGGCAAGAGCCTGGCGGCCAAGGCGGTTGCCGGACTCTGGGGCTTGCCGCTGCTGCGTCTGGACTTCGCCTGCCTGTACAACAAGTTCTTCGGCGAGACCGAGCGTAATCTGCGTGAGGCGCTACGTCTGGCCGAACAGATGGCGCCCTGCGTGCTGTGGATGGACGAGGTGGAGAAGGGGTTGGCCAGTGGCGACCACGACGGCGGCGTGAGCCAGCGCGTGCTCGGCACCCTGCTGACCTGGATGGCCGAGCGCAAGGCACCGGTGTTCGTGGTGGCCACGGCCAATGCCATCGACCGTCTGCCGCCGGAACTGGTACGCAAGGGGCGCTTCGACGAGCTGTTCTTCGTCGACCTGCCCAGTGCCGAGGTGCGGGCCGACATCTTCCGTATCCACCTGCAACGTCGTGAACTGGAACCAGGCAACTTCGATCTCGCGCAGCTGGCTGCTGCCAGCGAGGGCTACTCGGGTGCCGAGATCGAGCAGGCAGTGGTCAGCGCGCTGTACGCTGGTCAGGCGCAGCAGCAGGCGGTCGATCAGGGGTTGCTGCTGCGCGCACTGCAGAGCACCGCGCCACTGTCGGTGGTAATGGCCGAGCGCTTGATGGCGTTGCGAGAGTGGGCCGATGGGCGCACGGTCAATGCCGGCTGAGTACCCGGTCAGGCGCCGGTGAAGGGGCGGGTCAGGCGACCGCTGAGTTTGCGTACCAGCCAGCGCGGCGCGAGGCGTGGACTCAGGGCCAGCAGGCGGTTGCGCCAGCCGGGAATGATGATGGCGCGGTTCTTTTCCAGTGCACGCACGGTGATCAGCGCCACTTCCTCGGCGCTCATCATCAGCTTGCTGCCGGCAATCCGCGTGACGTCCATCTGCGCTGCACGGAAAAAGGCGCTGTGGGTCGGACCGGGGCAAAGTACTGACACACGCACACCGCGGCTTCTCAGCTCTTCGCGCAACCCCTCGGAAAAGTTCAGCACATAGGCCTTGCTGGCGTAGTAGCTGCTCATCCAGGGGCCGGGCTGGAAGGCCGCGACCGAGGCGACGTTGAGAATCTGCCCGCTGCCGTGCTCGGCCATGCGCTGACCAAGTGCGTGACACAGGCGGGTCAGCGCCAGCACGTTGACTTCCAACTGCTCCAGCTCGCGACTCCAGTCCTGCTCCAGGAACGGACCGGCGCAGCCGAGGCCTGCGTTGTTCACCAGCAGATCGACATGCCACTGGCCTTCTTCCAGCTCCAGCAGCAGGCCGGACAATTGCAGCGGCTCGCTCAGGTCGCAGAGACGAAACAGCACTTCGACGCCGAAGCGCTGGGCCAACTCGCAGGCGATGCTTTCCAGGGCATCACGCCGGCGCGCCACCAGGATCAGGTTGCGCCCCCGGCGTGCCAGGGCTTCGGCCAAGGCCAGGCCAATGCCGCTGGACGCTCCGGTGATCAATGCATAGCTGCGCATGGTCGGGAATTACTGCTCCTGATATTCGGCGGCACGCTCGACATAGCCCTGATACTGGGGAATGGCGATGGCGGCGACGATACCGGTCACTGGTACCAGCAGGAACAACCAGGCCAGTACCTTGACTGCAGTGCTGTTGGGGGGCGGTGGTGGGCCGTAGCGGTTGACGCCTTGAGTGCCCGGGATGATCAGCATCAGCAGGGCGAACACGCTGCCGACCACCGGGATCAGGTGCACCAGCAGCAGCCAGCCGGACCAACCAATGTCATGCAGACGCTGTACGCCGATGAAGATACCGATCACCACCGCGGCAATACTGACGATGCCCAGCGCCAACATGGCCAGGGTCGAGGACATCGCGGCAATGCCGGTACCGATCAACATGATCGGGATGAAACACAGCGTCATCGCCATCAGCCAGCCCAGGTAACGCACGCGGCCGATCCGGCCGCTGACGCCGAGGACCTTGAGCTCGGAGTACTGCGGCAATTGCTCGGCGACATTTGCCTGTGGCGGTGCATAGGGCGATGCAGCCGCTGCGACAGGGGCTGGGGCCGGAGCGGCTTCGGCCAGCTGTGCCTGGCGCGCGAGGTATTTCTCGATGATGATGCCGCAGGCGGAGCACTCGCTCGCCTTGGCCTGCTCATGACCGCATTTGGGGCAGGTCATATGCGGCGTGGCCGCGTCCACGGCCTGCTCTGTTTCGGCTTCGGTTGGCACCAGACTCAGGCTGGCGGCCTGATCCAGCTCCTTGCGCACCTTGGCCCCCGCCTTCTGCAGAGCGTTGAGGTACTGTTCCGCCTCGCCTTCGCCGAGATCACGCTTGAGCGCCACCGGCGTTCCGCTGAACAGACTGTCGATACGGGCAAGGTCGCTCTTGAACAGGCGGGCCAGGTTTGTCTTGACCATTTCCAACGATGCCTCGGGCATCAGTTGGCCGTCGAACACGATCTTGTAACGCGGTTGATTCATGCGAGCTTCCTTGTCGGCGGGAAGTGGGGGAGCGAAGTGCCCGTTGAGCAGCAAGCGAGGCATAAGCCTAGAGTGCCGCGAGGCCAATATACAAGCGGCCTGAAGCGCCGCTCATGGCTATTTTTCAGCTGTCGCCTATTGTGCTCCAGCGGCCGACCAGCTGGCCGCGGCGTAGTAGACGTATTTCGCTGAAATCGCCCAGCACACCTTCGCTGATCGCGGGGCGCAGAAATACCCAATCGTTGCTCGTCAGTCGTGTGCCTTTACCACCCACTAGGCGCTCCTGATTGGCGCTACGGCCGTAGAGTTCGTCGTAGTCGAGCCCGGCCGGTGAGACGGGCTGTGCCGGCCAGCGACCGCCGTAGAGGTAGTAGGCGTTCTCTCGGTTGGGGTTCCAGGCGCTGATCAGAGGCTGCAGCGGTTGCAGGTAGGGCAGGGCGCCGTCGACCACCTTGAGTACGGGGCTGGCGATCCACAGGGCTGGCTGATGCTCCTTGAGCAGTGGCGTGTCGAACTCCGCGGGCTTGAGCAGGGCGGAACCGACGGCGACTTCATTGAGCGAAGTCTCCTGCTGGCTGTGCAGCAGGTAGGTCAGGCTGCCGGCACCGTTGAGCAGTGGCTTTGTTGGCCAAAGATCGCTGAACCCCTGAGCGCTGCTGATGAATAGTCGATAGCGCTCATCGGTCTCGCTGAATGCTCGTAACTGATTCTGCCAGGGCGGGCTGTGTGCGACATGCGCGTCATATCCCATCAGCCCCTGCAGACGCAGTGCCGGCAGTTGACGAAGTTGCAGCAGCGCCTGAGCCAGCGCCTGCGGGGTGGCGAAACCGCCGCGCTCCAGGCCGACGTCGATTTCCAGCGCAATGCGCAGCGGTCGCCCCAGCGCCTTGGCCAATTCACCGTATTGCATCAGGCGCTGTTGGCTGTCGATCAGCCAGGTCACCTGGCGGTCGGGATCGAAATCCAGGTGGTGCGCAAGCTGGCGATAGAAATTCAGCGCAGCGGCAACCGGCATGGGTTTGCCAAGCAGCAGGTCGCCCTGGGGAAAACTCCTGGCCAGGCGATTCAGTTGCGGCTGATGAAAGACCATGAAGCGCTGGGTCTGCAGGCGCTTGGCCAGGTATTCCAGCAGGCCGGTGCTGGCCAGCGATTTGGTCACCAGGCGCAGCTGGAGGCGGCCGCCCAGTCTTGCGGCCAGCAGATCGGTGTTGGCGTCGAGCCGATCGAGGTCGAGCAGCAGGGTGGGGATGCCCTCGCCATCGCGTTGTAGCTGCCGGTTGAGCTCGGCGAAGTAGGCGTCATGCTCGCGACCTCGATCAGTTGGGCGCAGCGCCCAGCCGCCGAGCAGGCCGAGCGCGCCCAGGCCTAGCAGGTGGCGACGCTTCATCGCGGCCAGCGTTGCCCCAGTGCTTGGCTACGTGTCAGTGCGGCGCGATATTCATGGTCGAGTCGCGACACCAGCTCCTGCACCGATGGCAGGTCGTCGATGCCGCCGACGCCCTGGCCCGCCGACCAGACGGTTTTCCAGGCCTTGGCTTCTTCATCCATCGGCTTGAGCTTCTCGCCGTAGTTGATATCGCCCTTGTTCTGCAGCTGTTTCAGGTCGTAGCCGGCCTGCTCCAGGCTCTGGCGCATGAAGCTGGCCGGTACACCGGACACGGCGGGTGTGTGAATGATGTCGGCGGCCCGCGCTTCGAGAATCATCGCCTTGTAATCGGCCGACGCATTGTTCTCGGTCGTGGCGATGAAGCGGGTGCCCATATAGGCCAGGTCGGCGCCGAGTAACTGCGCGGCGAGAATTTCGTGGCCGTGGTTGAGGCAGCCGGACAGTAGCACGGTCTTGTCGAAGAACTGACGAATCTCGGCCAGCAGGGCGAAGGGGCTCCAGGTCCCGGCGTGGCCGCCAGCGCCGGCTGCCACGGCGATCAGGCCATCCACGCCGGCCTCGGCAGCTTTTTCGGCGTGGCGGCGGGTGGTCACGTCATGGAACACCAGGCCGCCGTAGCTGTGCACCGCATCGACCACTTCCTTCACCGCGCCCAGGCTGGTGATGACGATGGGCACGCGGCGTTCGACGCAGATGGCCAGATCCGCCTGCAGGCGTGGGTTGCTGTTATGCACGATCAGGTTGACGGCATAGGGTGCGGCGTTGCTCGCCAGGCTGGCTTCGATCTCGTCGAGCCAGGCGGCGAAACCGGCGCTCTCGCGCTGGTTCAGCGCCGGAAAGCTGCCGACGATGCCGCTGTTGCAGCAGGCACTGACTAGCGCCGGGTTGGACACCAGAAACATCGGCGCAGCTACCAGAGGCAGACGCAGACGTTGTTCGAGCAGGGCGGGCAGAGACATGGCGAACTCCTCAGCAGGCTGTGGAAAAATGTAGGCGAGGCAGCCATTGCAAGGCAAAAACAGGCGAAAAAGCGGAGTTTACGAGTTGTAAATGAGCATTTTGAGCCTGTTTTTAACGCAGCAATGGCAACGCAGGTAGTTTTTCAACGGCCTGCTAGAAGGGGCGGACGACGACCAGGATCACGATGCCCAGCAGGGCCAGCACCGGCGCTTCATTGAACCAACGATAGAACACGTGACTACGGCTGTTCTCGCCGCGGGCAAAGCGCTTGAGCTGAGCGCCGCAGAGGTGGTGATAGATCACCAGCGCCACTACCAGCGTGAGCTTGGCGTGCATCCAGCCTTGCGTGAAGTAGTAAGCCGAATTAAGGCTGAGTAACCAGATGCCCAGGCCCAGCGTGGCGATCATCGAGGGGATCATGATGCCGCGATACAGCTTGCGCTCCATGATGCAGAAGCGTTCGTAGCTGGCGGCGTCGCTGCTCATGGCGTGATAGACGAACAGACGCGGCAGGTAGAACAGGCCGGCGAACCAGCAGACCATGGCGATGATGTGCAGAGCCTTGAGCCAGAGATAGAGCATTTTCGCTTCCCGCGCTGAAAAATGGCCTCGATAGTAGAGGCAGCTGACGGTCTGCGTCACCTCTGCGGTTGGAGCTTGGCCGATGCGGCTTTATCATCGGCAACTTTCCAATGGCTTTTGCAAAGGGGCATGTGATGATCAAGGTCGGTATCGTCGGCGGCACGGGCTACACCGGTGTCGAATTGCTGCGTCTGCTGGCGCAACACCCGCAGGCAGAGGTGAGCGTGATCACTTCCCGTTCCGAGGCCGGCCTGCGCGTCGACGAGATGTACCCCAATCTGCGCGGCCACTACCCCGAACTCGCGTTCAGCGTGCCGGATGTCGCCACTCTGGGCGCCTGTGATGTGGTGTTCTTCGCCACCCCGCACGGCGTGGCCCATGCGCTGGCTGGTGAGTTGCTCGCTGCGGGCACGCGAGTGATCGACCTCTCCGCTGACTTCCGTCTGCAGGACGCCGAGGAGTGGGCCAAGTGGTACGGCCAGCCGCACGGTGCCCCCGAGCTGCTGAGCGAGGCGGTGTACGGTCTGCCCGAGGTCAATCGTGAGGCAATCAAGACTGCGCGCCTGATCGCCGTACCCGGCTGCTACCCGACCGCTACTCAACTGGGTCTGATCCCGCTGCTCGAAGCCGGGCTGGCTGAGACCGGCAGCCTGATCGCCGACTGCAAGAGCGGTGTCAGCGGTGCCGGCCGTGGCGCCAGCGTTGGCTCGCTGTTCTGCGAGGCCGGCGAGAGCATGAAGGCCTACTCGGTCAAGGGCCACCGCCACCTCCCGGAAATTCGTCAGGGGCTGCGCCAGGCCGCCGGCAGCGACGTCGGCCTGACCTTCGTCCCGCACCTGACCCCGATGATTCGCGGTATTCACGCGACCCTGTATGCGCGTGTGGCCGATACCTCGGTCGATCTCCAGGCGCTGTTCGAGAAGCGTTACGCCGGCGAGCCCTTCGTCGATGTGATGCCGGCGGGCAGTCACCCGGAAACCCGCAGCGTGCGTGGCGGCAACGTTTGCCGTATCGCCGTGCACCGTCCGCAGGGCGGCGATCTGGTGGTGGTGCTGTCGGTAATCGACAACCTGGTCAAGGGTGCCTCCGGTCAGGCCGTGCAGAACATGAACATCCTCTTTGGTCTCGACGAGCGTCTTGGCCTGTCGCACGCGGCCCTGCTGCCGTGATACCGGGCTGGGAGGTCCGCCTCAGCGATCCGCGTCGTGAGCGCAGACGCCGTTGGCTGCTGGTGCTGCTGGTGCTCGCCGTACCAGCGGCCTTTGCCCTGGGGTGGTACTGGCCGCAAGTGCAGGCTCGGCAGGCACCCGAGGATTCGCACGCACTGCTGACTCGCATTGCCGAACAGGAGCAGGAACTGGAGTTGTTGCGCCAGCGCCTGGCGGTGGTCGGCAGTAGCGACAAAGTCACTCAACAGGCCATGGAGCAGAATCGTCGCACCATCAAGTTGCTGGAGGAGCAGATCTTCAAGCAGCAACAGGACTTGGCTTTCTACAAAGGCGTGCTGGCACCTGCCAGTCGTCGTGAAGGCATTCGCATTCGCGCCTTTGAGCTGCAAGCCACGGACGTGTCGCAGCGATTCCGCTACAAATTGCTGCTGAGCCGAGTCGGTACCAGTGATGAGGCCTTGCAGGGGCATTTGCGTATTACTGTCGAAGGGCAGCAGGACGGTAAACCGGCCACGTTGGAGCTGGCGGCGCTGTCCGACGAAGTAAGCGAGAGCAGCATTGCGTTCTCCTTCAAGCACTTCCAGTCCTTCCCCGAAGCGGGTCGCTTCGGCGAGCTACAACTACCTGAGGGCTTCGAGCCGCGTCAGGTCAAGGTTCAGGCGGAGGTCAAGGGCGACAAACCGCAGAGCCGTACATTCGAATGGATAAAATCAGGAGCGATAGCCACCCATGTGGAGTAAAGACAAGACCAAACCCGACTTGCAGCGTTTCAGCGGTAAGACCAGCCTGATTGCCGCTGGCGCCGAGCTGGTAGGCGACATGCGCTTTCAGGGCGCGGTGCAAGTGGATGGTCGGGTCACCGGTAATCTGCTGGCTACCGAGGGACTGGTGCGCGTGAGCGCAGGCGGCCTGGTTGAAGGTGAGATACGTGCACCCCATATAGTGATAGATGGAGAGGTGAGTGGCGATGTGTTCGCCAGCGGCCATCTTGAGTTGGGTTCACGCTCCCGGGTTCGCGGCAACCTGCACTACGGCCTGATGGAGATGGCCATGGGGGCGCAGATCGAGGGGCGCCTCTGTCACCTCAAGGACGGTGAGCGGCCGCTCGAGCTTCCGGCAACGCTGGAAATCGAGCAATAGTTGACCAATTTCGTCGGGCAAGCGGATAATGCACGCCCAAAGCAGTATGGCGCATGGCGCCGGGAGTCCAGAATGAGCGTCGAAACCTTCACCCCTGCCCCCTTGCACTTTACCCAAGGCGCGGCCAGCAAGGTGAAGAACCTGGTCGATGAAGAGGGCAATCCGCGCCTGAAGCTGCGCGTGTTCGTCACGGGCGGTGGCTGCTCGGGCTTTCAGTACGGCTTTACCTTCGATGAGGACGTGGCCGAGGACGACACCATCGTCGAGCGTGAAGGCGTGAGTCTGGTGGTCGATGCCATGAGCTTCCAGTATCTGGCAGGTTCGGAGGTCGACTATCAGGAAGGGCTGGAAGGTTCGCGTTTCGTGATCAAGAACCCCAATGCCACCACTACCTGTGGTTGCGGGTCGTCCTTCTCGATCTGAATGCTTTACCTGGTGACAGACGCCGCGCTCGATGCGCGGCGTTGTCGTTTTCAGGCCGGGTAGATGGCGCCGAGCACGCGCAGGCCTTTGGCGCCAGTCACGCTCGGTCGATTGCCAGCAATGCCTTCAAGTGCGCAATGTGCCAGCCAGGCGAAGGCCATGGCTTCGACCCAGTCCGGGTCTACGCCCTCAGTCGCGGTGCTGCTGACCTCGGTTCCTGCCAGCATCTCGCTCAGGCGCTTCATCAAGCAAGCGTTGTGAGCGCCGCCGCCACACACCAGCAGAGCGTCCGTGTGGGCTTGCGCGTTGCGCAAGGCGCTGACGACACTGCACGCGGTGAGTTCTACAAGGGTCGCCTGAACGTCTTCGCCGGCCAACGGTGGCAATGCTTGCAGATGGGCAAGCAACCAGTCGAGATTGAACAGCTCGCGACCGGTACTCTTCGGTCCCTGGGTAGCGAAGAAGGGATCGCCCAGCAGCCGTTTCAATAGCTCCGGGTGTACGGTGCCGCTGGCTCCCCAGGCACCATCACGGTCATAGGCCAGGCCCTGGCAATGCTGAATCCAGGCGTCGAGCAGAACGTTGCCAGGGCCGCTGTCGAATCCCAGAACCTCCTGGCCGGGTGAAAGCAGGCTGAGGTTACTGAAACCGCCGACATTGAGCACGGCGACCTGCCGCTGGCTATTGCCGAACAGATCATGGTGGAAAGCCGGGACCAGGGGAGCCCCTTGACCACCGGCGGCCACATCGCGGCGGCGAAAGTCTGCGACCACGCAAATGCCCGTAAGCTCGGCCAGCAATGCCGGGTTGCCAATCTGGATGGTGAAACCGCGCGCCGGTTCATGGCGCACTGTCTGGCCATGGCTGCCGATGGCGCGAATCTGCTGCGCGGTCAGGTTCTGTTGCTGCAGGAGTTCGTTGATAGCGGCAGCGGCCAGTTCGACCCAGCGCTGCTCTGCAATGGCCGCGCGCGCCAGTTCATCATCGCCTGAGGTGCACAGCGCCAGCAGGTCGCTACGCAGCTGTTCTGGCATAGGGCGATAGAGGGTGGCGAGCAGGTGAGGGCGCTGATCCTGATCGATCAGCGCGATGTCCAGCCCATCCAGGCTGGTGCCGGACATCACGCCAATATAGAGGGGCACGGCTTACTGCTGGTTGGCGGCTAGCATGGTGGCCTTTTCCTGGTCCATGCGTGCCATCAGCGGCTTGCTCAGTTGCATGAAGCGTTGCTTCTCGCTCGCAGCAATCGGATCGGCCATCGGCAGCTTCTGGCTGAGCGGGTCGACGTGTACGCCATTGACCTGGAACTCATAGTGCAGGTGAGGACCGGTGGACAGGCCGGTAGTGCCGATATAGCCGATGATCTGGCCTTGCTTGACGTTCGCGCCGTTGCGAATGCCTTTGGCGAAACCCTGCATGTGTGCGTACAGGGTGCGATAGCGCTGGCCGTGCTGGATGATCACGGTATTGCCGTAACCGCCGTTACGCCCTGCCAGCGTCACGCGACCGTCGCCGGCAGCTTTGATCGGCGTGCCACGGGGGGCGGCATAGTCGACGCCCTTGTGTGCGCGGATCTTGTTCAGGATCGGGTGCTTGCGGCCGGTGGAGAAACGCGAGCTGATGCGAGCGAAGTCCACCGGCGTACGGATGAACGCCTTGCGCATGCTTTCGCCATCGGCGTTGTAGTAGCTGGTGGTGCCTTGCTTGCTGGTGTAACGCACGGCGGTATAGGTCTTGCCGCGGTTGGTGAAGCGTGCCGAGAGGATGTTGCCGGTGCCGACACGCTTGCCGTCCACCATCTTCTCTTCGTAAATCACCTCGAACTCGTCACCTTCACGAATATCCATGGCGAAGTCGATGTCGTAGCCGAACACGTTCGCCAGGTCCATGGTCAGGCTATGCGACAGGCCGGCACGCTTGGCAGAGAGGAACAGCGAGCTGTTGATCACGCCGCGGCTATAAGCAGTCACCACTTCTGGCTTGACCTGATCGCGCTGGAAATCGAAGCCCTTGTCGCTACGGCTGAGGCGAATGGTTTCCAGGTCGCTGAGCTTGCTCTGCAGATTCTTCAGCTTGCCGTCTTCGTTCAGTTCGAACTCCAGCACCTGGCCCACTTTGAGGCGGCTGAACTGCTTGGCGTCCTTGCTGCTATTGAGCGCTTCATGCAGATCATTGGCGTTCAGACCGACCTTGGCGAACACGGTAGAAAGCGTATCGCCATTACTGACCGTGATGTTGTGGTGGTTGGGGTCGGAAGGAGGAGTGGTGTCAGCTGTTTCTAGGAGGTTTTCGTCAGCGTCTTCTGCGCTGTTCTCTGCGGTGTTCGCGCTTTGCTCGATCTTGGCGAAGGGCGAAGCGGCGCCAGGCACTGGCAGTCCCGCTCGGAGGTCATCCTTTTCCTGCAGCACCTGCTCGGTATCGTTACCGAGATCCAGGTCGAGAAAGGTTTTCTGCGCTTCGACTTCACGCGAAGGAAACACCAGCAGAGCCAGGCTCAGCAGCGCAGCTACACCGCTAGCAGCCAGGATATGGCTTTTAGGGTAGGGCGGGGCTTTAGGAATATTTTGCGTCATGGCGTGAGGCGTTTTCTTGGAATATGCATTAACTGTATAAAATATAACCAAAATCGGCTTGGGGCAACCCTTGACATGCCGAACGGACGCTCAGGGCGCTTATCCTGGGCAAAACTTGTAATTAGTCCGCGATCTTGTATGGTTGGTTCCCTTTCAATTTCCAGTGGTTGCGGGTTCTGTCATGAAGTCGGTCGAAGAGCAGCTGGCGCTGATCAAGCGCGGTGCAGAAGAGGTTCTGGTTGAGGCTGAGCTGGTCGAAAAGCTCAAGCGTGGTCAGCCACTGCGGATCAAGGCGGGTTTCGACCCTACCGCGCCAGATCTGCATCTCGGTCACACCGTGCTTATTAATAAGTTGCGTCAGTTTCAGGAACTCGGTCACCAGGTGATCTTTCTGATCGGGGATTTCACCGGAATGATCGGTGACCCCAGCGGCAAGAGCGCTACTCGTCCGCCGCTGACCCGTGAGCAAGTTCTGGATAATGCTGAGACCTATAAACAGCAGGTGTTCAAGATTCTCGATCCAGCCAAGACCGAGGTGGCGTTCAACTCCACCTGGATGGATCAGCTCAAGCCCGCTGACTTCATCCGTCTGGCTTCGCAGTACACCGTGGCGCGCATGCTCGAGCGCGATGATTTCGACAAGCGCTACACCGGCAACCAGCCGATCGCCATTCACGAGTTTCTCTACCCGCTGGTGCAGGGCTACGACTCCGTGGCGCTGAGGGCTGATGTCGAGCTGGGCGGTACCGACCAGAAATTCAACCTGCTGATGGGGCGCGAGTTGCAGCGCGCCTATGGTCAGGAGTCGCAGTGCATCGTCACCATGCCGTTGCTGGAAGGTCTCGATGGCGTGAAGAAGATGTCCAAGTCGCTGGGCAATTACGTCGGCATCCAGGAAGCGCCGGGCGTGATGTACAACAAGCTGGTGTCCATGCCTGATGCGCTGATGTGGCGGTACTTCGAGTTGCTCAGCTTTCGCTCCATGGAGGAGATCGAGCAGTTCAAGCGTGATGTCGAGCAGGGCGCCAATCCACGTGACATCAAGATCAAGCTGGCCGAAGAACTCGTGGCGCGCTTTCACGGTGAAGAGGCTGCGGCCAATGCTCACCGTTCCGCTGGCAACCGTATGAAGGATGGCGAGCTGCCGGAAGATCTGCCCGAGGTTGAGTTGGCCTCGGTTGAAGATATGCCGATCTCGTCCGTCCTTAATAAAGCAGGCCTGGTTAAGAATGCTGCCGTGGCTCGCGATCTGCTGGGTTCGGGTGGCGTGCGCGTCGATGGTGAGGTGGTTGACCGCGCTTTCCTGTTCAAGGTGGGGTCTACCCATGTCTGTCAGGCTGGCAAGAAGGCCTTTGCGCGCATCACGCTCAAAGCCGAGTAAGAAAACTGCAATTAAAGCTTGACGCGCATTCTGCTGGCGGTAGAATGCGCGCCACTTCAGCGATGAAGCGCTTCAAAAACTGCTTGTTAATCAATAAGTTAAGTTGAATGAAGGGTTTGCAAAGCTGGATCTGGCGTGTAGAATGCGCGCCGGTCGACAGGGCGGTGGTTTGGCTCTGTTGATGCTTCGGTCGAATGGATCGAAAGCGGTTTGAAAGAGGTGGTTGACAGCGGTTTTGAACGCTGTAGAATGCGCCTCCCGCTGGAGAGAAGAAGTTCTGATCGAAGGCGCAAGTGGTTGAGTAGAAAGAAGTTTCTCCGGAAACAAATTCGAAAAACAGCTTGACAGATACAAGGGCTGCTGTAGAATGCGCGGCCTTGGTTGAGGCGAAAGGCTTAACCAACTGTTCTTTAACAACTGAATCAAGCAATTCGTGTGGGTGCTTGTGAGGTAAGACTGATAGTCGCAAGATTATCAGCATCACAAAGCAACACTCGTTAATTCGAGAGTTGCCTTTCATTAATTTGAAAGTTTTGCGATTGCTGAGCCAAGTTTAGGGTTTTCTCAAAACCCAAGCAGTATTGAACTGAAGAGTTTGATCATGGCTCAGATTGAACGCTGGCGGCAGGCCTAACACATGCAAGTCGAGCGGATGAGGGGAGCTTGCTCCCTGATTTAGCGGCGGACGGGTGAGTAATGCCTAGGAATCTGCCTGGTAGTGGGGGATAACGTTCCGAAAGGAACGCTAATACCGCATACGTCCTACGGGAGAAAGCAGGGGACCTTCGGG
>NZ_PGLR01000031.1 GCF_002803095.1 Pseudomonas sp. ZH-FAD | reverse complement strand
CTGCAACTGCAACTGCAACTGCAACTGCAACTGCACCTGCACCTGCGCCTGCCAAGCAGCCTGAGCCTGTTACGCCGAAGCCGGCGACTCCTGCTCCGGCTCCCGCGGCGGCTCCGGCTGTGGCCTCAGGTGGGGCGGCGACCAACTGGTACGCGCAGCAGCCCGCGTCCCGCTATGCCTTGCAGGTTGTCGGGTCACGTTCGGAGGCCAACATTCAGGCGCTGGTGCGTGAGGGTGGCAGCGAATACCGTTACTTCAAGAAGGTCCACCAGGGGCAGCCGCTCTACGTGCTGACCTATGGTAGTTTCTCCAGTCGCGATGCTGCTCAGGCGGCCGTGAAAACCCTGCCTGCCAAACTGCAGGCCGGTAAGCCCTGGCCTCGTACTCTGGGTAGCATCCAGCAGGAAATGAGCCGCTAAGCGCTCTGTCCCAAGATGACCGCTTGGTCGTTAGCACGACCTTGCGGTCTTATCCTTCGTTTTTGCGACATAAATATTCACCCCCTCGTCACGAAAATTTGTGACGCCATGGGTGGATATGTACAATGACCTCCCTTTTGCCTATGCAAAGCTGGCCCGTGCCCGCTTTTCGGGTTCAAGTAATTGAATTAGAAAGTAATTTGCCTGAGGTCTAGGCAGCCTGGTGAGAGTTTCCCCTATGAAAGCAGGTTTGTACCGTCCTGATGAGTTCAAGGATAACTGCGGCTTCGGCTTGATCGCCCATATGCAAGGTGAGCCTAGTCATCACCTGCTTAATACCGCTATTGAGGCCCTCACCTGCATGACTCACCGCGGCGGTATCAACGCCGACGGCAAGACCGGTGATGGCTGTGGCCTGCTGATCCAGAAGCCCGATCAATTCCTGCGCGCCATCGCCCAGGAGCAATTCGGCGTTGAACTGCCTGGGCAATATGCCGTGGGCATGGTGTTCTTCAATCAGGATCCGGCCAAGGCCGAGGCCGCGCGCGAGAACATGAACCGCGAAATCCTGGCCGCCGGCCTGCAACTGGTGGGCTGGCGCAAGGTGCCGATCGACACCAGCGTGCTCGGCCAGCTGGCACTGGAGCGCCTGCCGCAGATCGAGCAGGTGTTCATCGGTGGTGATGGCCTGTCCGACCAGGAACTCGCCATCAAGCTGTTCAGCGCCCGTCGTCGTTCCTCGGTGGCTAATGCCGACGATGCCGACCACTACATCTGCAGCTTCTCGCACAAGACCATCATCTACAAAGGCCTGATGATGCCGGCGGACCTGCAGCAGTTCTACCCGGACCTGGGTGACGAGCGCCTGCAGACCGCCATCGCGGTTTTCCACCAGCGCTTCTCCACCAACACCCTGCCGAAGTGGCCGCTGGCGCAGCCCTTCCGCTTCCTCGCGCACAACGGCGAGATCAACACCATCACCGGCAACCGCAACTGGGCGCAGGCCCGTCGCACCAAGTTCGCCAACGAGCTGATCCCCGATCTCGACGAGCTGGGCCCGCTGGTCAACCGTGTCGGCTCCGACTCCTCGAGCATGGACAATATGCTCGAGCTGATGGTCACCGGTGGCATCGACCTGTTCCGTGGCCTGCGCATGATCATTCCGCCGGCCTGGCAGAACGTCGAGACCATGGATGCCGACCTGCGCGCGTTCTACGAATACAACTCCATGCACATGGAGCCCTGGGATGGCCCGGCCGGCGTGGTGCTGACCGATGGTCGCCATGCCGTGTGCCTGCTCGACCGTAACGGTCTGCGCCCGGCGCGTTGGGTCACCACCAAGAATGGCTACATCACCCTGGCGTCGGAAATCGGCGTATGGGACTACCAGCCCGAGGACGTCATCGCCAAGGGCCGTGTCGGCCCGGGGCAGATCCTCGCCGTCGACACCGAAACCGGCCAGGTGCTGGACACCGAGTCCATCGACAGCCGCCTGAAGTCGCGCCACCCTTACAAACTGTGGCTGCGCAAGCATGCCCAGCGCATCAAGGCGACGCTGGAAGACCGCGACCATGGTTCGGCCTTCTACGACCCGGATCAGCTCAAGCAGTACATGAAGATGTTCCAGGTCACCTTCGAGGAGCGTGACCAGGTGCTGCGCCCGCTCGGTGAGCAGGGCCAGGAAGCCGTGGGCTCCATGGGCGACGACACGCCGATGGCGGTGCTCAGCCAGCGCGTGCGCTCGCCTTATGATTACTTCCGCCAGCAGTTCGCGCAGGTCACCAACCCGCCGATCGACCCGCTGCGTGAAGCGATCGTCATGTCCCTGGAAATCTGCCTGGGCGCCGAGCGCAACATCTTCAGCGAGTCGCCGGAGCACGCTACCCGCGTGATCCTCAGCAGCCCGGTGATTTCGCCGGCCAAGTGGCGTGCGCTGATGAACCTGGATCGCCCGGGCTTCGACCGTCATGTCATCGACATGAACTACGAAGAGTCGCTGGGCCTGGAAGCCGCCGTGCGCAACATGGCCGATCAGGCCGAGGAAGCCGTGCGTGCCGGTAAGGTGCTGCTGGTATTGACCGACCGTCACATCGCCCCGGGCAAGCTGCCGGCGCATGCCGCACTGGTTACCGGCGCCGTGCATCACCGCCTGACCGAGAAAGGCCTGCGCTGCGACTGCAACATCCTGGTGGAAACCGCCACCGCGCGTGACCCGCACCACTACGCCGTGCTGCTGGGCTTCGGCGCCTCGGCGGTCTATCCGTTCCTGGCCTACGAAGTGCTGGGCGACCTGATCCGTACCGGTGAAGTGCTGGGCGATCTGTACGAAGTGTTCAAGTACTACCGCAAGGGCATCTCCAAGGGCCTGCTGAAGATCCTGTCGAAGATGGGTATCTCCACGGTCGCGTCCTACCGCGGTGCGCAACTGTTCGAGGCCGTCGGCCTGGCCGATGAAGTCACCGAACTGTGCTTCCGGGGTGTGGCCAGTCGCATCCAGGGCGCGCGTTTCGTCGATATCGAAAACGAGCAGAAGCTGCTGTCCTTCGAGGCCTGGAACAACCGCAAGCCGATCCAGCAGGGCGGTCTGCTCAAGTTCGTCTACGGCGGCGAATACCACGCCTACAACCCGGACGTGGTGCGCACGCTGCAGGAAGCCGTGCAGCAGGGTAACTACGAGAAGTACAAGGCATACTCGACGCTGGTCGACACCCGTCCGGTATCGATGATCCGTGACCTGCTCAAGGTCAAGGAATCCGCCACGCCGATCAGCCTCGACGAAGTCGAGCCGCTGCAGTCGATCTTCAAGCGTTTCGACGCCGCCGGTATCTCCCTCGGCGCGCTGTCGCCAGAGGCGCACGAGGCGCTGGCCGAGGCGATGAACCGTCTGGGTGGCCGTTCCAACTCCGGCGAGGGCGGCGAAGACCCGGCTCGCTACGGCACCATCAAGAGCTCGAAGATCAAGCAGGTGGCCACCGGCCGCTTTGGCGTGACCCCGGAATACCTGGTCAACGCCGAAGTGCTGCAGATCAAGGTGGCCCAGGGCGCCAAGCCCGGCGAGGGCGGCCAACTGCCGGGCGGCAAGGTCAACGGTCTGATCGCCAAGCTGCGCTATGCAGTGCCGGGCGTGACCCTGATTTCGCCGCCGCCGCACCACGACATCTATTCGATCGAAGACCTGGCGCAGCTGATCTATGACCTCAAGCAGGTCAACCCGAAGGCGCTGGTATCGGTCAAGTTGGTGGCGGAAGCCGGTGTCGGCACCATCGCCGCCGGTGTGGCCAAGGCCTATGCCGACCTGATCACCATTTCCGGTTACGACGGTGGTACCGGCGCATCGCCGCTGACCTCCATCCGCTATGCCGGTGCGCCGTGGGAACTGGGCCTGGCTGAAACCCACCAGACCCTGCGCGGCAACGACCTGCGCGGCAAGGTGCGGGTACAGACCGACGGTGGTCTGAAAACCGGCCTGGACGTGATCAAGGCCGCCATCCTTGGCGCCGAGAGCTTCGGCTTCGGTACTGCGCCGATGGTAGCCTTGGGCTGCAAATACCTGCGCATCTGCCATCTGAACAACTGCGCCACCGGCGTGGCCACGCAGAACGACAAGCTGCGCAAGGATCACTTCATCGGCACCGTCGAGATGGTGATGAACTTCTTCACCTACGTCGCCGAGGAAACCCGCGAGTGGCTGGCCAAGCTGGGCGTGCGCAGCCTGGAAGAGCTGATCGGGCGTACCGACCTGCTCGAAGTGCTGCCGGGCGAAACTGCCAAGCAGGGCAACCTGGATCTGTCGCCGCTGCTGGCCAGCGCGCATATCCCGGCCGACAAGCCGCAGTTCTGTCAGGTGCCGAAGAACCCGCCGTTCGACGAAGGCCTGCTGGCCGAGAAGATGGTGGACATGGCCAAGGACGCCATCGCCGGCAAGACCGGTGGTGAGTTCGAGCTGAACATCGGCAACTGCGACCGCTCCATTGGTGCGCGTATTTCCGGCGAGATCGCCCGCGTGCACGGCAACCAGGGCATGAACGACGCGCCGATCACCTTCCGCTTCAAGGGCACTGCCGGGCAGAGCTTCGGTGTGTGGAACGCCGGTGGCCTGCACCTGCGCCTGGAAGGCGATGCTAACGACTACGTGGGCAAGGGCATGACCGGCGGCAAGATCGTCATCACCCCGCCTGCAGGCAGCCCGTTCGCCACCGAGGACAGCGCCATCATCGGCAACACCTGCCTGTACGGCGCCACGGGCGGCAAGCTGTTCGCCACCGGCACCGCGGGTGAGCGTTTCGCCGTGCGTAACTCCGGCGCCCACGCCGTGGTTGAAGGCACGGGCGACCACTGCTGCGAGTACATGACCGGCGGTTTCGTCTGCGTACTGGGCAAAACCGGTTACAACTTCGGCTCGGGCATGACCGGCGGCTTCGCCTACGTGCTCGACCTGGACAACGGCTTCTACGACCGCGTCAACCACGAGCTGGTGGAAATCCAACGCATCAACAATGAAGCGATGGAGGCTTACCGCAGCCACCTGGAAAGCGTGCTCGCCGAGTATGTCGAGGAGACCGGTAGCGAGTGGGGGCAGAACCTGCTGGAAAACCTGGACGATTACCTGCGCAAGTTCTGGCTGGTGAAACCGAAAGCGGCCAGTCTCAAGTCGCTGCTGTCCAGCACCCGTGCCAACCCGCAATAAGAATGCGCCTGAAGTGGTTTGATGAGGTAATGCAATGACTGAACGTCTGAATAACGACTTCCAGTTCATCGAAGTCGGGCGCAAAGACCCGAAGAAGAAACTGCTGCGTCAGCGCAAGAAGGAGTTCGTCGAGATCTACGACAACTTCAAGCCGGCGCAAGCTGCAGACCAGGCGCATCGCTGCCTGGGCTGCGGCAACCCGTATTGCGAGTGGAAGTGCCCGGTGCACAACTTCATTCCGAACTGGCTCAAGCTGGTGTCGGAAGGCAACATCCTGGCCGCCGCTGAGCTCTCGCACCAGACCAACACCCTGCCGGAAGTCTGCGGCCGTGTGTGCCCGCAGGATCGCCTCTGCGAAGGTGCCTGCACCCTCAATGACGGCTTCGGCGCGGTGACCATCGGCTCGGTGGAGAAGTACATCACCGACACCGCCTTCGCCATGGGCTGGCGCCCGGACATGTCCAAGGTCAAACCGACCGGCAAACGCGTCGCGGTGATCGGTGCCGGCCCGGCCGGCCTGGGTTGCGCCGACGTACTGGTGCGCAACGGCGTGACCCCGGTGGTGTTCGACAAGAACCCGGAAATCGGTGGCCTGCTGACCTTCGGCATCCCCGAGTTCAAGCTGGAAAAGACCGTGCTCAGCCGCCGCCGTGAAGTCTTCACCGGCATGGGCATCGAGTTCCGCCTGAACACCGAGATCGGCAAGGACATCGGCATGGATGAATTGCTCGCCGAATTCGATGCCGTATTTATGGGCATGGGCACCTACACCTACATGAAGGGCGGTTTCCCCGGTGAGGACCTGCCGGGCGTCTATGACGCGCTGGACTTCCTCATCGCCAACGTCAACCGCAACCTCGGTTTCGAGAAGGCGCCGGAAGACTTCATCGACATGAAGGGCAAGCGCGTCGTGGTACTGGGCGGTGGCGACACCGCGATGGACTGCAACCGCACCTCGATCCGTCAGGGCGCCAAGGCCGTGACCTGCGCTTACCGCCGTGACGAAGAGAACATGCCCGGCTCGCGCAAGGAAGTGAAGAACGCCAAGGAAGAGGGCGTGAAGTTCCTCTTCAACCGCCAGCCCATCGCCATCGTTGGCGAAGACAAGGTGGAAGGCATCAAGGTGGTCGAAACCCGTCTCGGTGAGCCTGACGCCCGTGGCCGTCGCAGCCCCGAGCCGATCCCGGGTTCCGAGGAGATCATCCCGGCCGAAGCCGTGCTGATCGCCTTCGGTTTCCGTCCGAGCCCGGCGCCCTGGTTCGAGCAGTTCGAGATCCAGACCGACAGCCAGGGCCGCGTCGTGGCGCCCGAGCAGTCGCAGTTCAAGCACCAGACCAGCAACCCGAAGATCTTCGCCGGTGGCGACATGGTCCGTGGTTCCGACCTGGTGGTGACGGCGATCTTCGAAGGCCGCAACGCCGCCGAAGGCATCCTCGACTACCTCGGCGTCTGACTCGTCTCGTACCTGCGCGGCTGCGACCTACGTGGTCTGTAGTCGCGCGGGTCGATGGCGAAACTCTCCAGGCGTGAGCGCAGGGTCGTTGGCTTCAGCTCCAGCAACCGCGCCGCGCCGTCCTTCCCCGATATCCTGCCCGCACAGGCCTTCAGTGCTGCGATCAGGTTTTCGCGCATCTGCCGGCGTTGCTCGCCCTGAGTGAAAATCCGCATTTCCTGTTCCACTTGTGGCTGTGACGGCGCGTCGTTACCGCTGTCGTTGGGCAGATCAAGGCGCAGCCGGGTGCCGGGTGAAATGATCACGGCGCGCTCGATCAGGTTCTCCAGCTCACGAATGTTGCCCGGCCAGGAATAGGCCTGCAGGCGTTGGATGTCGGCCAGGCGCAGGCTGGGCTCAGGGCGGTTGAGCTGGCGACAGGCGCGGCTGAGAAAGTGCTGGGCTAGTGGCGGAATGTCTTCCGGACGCTGACGCAGCGGCGCCGACTCGATGGGGAAGACGTTGAGGCGAAAGTACAGGTCTTCGCGGAAGCGGCCGGCGCGCACTTCCTGGCGCAGGTCACGGTTGGTGGCGGCGATCACGCGCACGTCGACCTGACGGGTGCGGGTATCGCCGACCCGCTCCAGCTGCTGTTCCTGCAGCACGCGCAGCAGCTTGCTCTGCAGCTCCAGGGGGATTTCGCCGACCTCGTCGAGAAACAGCGTGCCGCCGTCGGCCAGTTCGAAGCGCCCGACGCGGTCGTTCAGTGCGCCGGTGAAGGCGCCGCGGATATGGCCGAAGAACTCGCTCTCGAACAGTTCGCGCGGCACCGCCGCGCAGTTCACCCGGATCAACGGGCGGCGGCTGCGCCCGCTGTTGTCATGAATGGCGCGGGCGATCAGCTCCTTGCCGGTGCCTGACTCGCCAGTGATCAGTACGTTGGCGCCGGTGGGGGCGACCAGCTCGATCTGATGGATTACCTGCTGCATGGCGGCGCTGCGCCCGACCAGGTCGTGCTGGGCGTACTCGCCACGAATTTCCTCCTGCAGGTAGGCATTCTCCAGCTCCAGGCGTTGCTTGAGTTGCTGCACCTCGCTCAGGGCCTGGCGCAGCCGGCGCTCGGTCTCCAGGCGCTCGCTGATGTCACGAAACACCACCACGGCGCCGACCAGTTCGCCGTCGTCACGCAGCGGCGTGCTGGTGTAATCCACCGGGATCGGCTTGCCGTCCTTGTTCCAGAACACCTCGTCGGCCACCTGATGCACCTCGCCGTCGTTGAAGGCGGCGTAGATCGGGCAGGTATGGCCGTCGTAGGTGCTGCCGTCGGGATGGTGGTGGTGAATCAGGTCGTGAATGTTGTGGCCGATCAGGTCGTCGGCGCGCCAGCCGAGAATGCGCTCGGCCGCCGGGTTGACGAAGGTGGTCTCGCCATTACGGTTGACCCCGTAGATGCCCTCGCCAGCGGCGCCGAGGATCAGCTGATTCTGCCGCTCGAACTGGCGGAAGATGCGTTCCACGCCCTGCCATTCGAGCAGTCCCTGACGTTGATAGCGCTCGGCTTCAGCGAGCCCGCGCAGGGCGTCGAGGCGGCGGCGCTGTTGGATCAGCAGGCCGAGCAGGGTGGTGCCGTCATGCGTCAGCCGGCTACCGTCGATTTCCACCTTCAGACGTTCGCCATCGCGATGCAGTAGCTCGAGACCGTCACGCCAGGCATTGCCGCGCACCTGCACCTCTTCGGTGAAGGTGACCAGTGCCCCCAGGTCATGCGCGCAGAGACGGCTGGCGCGCAGTGCGAGCAGTTCATCCAGCGGCCAGCCGAGTAGAGCGCAGCAGGCTGGATTGGCATGCAGGATGCGGTCGTGGGTGGCATCGATGACCAGGCTGGCGCTCTGCATGTGTTGCATCAGCAATTGGCTGGCGGCAGTTGGATCGGGCATTTCGAGCCTCGCTGTATTGACCTGTCAGGTCGTTATCCAAAGGGCGTGCCAGTTGACGAGATATCGTTTTTCAAGATGACGAAATCTCGTGAATAACGATATTTCGTATTTATTGGTTTGATTAAAAATCTATATTTTTCAATTGCTTATATATGTTTTTGAACTGGTACAGCTCCTGCAATAGCTGACATGAACCGGCCAGCAATGGCCCAGCCCAGTCAGCGCCCGCCTCACCAATCTGGGGCAGGCCATCGCAGGAGTGATCACGATGAGCGTCAACAGCCTGGACGATCCATTCAGCCCCGACAGCGAGCTTTCCCATGCCGCCGGGTGTGCTTGCCAGCGTTGCACGCCGAGTGCCGCTGCGCTGCCCGATGACAGCGAGGCCATGCTTGATCGTGCTGTGGAGAACGCCATCGTGCGCGGTGTGTTCGGCCATAACGATTTCTCCCGGCGCAGTTTCATGGGAATGATCGGTGGCGGTGTTGCGGCGGCGATTCTGGGCAGCTTGATCCCGCTGGATGCGGTCAAGGCGGCGGTCAAGGACAGCCTTGGTCCGTTGGAAAAGGCCAAGCTGAAGATCGGCTTCGTGCCCATCACCTGCGCCACGCCGATCATCATGGCCGAGCCGATGGGCTTCTACGCCAAGTACGGGCTGGAGGTCGAAACGGTGAAGACCGCTGGCTGGGCGGTGGCGCGCGACAAGTCGCTGGCCGGCGAATACGACGCCTCGCACATGCTTTCGCCGATGCCGCTGGCCATCAGCCTGGGGCTGGGTTCGACGCAGACGCCCTTCGTCATGCCGGCGCTGGAAAACGTCAACGGCCAGGCCATCGTGCTTGGCATGCAGCACCAGGACAAGCGCGATCCGAAGCTGTGGAAGGGCATGCGCTTCGGTGTGCCGTTCGAATACTCGATGCACAACTTCCTGTTGCGTTATTACGTCGCCGAGCATGGCCTGGACCCGGATCGCGACATCCAGATTCGTGTGGTGCCGCCACCGGAGATGGTCGCCAACCTGCGCGCCGGCAACCTCGATGGCTTCCTCTCGCCGGACCCGTTCAATCAGCGCGCGGTGTGGGAGAAGGTCGGCTTCATCCACCTGCTGACCAAGGAACTGTGGCCGGGCCATCCGTGCTGCGCCTTCGCCTGCAGTCAGCGCTTCGCCAGTGAAAACCCCAATACCTATGGCGCGCTGCTGCATGCGCTGATCGATGCCACGCAGTATTCCTCCAAGGCCGAGAATCGCAAGGCGGTGGCCGAGGCGATCTCCACCCGCAACTACCTCAACCAGCCGGTGCCGGTGGTGCAGCAGGTGCTCAGCGGGCGCTATGCCGACGGCCTGGGCAACATCCATGACGAGCCCCAGCGCATCGACTTCGATCCGTTCCCCTGGCAGTCGATGGCCGTGTGGATTCTCACCCAGATGAAACGCTGGGGCTATCTGCAGGGGGATGTCGACTACCGCAGCATCGCCGAGCGGGTGTTCCTCGCGGCTGACGCCGGCAAGGTCATGAAAGAGCTCGGCCTGCCGGTACCGGCCGACGCCTACAAATCCTTCAGTGTGATGGGCAAACCCTTCGACCCGGCCGATCCGGACGGTTACCTGGCCAGCTTCGCCATGCGGAGGTCGTGATGAAAGCGTCCATTTCCCTGCGCGCGGCGATTCTTTCCGTTGTGCTGCTGGTGCTGCTGCTGGTGGTCTGGGAGGTGCTCTGCCGCGTGCCCGCCAGCGCCGCAGTCAGTGCTGATGACGAATACGCCCTGCTCATGGGCGAAGCCGAGCAGGAGGCCCGCGTGCCACCGCCTTCGGTGGTGCTGGCGCATGCCTACGCCGAGCTGAGCCAGCCGTTCTATGACAACGGACCGAACGACAAGGGCATCGGTATCCAGCTCGCACACTCGCTGTACCGGGTGCTGACCGGCTACCTGCTGGCGGCGCTGGTGGCGATCCCTATCGGTTTCGTCATCGGCATGTCGCCGTTGATGTACCGCGCGCTCAATCCCTTCATCCAGATCCTGCGGCCAATCTCGCCGCTGGCCTGGATGCCGCTGGCGCTGTTCGTGATCAAGGACTCGCAGACCTCGGCGATCTTCGTGATCTTCATCTGCTCGGTATGGCCGATGCTGCTCAACACGGCCTTCGGGGTGGCGGGCGTGCGCCGCGACTGGATCAACGTCGCCCGCACCCATGAGCTGAGCCCACTGCGCACGGCGTTCAGCGTGATCCTGCCTGCGGCGATGCCGACCATCCTCACCGGCATGCGCATCTCGGTCGGCATCGCCTGGCTGGTGATCGTCGCCGCCGAGATGCTCGTCGGTGGCACCGGCATTGGCTACTACGTGTGGAACGAGTGGAACAACCTCAACCTGGCCAGCGTGATCTTCTCGATTCTGATGATCGGCGTGGTCGGCATGCTGCTCGACCTTCTGCTGGGCAGCGTCGCCCGTCTCGTCAGCTACCAGGAGTGATGTCATGTCCCGCTATTTTCTCGATGCACGCCGCCTAGCCAAACGCTTCCCGCAACCCGGCAGCGAGCCGCTGACGGTCTTCGAAGACGTCAGCTTCGGTCTCGACCAGGGCGAGTTCGTCTGCATCATCGGTCACTCCGGCTGTGGCAAGTCGACCATCCTCAACGCCCTGGCCGGGCTCGACAGCTTCAGCGAGGGCACGCTGGAGATGGCCGGCAAGGAGGTCGCCGGGCCCAGCCTCGAGCGCGGCGTGGTGTTCCAGAATTACAGCCTGCTGCCCTGGCTCAGCGCGCTGGAGAACGTCGAGTTCGGGGTACGCGCGCGTTTCCCGCAGTGGTCGAAGGAACAGCGCCGTGCGCACAGCCGCAAGTACCTGGAAATGGTCGGCCTGGGCGGCTCCGAGGCGCGCAAGCCGGCGCAGCTGTCCGGCGGCATGCGCCAGCGCGTGAGCATCGCCCGCGCCTTCGCCACTCAGCCGCAGTTGCTGCTGCTCGATGAACCCTTCGGTGCGCTGGACGCCCTGACCCGCGGGGTGATCCAGGACGAGCTGATCAAGATCTGGAGCGCCACCCAGCAGACGGTGTTCATGATCACTCATGACGTCGACGAGGCGATCCTGCTTTCGGACCGTATTTTGTTGATGACCAACGGCCCGCAGGCGCGCATCGCCGAGTCGGTACGTATCGACCTGCCACGGCCGCGCCAGCGCGACCAGGTGATTCACCACCCGGCGTACTACCGCATCCGCAATCACCTCGTGGATTTCCTGGTGAACCGCTCGCACGAGCTGCGCGGCCGCACCGTGGCCGACGAGCAAGGCTTCCCGCCCGAAATCAACCCTGCCCTGGACGAGCCGGCAGCGGCCGCCAGGGTCGTACCTCTGACCCCCGTGAAGGAGTTTCACCATGGATAAGCAACAGATGCGCACCACCATCACCGCCGCCAAGCAGCGCCTGGGCCTGGACTGGGCCGCGCTTGGCCAGGGTATCGGCATGTCGCCGGTGTGGACGACCTCCGCCTGTCTGGGCATGAACAGCATGCCCAAGGCGCAGGCCGATGCCCTGTGCGAGATGCTCGAATTGCCGGCGGAGGTCTCCACTGCTCTGCAGGCCTTCCCGCACAAGCACTGGGACAAGGCCATCCCCACCGACCCGCTGATCTATCGCTTCTACGAGATGATCAACGTCTATGGCGAGACCATCAAGGAACTGATTCACGAGGAATTCGGCGACGGCATCATGAGCGCCATCGACTTCAGCATGGACATTTCGCGCGTCGCCGACCCCAAGGGTGACCGCGTGCAGATCGTGCTCAACGGCAAGTTCCTGCCCTATCGCAGCTGGTAAATCGTCGCGGCATATCGTCGCGATGGACAAAAGGCACGGCACCCGCCGTGCCTTTTGTTTTGCGCTCTGCGAAAATGTCTGCACTTTTTTCTAGGACTCTGCCATGACCGCCCTGAAGAACGACCGTTTCCTGCGTGCCCTGCTCAAGCAACCCGTGGATGTCACGCCGATCTGGATGATGCGCCAGGCCGGCCGTTATCTGCCGGAGTACCGCGCGACCCGGGCCAAGGCCGGCGACTTCGTGAGCCTGATGAAGAATCCGGAACTGGCCTGTGAGGTCACTATCCAGCCATTGGATCGCTACCCGCAGTTGGATGCGGCGATCCTCTTCTCTGACATCCTCACCATCCCCGATGCCATGGGCCAGGGCCTGTACTTCGAGACCGGCGAAGGCCCGCGCTTCAAGAAGGTGATCAGCAGCCTGGCCGATATCGAGGCGCTGTCGGTGCCCGACCCGGAGAAGGATCTGGGCTATGTGATGGACGCCGTGCGCACCATCCGCCGCGAGCTGAACGGCCGTGTACCGCTGATCGGTTTTTCTGGCAGCCCCTGGACGCTGGCCACCTACATGGTCGAAGGCGGCTCGTCGAAGGATTTCCGCAAGACCAAGGCCATGCTCTACGACAATCCCCTGGCCTTGCATGCGTTGCTCGACAAGCTGGCGCAGTCGGTCACCGCTTATCTGAACGGGCAGATCCTGGCCGGGGCGCAGGCGGTACAGATCTTCGATTCCTGGGGCGGTGCGCTGTCGGCGGCGGCCTATCAGGAGTTCTCCCTGCGCTACATGAAGCAGATCGTCGACGGCCTGATTCGCGAGCATGATGGGCGTCGCGTTCCGGTGATCCTGTTCACCAAGGGCGGCGGCCTGTGGCTGGAATCCCTGGCGGACACCGGCGCAGAGGCGCTGGGCCTGGACTGGACCTGCGACATCGGCAGTGCGCGTGCCCGTGTCGGTGCCAAGGTCGCCCTGCAGGGCAACATGGACCCGGCGGTGCTCTACGCCAAGCCGGCGGCGATTCGTGCCGAGGTGGCGCGCATCCTGGCCGCCTATGGCGCCGGTAGCGGCCACGTGTTCAACCTCGGCCACGGCATCACTCCGGAGGTCGACCCGGCTCATGCAGGCGCCTTCTTCGAGGCCGTACACGAGTTGTCGGCGCAGTATCACCAGTGATGCATGAAAAAGCCCGGCAATGCCGGGCTTTTTAATTAGAAGCCTGCGCGGTACTTGGTGTCGACCTTGCGTTTTTCCAGCGTGTACTGAGCAATATCGAGTTGGCCACTTCCGAGCTGATCGTCCAGCTCCTGCATGTCGCGCTCATGCAGCTTGGCGATATGCGCCTTGGTCACGTTGTAATTGATGCTGCGTGCCGCATCGTAGCCGCTGATAGGGTCCCATAGAATGGAGATGGGCCAGAGCAGCAGGTTGGCTACCCCAAATCCATACTCACGCCCGTAGAAAGAGCCGCCTCCAGGGAGCAGCCCAAGTGCCGCACCGGTACCCGGGCTCTTTTCCTGAATGGCCAGGCCACGGGCTTCATAGGAGTCGAGTTCAGCTTTCTGTACAGAGTTGAGCCCGTTGGCGCAGCCGGTGGTAATGGCCAGAAGGCCGCCAATCAGTAGTGTGCGCAGGTATGGCATTGCATGTCCTTGATTTGAAAGTGTTGTCCTGAGGTGCTTGGTGGCGCGGGCGCAAACTATCATGCGTGATGGCTCTTGGCTATTATTTGCGGAGTTTTTTCGACGCCTCGCGCTTGTCACAGCCTTTGCATAGAATCCGAGGTCACTCAGGCTCAGGTAGGTGTGCGATGCGACGTGTGGTGTTCAACCAGAAGGGGGGCGTGGGCAAGTCCAGCATCGCCTGTAACCTCGCCGCGGTCAGTGCGGCGCAGGGCTACCGGACGCTACTGATCGACCTGGATGCGCAGGCCAACTCGACCCACTACCTCACCGGGCTCACTGGCGAGGAAATTCCCATGGGCATTGCCGACTTCTTCAAGCAGACCCTGGCTTCCGGGCCTTTTGCCAAGAAGGGCAAGGTGGATATCTACGAGACGCCGTTCGACAACCTGCATGTGGTCACCGCCACGGCCGAGCTGGCCGAGCTGCAGCCGAAGCTGGAGCAGAAACACAAGATCAACAAGCTGCGCAAACTGCTCGACGAACTGGCCGAAGATTACGACCACATCTACCTGGACACACCGCCGGCACTGAATTTCTATACGGTTTCCGCGCTGATTGCGGCCGACCGTGTGCTGATCCCCTTCGACTGCGACAGCTTCTCGCGCAACGCCCTGTATGGCCTGCTGGCCGAGATCGACGAGTTGAAGGAAGACCATAACGATGGTCTGGAGGTGGAAGGCATCGTGGTCAACCAGTTCCAGCCGCGCGCGACCTTGCCGCAGCAGTTGCTGGACGAGCTGGTCGCCGAGGGCTTGCCGGTGTTGCCGGTGAACCTGATGAGCTCGGTGAAGATGCGCGAATCGCACCAGGTGTGCACGCCGCTGATCCATCTGGATGCACGGCACAAGCTGACGCAGCAGTTCGTCGAGCTGCACGACCTGCTCAATCAGGCTTGAAGGTCTGTCAGCGATAAATCAAGGCGCCCGCGGGCGCCTTGTTCGTTAGCGCACCACGAACACGTCGCAAGGCGCCTTGTGCAGGAAATGCTGCGCCAGGCTACCCAGCAGTGCCTGGGAGAAGGCGCTGCGGCCGTGGCTGCCGAGCACCAGCAGTTCTGCTCGACGCGTCTTGATCTGCTCTTGCAGGCTGCGCAGGATGCCGCCCTGCAGTACGTCATGGCTCAGCTTCGGGCCGCCAGGCGGCAGGCTTTGCGCTTCGTCCTGCAACAGCTGATCGATCAGGCCGCGCTGGGTCTGCAGTTGCAGTTCCACCTGCTGCGGGGTGCCCTTGTCCGGTTCGAATACATGTAGAGCGTGCAACTCGGCATCGCCGGGCAGCAGGCGATAGGCCTGGCCGAGGGCACTGCAGGCGCACAGGGAGAAGTCGATGGCGGCCAGCGCCCGCTGATAAGGATGGGAGTCGTTGCGCGCTACCAGCAGCAGCGGCACGGTGCAGCGGCGGGCGATGCGATCGAGGCTGGTGCCGGAGAAAAAGTCATGACGCTGGTGGTGCCCGCCCAGCACCAGCAGGTCGCAGCCGCTGTCCTGAACCTGTTGCAGCACCACTTCCGAAGGTTTGCCGCTGAGCATGCGCAGTTCGGTGCCGGGAGGGGCGTATCGGGTCAGGCTGCGATCCAGCGCTTGGCGCGCCTTTTCATGCTGTTCGCTACTCTGGCTGGGGTCGAGCACGTGCAGGATGCTCAGGCGGGCGTTGTGCTGCTGCGCCAACTGCGTGGCGCGGCACAACGCCATGTCAGCGGTGTCGCGCAGGTCATGGGCGATAAGAATGTGCTTGAACATGGTGACGGCTCTCCTGCCGATACCCCTCGGCAATTTTATTGTGCCTGTTCAGATAGCCGCTCTTTTGACCTATGGCAAGGTCGGAGACTGTTACCGATTGCGAATGCAGGCAGCGGCGTCATTCAGCGTAAACGCAATTGGTAGTACCCGCGACTTTCTGCGACCACTTCGCCGCTGCCGTCGGTCAGTTGCAGCTCCAGCAGATATTCGGCCTTGCCCTGCTGGTTGGCCTGTTCTTCCAGCTGGGCGATTTCCTCGGCTGAGAGGCGCGCCTCGACCTGAATGTCGCCCGTGGCCGGGCGACGAAAGCGCAGGTTCATTTCCTTGATGATGGGATAGAAGCGCTGGGCGTCGAAGCTGGTCAGAAACAGCGCGCCGCCAGGTATTTCCGCGAGGGTGAACAAGGCGCCGGCGTACATGCTGCCGATATGGTTCTGGTTGCCTTGCAGGGGCATGCGCAGGCGCACGAAGCCTGGCTCCAGCACCTCGGCCTTGAGGCCGCTGCGTTTGACGAAGGCGATCTGTTCTTCGGTGAGCTGACGAGCGATTTCTACGGGCAGCGGCATGGCGAAACTCCTTGAGCGGACGTTTTGCCAGACTAAGGGGCGGATAGCGCGCTGCAATTGACCGCAGCGACCGTGGCGACTGACCGAAGCGCTCAAGCGCCCCAGGTACGTAGCCCGGATGCAATCCGGGAAATCGCGCACCGGCTATCCCCGGATTGCATCCGGGCTACAGGCGCATCCTAAATGCCCTGTTGGCGCAGCCAGGCTTGCAGTTGGGGGAGAGGCATGGCGCCGCTCTGGCGGGCGACTTCGGCGCCGCCCTTGAACAGGATCAGGCTGGGGATGGAACGGATGCCCAGTTGCCCGGCCAGGTTCGGGTTGGCCTCGCTATCGAGCTTGCCCAGGCGGCAGCGTCCCTGCAGCTGTGCGGCTGCCTGCTGGAAGGTCGGTGCGAAGGCCTGGCAGGGACCGCACCAACTGGCCCAGACATCCACCAGCAATGGCAGGTCGCCTTTCAACTGACTGGCGAAGTTGGCTTGGGTGAGCGTGATGGGCGCTGCGGGCAGCACTTCGCTCTTGCAGCGGCCGCAGCGTGGGGCGTCGTGCAGACGCTCGGCGGGAAGACGGTTGAGCCCGTTGCAGTGCGGGCAGGGAATCAGCAGCGGATCGGACATGAGGCGAGGCTCCGTGGGTCATGTGCCTTAAATGGAGCCAGCGCCTGCGGATATCAAGTCAGAGCGGGGTCAGCGGGAAGAACCAGGGGATGACCAGGGTGGCTACGCCCCACAGCAGCAGGTTCAGGGGAATACCGATCTTCATGAAGTCGGTAAAGCGGTAGCCACCGGCGTTGTAGACGAAGGTGTTGGTCTGGTAGCCGATGGGCGTGGCGAAGCTGGCACTGGCGGCGAACATCACTGCGACCACGAAGGCGCGTGGGTCCACGCCCAGATGTTGGGCCATGCCAATGGCGATGGGGGTGATCAGCACGGCCACGGCGTTGTTCGACAGCATTTCGGTAAGGATGGACGTGAACAGGTAGATGAAGCTCAGCATCAGCAGCGGTCCAGCCCAGGGCAGCCAGCCCATGACGTTTTCCACCAGCAGCTTGACCAGGCCGACCTTGTCCATGGCGATGCTGATGGCCAGCATGCCGAAGATCAGGCTGAGGATCTTCCAGTCCACTGCCTTGTAGGCGTCTTCCACATCCAGGCAGCGGGTCGCCAGAACGGTGACTGCGCCGATGATCGCCAGGCCCTCGATGGGCATCACGCCAAAGGCGGCCAGCAACATCACGGCCAGGGTGGAGAGAATCGCGATGGGCGCCTTGTCGCGGCGGAAGGCTCGCTCCTGCACGGCGTTGAGGCTGATCAGCTCGCCATTGTCGGCGAAGCGTTTGATCTGCGCGGGGGTGCCTTCGACCAGCATCACGTCGCCGAACTGCAGCTCGAAGTCATCGAGGTTGCCCTGCACGTTCTCGTCCTGGCGATGCACGGCGAGCACAGCGATACCGTAGCGCGCGGTGAGGTCCAGGTCGCGCATCGGCCGGTGGCTGTAGCGCGAGTTACGCCCGACTATGGCCTCGGCGAGAATCACGTCGTGGCTGCTGATGGTCTCGAAGGCGTCACCGCGGTTGAAGCTCAGGTGGCCGCTCTCACGCAGCTCCACCACATCCTTGACCTGGCCGTGCAGCACCAGGCGGTCGCCACTGGAGAGCAGGGTTTCGGCGCCGGGTTCGGTCAGCTCCTGCTCTTCACGGAACAGCTTGAGCACCTGCAGGCCGCTGCCGCCATTGAGATTGGCTTCGTGCAGGGTCTTGCCGATCATCGGTGAGTCGTGCGGTACCAGCAGTTCGGTCATGAAGGTGCGCGACAGATCCGGGCGCAGCTGGCGCGACAGGGTCTCGCGTTCCGGCAGCAGGTGGCGACCTACGGTCAGCAGGTACAGCATGCCAAAGGCGGCCATGATCAGGCCTACGCCGGTGATCTCGAAGATGCCAAAGGGCGCCATGCCGGCCTTGCGTGCGACGCCGTCGACCAAGATGTTGGTCGAGGTGCCGATCATGGTCAGGGTGCCGCCGAGAATGGTGGCGTAGGACAGGGGAATCAGCAGTTTCGACGGCAGGGTACCGGCGCGGCGCGCCAAGGCGATGGCCACCGGGGTGAGGATGGCCACCACCGGCGTGTTGTTCAGGCAGGCCGATACCACCAGCGCGGTGACGGTGAGGCCGGTGAGCACGCGAATGGGGCTGGTACCGACCAGATTGCCCAGCCAATTGCCGAGAGCGTCGATGCAGCCGGTACGCTCCAGCGCAGCGGAGAGCACGAACATGCAGGCAATGGTCACGGGGGCTGAGTTGGACAGCACGCTGAGCACTTCGCCTGGCGTCAGCAGTTGGCTGACCAGCAAGGCGGCCACGGCGATGGCGGCGACGATGTCCGGGCTCCACTTTTCGCGGACGAAGGCATAGAGCACCCAGATCAGCAGGGCGCCGACAAACAGCAGAGGCAGGGAGTCCCAGAGCATGAAAATCCTTAGAACCGGTCTCTGATCCGCTGGGTGGCCTGGCTGTTTGGCAGCAGGCCTCGGCCAGCGGGATCGGGGACAGATTCTTTGCGTCGAATCTCGTGTGAGGTATCGGGCGCGCACTGGGCGGCCTGGCAGGGCGCCAAGATAGAGGGGTTCTTTTAGATAGTCTAAGAATGTTTGGGCAGATTGATATGCCTTTTCGATTTAACAGATAAGCGCTGTCGAGAGGCCTGGCCTGAGTCGGTGGGCCACCACGAACAGGGCCAAGGCGCTATCACTTACGACGAACAGCTGATCTCCAGGTGCTTGCCCCACTCCGGTGGGCGTTCGGCATAGCGCTGCATGTCCGGCTGTTCGTCGAACGGGCGCGAGAGCACCGCGTGCAGCTCGCGTACCGGCTCATAGTCGCCCTGTTCGGCGGCTTCGATGGCCTGCTGCGCCAGGTAGTTGCGCAGGATGTACCTGGGGTTGACCGAATGCATGCGCACCTGGCGTTCGGCCTGTTCGCCGCCTTCGCGTTCGCAACGGGCCAGGTAGTCGCGGCTCCAGGCGTCGAAGCCGGCGAGGTCGACGAAATCGTCACGCACGATTTTCAGGGCATCGGCAGGCGCCTGTTCGCCGAGGTGGCGGAAGAACAGGGTGTAGTCGGTGGATTTACCGGCCTGCATCAGTTGCAGCAGACGCTGGATCAGCGCTTCGTCCTCATCCTCGGCGCTGGTGAAACCCAGGCGCTTGCGCATCAGGTCGAGGTAGTGCGCTTGGTACAGCGGCAGGAACAACTCCAAGGCCTCGCGCAATTGTTCGACCGCGGCGAAAGGCGTCAGCGCCTGGGCCAGTGCGGCGAGGTTCCAATGGGCGATGGGCACCTGATTGCTGAAGCTGTAGCGACCGGTGTCGTCGGAATGGTTGCAGATGTGGTTGGCGTCGAAATCGTCGAGGAAGGCGTAAGGGCCGTAGTCGAAGGTGATGCCGAGGATCGACATGTTGTCGGTGTTCATCACGCCATGGCAGAAGCCATAGGCCTGCCAGTGAGCGATCATCGCGGCGGTGCGTTCGATCACTTCGCGCAGCAGCGCCAGCCAGGGTTCGTCCTGTTCCAGGCACTGCGGGAAGTGGCAGGCCATGACGTGTTCGCCCAGGGTCTTCAGGTGCTCGTGCTGGCGCGTGTAGTAGAAGTATTCGAAGTGGCCGAAGCGCACGTGGCTCTGCGCCAGTCGCAGGACCATGGCGGCGCTTTCCTGCTTCTCGCGCCACACCGGTGTCGCCGAGCCGGTCACGCACAGCGCGCGCGAGCTGGGGATACCGAGGGCGTGCAGGTGTTCGCTGGCGAGAAATTCGCGGATCGAGCTGCGCAGTACCGCGCGGCCATCGCCCATGCGCGAGTAGGGCGTCATGCCGGCGCCCTTGAGGTGTAGATCCCAGTACTCGCCGGCCTCGTTGACCACTTCGCCCAGCAGCAACCCGCGACCGTCGCCCAGGCGCGGGGTGTAGCCGCCGAACTGGTGCCCGGAATAGACCATGGCGCGCGGCTCGGCTTCTTCCCAGAGTTTGTGTCCGGCGAACAGTTCGGCGAACTCGGAGCGCTGTGCTTCGCTAGCGGCGAGATCGAGCAGAGCCAAGGCTGACTCGCTCGCCACCACCAACCTTGGCTGCTCGATCGGTTCGGGCAGTATTTCGGTTGAGAACGCATCGCCGAGGCGGGCGAAGCGGTTGTCGAAGCTCAGCGTATCGAGACTTTTCACCAGGGTTCCTGACTGCTCATGGCGCCGCGGGCGGCTTGGGTGGTTGCTGCAGGCTGGCGGCGCCGGCAGCTGCGGCCTTGGCCAGATCCTTTTGATCAAGTTTCTGCTCGCCGTGTTCCAGGTTCTTCACATACACCTCGACCTGACGGAAGGCGATGTTGATGCCGTTTTTCGGGAACTCGCGGTCGATGAAGCGGTTGATCTCGTCGGTGGCCGGGTTGCGGTCGCCGAGGTCGCGCACGTGGATGCGCAGCTCATGGTCCAGCGTACTTTCGCCAAAATTGAGGAAGTAGACGATGGGCGACGGCTCCTTGAGCACCCTTGGGTTTTCCTGCGCCGCTTGCAGCAGCAGCTTGCGCACCAGGTCGAGGTCCGAGCCGTAGCCAACGCCGACCTTGAGGGTGACGCGGGTGACCGTGTCGCTCAGCGACCAGTTGATCAACTGGCCGGTGATGAAGGTCTTGTTCGGAACGATGATTTCCTTGTGGTCGAAATCGGTGATGGTGGTGGCGCGGATACGGATCTTGCTCACTGTGCCGGACAGGTTGCCGATGGTCACCACGTCGCCAATACGCACCGGGCGCTCGAACAAGATGATCAGGCCGGAGATGAAGTTGGCGAAAATTTCCTGCAGGCCGAAACCCAGGCCTACCGACAACGCGGCCACCAGCCATTGCAGCTTGTCCCAACTGACGCCAAGCGTCGACAGCGTGGTGACGATGCCGATGGCCACCAGGGCGTAGGACAGCAAGGTGGTAGTGGCGTAGGCACTGCCCTGTGCCAGGCGCATGCGCGACAGCACCAGCACTTCGAGCAGACCCGGCAGGTTGCGCGCTAGCGCCACGGTGATGGCGACGATGATCAGCGCGCCGATCACGTCCATCAGGCTGATCGGCACCAGGGCCGCGTTATCCCCGGTGCCGCTGCTGTATTCGTAGAGGTTGATGGTGTCGAGGTAGGTGAACACGCCGATCAGATCGGCCCAGACCGCATACAGGCAGACCAGGAAACCGCCGAGCAGGGCCAGGCGGATCAGGCGCAGGGACTGCTGGTTGACCTGCTCGATATCCAGGGTCGGTTCTTCTATCGGTGCTTCGCCATCCAGGCTTTCCTTGCTCTGTGCCTGGCGTTTGGCCAGTGCACGCTGATAGGCCAGGCGCCGTGCCGCCACGCTCAGACCGCGCACCAGCGTGGCCTCGACGATAAGCAGGATGATCAGCAGGTAAAGGGTGTCGATCAAGCGGTCGGTGAGCTTGAGTGCCGTGTAGTAATAGCCGAAGGCAACTGCACCGATCAGCGCCAGCGGCAGCAGGTTGAACAGCACGCCGACACCGGTGCGCAAGGCGGAGGTGTTCTCGCGCAGCGGTGCGCTGAACAGCAGGTGGAACAGCAGCCAGGCCATCAGGGCGTAGCAGCTCAGGACCACGGCGATGCCGATGACGTCGTTGGCCAGGCTCGCCGGCTGGTGTTCGGCAATGCTCACCACGGCCACCAGCGCCATCACCACCAGGCCCAGGCGGCGCAGGTGCTGACGGAAGAAGGCAACGTTGGCCGGTGGCCAGTGGAAGTGCAGGATGGCCACGCCATCAGGGGAAAGAATGCGGTGCAGGGTGTAGAACACCAGCCAGGCTTCCGCCATTTCATAGAGTGCGGCGCCCAGGTAGAGGTTCTGCCCGCGCGCATCATGCAGCAGGGCATAGCCGCAAAGTGCCAGGAACAACGTGACCGGCAGCGCGAGGATGACGTTGAGCCCCAGTGCCATTGGTGTATGCAGCTGGCTGTCATGCTTGTAGTGGCCGATGTCACCATGTAGCGCGCTGAGCTTGTTGAACAGATACTGGCGCCGCCAGAGAATCAGGGCGCAGAGCAGAATCAGCGGCAGGAAAACCAGCGGTCGCTCGAACAAACCGGCGCCAAGTTCGCTGATGGCCAGCCCCCAGGGCATGCTGGCCAGTTGCTGCTCAAGACGACGCGGTGCCGATTTCAACCAATCCAGATCAAGTGGCTTGTTGCTGGGAATCCAGAACATCTGCTCGTCGATGGTGGCGCGCAGGCTGCTGGCTGTACTCTCCAGCTCCTTCTGGTTGAGCTGAAGGGTGATCGACTCATTGAGCAGCGCATTCAGCGAGCGGTTGAGGCGGTCGAGCAATTCACGCCGGGTGTTGAGCTGCTCGCGCAGTGCACTGCGCAGTTCAGGGGTAACCTCCTCGCTCGGCTGGCCGCTGAGCAGGTTGTCCACATAGCGGGCGGGGTCGCTGATTTCTTCACGTTGCTTGTTCAGCTCGAACTGATAGAGGCGAATGTCAGCGATTTCGTTGGCGAGCGAGCCGTCTTCGAGCTTGAGTTTCGGCAGGGCCTGTTTCTGCTGGTAGAGAATTTTCGACAGCAGCAGGCTGCCTTGCAGCACCCGAATCTGCTCATCCAGCGCCTGGTTGGCCTGATTGAGGTTGTCCAGCTGCTGACGAGTTTGCAGGTTTTGCTCGGTCAGGCCGTTCAGGCGGTCTGTAGCGCGCAGCAGGTAGTCGGAGAGCTTGAGGTTGAGGGTGCTCTCCTTGGCCAGCAGCCTGTCCGAGCTGGCGCGTTCAGCTTCCAGGGACTGCTCGGCAACGGTCTGCTCCGATTCCGCACGGCGCCGTTCGTTGATCAGACCCTGCAGGGCCTGGCGCTCCTGCTCGGCGCGATTGATACGTTCCTCGAGCAGGGCGCGTTGGGCACTGCCGAGGTCTTGCAGCAGGCTGTTGCCGGCCAGCTCCTGGCGGCGTAGCTGGGTTTGCGCTGCGAGTAACGAGAGCTCCGCGCTGAGTTGATTACGGCGCTCCTGGGTCAGTGCCTTGCCATCGAAGCGACCGCTCTTGAGGCTGTCGTTGATCAGTTGGCTGCGTGTCTGGTTCTGGCTGATCTCCGCCTGGGCACGCTCCGGGCGGGTCTGTGCGGTGATCACCAGGCTGTTGGCCTCGATGATCGCCTTGTTCCACTCGCTGATCTGGCTGGAGCGCTCGCTGAGCAATTGTTCAAGCTGAGCGAGCGAGGTCCGCGCATGGCGCGCGGAAACCTGTTGTTCCGGGCTGGCCTTGAGCCTGTCCAGTTCGCGCTGGGCTTCGCTGATCAAGCGCGGCGCATCGTCCAGTTGCTTGCGCAGGTCGCTGAGACGCTGATCGGCGCTCTGCCGATCCTGAAGCATACGCAGCGTCTGTTCGAGGGTCTGTTTGAGAGCCAGCTGCTCGGCTTCCGGCAGTTTGCGATCAGCCAGGCTGTCCAGGCTCTGCTGCACGCTTTCCGCTGTCGGTGGCTCCTGGGCGAACACCTGTGGGATGCCAATGAACAAGGCAAACAGAACGGCTGCTAGGGAAAGGCGCGACAAATGCATGGTCGATTGATCTACTGAGTGAGCGGTAACGATTGAGAATACCTGCGGCACAACGAAGACGCGGGCCCTGTGGCCCGCGCGTGATGCTGATGCTAGCAGAGTCCTAGCCGGTAGTTTTCAACTGCTTGCTAGAAGTGCAGCCCTGGGCCTGGGCGCGTGCCTTCGGGGAATCTGACGCCGACTTTGCGCACCTTGTTCCCTTCCATGGCTGCTACCGTCCAGGTCAGGCCCTGCCACTCCACCTGGTCGCCGACTACGGGCTCGCCACCGATTTCGTGAGCGATGAAGCGCCCCAGCGGCTGATTGCCTTCCAGCTCGTCGAGCTTCAGGCCGTAGAGCGCCGCGACGGCGCTCAGTTCGGCGTCGCCTTCGAGTACGAAGTCGCCGAAGAAACGCAGGTCTTGGCCACGTTTCGGGGCCTGACTGAACAGCTTGCCGAGTGCCGGCAGGTCATGTTCGTGGCCGATCACGCAGAGCAGGTCGCCAGCTTGCAGGCGCGTGCTGCCCGATGGGTGAAGCAGCTCGCGGCCACGGAACAGGGCGGCGATACGGGTGCCCTCGGGCATGTTCAGCTCACGCAGGGCGGCGCCGATGCACCATTTTTCTGCCCCCAGGCGATAGACGAACAGCTCCCACTGGCTGGTCGGGTGTACTTCCAGGCCGGCGCGTGACACTGGTGCCGGCTCCGGCGGTACGGTCACACGCATCAGCTTGGCGGCCAACGGCAGGCTGGTGCCCTGCAGCAGCAGCGAGATGATCACGATGAAGAACGCCACGTTGAAGAACAGCTGCGCGTTGGGCAGGCCGGCCATCAGCGGGAACACCGCGAGGATGATGGGTACGGCGCCGCGCAGGCCGACCCAGGCGATGAAGATCCGCTCGCGGTCATGGAAGGCGCGAAACGGCAGCAGGCCGAGGAAGATCGACAGCGGCCGCGCGAAGAGAATCATCCACAGTGCCAGGGCCAGTGCCGGCAGGGCGATGGGCAGCAGCTCGTGCGGTGTGATCAGCAAGCCGAGGACCAGGAACATGCCGATCTGCGCCAGCCAGGTGAGGCCGTCGAGCATGTGCAGGATACCGTGGCGCGAGCGGATCGGCCGGTTGCCCAGCAACAGACCGCACAGGTAGATGGCAAGGATGCCGCTGCCGCCCACGGCGGTGGTGATGGCGAAGATGATCAGGCCGCCGCTGACTACCAGCAGTGGGTAAAGACCAGCGGCCAGCTCCATGCGATTGACCAGCTTGAGCAGTAGCCAGCCTCCCCCGAGGCCCAGCAGGGCACCTAAACCGAACTGCTGCACCAGCTGAACCGGCAGGTCCCAACTGAAGCCGGTCTGGCCGCGGGCGAGCATGGAGATCAGGGTCACGGTGAGGAATACGGCCATCGGGTCGTTACTGCCGGACTCGATTTCCAGGGTGGAGCTGACCCGCTCGTTGAGGCCACGCCCGCCGAGCAGGGAGAACACCGCCGCCGCATCGGTGGAGCCGACGATGGCGCCGATCAGCAAGCCTTCCAGCAGGGTCAGGTTGAATAACCAGGTGGCAGCCACGCCGGTCAAGCCTGCGGTTATCACCACCCCCACCGTCGCCAAGGATAGCGACGGCCAAAGCGCCACGCGGAAGCTGGAAACCCGTGTGCGCATTCCGCCATCGAGCAGAATCACGGCCAGCGCCAGGTTGCCCACCAGATAGGCCAGGGGGTAGTTGTCGAAGACGATGCCGCCAGGGCCGTCGGTGCCGGCGAGCATGCCGACCGCAAGGAAGATCACCAGGATGGGGATGCCGAAGCGGGTGCCGAACGCGCTGACCAGAATGCTGGCTGCTACCAGCAAGGCGCCGATCAAGAACAGATTGTTGATGGCGCTGGCATCCAACGGCGCGTACTCCTGGCTGGCAAACGTGGGGCGCCGTATGCATGGCGCGTGCCAGGGATTCTAACCGTAGCCTTCGTACCGCTGTCAAAAAGGTTATTACATTTTTCTAAATTACCCCGGAGCGCCTCCTGCGGGGGCGCTCCGGGGCCTTTGGCTCAGTTTCAGAACCAGGCGTCCTGCATGCCCAGGCAGGTGTCGTCACGCGCTTCGAGAATGGCCAGGTCGTGGTGGCAGCTCGGCACCTCCCAGGTCAGGAAGTAACGCGCGGCTTGCAGCTTGCCACGGTAGAAGGCTTGCTCCTCGGCGTTGTCCGTGCGGGCCAGGCCTTGTTCGGCGCGAATCGCCTGCTCCAACCAGCGCCAGCCAATCACCGTGTGGCCGAACACTTTCAGGTACAACGCCGAGTTGGCCAGGCCCTGGTTGACCTTGCCGCTCATCAGGTCGCCCAGCAGCGCCAGGGTTACCGCCTGCAGGCGCGCCAGTAGTTGCTCCAGCGGTTGGCGCAGGGCGGTGAGCGATTCATGCTCGCTGGCGCGCTGGCAGCAGTCGTTGATCAGCTTGAGCAGTTGCTTGAGTGCGGCGCCGCCGTTCTGCGAGACCTTGCGCCCGAGCAGGTCGAGCGACTGGATGCCGTGGGTACCCTCGTGAATCGGGTTGAGGCGGTTATCGCGGTAGTACTGCTCCACCGGGTACTCGCGGGTGTAGCCGTGGCCGCCGAGGATCTGGATGGCCAGTTCGTTGGCCTTGAGGCAGAACTCCGAGGGCCAGGATTTGACGATGGGCGTGAGCAGGTCGAGCAGTTCCAGGGCGCGGGTGCGCTCTTCGGCTGTCTCCAGGGTGTGGGTGTCGTCGAACAGGCGTGCGGCGTACAGGCCGAGGTCGAAGGCGCCTTCGACGTAGGCCTTCTGCGTCAGCAGCATGCGCCGCACATCGGCGTGCTCGACGATGGAAATCTGCGGGCTGCTCGGGTCCTTGCCATCCGGCTGGCGACCCTGCGGACGGTTGCGCGCGTAGTCCAGCGAGTACAGGTAGCCGGCATAGCCGAGCATGATCGCGCCCATACCGACGCCAATGCGCGCTTCGTTCATCATCTGGAACATGTAGGACAGGCCGGCGTGCGGCTTGCCCACCAGGTAGCCGACGCATTCGCCGTTGTCGCCGAAGTTCAGCGCCGTGGAGGTGGTGCCGCGCCAGCCCATCTTGTGGAACAGGCCGGCCAGGGTTACGTCGTTGCGCGCGCCCAGCGAGCCGTCGTCCTTGACATGGAACTTGGGCACCAGGAACAGGCTGATGCCCTTCACCCCGGGCGGTGCGTCCGGCAGCTTGGCCAGCACCATGTGCACGATGTTCTCTGAGATTGGCTGGTCGCCGCCGGAGATGAAGATCTTGTTGCCCTTGATGCGGTAGCTGCCGTCGGCGTGCGGTTCGGCCTTTGTGCGGATGTCCGACAGCGACGAGCCGGCGTGCGGCTCGGTCAGCGCCATGGTGCCGAAGAAACGGCCATCGATGATCGGCTGCAGGTAGCGGGCTTTCTGCTCCTCGCTGCCGAAGGCTTCGATCAGGTTGGCCACGCCCATGGTCAGCATCGAGTAGGAGCTGGTGGCGATATTGGCCGACTGGAAATGGGCGAAGCAGGCCTGCGACAGCAGGTTGGGCAGCTGCATGCCGCCGTGTTCGAAGTCGCGCGTGGCGTTGAGAAAGCCGGCCTCGTGGAAGGCGCGCAGAGCGGGTTCGACTTCCGGGATCAGCACTGCGCCGCCATCGACGTACTGCGGCTCGTGCTCGTCGTTCTTGCGGTTGTGCGGGGCGAACAGCTCCTCGGCAATACCGCGCGCGGTGCTGATCGCCGCATCGAAGGTCTCGCGGTTGTGATCGGCGAAGCGCGGACGCTGGGTCAGGGCTTCGGCGTCGAGCACTTCATAAAGTTCGAACGCCAGGTTGCGGGAGCTGAGCAGGGTCTCGGACATGGAACGGGCCTCCAGATGATCGACCGAGTCTAGGCAGTCAGTCGCCTGGCTGCCCAGCATCATCAGTGGCGGTGATAGTCACTGGTTGGCCGATATGAGTAGGGCGGGTGCAACCCGCCACTCCGGTAATGGCGGGTTGTACCCGCCCTACGGCATCAGTTGACCGTCATACCCGCGAACGCGGGAGCCCGGGAAATTGGCGGAGCCTGGGCTCCCGCCTGCGTGGGAGTGACAGTTGTCATATCGAGCGACCGAGGCCCTGGGCCAGCTCACGGGTCAGCTCGGCTGCAGGCATGGGCCGACAACTCGCGACATTCTGTCCGGCCCACAACGGCGAGAAGTCGCCGCTGCCCTGGGCCTCGGCCGCCGCGCGCAGCGGCGCAATGGCCGCGGTGGCCAGGGGGAAGGCTGGCGCCCGTTCGCTCAGCGGCCCCAGCTCGCGCATCAGACGGTTGACGATGCCGCGCGCGGGGCGCCCGCTGAACAGGTTGGTCAGCGCGGTATGGCGCGCCGCCGGGCTCTGCAGGGCGGCGCGGTGGATGGCGCTGGTGCTGGCCTCCGGGCACAGCAGGTAGGCGCTGCCCACCTGCACCCCGGCAGCGCCGAGGGCCATGGCTGCGGTCACGCCACGGGCATCGCTGATACCGCCGGCGGCAATCACCGGTACGTTGAGGGTATCGACCAGTTGCGGCAGCAGGGCGAAGGTGCCGAGCTGGCGGCTCAGGTCGAAATCGAGAAAGTGTCCGCGATGGCCTCCGGCTTCCAGGCCCTGGGCGATCACCGCATCCACGCCTTGCGCCTGCAGCCACAGCGCCTCGTTCAGGGTGGTGGCGCTGGAGAGGATCTTCGCCCCGCTGCGCCGGACTCGTTCCAGCAGGTCCGGCTGCGGCAGGCCGAAGTGGAAGCTGACCACCGCCGGGCGAAATTCCTCCACCAGCGCGGCCGCTTCGGCGTTGAACGGCAAACGTCCGGGCCCGCTGGCAATGCTCGCCGGGTCTACGCCCAGTTCGTCATAGTAGGGCGCCAGCGCTTCACGCCACCCAGCCTCGCGGGTCGCGTCCGGCTCGGGCGGCACATGGCTGAAGAAGTTGAGGTTGAACGGCCGCTCGGTCAGCTCGCGCATCGCCTGCAGCTCCTGGCGTAGGGCGGCAGGCGTGAGCATGGCGCAGGGAATCGAGCCGAGGCCACCGGCCTGGCACACGGCGGCGGCCAGGCGATGATCCTGCGAGCCGGCCATCGGCGCCTGGATCAGGGGCAGGTCAGTGTCGAGCAGGGCGGTGAGAGACATGGGATGGCTCCATTTCAGCATGGGATCGTGGTTCGGACACCTGCCAGGCCCACAGGACGGCCCAGAGCAATGCCGCGGTACCGATAAGGAAGCTGCTAGTGAGGCTATGGCCAGCGGCAGTCCAGTGTTGCACCAGCCAGGGGCCGAGCAACTGGCTGCCGCTGTACAGACTGATCAGCAGGGCGGCCAGGCGCAAGCCCTGGTCCGGGTTGAGGGCGCGGGCCAGGCGCTGGGTCAGCAATACGGTGCCGAGGAAGGTCCCGCCGACCAGCAGGGCGCAGGTCATGACGCCAAAGGGGCCGGGCAGCAGGATCGGCATCGTCACGCCAAGCAGCTGCAGCAGGTAGTTGGCTAGCAGGGCCCGACGATCGCCTAGCCAGGCGCCGACATGGTTCCACAGCGTCGCCGAGAGCAGGCAGGCGAGCGCCGTCCACCACCAGTTGCCGACCAGTAGCGGATGGCCGGCGGGCAGCTGTTCGCGGGCCAGAGCCGGCAGAAAGGTCAATGGCAGGATGTAACCCAGGCCTGCTCCCAGATAGGCCATCAGCAACGCCAGGTTGTGGCTGCCGAACAATGCGCCACGGGCGATCGCGGGTGGCTTGTCGGGAAGATCCCGCGCCAGGCGCCTCAGCATCGGAGCGCAAAGCAGCGCCAGAGGCAGGGCGCACAGCGCGATCGGCAGCCAGCGCATCGGCCCCTGCCATGGGGTGATGGCCACCAGCAGGCCACACAGCAACATGCCGCCACCCAAGCCCAGATAGACCAGACCGCTCAGCGCCGTGGCCTGGCGCAGGGCAAGCCACTCCAGCACCAGGGCCGGGGCCAGCACGAAGACCACGCCGTTGCTGACGCCGTTGGCCAGGCGCAGGGCGGCCAGCAGGTCGACGTTGTGGGTGAACACCTGGGCCAGGGTCAGGCCGGCATTGACCAGCAAGGCAGCCGGCAAGCCCTGGCGTAGGCCGCGCGGGTTGGCCATGAACAGCGCAAGCAGGGCGCCAAGCAGATAGCCGAGATAATTCCAGGTCGCCAACTGGGCGCCTTGGGCCAGATCGAACAGGCCGTCGTCGAGCAGCAGTGGCAGCAAGGGGGTGAAGGCGAAACGGCCCAGCGCGTGGACGACCACCAGCGCCAGGGCGGCGGCGAGCAGGGCAGTGAGGTGGGCGCGGTCGAGTCTGGGCATAAGGTCTCCGGTCGTGCTGCCCACCTTAGTTATTGTCGTTGCTTGATGGTTAGTGAAAAATATTGCGGTCTATTTTCACTTTTGGTGAATGTCATGGATGCCTGGCAACGACTCAATCCGCAGCTGCTGCGTTATTTTCTCGCCGTGGCTCGGGAGGGCTCGCTGAGCGCCGCCGGCGTGCGCCTGCACTGCGTGCCGTCGAACGTCTCGGCGCGCCTTCGTCAATTGGAGCAGCAACTGGACATCCGGCTTTTTCAGCGTCAGGGGCAGCGTCTGCGAGTGACTGCGGCCGGCGAACGCTTGTTGCCCCATGCCGAGCATCTGGAGCAGCTTTGCCAGATGGCCTGGCGCAGCGTGCAGGAAGATATCTGGAGCGGCGATCTGCGTCTGGGCTCGATGGAAACCACCGCCGCGGTGCGTTTGCCTGAGCTGCTGGCGGCTTTCCACCAGCGGGCTCCGCGAGTGAACCTGCAGCTCAGCACCGGGCCGAGCCGGCGACTGGTCGAGGGGGTGTTGTCAGGAGAACTGGACGGCGGATTGATCGGCGGGCCGTTCGAGCATCCTCAGCTCGACTGCCTGCCCATCTGGCAGGAGGAACTGATGCTGGTGCTGCCGCCCGAGCAGGATGGCACCCAACTGGAGAGTCGACCGCAGACTCTGCTGGGTTTCCCCGATGGGTGCCATTACCGCGAGCGCCTTGAGCGCTGGGCCGTCAGTCGTGGTTTGCAGGTGGTGGCGCGGCAGAGCTATGGCTCCATCGACGCGATCTTTGCCGGCATTGCTGCCGGCATGGGGATCGGCCTGTTGCCACGCAGCCTGCTCGACAGTCACCCGCGTGTGCATCTGGTGCAATACCAGGCCATCGCCCCTGAGCTTGGCGCAACGACTACATTGTTGGTACGTCGTCGCGACGCCGGTGAGCACCCGCCGCTGGCCTTGTTGCTGGAGCTGATGCGCGCGTAAAGCCCTTCCAACGGGTAAACTTGGCGACCGCTTCGGAGACCTCCATGAACTACCGCCACGCCTTCCATGCCGGCAACCACGCCGACGTACTCAAGCATCTGGTGCTGACTCGCCTGATCAGCCTGTTGTCGAAAAAGGAGGCACCTTTCGCCTACCTCGACAGTCATGCCGGACTCGGTTTGTACGACCTGCATGGCGATGCGGCCAGCCGTACCGGCGAGTACCTGGAGGGCATCGCACGCCTGTGGCAGGCCGAGCACCTGCCGGATGCCGTGGAGGCCTATCTGGAGGTGGTGCGGGCGATGAATCCGGATGGTGAGCTGCGCTATTACCCCGGCTCGCCCGAACTGGCGCGGCTGCTCAGCCGTGAGCAGGATCGTCTGCAGCTCAACGAGAAGCACCCCGAGGATGGCCGCCTGCTCAAGGACAATATGCGTGGCGACCGTCGCGTAGCCGTGCATCTGGGCGAGGGCTGGCTGGTGCCGCGGGCGCTGATGCCGACCCGCGAGAAGCGCGTGCTGCTGCTGATCGATCCGCCCTTCGAAAAGACCGACGAGCTGCAACGCTGTGTCGAGGCCTTGAACGAAGCGCACGGGCGCATGCGTCAGGCTATCGTCGCGATCTGGTACCCGATCAAGGATGAGCGACAGCTGGCGCGCTTCTACCGCGATCTGCAAAAGAGCGCCGCGCCCAAGTTGCTGCGCGCCGAACTTTACGTGCACGCGCCGGATGATGCCACGCGCCTGAGCGGCTCGGGCCTGGTGATCAGCAATCCGCCATGGGGCCTGGAAGATGAGCTCAAGCAGCTGCTGCCCTGGCTGGCCGATGTGCTTGGCCAGAGCCAGGGCGGCTGGCGTCTGGATTGGTTGATCGAGGAAGCGCCAAGCGGCAAGTCATAAGCGCGTAGCCAGGATGAAATCCGGGAGCCGTGGCCCCCGATCCCCGGATTGCATCCGGGCTACAAGGGGCTCAAGCGGGCTTGTGGTTGGGCTCGATGTGGTAGCTGAGGTTACGCCGCGGGCTGAGGTACTCCAGCACCTCCAGCGGTAGCTGCGAGGGGCGCAGGCTGCGGGCGATGGCGAGCTTCGGCTCCTGGGCAAGATCGACGATCAGGGCTTCCTGCTTGGGAATGTCGGGGTCGTAGAGAATCAGCGTCGGTTTCAACGCCTGAGTCGGGTTCATGCCCAGCACCAGCGCATAGCGCTCATCTTCCAGCTGCACCAGGCTGCCCGGCGGGTAGATGCCCATCACGCGAACGAAGGCCTTCAGCGCTACCTCGTCGAAATGTTCGCGCTGCTGCTTGAACATCAGCGCCAGGGCTTCGTGAGGGCTCAGCGCCTGGCGCGGGTCGAGCGGGTTGCACAGCCCGTCGAAATGGTTGGTGATGGCCACCAGACGACTCAGGCGGCCGATAGCGGCCTCGCGCAGCCCACGCGGATAGCCACTGCCATCGCAGTGCTCGTGATGTTCATGGATGATGCGCAGTACCTCGTCATCGAGCATCAGTTTCTGCCCCATGCGCAGGCCGAAGTCGGTGTGCATCTGCAGCAGTTGCTGTTCCGGGCGGCTCAAGGGTTCGGGCTTGAGCAGCACCTTGCTCGGCACTTCCAGCTTGCCGATATCGTGCAACAGGGCACCGAGGCCGAGGCTATGACAGGTCTCGCTGTCGAGTCCGAGCTGGCGCCCGAGCAGCAGGGACAACACGGTGACGTTGAGGGCATGGAAGTAACTGTCCTCGGCAGCCTTGCCGGTGATGCCATGCAGCACCACACCGGGGGCCCCGAGCAGCGTCTCGACCATCTCTCCGACGATGGCGCCGGCCTGGCGCATGGCGTCTTCCGGGCGGCTGCGCAGGGTCTGGTTGAGCGTCTTGATGCGTTGGCTGGCCTCGATGAAGCGGCGATCCACCTCGGCCAGGCGGCTGCGCAGGTGGCGCAGTTTTTCCACGCGTTCCTGGCGTGCCTGACTTTCCGGGTCGACCGGCGGTTCTTCGACAGGAGGGGTGGTGACGCTGTCGACGAGAGGCGGAGGCGGGCAGTCGCTGCGCGCTGGGTCATAGCGCAACTGCTTCAGGTTGAGCGCGCGCAAGGCGCGAATCTGCGCTTCGTCCTTGATCTTGAAATTGCTGAAGGCGAAATCATGCTCCCACCAGCTCAGGTCCAGATGGACGTAGAGACCGACGCAAAGCTGATCGGGGGTGATGGTGGGGAGAGTGGCGGGCATGCCGGGCTCGTCGATCGATGGCTAATTGCCCGCAGTTTAGTCCGGCTGATGGCCTGAAGGCATTAGTTGTTCAGGCCATCACGTCGATGCTGTTGCCCAGGTTGGGCGGGTTGCTGGGGGCGCTGACCGGTGCAGCTGACTGCACCAGCCCGGTGATATTGGCGGCCTGCAGCTCCAGCGTCTTGCGCAGCAGCAGAAGCGACATCTGCGCGGAGATCTGCGCCGATGCCTGACTCGATACCTGGCTGGAAATGCTGCTCAGCTCCACGACCCGTTACCCGTGCTCAAGATTCAGGGGGTAGACATACGCCTGTTCCGCCGAGGCCGCAATAGCCGCCCGGATTCTTCGCCAGGTATTGCTGGTGATAGGTCTCGGCGTAGTAGAAGGTCGGCGCCTCGGCGATTTCAGTGGTGATGCTGCCCACTCCGGCCTTGTCCAGCTCAGCCTGGAAGCGTGCCTGGCTGGCTTTGGCGGCGCTCAGTTGAGCGTCGTCCTGGCAGTAGATCGCCGAGCGGTACTGGGTGCCCTGGTCGTTGCCCTGGCGCATGCCCTGGGTCGGGTTATGCACTTCCCAGAACACCTTGAGCAGCGCTTCGAAGCTGGTCTGCTGCGGATCGAACACGACCAGTACCACTTCGGTGTGTCCGGTCAGGCCCGAGCAGACTTCCTCGTAGGTGGGGTTGGGCGTGAGGCCGCCGGCATAGCCGACCGCGGTGCTGAACACACCGGGCTGTTGCCAGAAGCGTCGTTCGGCGCCCCAGAAGCAGCCGAGACCGAACACCGCCTGTTGCAGGCCGGCGGGGAAGGGCGCCTTGATCGGGTTGCCGTTGACGTAATGAGTGTCTGCCACTGGCATCGCCTCTGTTCGGCCGGGCAAGGCCTGCTCGGCAGTCGGCAGGACATCCTTGTTAACGAGAATCTGGGAACGCAGAACCATGTCGGTCTCCTGGAAGTGGGTGGGTAGTGGACTACGCGCAGTGAGGCGTATTACGTCCGTTGGTCGGCCTGTGGTCGGCAGGGGTAGCGGCGCAGGCTGTCGATCAGTTCGCGGCCAGGAATCGGCTTGTCGAACAGGTAGCCCTGACCTACGTCGCATTGCTGGCGGCGCAGGAAACCGAGCTGGGCGCCAGTTTCGATGCCTTCTGCGACCACCTTGAGCTTGAGGTTGTGGGCCATGGCAATCACCGCTGAGGTGATCTCCATGTCGTCCTGGTTGTCGGGAATGTCCTTGATGAAGCTGCGATCGATCTTGATCACGTCGATGGGGAATTTCTTCAGGTAGCTGAGCGAGGAATAACCGGTGCCGAAGTCGTCCATGGCCAGGGTCAGGCCCAGGCTCTTGAGACGGCCGAGCTGGTGGCGGGTGTCCTCGGTGGCTTCCAGCAGCAGACTCTCGGTCAGCTCCAGTTCCAGCAGTCGCGGGTCGAGTTGTTCTTCGTGCAGGATGGCGGCGATGGAGCCGACCAGATCGGGGTCGGAGAACTGCTTGGGTGACAGGTTGATCGCCACCTGCAGTTCGCCCATGCCGATGGCGGCGATCTGCTTGCTCATGCGGCAGGCCTGGCGCACTACCCACTTGCCGATGGGAATGATCAGGCCGGTTTCCTCGGCGACGCTGATGAACTGGTCAGGGCGGATCATGCCCTTTTCCGGATGGTGCCAGCGCAGCAGCGCTTCCAGACCCAGCAATTGGCCGTTTTTCAGGCACAGCTTGGGCTGGTAGAACACCTCCAGTTCACTCTGGGTCAAGGCTCGGCGCAGGTTGTTCTCGACGAACAGCTTGTAGTTGGCCTCGGCATTGAGCTCTTCGGTGAACAGCTGCACCTGATGCTTGCCGTTGGCCTTGGCCTTGTGCAGGGCCAGACCGGCGTGTTTCATCAACGTCTGCGGGTCGTCGCCGTGTTCCGGGGCCAGGGCCAGGCCAAGCGAGCCGGTGATGCTGATCAACTGGTTATCGACGAACAGCGGCTTGTCCAGGGTCTGCAGCACCTGATGAGCGACGCGCAGGCCCGTGTCCTGATCGCCACCGTCGAGCAGGATGGCGAACTCATTGCTGGCGAAGCGTGCCAGTGTGCCCTTGGCGCCGAGGCTGTTGCGCAGGCGCCGGGCCAGTGCCGAGAGCAGCTTGTCGCCGGTCTGGTGGCCGAGGCTATCGTTGATCCGCTTGAAGTTGTCGATGTCCACCAACAGCAGGACCAGCGGCTGCTGCGTATTCTGAGCGAAGCGTTGTTCGAGGCTGCGGATGAACGAGGGGCGATTGCCCAGGTTGGTCAGGTTGTCGGTATAGGCCAGGCGTTCGATGCGCTGCTGCGCCAGCTTGGCTTCGGTAACGTCTTCGTAGATGCCGATGTAGTGGGTCAGCTCGCCGTCGTCACCATAGACCTTGGATATCGACAGATGGCCCCAGTAGGGGTCCAGGTTCTTGCGTCGGCTGCGGAACTCGCCTTGCCAACTGCTGTGCTCGGCCAGGCTGGAGCGGGCATCGAACAGCAGGTCACTGAGGTTGGTCAGGGCAGGTAGTTCGGACAGGCGATGGCCACAGACTTCGTCGCTGCTGTACAGGGTGATGGCCGTGAAGCTGGGGTTGACGTACTCCACACGGCCGTCACGGTCGACCAGCAGAAAGGCGCTGGCGCTCTGTTCGACGGCGCGTTGGAACAGATGCAGGGCGCTGGTGGCGCTGCGTTTCTGCTGATTGATCAGCACCTGGGCGAACTGATCGGCCAACTCGCCGGCGAAGGCGATCTCGTCGGCCTGCCAGGTGCGTAGGCCGCCGATATGCTCCAGGCAGAGTACGCCGACCACTTCGCCTTCGATGCGTATGCTGGCGTCGAGCATCGAGCAGATGTCCAGCGGCTGCAGGTAGCTGGCGGCCAGTTCGCAGGTGCGTGGATCGCGCAGGGCGTCGTGCGCGTCGATGGCGCGGCCGCTGTGCAGTGCTTGCAGATACTGTGGGAAATTACGTGCGTTTATCGACGGTAGTTGTTCATGGCGGCCCAGGTCGCGGCGGTACAGCGACACGGAGTCCAGGTGATGACTGCCCAGCTTCCAGATGCCGGCGCGCGCGACACCGTAGACCTCGCAGGCGGCCTGGGTGATCAGTTCGGCCGCTTCCTGCTGTGGGTCGCTGGAGGTGTAGCGCTGGCGCGCCAGGCGCACGATCAGTTGTTGCTGGGTACGTGAACGGGCGAGGTGTTGCAGGTGGTCATTCTGGGTGCGCTGATATTGCTGCAGCGAGCTGCGTAGTTGCTGATTCTGCGTGTACAGCTCCTGTTCGGCAGGGGCGAACTGATCGAGGCTCTCGTCCGCTACCAGCAGATAGCCGCGCAGCAACTGGCGGTTGCGCTGTTTGAAGGGTTCGCCCATCTCCAGCAGGGTCAGAGCACCTTGCGGGGTATGCAGGGTGTAGCGCACCAGGTAATGCGGGCCTTGTAGCAGTTGCTGCTGGATGGCGTCGTGCAGGCGATAGCGCGCTTCGGGTTCCATCAGACTGGCGTAGGGGGCATCCACCAGCGCGCAGAGATCGCTGGCGCTGATACCCAACTGGCGTTCGCAGGCCGGGTCGAGAAACAGCAGCGCCCAGCTTGGCTCGTTCAAGCGCTCGAAACGCAACATGCCAAGCCGCGAGGGCACTGGCAACTGCGTCACAACCTCGGCTGCCGAGCGTGCGCTGGCATCGGGATGGCTTTTCATTGGGCGGCGGGCTTCCAGTATGCTGACCAGGCGAGGCATCCGTTCTCAGTACAGGGCCGCTGCTGCCAGAGGGCGCAGCGGCACGGACGGAGGCTAGGGCTCAGGCCTACTTCACTATAGCGTTCGGCAAGGGTGCATCATGCAAGCGAGACTGACAAGAAAACTCATGGCCATGGTGCTTGGCGGAGCACTTTTTACGGCCATACCCGCGGTTGCCGGCGCCGATGATGCGGTGACGCTGCAGGGCGCCGAGCAGGCTGCTTATCTGGACGGGCTCAAGCGTCTTTATCTGACCGACAACGAGCGCAATGCATTGCTCGCGCACAGCAATGCATTGCTGGAAACCTACGCCCTGCGCGCCGGTTATCAGGTTGGCCAGGCGCAGCGGCAGGATCTGCTGTATCGCTTCAATGTCGGCAATGCCGGCGAGCTTATCCTGCGTGAGGAGAGCCGTGGCGCGCAGGGTACCGCCATCTCGGTGCGCAATCAGCGTGTTGCGGTGTTCGGTATCGATCCGTTCATCCGCTACGAGTGTCCGACCGGCGGTATCCGCTGTGTGCTGTTCAATCCGGCTGATGGCAGCCCGTTGCTGAGCATCGTCCGTGATCACCAGGGTGCGGGCGAGTTGGCCAAGGCGCTGAGCTTTCTGATTCGCAACGTGCAGAAGGGCTGAGAGGCCTCACACCGCGCTGAAAGAATGCAAAAAAAACCCCGCCTGGATGGGCGGGGTTGAGGATGCGAGCGTGGCGTGCTCGAAACGATTTACAGCAGGATGGTGCGGATATCGGCCAGCAGCTGCGACAGACGCTGAGTGAAGCGTGCCGCGGCAGCGCCGTTGATCACTCGGTGATCGTAGGACAGCGACAGCGGCAGCATCAGCTTGGGCTGGAAGGCCTTGCCATCCCACACCGGCTGCATGGTCGCCTTGCTGACACCCAGGATCGCCACTTCCGGCGCGTTGACGATCGGCGTGAAGCCGGTGCCGCCAATGTGGCCGAGGCTGGAGATGGTGAAGCAGGCGCCCTGCATGTCATCAGCCGAAAGCTTCTTGGTGCGCGCTTTTTCCGCCAGTGCGGCGGCCTCAGCCGCAAGCTGCAGCAGGCTCTTCTGATCGACGTTCTTGATCACCGGCACCAGCAGGCCGTCCGGCGTATCGACGGCGAAGCCGATATGCACGTACTTCTTGCGGATGATCGCCTTGCCGCTCGGGGCCAGCGAACTGTTGAAATCCGGCAGTTCCTTGAGCAGGTGGGCGCAGGCCTTGAGCAGCAGCGGCAGCACGGTCAGCTTGACGCCAGCCTTCTCGGCCACGGCCTTCTGCGCGACGCGGAAGGCTTCCAGGTCGGTGATGTCGGCCGAATCGAACTGGGTCACGTGCGGCACGTTGAGCCAGCTGCGGTGCAGGTTGGCGGCGCCGACCTGCATCAGGCGGGTCATCGCCACTTCTTCGATTTCGCCAAACTTGCTGAAGTCCACGGTCGGGATCGGCGGGATGCCGGCGCCACCGGTGGCAGCAGCGGCAGTCGCCTGCGGTGCGGCCTTGGCCTTGTGCATCATCGCCTTGACGTAAACCTGCACGTCTTCCTTGAGGATGCGACCTTTCGGGCCGGTACCGGCGATATCCGCCAGTTCCACGCCGAAGTCACGAGCCAGTTGACGCACGGCGGGGCCAGCATGCACCTTGGCACCATCACGCTTGGGCGCGTTGGCGACTTCGGCGGCAGCAGCCGACAGCGAGGCAATGGCGCGTACTTCTGCGGCCACTTCCGGTGCGGCACCTTCCGGTACGCGGTGCACTTGCTGACTGGCTTGCGCCGGCGCGGCGGCCGGTGCGGCACCTGCTACCTTGAGTTTGAGAATCAGATCGCCGGTGCCGACTTCGGCGTCCAGCTTGACCAGTACTTCTTCCACCACGCCGGCAGCCGGCGAGGGGATTTCCATGGAGGCCTTGTCGGACTCCAGGGTGATCAGCGACTGGTCGGCTTCGATGCTGTCACCAGCCTTGACCATGACCTCGATGACCTTGACCTTGCCGTCGGTGCCAATGTCCGGCACGTGCACGTCCTGCACCGAAGCAGCAGCCGGGGCTGCGGCAGCAGGAGCAGGTGCGGCGGCAGGCGCAGCAGCAGGTGCAGCGGCTTGAGCCGGCGCAGCGCTGGTGGTTGCGCCACCAGTGGTGCGCAGCTTGAGGATCAGATCGCCGGTGCCGACTTCGGCATCCAGCTTGACCAGCACTTCTTCCACCACGCCGGCAGCCGGCGAGGGGATTTCCATGGAGGCCTTGTCGGACTCCAGGGTGATCAGCGACTGGTCAGCTTCGATTGTGTCGCCGGCCTTGACCATGACTTCGATGACCTTGACCTTGCCGTCGGTGCCAATGTCCGGCACATGCACGTCCTGCACGCTGCTGGTGGCAGCGGCGGGCGCTGCAGCCGGAGCGGCTGCTTGCGGCGCTTCGGCAGGTGCTGCTGCGGCTTTCGGCGCAGGCGCCGCTTGCGCAGCACCTTCGACTTCCAGCACCAGCAGTTCGTCACCTTCTTTCAGGCGGTCACCGATCTTGACCTTGATTTCCTTGACCACGCCGGCCTTGGGCGAGGGCACTTCCATGGAGGCCTTGTCGGACTCCAGGGTCAGTACGCTCTGCTCGGCTTCGATACGGTCGCCGACCTTGACCAGCAGTTCAATCACCTCGCCTTCACCGCCGAGGTCGGGTACGCGAATCAATTCACTCATCGCTACGCTCCTTAGCAGTCCAGGGGGTTGGCTTTGTCGGCGTCGATACCGAACTTGGCGATGGCGTCAGCCAGCACCTTGGCTTCGATTTCGCCACGGTCTACCAGGGCTTCCAGTGCGGCCAGCACGACCCAGTTGCGATCCACTTCGAAGAAGTGACGCAGCTGCTTGCGGCTGTCGCTGCGGCCGAAGCCGTCGGTGCCCAGGACCTTGTATTCCTTGCTTGGTACCCACTGACGAACCTGCTCGGCGAACAGCTTCATGTAGTCGGTGGAGGCGATGACCGGGCCCTTGCGGCCACTCAGGCACTGCTCGATGTAGGTCTGCTGCGGCTTCTGGCCCGGGTGCAGGCGGTTGCGACGCTCCACGGCCAGGCCGTCGCGGCGCAGTTCGTTGAAGCTGGTGACGCTCCACACATCGGCACCGATGTTGTACTCGTCGCGCAGGATCTTCGCCGCTTCGACGACTTCACGCAGAATGGTGCCGGAACCCAGCAGTTGCACGTGGTGCGCAGCTTCCTTCTTGTCTTCCTCGAGCAGGTACATGCCCTTGATGATGCCGTCTTCCACGCCTTGCGGCATGGCCGGCTGCTGGTACGACTCGTTCATCACGGTGATGTAGTAGAAGATGTCCTGCTGCTCTTCGGTCATCTGGCGAATGCCTTCACGGATGATCACGGCGAGCTCGTAGCCGTAGGTCGGATCGTAGGTGCGGCAGTTGGGGATGGTCGCTGCCAGCATGTGGCTGTGACCGTCTTCGTGCTGCAGGCCTTCACCATTGAGGGTGGTACGGCCGGCGGTACCGCCGATCAGGAAGCCGCGGGTGCGGCTGTCGCCAGCTGCCCAGGCTAGGTCGCCGATACGCTGGAAGCCGAACATCGAGTAGAAGATGTAGAACGGCAGCATCGGCTGGTTGTGGTTGGAGTACGAGGTACCGGCGGCGATGAAGGAACTCATGGCGCCCGCTTCGTTGATGCCTTCCTCGAGGATCTGACCTTTCTTGTCCTCTTTGTAGAACATCACCTGGTCTTTATCGACCGGCTCGTACAGCTGGCCGACCGAGGAGTAGATGCCGAGCTGACGGAACATGCCTTCCATGCCGAAGGTACGGGCTTCGTCCGGGATGATCGGAACGATGCGCTGGCCGAGCTCCTTGTCCTTGACCAGTTGCGCGAGGATGCGCACGAAAGCCATGGTGGTGGAGATTTCGCGGTCGCCCGAGCCGTCGAGGATGGCCTTGAGGGTATCCAGCGGCGGCGTGGGAATGCTGAAGCTCTGCTGGCGACGCTGCGGTACGAAGCCACCCAGTGCGTTACGGCGCTCGTGCAGGTACTTGTACTCGGGGCTGCCCGGCTCCGGGCGCACGAACGGCAGGTTTTCCAGGTCTTCGTCCTTGACCGGGATGTCGAAGCGGTCGCGGAATTGACGCAGGCTGTCGACATCGACCTTCTTGGTGTTGTGCGCGGTGTTCTTCGCTTCACCGGCGCCGGTACCGTAGCCCTTGATGGTCTTGGCCAGGATCACGGTCGGCTGGCCGCTGTGGTTCACGGCCTGGTGGTAGGCTGCGTAGACCTTGTACGGGTCGTGGCCGCCACGGTTGAGCTTCCAGATCTCGTCGTCGGAGAGGTCCTTGACCATCTCCTTGAGCTCCGGGGTGTTGAAGAAGTTTTCGCGCACGTAGGCGCCGTCTTTGGCCTTGTAGTTCTGGTATTCACCGTCGACCACTTCGTCCATGCGGCGCTGCAGGGCGCCGTCCTTGTCCTTAGCGAACAGCGGATCCCAGAAGCGACCCCAAACGACCTTGTTGACGTTCCACTGGGCACCGCGGAACACGCCTTCGAGTTCCTGGATGATCTTGCCGTTGCCGCGTACCGGGCCGTCGAGGCGCTGCAGGTTGCAGTTGATGACGAAGATCAGGTTGTCCAGCTTCTCGCGGCCGGCCAGGGAGATGGCGCCGAGGGATTCCGGCTCGTCGCACTCGCCGTCGCCCATGAAGCACCAGACCTTCTGCTTGCCGGCCGGGATGAAGCCGCGCGCTTCCAGGTACTTCATGAAGCGGGCCTGGTAGATCGCCTGGATCGGGCCGAGGCCCATGGACACGGTGGGGAACTGCCAGAAGTCCGGCATCAGCCAGGGGTGCGGGTAGGACGACAGACCTTTGCCATCCACTTCGCGACGGAAGTTCTTCATCTGGTCTTCGCTGATGCGGCCTTCCATGAAGGCGCGAGCGTAGACGCCAGGGCTGGCGTGGCCCTGATAGAACACCAGGTCGCCGCCGTGTTCGTCGGTCGGGGCCTGGAAGAAGTAGTTGAAACCGATGTCATACAGCGTCGCGGAGGAGGCGAAGCTGGAAATGTGGCCGCCCAGATCCGGGTCGTCCAGGTTGGTGCGCATCACCATGGCCAGGGCGTTCCAGCGCACCAGCGAGCGGATGCGGCGTTCCATGAACAGGTCGCCGGGCATGCGAGCTTCATGGGTTACCGGGATGCTGTTGCGGTAAGGCGTGGTGATCGCGTAGGGCAGTTGCGCACCACTACGGGTGGCCAGCTCGCCCAGACGGGTCATCAGGTAATGGGCACGGTCTTCACCCTCACGGTCGAGGACGGATTCAAGGGCGTCCAGCCATTCCTGGGTTTCGATCGGATCGAGGTCTTGCATGGCTTGCTCCAGGGCGGAAAGGCTTCCAGAATCGGAGGCCAGTTGGGTCTCACCGGCTTTTTGGGCGGGCGAGTTGAAATTCTTGGATTTACCGGGGGTAGGACCGGCCGCTTGTAGTTTTACTACATTCCGACGCCGGATTCAGCCCTCTGGATACAATTCTTTCGTAGTAAAACTACAATCCGCGGCACCGCCGGCCGCGCGTGCCCCGCTGGAACGGGGCTGCGGGCGATTGCACCGTGCGTCCGGCAGTCCGCCAAAAGGATAGACCATGAGCCTGCCGTTGCTGGTCGAGTTGCCCTCTTCTCTTGTCTCCCTGGCCGAACGCGCCGAACAGTCACTGCAAACCGCTTTGGCCGAACATCAAGCTCTGGCTGAATGTGTCGCCGCCTGGCCGCAAGAGCGCCGCGATGCCTGGCGGCAGGTGTCGGCGCTGAGCGATTTCGTCGCCGAGCAGGCTCAGCGTGATCCACCGATGTTCGTCGCGCTGGCGGAGTCCGGTGAGCTGGAACGCAGCCTGGCATCGGGCGAGCTGCGCCAGCAACTGGAGGCGCAGTTGGCCGAGTGTGCCGATGAGGATGCCCTGGGACGCTGCCTGCGGCGTTTTCGCAATCGTCAGCAGCTACGCATCATCTGGCGCGACTTCAGTCGCCAGGCGGCGCTCGGTGAAACCTGTCGCGATCTGTCCGATCTCGCCGATGCCTGCATCGATCTGGCCTATCACTGGCTGTACCCGCGCCATTGCGCGCAGTTCGGTACGCCGGTGGGGCGGCGCAGCTGCCAGCCGCAGCACATGGTCATCCTCGGCATGGGCAAGCTGGGCGCGCACGAGCTCAACCTGTCTTCGGACATCGACCTGATCTTCGGCTATCCCGAAGGTGGCGAGACCGAGGGTGTGAAGCGCCCGCTGGATAATCAGGAGTTCTTCATCCGTCTGGGGCAGAAGCTGATCAAGGCGCTGGATGCGATCACCGTCGACGGCTTCGTGTTTCGCACCGACATGCGCCTGCGCCCCTACGGCTCGAGCGGCGCGCTGGTGTTCAGCTTCAACGCGCTGGAGCAGTACTACCAAGACCAGGGACGCGACTGGGAGCGCTACGCCATGATCAAGGCGCGCGTGGTGGGTGGCGATCAGGCCGCGGGGGCCGAACTGCTGGAAATGCTGCGGCCCTTCGTTTATCGCCGCTACCTGGATTTCTCCGCCATCGAGGCACTGCGCGCGATGAAGCTGCTGATTCAGCAGGAAGTGCGGCGCAAGGGCATGAGCGAGAACATCAAGCTCGGCGCCGGTGGCATTCGCGAGATCGAGTTCATCGCCCAGGCCTTCCAGCTGATTCACGGCGGGCGCGACCTCAGCCTGCAGCAGCGGCCGCTGCTCAAGGTGCTGGCGACCCTCGAGGGCCAGGGCTATCTGCCGCCGGCGGTGGTCGCGGAGATGAAGGAAGGCTACGAGTTCCTGCGTTATACCGAGCACGCCTTGCAGGGCATCGGTGATCGGCAGACGCAGATGTTGCCGGCCGACCCGCAGGATCAGGCGCGTGTGGCGGCGATCATGGGCTTCGCTGACTGGACGAGTTTTCATGAGCGCCTGATGCACTGGCGTGGTCGCATCGAATGGCACTTCCAGCAGGTGATAGCCGATCCTGACGAAGATGAGTCGGATGCTGGCGAGGCCTGCGTTGGCGCCGAGTGGCTGCCTTTGTGGCAGGGTGCACTGGACGATGAGGCCGCCGTGTTGCAGCTGCAGGAGGCGGGCTTCATCGAGCCAGACGCAGCCTGTCGGCGTCTGGGGGATCTGCGCAACGGTCCGCAGGTGCGCGCCATGCAGCGCCTCGGTCGTGAGCGTCTGGATGCTTTCATTCCAAGGCTGCTGGCGCAGGCCGTCGAGCACGACAAGCCGGATCTGGTGCTGGAGCGGGTTTTGCCGCTGGTGGAAAAGGTCGCACGGCGTTCGGCCTACCTGGTGCTTTTGAGCGAAAATCCAGGCGCGCTAGAGCGTCTGATCACTCTCTGTGCCGCCAGTCCCTGGATTGCCGAGCAGATCGCCCGCTATCCGCTGTTGCTCGATGAGCTGCTCAACGAAGGGCGGCTGTATTCACCGCCGCTGGCGCCGGAGCTGGCCGCCGAGCTGCGCGAACGGCTGATCCGTATTCCCGAGGAGGATCTGGAGCAGCAGATGGAGGCGCTGCGCCACTTCAAGCTGGCCCACAGTCTGCGCGTGGCTGCGTCGGAAATCGCCGGTACGCTGCCCTTGATGAAAGTGTCGGACTACCTGACCTGGCTGGCCGAGGCAATTCTCGATCAGGTGCTGGCGCTGGCCTGGCAGCATACGGTGCAGCGTCATGGTCGCCCGCAGCGTGCCGATGGCACGCTGTGCGACCCGGACTTCATCATCGTCGGTTATGGCAAGGTCGGTGGCCTGGAATTCGGCCATGGCTCGGACCTGGATCTGGTGTTCATTCATGACGGCGATCCGCAGGCCGAGACCGACGGCGCCAAGCCCATTGATGGCGCGCAGTTCTTCACCCGTCTGGGCCAGCGCATCATTCACCTGCTGACCACCCAGACCACCTCCGGCGCGCTCTACGAGGTGGACATGCGCCTGCGACCATCGGGCGCAGCCGGGCTTCTGGTCAGCTCGCTCGGCGCCTTCCAGCGCTATCAGGAAAACGAGGCCTGGACCTGGGAGCACCAGGCGCTGGTGCGCGCACGGGTGCTGGTGGGATGTTCGCGCCTGGCCGGCGAATTCGCTCGCGTGCGCGCCGAGGTGCTAGGCCGTCAGCGCGATATCCAGGCTCTGCGCGTCGAGGTCAGCGAGATGCGCGCGAAGATGCGCGACAACCTTGGCAACAAAAATACCGCAGCCGGAACGGCGCCGAATGCCTTCGAGGCCACGTCCTCCTTCGATCTGAAGCAGGACGCCGGTGGTATCGTCGATATCGAATTTATGGTGCAATACGCGGCCCTGGCCTGGTCGTGGCAACACCCGCAGCTACTCGAGTTCACCGATAACATCCGCATTCTGGAAGGTCTGGAGCGGGTTGGTCTGATGAGCGCCGAAGATGCCGCATTGCTGCGCGAGGTCTACAAGATCTATCGCTCGGCTGCCCATCGCCAGGCGCTGCAGAAGCAGCCTGGGGTGGTGCCGGGGGATCAGTTCCAGGATGAGCGCCGCGCCGTGATGCGCCTGTGGCGTGAGCTGGGGCTTGAGTTGAACAACGGGGCCTGAGGCCCCACCTACTGATCGAACCGTGAAGCGAATTTGAGGAGCAGGCAAGATGTCGATGTCCGACCGTGATGGCGTGATCTGGTACGACGGCAAACTGGTGCCGTGGCGCGAAGCCAACACCCATGTGCTGACCCATACCCTGCACTACGGCATGGGCGTGTTCGAGGGCGTGCGTGCCTACAACACCCCGGACGGCACCGCGATCTTCCGCCTGCAGGCGCACACCGACCGCCTGTTCGATTCGGCGCACATCTTCAATATGCAGATTCCTTTCAGCAAGGAAGAGATCAACGAAGCCCAACGCGCCGCCGTGCGTGAAAATGGTCTGGAAAGCGCCTACCTGCGCCCGATGGTGTTCTTCGGCAGTGAAGGTATGGGCCTGCGCGCCGCTGGCCTGAAGGTGCATGTGATCGTCGCTGCCTGGCACTGGGGCGCCTACATGGGTGAAGAAGCGCTGGAAGCCGGCATCAAGGTGCGTACCAGCTCCTACACCCGCCACCACGTCAACATCGCGATGACCCGTGCCAAGGCCAACGGCAATTACATCAACTCGATGCTGGCCCTGCAGGAAGCCATCTCTGGCGGTGCCGACGAGGCCATGCTGCTGGATCCGGAAGGCTACGTGGCCGAAGGCTCGGGCGAGAACATCTTCCTGGTCAAGGACGGTGTGGTGTACACCCCGGAAGTGACCTCCTGCCTCAACGGCATCACGCGCAGCACCATCCTGACCCTGGCTGAAGAACACGGCATCAAGGTGGTCGAGAAACGCATCACCCGTGATGAGGTGTACATCGCCGACGAGGCCTTCTTCACCGGCACCGCCGCTGAAGTCACGCCGATTCGTGAAGTGGATGGTCGCAAGATTGGCGCCGGCCGCCGTGGTCCGGTCACCGAGAAGCTGCAGAAAGCCTACTTCGACTTGGTCACCGGCAAAACCGGTGGCCACGCCGAATGGCGTACGCTGGTTAAATAAGCGATTCCTCGAAGGCTCGACGGGGAGGCGAAAGCCTCCCCGGTCGTTTCTGGAAAGAATATGAAGATACTGATCGTTGGGCCAAGCTGGGTAGGCGACATGGTGATGGCGCAGACGCTGTTCCAGTGCCTGAAGCAGCGCCACCCCGAGTGCGAGATCGACGTGCTGGCGCCGGACTGGAGCCGGCCGATCCTCGAGCGTATGCCTGAAGTGCGCGCCGCGCTGAGCCTGCCGCTGGGCCACGGCGTGCTCGACCTGGCCACGCGCCGACGCATCGGCAAGTCGCTGGCTGGCCAGTACGACCAGGCCATCCTGCTGCCCAACTCGCTCAAGTCCGCCTTGGTGCCCTGGTTCGCCGGCATCCCCAAGCGCACCGGCTGGAAGGGCGAGATGCGCTATGGCTTGCTCAACGATATTCGTACGCTGGACAAAGACCGCTATCCGCTGATGATCGAGCGCTTCATGGCGCTGGCCTATGAGCCCGGCGCTGCGTTGTCGCAGCCCTATCCGCAGCCACGTCTGGTGATCGATGAAGCCAGTCGTGATGCCGCGCTGGTCAAGTTCGAACTGCAGCTGGATCGTCCGGTGCTGGCGCTGTGTCCCGGCGCCGAGTTCGGCGAGGCCAAGCGCTGGCCGGCCGAGCACTATGCCAAGGTGGCCGAGATCAAGATTCGCGAGGGCTGGCAGGTCTGGCTGTTCGGCTCGAAGAACGACCATGCCGGCGGCGAAGATATTCGCATGCGCCTGATTCCGGGGCTGCGTGAGGAAGTCAGCAGCCTGTCCGGGCAGACCAGCCTGGCCGAGGCCATCGATCTGATGTCGGCGGCCACTGCCGTGGTGTCCAACGACTCCGGGCTGATGCACGTGGCAGCGGCGCTGAACCGGCCGCTGGTGGCGGTCTACGGCTCCACCTCGCCAGGTTTCACCCCGCCGCTGGCCGATCGCGTCGAGATCGTTCGCCTGGGGTTGGAGTGCAGCCCCTGCTTCGATCGAACCTGCCGTTTTGGTCACTACAACTGCCTGCGCGAACTCAAGCCGCGCCCGGTGATCGAGGCGCTGGATCGGCTGGTCGGCGAAACCTTGACCCTGGTCGAGGGCGACTGATTTGCGGGTACTGATCATCAAGACCTCGTCGCTGGGCGACGTGGTGCATACCCTGCCGGCGTTGACCGATGCCGCCCGCGCCATTCCCGGCATCCGCTTCGACTGGGTGGTGGAGGAAGGCTTCGCCGAGATTCCCGCCTGGCATCCGGCCGTTTCCCAGGTGATTCCGGTGGCCATCCGCCGCTGGCGCAAGCATCCGCTGCGCACCTGGCGTAGCGGTGAGTGGGCGCGCTTCAAACAGCGCCTGCGCGAGACCCGTTACGACCTGGTGATCGACGCTCAGGGTCTGTTCAAGAGTGCCTGGCTGACGCGTTACGTGGCGGCACCGGTGGCGGGGCTGGATCGTGATTCGGCGCGTGAACCGCTGGCCAGTCGCTTCTACCACCGCCGCTACGCGGTGGCCAAGGATCAGCATGCACTGGAGCGTGTGCGCCAGCTGTTCGCCAAGGCGCTCGGTTATACGCTGCCGTCGGGCAGCGGTGACTACGGCCTCAACCGTGCGGCGATGATGGATGCTGCCACGCAGCCCTATCTGGTGTTCCTGCATGGCACCACCTGGGCCAGCAAGCACTGGCCCGAAGCCGATTGGCGTGCCCTGGCCGAACGCATGGATGAGCTGGGTTGGGCCGTGCGCCTGCCCTGGGGTAACGAGACCGAGAAGGCGCGTGCCGAGCGCATTGCTGCCGGCCTGACGCATGCCGCCGTGCTGCCGAAGCTGAACCTGGCCGGCGTGGCCAAGGTGATCGCCGGTGCCAGCGCCTGCGTCTCCGTCGACACCGGACTTGGCCATCTGGCTGCTGCGCTGGATGTACCCAATATTTCTCTGTATGGCCCGACGTTGCCCGGCAAGGTGGGCGCCTACGGTCGTAGCCAGATTCACCTGTGTGCCAGTGGCCCGGGCGCCGGCAGCGGTGACCGTGACCAGCCCTGCTTCGATGGTCTCGGCGCCGAGCGCGTCGGCCTGGAACTGGAGGCGCTGCTGCTGGCGCCTCCCGGCACCCTTTAAGGAGCGGCTATGCAACTGGCCTTCGTCCTCTACAAATATTTCCCCTTCGGCGGGCTGCAGCGCGACTTCATGCGTATCGCCCTCGAATGCCAGGCACGTGGCCATGCCATCCGTGTTTACACGCCGATCTGGGAGGGCGAGAACCCCGGCGGCTTCGATGTGCGCGTGGCGCCGGTGCGTGCGCTGTTCAATCATCGCCGTAACGAGAAATTCAGCGCCTGGCTGCAGGCCGATTTGAAACGCGACCCGGTCGACCGGGTAATCGGCTTCAACAAGATGCCGGGCCTTGACGTCTACTACGCCGCCGACGGCTGCTTCGAAGACAAGGCGCAGACCCTGCGCAACCCGATCTACCGCCGCTGGGGCCGCTACAAGCACTTCGCCGATTACGAACGCGCGGTATTCGCGCCGGAGTCGAAGACCGAGATTCTGATGATCTCCGAGGTGCAGCAGCCGCTGTTCGTCAAGCACTACAAGACCCCGCTGCAGCGCTTCCACCTGCTGCCGCCCGGCATTGCCTTTGACCGCCGTGCGCCGGCCAATGCCGCCGAGATTCGCACCGAGTTCCGTCGCGAGTTCAAGCTGGCCGACGACGACCTGTTGCTGGTGCAGATTGGTTCCGGCTTCAAGACCAAGGGTCTGGATCGCAGTCTCAAGGCGCTGGCCGCGTTGCCGCGCGAGCTGCGCAAGCGCACCCGGCTGATCGCCATCGGCCAGGACGATCCCAAGCCCTTCCTGCTGCAGATCAAGGCGCTGGGTCTGTCCGATCAGGTGCAGATACTCAAGGGGCGCAGCGACATTCCGCGCTTCCTGCTCGGTGCCGATCTGCTGATCCATCCGGCTTATAACGAGAACACCGGCACCGTACTGCTGGAGGCGCTGGTATCCGGCTTGCCGGTGCTGGTCACCGATGTCTGCGGCTACGCCCACTACATCGCCGATGCCGATTGCGGCCGCGTGCTGCCCAGCCCCTTCGAGCAGAGCCATCTCAACCGTACCTTGGCCGATATGCTGGCCGACCCTGAGCGCCGCGCTTTCTGGAGCCGCAACGGCCTGCTCTATGCCGATAGCGCCGACCTGTATTCGATGCCGAAGAAGGCTGCCGATGTGATCCTCGCGGAGAGACGCGCGTGAAGCTGATTCTTGCCGAACCCTTCAAGAGCCTGTGGGCGGGGCGCGATGCCTTCGAAGCTGTCGAGGCGCTGCAGGGCCAGGTCTATCGCGAGTTGGAAGGGCGTCGCACCCTGCGCACCGAAGTCGATGGGCGCGGCTATTTCGTCAAGATCCACCGTGGCATCGGCTGGGGAGAAATCGCCAAGAACCTGCTCCGTGCCAAGGCCCCTGTGCTCGGTGCTGCGCAGGAGTGGCAGGCGATCGCCCGCCTGACCGAGGTCGGTGTGCCGACGATGACCGCCGTGGCCTATGGTGAGCGCGGCAGCAATCCAGCGCGTCAGCACTCGTTCATCGTCACCGAAGAGCTGGCGCCGACCGTAGATCTGGAGCAGCTCAGCCTCAACTGGGCGCAGCAACCGCCGAAGGCCTCGCTCAAGTGGGCGCTGATCCGCGAGGTGGCGCAGATGACCGGCACCATGCACCGTGCCGGGGTCAATCACCGCGATTGCTATATCTGCCATTTCCTGCTGCACACCGATCGGCCGATTCAGGCCGATGACCTGCGCCTGTCGGTCATCGACCTGCACCGTGCCCAGGTGCGCAGCGCCACGCCACGGCGCTGGCGCGACAAGGATCTGGCTGCGCTGTACTTTTCGGCGCTGGATATCGGCCTGACTCGCCGCGACAAGCTGCGTTTTTTACGCGCCTACTTCCAGTGTCCGTTGCGTCAGGTACTGCGCGAGGAAGCGACTCTGCTCGCCTGGTTGGAGCACAAGGCGGCGAAACTGTATGAGCGTAAACAACGTTATGGAGGTCGACTGTAAATGTCGGGAGAGAAGACATTTATCCGTGCGGGGATGAAAGTGGCGGTGGTGTCCTGCTCGGCTCTTGGAGACACGACCTTGTTTCTACGCCTTGCTTGGCGTCTGCAGGCCGCTGGTGCTCAGGTCACGGTCGTCTCTGCTTCTTTGTCGGCCGTGCGCGAGTATTTACCAGGCCTAGAGATCATTGGAGATACGCAGCCAGATGTTGCTGCGCTGGCTGAAAGCAATGATCTGGTGATTTGCTACATCGACTGGCTGATCAAGGCGTCTCAGGCCGGAGTTGAACTGTTGTCATTGAGCAACGTTGCTTACTTATCTGGTAAGAAGCTTCCGGCCAGATTTCAGCTCGATCAACGCTCCGTGTTAATTGATGGCGTTCTCATTCCCGCGGCCCACAATGTCATTTGCCGCGATCCGAAAGCTGGAAAAACCATGGTGCAGTGGATCGATCTCTATGCCGAGGAAGTACTGGGGCTTGATCCTGCGGCTCCTATGATGGGCTTTCAATTCTTGCCCGCTGTGGCAGGTGATGCTGGATTTCGTATTGCGATTTTCCCAACGACGCCGCATGCCAAGAAGAATTATTCGAGTCGTGGCTATCGGCGTCTGGCTCGGAGTTTGGTTGCTAAGGGGTGGCAGGTCGAGTTTGTTGGCACCCCTGCCGAAAGGGATGTATTGCAAGCGCAGTATGACGGTTTCACCGTACATGCTTTCACCGACTTGAAGGGGCTGGTGGATTTTCTCTGTAGCTGCTCCATCGTGATCAGCAATGATTCGGGTGGTGGACATTTGGGTTCGTTATTGGGGCTGCGAACCTTCACCATCACTCGACGTCGTTTGGACTTTACTTGGCGGCCTGGTTTCAATTCTCTCAATAGGGTTATTAATCCGCTGTTCACCTTCAAGTGGATGGGAAAAACTGTTTGGCGACCGTTTATCCCATTGAACCGAGTTTTACGGGAAATTCCCACGCTGGTGAGGCGATAACCATGTCAGCCTGGAAGCATGAGATTGATGGCGATCCGCTGTTTTTGAGCGCTTTTGATAGCTTGGAAGCAGTTTTCCTGCTTGAAGGTGAGCGCCTGACATCTGATCCATTGTCCGAGGTCATTCGAGTAGAAATTTCCGGCGTTCGTTACTACGTCAAGCGTTACTGGGGAGCGGGGAAGGGACTGCGTCACTATCTTGGGCGCCCGCGAGTCAAGGCGGAGTGGCAGAACCTCAAATTGTTCGCCAAATGGGGTATTCCGACCGCGCCTATCGTAGCGCACGGACTGGAGCGACGAGGCGGAGCATTTATACGCGGGGCTTTAGTGACTCGTGAGCTGGAAAACACACGTGATATGGCTGAGATGGCCAGTCATGGAGATGCTCGGCTTGCCAATCCACATTGGGTTGCAGGTATCAGTCAGCAATTGGCGCAGCACACCCGTACCTTGCATGACCACCATTTCACCCACAATGATTTGAAGTGGCGCAACCTGCTGGTCAATGACAAGGCCGAGCTGTTCTTCATCGATTGCCCCACCGGAAGTTTCTGGTGGGGGCCGCTGTTGCATTATCGCATCATCAAAGACCTAGCCTGTCTGGACAAAGTGGCAAAGCGGGTGCTTTCACGCACGCAGCGGTTGCGTTTTTATCTGCAGTATCGTGGCCGTGCTCGGTTGAGTCAGAGTGACAAGCAGCGTGTGCGACGTATCCTGAAATTCTTCGAGGGCAGGGAGTGACCGATTTTATTGCTGCGCATGATCGTGCATTGCTGGAGCGTCACGGTCTGGCCAGCTTCGACGCGCTGTGGGCCCTGCAGTTGGAGGCGGTGGATGAGCCCAACACCGAGCGTGGTGGTTGGAGCAGTGTCTATCGGCTTGAGCTGGATAACGCTGCCTATTACCTCAAGCGGCAGAGCAATCACTTGACGCGTAGTCTGCTCCGTCCGCTTGGTGAACCTACCTTCGCTCGCGAGTTTCGCAATATCCAACGCTACTCTGTGTTGGGCATTCCTTCGCTGCAGGTTGCGTTATTCGCACAGCGCCGTTTCTCTGGCGAGCAACGTGCCGTGCTGCTGACCCGTGCGCTGGATGGTTGGCAGGATCTCGAACACTGGTTGATGCAGTGGCCAGGATTGGACGAGGTGCATCGATCCGGCATTCTCCGTGCGTGTGGCGAGCTGGCACGCTGTCTGCACCAGGCAGGGCAGATACACGGTTGCTTTTACCCCAAGCACATTTTTCTGCGTGAAGGCGCTGCGGGTTTTCAGGCGCAACTGATCGACCTGGAAAAAACTCGTCCTTTGCTGTTTGGTAGGCGTGATCGGATCAAGGATCTAGAGCCGTTAGTGCGTCGGGCCGGAGTCTGGAAAGCAGCAGATATACGTAACTTACTGGCAGCTTATCTCGGTAGCGAAGTAGGGCTGGAGCACTGGTTTGCACTACTGGGCGCGCGTCGATCACACAAGGAGTCGCGCTGATGCAGCTGGAGCAACTTTCTCATGCTGGGCGGGCTCCCTCGCTACCGCTAACGCTGCAGCTGGACGGTGACTCATTGCAGCTGGAGTCTCTACTACGCGTATTGCCGGGGCAACGTTACGTTGGCCTGGCGCGCTGGCGCGGTCGTTCGGTACTGGCCAAGTTGCTGGTAGGGGCGAAGGCAGAGCGTCATTTCCAGCGTGAGCTGAGAGGCGCGCGCCTTCTGGTCGAGCAGAACCTCCTCTCGCCGGCATTGCTATCCGAGGGTTTCATCGATGGGGTAGGTGGCTGGCTGCTGTTCGAATACCTGGAAAAGGCCGAGAGTCTTTGGCAGGCCTGGCGGAACGTCGAGCGTTTACCGCTACTGGCTGATGCCCAGCAGGCAGTATTAGGCGAGGCTCTAGCAGTTATCGGACATATGCACTCGCGGGGTCTTTGGCAGGCTGATCTGCACCTGGACAATCTGTTGCGGCAGGACGGCGAGTTGTTTCTTATTGATGGGGGAGGCGTGCAGGTCGAACAGGCGGGACAGCCGCTGTCGCGTGCACGGGTGTTGCAAAACCTTGGCGTGTTCTTTGCCCAGTTACCAGCGGAGTTAGATCCCTTTATCGAAGAGTTGCTGGTCCACTACCTGCTGGCCAATGGTGAGCATGCACTGCCGCTGGAAGCGCTGCTGGTCGAGGTGAGTAAAGTGAGGCGCTGGCGGCTGCGCGATTATCTGAGCAAGGTCGCGCGCGATTGCAGCCTGTTTTCCGCGAGTATTGGGGCCTTTGGCCTGCGTGTGGTGCGCCGCGATTGCGCAGCAATCCTGGAGCCCATACTGGAGGCTCCGGATGTTGCGCTGGCGAGCGGGCAGGCTTTGAAACTTGGAGGCAGTGCCACGGTTGCGCATGTCGAACTCGAGGGCCGTCCGCTGGTGGTCAAACGCTACAACGTGAAGAACTGGCTGCACTGGCTCAAGCGCTTCTGGCGCCCAAGTCGCGCCTGGCACAGCTGGCGTGAGGGTAATCGCCTGCAACTGCTCGGCATCGCCACGCCGACACCGCTGGCCGTGCTCGAGCGGCGCTGGTGTTGGCTACGTGGTCGCGCTTACCTGATTACCGACTATTGCGGTGGGCAGGATATAATCGCTCGTTTCGAGGCATACACGCAGGCTACGCCCCCGGAAAACGAACTGCTGGCGCTTGATCGACTTTTCGCGGCCTTGCTGCGCGAACGCATCAGCCACGGTGATTTCAAGGGGCACAATCTGTTTTGGGATGATGCGCTGGACACCTGGTCGCTGATCGACCTGGATGCCATGCGCCAGCATCGCAGCACGCGCAGTTTCGCCCGGGCCTATGCCCGTGATCGCGCCCGTTTTCTGCGCAACTGGCCTGCGGACTCTGCCCTGCACCAGTTGCTCGACCAACGTTTACCGCAGGTGCCTGGCACCTGCCCGAATTAGAGGCTCAAACCTGTGGCACTGACCATTCTCGGCCTGTCCGGCGCCCTCAGTCACGATCCGTCCGCTGCGCTGTACATCGACGGCAAGCTGATCGCGGCGGTGGAAGAGGAGCGCTTCGTGCGCGACAAGCACGCGAAGAACCGCATGCCCTACGAATCGGCCAAGTTCTGCCTGGAACAAGCCGGGATCAAACCGTCCGACGTCGACGTGGTGGCGATTCCCTTCGCTCCCATCAGCATCTTCGAGAAGGCCCGCTGGCAGTATGCCAAGCGTTACGCCTATGCGCCTGATCGTGCACTCGATGCCATCCTGTTCGGCAACCGCCGTTACAAGCGCTACAAGAAGCGTATCGAGTGGTGCCTGGTGCAGCTCGGTTTCGACCTGAAGAAGGTCAAGATCGAGCCGGTCGAGCATCACCTGGCCCACGCTTCCAGCGCCTACCACTGCTCGGGCTTCCAGGAGAAGACCGCGATCCTCGGCATCGATGGCAAGGGCGAGTACGCCACCACCTTCTTCGGCTGGGGCGAGAATGGCAAGATCCACAAGATCAAGGAGTTCTACGACCCGGATTCGCTCGGCGGCCTGTACGGAGCGATCACCGAGTATCTGGGCTTCGAGATGCTCGATGGCGAGTTCAAGGTTATGGGTATGGCGCCTTACGGTGACGCTTCCAAGTACGACTTCTCGCGCCTGGCCAAGTTCGAGAACGGCGAGCTGATCATCAATACCGAGTACGCCAACGTCATCGGTTTCCGTCGCTACAAAGAGAAGGGCAAGGGCTACTACTTTTCGCCCAAGCTGATCGAATGGCTCGGCCCGAAGCGCGAGGGTGACATCGCCGATGACCCCTATATCCATTACGCGGCCAGCATGCAGGCGCTGTTCGAGAAGCTGGCGCTGCAGATGATGGAGTACTACCTCGGCGACATCCTCAAGGAAACCGGCAAGATCGCCTTCGCCGGTGGCTGCGCGCTGAACGTCAAGCTGAACCAGAAGATCATCGCCCGCGATGACGTCAAGGAGCTGTTCGTGCAGCCGGCCTCCGGCGATGCCGGCACAGCCGTCGGCGCCGCCGCCTATGTCTCGCACCAGCGCGGCGTACCGGTGGAGAAGATGGAGCACGTCTACCTCGGCCCCTCGTACTCCAATGAGGAGGTCATCGCTGCCTGCGCCAAGCACCCGAACAAGCCGGTGTTCAAGCGCATCGACAATACCCCCGAGCGCATCGCCAAGATCATGGTCGACGGCAACCCGGTGGCCTGGTTCCAGGGCCGCATGGAGTTCGGTCCGCGTGCCCTCGGCGGCCGCTCGATCATCGGTTGCCCGAGTATTCCGGGCGTGGCTGACCGCATCAACGAGCAGATCAAGTTCCGCGAGCGCTGGAGACCCTTCTGCCCGTCCATGCTCGACACCGTGGCCGCGAAGATGCTCAAGGTCGACCACCCGAGCCCGTTCATGACCTTCACCTTCGAGGTGAACGAGGAGTGGAAGGAGCGCGTTGGCGAAGTGGTGCATGAAGACGGTACCTCGCGCGCCCAGGTGCTGGAGCGCCGATTCAACCCGCGCTGGTATGACCTGATGCTGGAGCTGGAGAAACTCACCGGCAATGGCGTGTCGCTGAACACCTCGCTCAACCGTCGCGGCGAGCCGATGATCTGCTCGCCCACCGATGCGCTGAACATGTTCTACGGTTCGGACCTGCAGTACCTGATCATGGAAGACGTGCTCGTGGTCAAGGACGGTAAGGATTGGTATGACGGCATCTGAACAGGCTGCTGACCAGCGGCAGCGCTGGGTTCTGCAGTTCTGCCATGGTTATGACGGTCCCTTTTTGGACTGTGCACGACAATACGCCGCCCTGTTCGCTGATACAGGCTACAAGGTGTGTACTGTCTATCTGACAGGAAAACCGAGTGAAATCGCCCGGCTTGGCTCAGCTTCGGACGAGGTGATTTTCCTTGATTACACGAGTGCTGATGTACGGGGTCTCAAGCTGGCGGCGATCCGTGATATGCGTCGTTTGGTTGCCATGCGTAATTTCAAGCTGTGTATTGCCCACCGAGGTAAGCCGATTTATGTCGCGTTGTTGGGCAGCACCCTGCCTGTGATTGGTGTACACCATGCGTTTGGTGACTATCAGCGCTTCTCGCGTAGGCTGTTCGCCAGCCTGTTCAAAGCACGCTTATGGTTGTTAGGCGTTTCCAATGCTGTGCGTGATGACATTCGTGCCAGTCTACCGGGCTGGGATGCGTCGCGTATTTCTACGCTATATAACCGTCTGGATATCGAGGCTGTTCAAGCTCAGCTTCATGACCGTGACTTCGCTCGCGAAGTGTTGAAATTGCCAGCTGGTGCTTGGGTCATCGGCAATGTTGGCCGCCTGCATCCGGATAAGGATCAAGCGACCTTGATTCGTGGTTTCGCTCAGGCTTTACCTGGATTACCTGCCGGCAGTTTGCTGGCAATCATGGGTAGCGGTCGACTCGAGAAGACTTTAAAAGAGCTAGCTGCCGAGCTGGGTATTGAGCAGCAAGTTCGTTTTCTCGGTCAGGTTACCAACGGCCGGCGTTATCTCCGTGCGTTTGATTGTTTCGCTCTGACCTCTGATCACGAGCCCTTCGGCATGGTGCTGGTCGAGGCTATGGCCGCTGGCCTACCGCTTATTTGTACGGATTGTGGTGGTGGTCGTGAGGTCGTCGATGGTGTCGGTGACTTGTTCCCATTGGGGGATACGGATGGTTTGGCTTTGGCACTGCAGCGTGTCGCCAGGCTTGACGGAGTAGCCCGTGCTGCATGCGCTGCACGTATGGCTCAGCATCTGCAGGAGCATTTTTCCGACCAGGCTGCGGCTAAGGCGTTCTGGAGTCTGCCGTGGCCGGTGCTCATGCGATTGCGTGATTGAGTAGAGACGAAAAGTGATGGTTGTGTTTTGACTCTGGTGCTTCATGCATCATTCGACGCTTATTTTGTTTCCGCTCTAATAGAGCACTCGAGCGGCTTTTCAAATTGGTTCACTGATTCATACGCTTGAGATCAAGCGTCAATAGCTCTTAGGGAAGTCTCATTGAAAGTCCTGTTCCTGGTGCAGAAAGAGCAGCGCGCGATTCTAAATCGCCTGTACGACGGTATCGCTGCGCAGTGCGAGTGCGATATTCGCTGGTTGAGCAGCGACGAGCAGGCCGATCTGCGGGGTTATTTTCACAAGCACGTAGATACCGCGCGCTATGACCGCATCCTGTTTTTCCTGCGTTTCAAGAAAGAAATGCGTCAGTGGCGTTTCATTCGTACCGTGCCGAATCTGGTGATTTTGGAGCACGACGCGTACCAGAATTACATTTCCTGCAAATACACCGGTCTGTTCAGTGCTCACTATCGGCGCATGCCTTGGGTGCGGATCATTAGTTCGGGCGCGGATGTGGCCAAGCGTCTGCAGGACGAAGGATTCGATGCCGTGTTTGTACCCAAGGGCTACGATCAGACGCTGCTCTCCTACCGGCAGCGAGAACGGGACATCGAACTGGCGTTCGTCGGCAGCACCAAGAGTGTCGCCTACTCAGGGCGTAAAGCGCTGCTGGACGAACTGGGGCAGGTTGAGAACCTCCTGGTGACCAAGACTCGTTCGGGCGAAGAGTACTGCGAGACCCTGAATCGAATCCGCTTCTTCGTCAGTGCAGATGTCGGTATGGGTGAATACATGATCAAGAATTTCGAGGCCATGGCCTGTGGCTGTGTTTTGTTGGCCTACGATCAAGGAGACAGGGAAAACTCCGCGCTGGGATTTCGAGACATGGAGAATCTTGTGCTCTATCGCGACGTTGCAGAGCTGCGTAAGAAGTTGTCTCTGCTGCGTAACGATCCTCAGTTGGCCGCACGTATTGCTGACGCGGGGAGGTTGCTCGCTGAGCGGCAATACAGTTTTCAGATGATTGGCCAGAAGATCGTTGAGGCAATGGCGCTGCCGTTGCGGGCATCCACATTAAGTAAGGGTTGGTTCTCTTGGTTCAGGTAAGAACAAGAGGTTTCGTTGCCCCGTTTCTTTATTTATGTTTTGAGTGGCGTCTCGGTTTATGAGTGATAACCCCAAACACGACGATTTAACCGGGAAGCCTCTGGTTTCGGTGATCATCGCTTCCTATAACCATGCCCCGTACATTGAAGCCAGCATCCGTAGTGTTCTGGCACAGAGCTATCCGAACATCGAGTTGCTGGTTGTTGACGATGGCTCCAAGGACGACAGTGTTGAGCGTATCCGTGTATTGCAGGCGGAGTACGATTTCGATTTCCAGCAGCAGTCCAATCAGGGGCTGAGTCGTACTCTTAACGTCGCTATCGCCCGCGCCAAGGGCTCGATTATCGTGCCCTTTGGTTCCGACGACATCATGCGTCCTGAGCGTATCGCCAAGCAGGTCGCGTATCTGCACGACAAGCCGGAAGTAGGCATCTGCTCGGCAAACATCGATTTTATCGATTCGCAGGGCAATCCATTTCCTGACAGTGAACAGAAGCTACGTCACTTGCCGTTCCGCCGCCTGGACTTCGATGATCTCTTTCTCGATCGAAAACCTGGTCCACAAGCGGCTACGCTCATGTTTCGCCGTGAGGCGCTCGAGGCCGTAGGAGGCTTCGATCCGGAGATCCGGCTCGAGGATGTATATATTTGTCTAAAGATCCTTCGGGCAGGCTTTTACATCGATATCTTGGGCGAGGTACTGGCTGACTACCGTAAGCACGAGAGTAATACCTATAAGCATTTACGCTTCATGACTGAAAATATGCTCAAGACCTATGCCTGTTTCTCTGATCATCCAAGTTATGAGGTGGTGATGCGGCGTTATCTGGTTTCTATGTTTCTCAAAGCATCAAATCGCGACAAGCCCCTGGCGCGCGAGCTGATTCGTCAGATTCCGGTGCGTTATTGGAATGCTAAGGTGGTACGTGGCGCATTGCGCCTTCTATTTGCCTGATTCAAGGGTATTTAGCGGTTGCTTTTCTGATACGGGCAACCGCTTCAGTGATCGGTTTAGGGGGAAGTTTCATTGGCGGGCTGGCGAGAGCGGATTTACAACGGCTATGTGGGCTACTGGGCGCCTCTTGCGCTTCTGGCGTTTCTGACCGGAATGTTCTGGATAGGTGACCGCTCGCTCTACCACAAGCTTTACTACGCTACGTTGGCATTGCCGACGTTGTTGGTTGCGCTAGTATCGCCAGTGCGTTTTCTGCATCAGTTGCGTCAGCCCTATCTGGTTCTTTTCTTGGTTTTTTCGTTGTATGTGATGCTTTCGTTGTCTTGGTCTCCCGAGCAGAATTACTCCAAGCTCAAGCAGCCGCTCTATGTGCTGATGTTGTTGCTAGCTGTGGGGGCGATGGCGGAACACGATATGCGCCGGCTGGTGCAGTGCGTCGCACTTGCTGCCATTTTTGCAAGCCTCTGTGCTCTGATCACCATGCTCATGTATGGCATGGATGAGAACAGGCCTGATCGCCTGGAGGGCATGGGGGCGCTATACAATCCTTTGCTGACCACGCACGTGTATGGTTTTTTCACGGTGATGGTGATGGGAGCGTTGGTTACCAGCCGGCGGTACTTCGCTGTAAAACTGTCGATGTTCGTTGCGTTGCTTTGCTTGCTGTTCCTGACCGGGTCGCGTACACCGTTGCTGGCATTGCTGGTCTGTGTGGGTTGGCTGGTGCTTCTGTTGGGCGATCGTCGTGTAGTTGTGTTAGCGGCGGTGGTATCGCTGGCGATCATGTTGGGTTTCTGGGGGGTGGATTACAACCCCCTGGAGCGGGGCTTGTCGTATCGTCCGTTCATATGGCAGGACGCTTGGCGTCAGACCTTGCCTGTGTTGTGGCTGGGCCATGGCTACGACGCCTCCATTGATATTTACCTGCCGGACCGTGATTACTTGCTGGCGGATACTCACAACCTGACGCTGGGGGTCATCTACCAGACTGGCCTGGTAGGAGGAGTGATGTGGCTGAGCCTCTATGTCTACGGCTTTTCCCAGGCTTGGCGTTACAGGTCGTCGGGCTTGGTGATCATCAGCTCGGTGTTACTTGTATATGGCTTCATGGCCGGTATGACTGAAGGTAGCGCCTTTATGTCGAGGCCCAAGGAGCATTGGTTCATCATTTGGATACCTATTGCCCTGCATTTTGCTGTCTTGCGCAAAGTTGGCACAGGTATGAAGGGGGCGTCTGCTTGATAGCAGCCCCATCATGGGCCTTTCACGGTTTGTTGGTGTTGTTTAGGGCTGGCTTACGCGCTTTACAAGGATGTCGAAGGGGAAGTCGGCTAGCCCGTTATGCTTGAGGTAGCGCTCGAAGTGGGCAAGATTACGGCGGATCTTGTCCTTGGACAGTGGGCCCGCAAGAAACTGTAGGTCGGCGATATCGATCAGCCCCAGTTGCCCGTCGGGTGTGCGAACGATGTTGCCTAGGTGTAGCGAGCGAAAGTAGATACCCTTGCGATGCAGATCTTTGAACAGCTCGATTAGCTGTTCGAACAGGGAGGCTGAAAGTTCTCCATGCTGAGTGAACAGATCCCTCAGTGTTTCCCCCGGTAGTGCTTTGTAGCGGATCGCAGTCCAGCCTGCTGTTGCCAGTTTGAACAACTGTAGAGGTTGTACCGTGGGTATACCTAGCTCTTCTAGTCGTGATGCGTTTTCCCAGAAGCGTTGCGAGTAGGGGCGCAGTAGCGCAGATGACAGTAAGCGCTTGCGTCTGAAGACCTTCAAATATTCTCCATTTTCAAAACGATAGACCTTGGGGCCGTGGCTATCTTCTTCAATGCTCTCTGCGCCCTGAATTAGCTTCTGAAATGCCTCTTGCGTTAGTGGCTGAGCGGTGGTCATATCAATCGTTTTCTAATGCTGGATGTTTAAGCCTGCCAAGTTTTCGTCACTCTTGCTGTCTTGAGTGTTCTCGTATGGCAGGCATGAAAATTTAGCCTGCTAGGGTACGTAAAATTGTCCGCTTAGGCCACTGATCGTGCCTTGTCTTTTGTCGGCCCTCAGAGCCCGAAAGCCTGCCCTGGCTCAATGTGCTGGTTTGAATCTCTCTAGCTGCCCGGTTTTGGGGATGAGGTGGCGTTCCTTGCGATCTGCGCCGTGGTGCTTGAAGTGATCATAGAAGAGTCGAAAACGAGACGGCTCAATGCCTCTAAGTCGGGCAAGTTGCGTGCTTACAAGCTTGTCATAGAGCGACTCGCTTATGAAGTCGTGTAGCTGATACTGGTACAAGAAAGCAAACTGAAAGCCTAGCGTTTCACTGGAGTGAGGGTTGTCACCAATGTAGCAATTTTCCAGGTCAATCACCTTCAGGTCTTCAAGATTGCCCTCGTGGATCATGACGTTACCCGCCCAAAGATCTAGATGGTAGATACCTGAATGATTGAGTTGTGTGATCAGTTCCAAGCAAGCTTCTGCGAATAAATTGGCCTGTGATGGGTTTTGCTGCAGCCAGTCAAAACCATCAAGCCAGTCGGCTAGGTGTTCATAATTCAAAAACACCTCGGTAACCAAACCGCTACGCTGGCGAACCAGGCCGTAGCCAAGTAATTTGGGAACCAGCGTAGTTCGCTTCTGCGCTTCTGCGTGATTGTTTAGCTCTTCAAGAGCCCAATCATATAGACCTGATCGGCGCCTGATCCCTAGCGTTGTTCTGATTCGCGAGGGAATGCTGTCTATTGTGGATGCCTTGATGAAAAGCGCGCTTGCGGTTTCTCGGGTGAGGGGGCGCGCAAGCCGCTTTTCTCCTGTTTTACGGCGCTTTGAGAGCAATTCCCTGATCTGCGGCCAGAGGCTTTTCAATGACTTTCCAGCCTCTGTATCTGTCGCGTAAAGAGTTGTGTTCTGGAGCTGCTGGGCGTGATGCTTGCTTTTGCTCATCCATCCGTGAGAGATCACTACTGGGGTCCTTGTCTACTGAGGTGCGAGCGGCTTCGCTGTCTTGGGGGCAGAACAGGTTATCGTAGTGGCATTTTGATGTGATGTCTACGAGTTGGTGCCTCTGAATGCCGCTATAGATGGCAAAACTTCTGATGCGCCTGGGCGATTAAATAGGCAGTGCTGGTACAATCGCTTCTTGCTAATCCTGCCTGTGAGACGAGCTGAATGGCCAATCCTACCCAACAATCGAGCCTGAAGGTCTATTTGCGATTGTTGCGCTACGTAGTTCCCTACTGGGGACTGTTCACCATCAGTCTCGTCGGGTTTCTAATTTTCGCTTCTACCCAGCCGATGCTGGGGTACATGCTCAAGTTCTTTGTCGACGGGCTGAGCAACCCCGACGCCGGTCTTTTTGCTGGAGTGCCTTGGGTGCTTGAGCATGCGCCCTGGCTTGCTGAGCTAAAGCTGTTGCAGGCAGTGCCATTACTGATCGTTCTGATCGCGCTGTGGCAAGGTATCGGCTCGTTCCTTGGGAATTACTATCTTGCCAAGGTCTCCATGGGGCTGGTACAGGATCTGCGTATTGCTTTGTTCAACAATCTGCTGACCTTGCCCAACCGATATTTTGACAGTCACAACTCCGGTCACCTGATTTCCCGCATCACCTACAACGTGACCATGGTAACCGGTGCTGCTACCGATGCGATCAAAGTCGTGGTGCGTGAAGGGATGACCGTAGTGTTCCTTTTTGCCACGCTGCTGTGGATGAACTGGAAGCTCACCTTGGTGATGGTGGCCATCCTGCCGGTCATCGGTCTGATGGTGACCAGTACCAGCAAGAAATTCCGCAAGCAGAGCAAGAAGATCCAGACCAGCATGGGTGATGTCACCCACGTCACCTCCGAGAGCATCCAGGGCTACCGCGTGGTGCGCAGTTTTGGTGGTGAGGATTACGAGAAACGGCGCTTTCTCGGTGCCAGCGAGGAGAACAAGCTCAAGCAACTGAAGATGGTCAAGACTAATGCGGTCTATACGCCTTCGCTGCAGCTGGTGATCTACAGTGCCATGGCCGTGCTGATGTTTCTTGTCCTCTGGCTGCGTGGCGATGCCTCGGCGGGTGATCTGGTGGCCTATATCACTCTGGCGGGTCTATTGCCCAAGCCGATTCGCCAACTGTCCGAGGTCAGCTCGACCATTCAGAAAGGTGTGGCAGGTGCCGAGAGCATCTTCGAGCAGCTCGACGAGGAGCCTGAGGTCGACCGCGGCACTCAGGAGCGCGAGCGCGTCAGCGGCCGACTGGAAGTAAAGGAGCTGAGTTTCAGCTACCCCGGCTCGGAAAAGCCCGTTCTGAACAATATTTCCTTCGTCGCCGAACCGGGGCAGATGGTGGCGCTGGTCGGGCGTTCCGGTAGCGGCAAGTCGACCCTGGCCAGCCTGATTCCGCGTTTCTATCACCACGAGCAGGGCAGCATCCTGCTCGATGGGGTGGATGTGGAGGATTACACCCTGCGCAACCTGCGCCGCCATATCGCCCTGGTTACCCAGCACGTCACCCTGTTCAACGACACGGTGCGCAACAACATCGCTTATGGCGACCTGGCTGGCGCACCGCTCGAAGCCGTTCAGCAGGCGGCGAGCGATGCCTATGCCGCCGAGTTCATCGAGAAGATGCCGCAAGGCTATGACACCCTGGTCGGCGAGAACGGCGTGCTGCTGTCCGGCGGCCAGCGCCAGCGCCTGGCTATCGCCCGTGCGCTGCTCAAGGATGCGCCTGTGCTGATTCTCGACGAGGCTACCTCGGCACTGGATACCGAATCCGAGCGACATATCCAGGCCGCACTGGACCAGGTGATGCAGGGCCGCACCGCGCTGGTGATCGCTCACCGCCTGAGCACCATCGAGAAGGCCGACCTGATTCTGGTGATGGATCAGGGGCAGATCGTCGAGCGCGGCAGTCATGCCCAGTTGTTAGAGCGTAATGGATATTACGCTCGCTTGCATTCCACGCAATTTGAAGAAGCTGGCACTGACAATTCAATCGAGAAGGATACTTGATGCTTGGCTATCTGCGTTTCTGGAGGGAGCGTGGCTGGGAAGTGATCGAGGCAGCGGACTATGCCTTAGCCTGGGCTCGATTCGGGGGGAGCGTCATTACCCACCCGCTAGTGGTCGAGCGGCTCTCTGGGCTTGCTGGTATACCCGTGCGTTACCTCGGATACTTTGTTGGGGGCGAAATTCAGGCTGCCATTCCTACATGGGGGCGCTACCTCGCACTTTCGCGCAAGGTTCTGAAGAGCAAAGGGCAGCGTGAACTCTTTGACCTTGGCAATGCTGAAATCATTCTCCCTGCCGCTGTGGACGCACGAGCACCGTTGCGGCATGAGGTGAGCTACATCTCCGAACTTAATCGAGTGGCTTTTCCAGGGCTTCGTCTGCAGAAAGAGCGGTTGGCGATGGCTCGAGCCCCTGAAGAGCTTTCGAAGAAGTTTCGCTATAACCAGAGGCGTGAGCTACGCCTGTTCGAGGAGGCCGGCGGTACAGTACGCTCTGTGGGCGAATTCGCTCCAGATGACTTCGCCGCTATCTATACCGAACTGTTCGAGCGACGCTGGGGCTTTCCCGTGCCGGGGAAAGGCCATCTGAGTGAAGTATTTGCGTTGTTGCGCGAGCTGCTTCAAGGCTCCCTGCTGATGTTGGATGGTGTTCCTACTGCTGTTCAGGTGTTGTACAGGGTTGAGTCGCCAAACTGGCTCAGTTACGAGTATATCAATGGCGGAGTCGACCCTCGTGCTCAACACCTCAGTCCGGGCAGCGTCCTGAGTTTCATCAATACTCAAGCTGCATGGTCTGACGCTCGACAACAAGGAAAGGCATTGCGCTACTCTTTCGGCAGAGCCGATCGAGAGTACAAGGATCGTTGGTGCAGCAGGGTTGCCGCGTTTCGGACATAAAAAATGGAAACACGTAAGCAAGGACTGTTGCGCCGTCATCGGCGCAACAAGCGCATTACTATGGCTGTTGCGTTACCGATTATGGTGGCGCTGGACTGGTTTGCTGGCTGGAGTAGTCTGCCAGTACTTCTACTCTTGGCTTGGATTGCTCACGAGGCATGGTTCTCTGACCATCTCTTTTACTCGCCGCGAGACGACTATCAGTATTCATTTCCTGCTTCGAGCCAAGTCGCTACCGGGACATTGAGCAAGGGGCGGATAGCTCTGGATACAGTCGATCTTACGAATGCGATGGACACGCTCATTCTTGAAGTGTCCATCCATAGTTCCTGGCTGGGACGCTGGTTAGACCCCCATATTCTGATCTGTGCTGAGTCAATACTTGACCGGCAGGATTTCGAGCAGGGCGCGCGTGGTCGGCGTTACCTCAATATTTCTGGTCTGTTGCCCGAGCTGCAAAGTGGAAAACTGCGATTGCGCACGCGGTTTTGCCGGCTCTCGCCTGACGTACGGTTATACGCATTTTCAAACCCCGATTATGCAATGCGACGCGTGATGGTCATTGCGCCACATGCGGACGATGCCGAGCTTGCTGCCTTTGGTCTCTATAGTCGAAGTGATGAGGCCTGCATTGTGACGCTCACTCAAGGTGAAATCGAGGCTCATAACTATGCGCGTATGGGCCTCGACAAGGCCGCAGCGGCCCGTCTCAAGGGGCGCTTGCGTAGCTGGAGTAGCCTGGCTGTTCCGCTGTGGGGGGGCGTGCCTGCAAGCAGGTGTGTGCAGTTGGGGTACTATTGTCTTCAGCTGACGCCCATGGCCTCGGCTCCAGAGCAGGCCTTCCCGTCTTTGGAGTCGGGTGATTCGGATATACGCAGTGTGCGCCGTTTCAATCCCATTACTTTGCCTGGCGATGTCGACGGAGTGCCATCGTGGCGGAACCTTGTTGGTGATCTGGCTGCTCTGCTTGTCGCTTTTCGTCCAGAGGTAGTGGTTCTGCCTCATCCGGAACTTGATCCTCATCCTGATCATATCCAGGCCAGCAAGCTTCTCGACGAGGCAGTTGCCCTGAGTGAATGGAGCCCTGAGGTGCGTCTGCTCTATGCCAATCACCTATACGATAATGATCGTTGGCCCATGGGGCCTGTTGGCAATGGCATATCGTTACCTCCTTGCCATACGGGCCTATCGGTCGATGGGCTGTGGAGCCCGCTTCTGAAAGATTCTATGCGGATGGACAAGGCGCAGGCCTTGGCCATGCAGCATGATTTGCAGACACCATTGCCTCTCAAAAAACGCCTTCGTCGCTTAATTCAATGGGTGCTGGCTGGGCGGCGTTGGCCCGAAGTCGGCCAGGACGATTTCTTCCGCAAGGCAGTGCGCCGTCACGAGCTATTCTGGGTGCGCGTTACCCGCTAGGGATGCTCGGGTTGACTGAGTGGCCATGTTATTATTTTCTCCATTTTTTCTCTGGAGCTCCCATGAAACTGACCATGCCCCGCTATGACCAAGCCGCCGTTCTGGTGGTGGGCGACGTGATGCTCGATCGCTATTGGCATGGCGGCACCTCGCGGATTTCTCCGGAGGCGCCGGTTCCGGTGGTGCGTGTCGACCAGATCGAGGATCGTCCCGGTGGTGCTGCCAACGTGGCCCTGAATATCGCCGCACTCGGTGCGCGGGCCTTGCTGGTTGGCGTGACCGGTAATGATGAGGCCGCCGAAAGCCTGAGCGACAGCCTGCGTGGCGCGGGCGTGGATGCACATTTCCAGCGTCATGAAGGCCAGCCGACCATCGTCAAGTTGCGGGTGATGAGCCGTCACCAGCAACTGCTGCGTATGGACTTCGAGGAGCCGTTCAACACCGACACCGTCGCCTTGACGCGTGAGGTCGATGCGTTGCTCGATGGAATCAAGGTGCTGGTGCTGTCGGACTATGGCAAGGGGGCGTTGCAGAATCATCAGGCGCTGATCCAGGCCGCGCGCAGGAAAGGCATTCCGGTGCTGGCCGATCCCAAGGGCAAGGACTTTTCCATCTACCGTGGCGCCAGCCTGATCACCCCTAATCTGCACGAGTTCGAACTCATCGTTGGCGGTTGCGCCGATGAAGCCGAGCTGGTCAGCAAGGGTGCCACGCTGATGCGCGAACTGGAGCTGGGGGCCCTGCTGGTGACCCGTGGCGAGCACGGCATGACCCTGCTGCGTCCGGATCACGCCCCGCTGCACCTGCCGGCTCGCGCCCGCGAGGTGTTCGACGTCACCGGCGCAGGCGATACGGTGATTTCTACCCTTGCCGCTTCCATTGCTGCTGGCGAAGAGTTGCCGCTGGCGGTGGCCCTGGCCAATCTGGCTGCCGGCATCGTTGTTGGTAAGTTGGGCACTGCCGCCATCAGTGCTCCTGAGCTGCGTCGCGCGGTACAGCGTGAAGAGGGGTCCGAGCGGGGCGTACTGAGCCTGGATCAGTTGCTGATCGCCATCGACGACGCCCGCGCCCATGGCGAGAAGATCGTCTTCACTAACGGCTGCTTCGACATCCTTCACGCCGGCCACGTGACCTATCTGGAGCAGGCCCGCGCTCAGGGCGACCGTCTGATCGTGGCGATCAACGATGACGCCTCGGTCAGCCGCCTGAAAGGCCCGGGCCGGCCGATCAATGCCGTCGACCGGCGTATGGCGGTGCTCGCAGGTCTCGGTGCGGTGGATTGGGTGGTGAGCTTTGCCGAAGACACCCCCGAGCGCCTGCTCAAGCAGGTGCAGCCGGATGTGCTGGTCAAGGGCGGCGACTATGGCATCGACCAGGTAGTCGGCGCCGATATTGTCCAGGCCTATGGCGGCGAAGTGCGTGTGCTAGGTTTGGTGGAAAACAGCTCCACCACCGCTATCGTCGAGAAGATTCGCAGCAAATGACTGCTGGCTGAGTAAGGCGCAGGTCTTGCTCAACCAGTACGTTTCCCTGGCGATGGCTTGACCCGATTGCCGCCGCGCCGCGTCTTGAGGGTCATAGGCGTGTGCCAGTCGGCAGCGCATCATCGATGGCATCTCTCACGTGGAGCGAGATGCCATGATCGTCGATACCCAGGGCCAGGCCCTGAGCGTACTGAGCAAGCTGGCTCAGGCCGATTGGCCCGACCGCCTCAAGGTACGCAAATCCTTCGAGAAGCTCGTCTACAGCGGTAGCCGCGCCAGTTTTCGCCTGGCCGCCGGCGGCACCAGCAACAAGCCGCATGCGGCGGCCGACGACCTGTTTGATCTGTCACTGACCGAAGAACAGCAGATGCTGGCGGACATGCTCCAGGGCTTCGCGCTGGAGGTTCTGCGCCCGGCTGCGCCCGGGGCCGACGCCGAGGCTCACGTGCCTGCAGCACTGCTCAATCAGGCGCATGAACTGGGTCTGGCACACTATGGTGTCGCCGAGGCACAAGGCGGTCTTGCTGGGGAGCGCACCGTGCTGAGCAACGCGCTGATCGCCGAGAACCTGGCGCAGGGCGACTTTTCTCTGGCCGCGGCCTTGCTGGTGCCGCTGTCTGCTGCCAATTGCATTCGGCGCTGGGGAAGCTCTGCGCAGCAGGCTGCCTGGTTGCCGGCGTTTGTCAGTGAACAGGGCGCGCCAGGCTTCGCGTTGGCGGTAACAGAGCCCGGCGTATTGACCGATGCTGGTCAACCCGCGACGCGGGCGCGCAAGCGCGGCAAGCACTATCTGCTCGACGGGGAGAAGGCGCTGGTCATCGCCGGTCTGGATGCCAGTCGATTGATCGTAAGCGCTCAGGCAGTTGATGGCCCGGCGCTGTTTATCGTCGATGCGGCGAGCAAAGGTGTCTGTCGCCGTGCCGAGCCGGGCATGGGGCTCAAGGCTTGTGGGTTGACACGTATTGAGCTGAAAGGCGTCAAGGTTTCGAGCGAGTGCCGCTTGGCAGCTGATGGCTTCGACTTTCCGGCCTTTCTCGATTATTCGGCCTTGGCATTCTGTGCCCTTGCAGTCGGTACGGCGCAGGCGGCACTGGACTACGTGACGACCTACTGCAACGAGCGCCAGGCGTTCGGCGAGCCGATCAGTCATCGCCAGGGTGTGGCCTTCATGGTGGCCGACATCGCCATCGAGCTGGACGCCATGCGGCTGCTGCTCTGGCGTGCCTGCGCCCGTGCAGAGTCTGGTCTGCGGATTCCACGCCATCCGGCCACCCAGTCCGCTCTCATCTGGCCAGGCATTCCAGGGCCATCTGGCCACCTGTTCCACGGCCATCCGGCCGGGCAGTCGGAGCGCAGCGACGCAG
>NZ_PGLR01000030.1 GCF_002803095.1 Pseudomonas sp. ZH-FAD | reverse complement strand
TGGCCGGATGGCCGTGGAATCAGTGGCCGGATGCGCGTGGAATGGGTGGCCGGATCAGCGTGGAATCGGTGGTCAGATGCTCATGGAATGGGTGGCCAGATGACCGTGGAATCCGCAACTTGTTGTGCATGCGCCGATTGGCGCGTGGAAAGTGGGTCAGATAACCCAGCGCCTTGGCCTGGCGCAGGGAGAAGGGATTGAACAGGCGCACTTCGATGTTGGGGTGGCGATCGAGCGTGCTCAGGGTCTGATCGAGGCCGGCGATGCCGTTGTCATCCAGCAGCAAGCGGACGCGAACGCCTCGTTCGGCCGCTCTGAGCAGTGCATCGAGCAGCAGGGTGCCGGTAATGTCGTTGCGCCAGATGTAGTACTGCACATCGAGACTGCGCTCGGCCGCTTCGACCAGGAGCATGCGCGCGGCAAAAGCGTCGCGGGCAGCCGCCAGCGTAAGAATGCCGGACAGGCCGGGGTGGGCGTCGCGTTCGCTGCCCAGTGCTTGCCCCAGCGTGGTATCGGCCGTTTCGGCCTGGGTGAAGGCCTGGCTCTCGGTACGGCCATCCAGCGGTGGCAAGGCGCAGCCGACCACAAGGCTGCATAGTACGCAGATCAGGCAGGCACGCCATTTGTCTGTCGGCATCATTGACCCATCTCGGTTCCAGGCTTCCAGCTAGGACAACGCCAAGGTTGAAGCGTGCCGATTAGTGGTGGCGTTTCGGTTCGGGTAGCTGAATGCTGACAAAAGCCAGAAACGACAACGCCGCACTTGCTGAGCAATATGCGGCGTTGTGGGTTCAGGCACGGCTGGGCCGTGCATGAGGTACGGCAGAGCCGGGCATCACTCTACGATGTCCGGCGACCTTCTCAGTCTTCCATGGCGCCCATGGCGGTGGTGTTGAAGCCGCCGTCGACGTACATGATTTCACCGCTGATGCCCGAAGCCAGGTCGGAGCAGAGGAAGGCGCCGGCATTGCCGACTTCCTCGATGGTGACGTTACGGCGCAGCGGAGTCTGCTTCTCGTTGGCGGCCAGCATCTTGCGGAAGCTGGCGATGCCGCTGGCAGCCAGGGTGCGGATCGGGCCGGCAGAGATGGCATTGACGCGAGTGCCTTCCGGGCCGAGGCTGCCGGCCAGGTAGCGTACGCCGGCTTCCAGGCTGGCCTTGGCCATGCCCATGACGTTGTAGTTCGGCATGGTGCGCTCGGCGCCTAGGTAGGAGAGGGTGAGCAGGCTGCCGTTGCGGCCTTTCATCATCTCGCGACCGGCCTTGGCCAGGGCGACGAAGCTGTAGGCGCTGATGTCGTGGGCGATCTTGAAGCCTTCACGGGTGGTGACGTCGGTGAAGTCGCCATTGAGCTGGTCGCCCGGAGCGAAGCCGACCGAGTGGACGATGCAGTCCAGGCCATCCCACTTCTTGCTCAGTGCTTCGAACACGGCGGCGATTTCCTCGTCGCTGGCCACATCGCAAGGGAAGCACAGGTCGGCGCTGGAGCCCCAGCCGGCAGCGAAGTCTTCCACGCGGCCCTTGAGCTTCTCGTTCTGGTAGGTGAAGGCCAGCTCGGCACCTTCGCGGTGCATGGCGGCGGCGATACCCGAGGCGATGGACAGTTTGCTGGCAACGCCAACGATGAGTACGCGCTTACCGGTTAGAAAACCCATTGTGCTATTCCTCTTCCTGTTTCAAGGATCAGTGAGCCGTTGCCGGGGCCAGAAAAGCGGCTTCCAGCAACTGCTGCGTATAAGGGTGTTGCGGTGCACTGAAGATCGACTCGGCAGACCCCTGTTCGACCACCTGGCCCTGCTTGACCACCATCAACTGGTGGCTCAGCGCTCTGACTACCGCCAGGTCATGGCTGATAAACAGATAGGTCAGGTTGTACTTGGCCTGCAAGCCGCGCAACAACTCCACCACCTGACGCTGCACCGTACGGTCGAGCGCCGAAGTGGGCTCGTCCAGCAGGATCAGCGCCGGTTTCAACACCAGTGCCCGGGCAATGGCAATCCGCTGCCGTTGTCCGCCAGAAAACTCGTGGGGGTAGCGATGCCGCGTCTGCGGGTCCAGCCCTACCTCCAAAAGCGCGTCGATGATGGCTTGTTCCTGCTCCGCCTCGTTGCCCATGCCGTGAATGCGCAGACCTTCACCGACGATCTGGCTCACCGACATGCGTGGGCTCAGGCTCCCAAAGGGGTCCTGAAACACCACCTGCATCTGCCGCCGCAGCGGACGTACTTCCTGCTGGCTGAGGCCCTGCAACTGCTGGCCCTGGAAGCGAATATCACCGCGACTGGCGAGCAGCCGCAGAATGGCCATGCCCAGCGTGGACTTGCCGGAACCACTCTCGCCGACGATGCCCAGGGTCTGGCCCTGGGGCAGGCTGAAGTTGATGCCGTCCACCGCTTTGACATGATCCACCGTCCGGCGCAGCAGGCCCTTTTTGATCGGGAACCACACGCGCAGGTCGTCCACTTCCAGCAACGGCTGGCCCGCAGGATTGGCCGCAGGGTCGCCGCTGGGCTCGGCGCCGAGCAGTTCCTGGGTGTAGGGATGCTGCGGAGCCTGGAACAATTCTTCACACGACGCCTGTTCGACGATGCGACCGCGCTGCATGACACATACGCGATGGGCAATTCTGCGAACCAGATTGAGATCATGGCTGATCAGCAGCAGTGACATGCCCAGGCGCGCCTGCAGATCCTTGAGCAATTCGAGGATTTTCAGCTGTACGGTGACGTCCAGGGCGGTGGTCGGCTCGTCGGCGATCAGCAGCTGTGGTTCGTTGGCCAGGGCCATGGCGATCATCACGCGCTGCCGTTGGCCGCCGGAGAGCTCGTGCGGATAGGCCTTGAGGCGCTTCTTCGGTTCGGGAATGCCGACCAGCTCCAGCAGCTCGAGGGTGCGTGCGCTGGCGGCTTTGCCACGCAGCCCCTTGTGCAGGGCGAGTACTTCGTTGATCTGCTTTTCGATGCAGTGCAGCGGGTTGAGCGAGGTCATGGGCTCCTGAAAGACCATGGCGATGCGGTTGCCGCGAATGCCGCGCAGGCGGCCTTCGCTGAGCTTGAGCAGGTCTTCGCCGGCGTACTCGATGCTGCCGTGCGGGTGGCGCGCGAGCGGGTAGGGCAACAGGCGCAGGATCGAGTGCGCCGTGACCGACTTGCCCGAGCCGCTCTCGCCAACCAGGGCCAGGGTCTCGCCCTTACGGATGTCGAAGCTGACGCCTTCGACCACGCGCTGGCATTGCTCGCCCATGACGAACTCGACGGCCAGGTCGCGTACTTGCAACAGGGTTTCGTTCTGGCTCATGTCATTTCCTCGGGTCGAAGGCATCGCGGGCGGCTTCGCCGATGAATACCAGCAGGCTCAGCATGATCGCCAATACGGCGAAGGCGCTGATGCCCAGCCAGGGCGCCTGCAGGTTGCTCTTGCCCTGGGCGACCAGTTCACCGAGCGAGGGTGCGCCGGGTGGCAGGCCGAAGCCGAGGAAGTCTAGGGCGGTCAGGGTGCCGATGGCGCCGGTGAGGATGAAGGGCATGAAGGTCATGGTCGAAACCATGGCGTTGGGCAGAATATGGCGGAACATGATGGCGCCGTTCTCCATGCCCAGCGCCCGTGCCGCACGCACGTATTCCAGGTTGCGCCCGCGCAGAAATTCGGCGCGCACCACGTCGACCAGGCTCATCCAGGAGAACAGCAGCATGATGCCCAGCAGCCACCAGAAGTTCGGCTGCACGAAACTGGCGAGGATGATCAGCAGGTAGAGCACCGGCAGGCCCGACCAGATTTCCAGGAAGCGCTGGCCAAGCAGGTCGACCCAGCCGCCGTAGAAGCCCTGCAATGCGCCGGCGATCACGCCGATCACCGAGCTGGCCAGGGTCAGGATCAGGGCGAACAGCACCGAAATGCGAAAGCCGTAGATCACCCGTGCCAGCACGTCACGGCCCTGATCGTCGGTGCCCAGCCAGTTCTGCGCCGAGGGCGGTGCGGGAGCTGGTACTTCCAGGTCGTAGTTGATGCTCGAATAGCTGAACGGGATCGGCGGCCAGATCATCTTGCCGTCCTTTTCCGCGATCAGGTCCTGAATGTAGGGGCTCTTGTAGTTGGCCTGCAGTGGGAATTCGCCGCCGAACACGGTTTCCGGGTAGCGCTTGAGCACCGGGAAATACCACTCGCCGTCATACCGCACGGCCAATGGCTTGTCGTTGGCGATCAGCTCGGCGCCCAGGCTCAGGCCAAACAGGATAAGAAACAGCCACAGCGACCACCAGCCGCGCTTGTGCGCCTTGAAACGGTCGAAGCGGCGTCGATTGAGAGGGGAGAGTTTCATGCTCAACCCTCCCGGCTTTCGAAGTCGATACGCGGATCGACCAGGGTGTAGGTGATGTCACCGATCAATTTCACGATCAGCCCCAGCAAGGTGAAGATGAACAGGGTGCCGAACACCACCGGATAGTCGCGGTTGATCGCCGCCTCGAAGCTCATCAGGCCGAGACCGTCGAGGGAGAAGATCACTTCGATCAGCAGGGAGCCGGTGAAGAAGATGCCGATGAAGGCGGCGGGGAAACCGGCGATGATCAGTAGCATGGCGTTACGGAATACGTGGCCGTAGAGCACGCGATGGTTGGTCAGACCCTTGGCGCGGGCGGTCACCACGTACTGTTTGTTGATCTCGTCGAGAAAACTGTTCTTGGTCAGCAGGGTCAGGGTGGCGAAGTTACCGATGACCAGGGCGGTAACTGGCAGCACCAGGTGCCAGAGGTAGTCGAGAATCTTGCCGCCGAGGCTGAGCTGCTCGAAGTTGTTCGAGGTCAGGCCGCGTAGCGGGAACCAGTCCCAGTAGCTGCCGCCGGCGAACAGCACGATGAGCAGGATGGCGAAGAGGAACGCCGGGATGGCGTAGCCGACGATGATCGCTGAACTGGTCCAGACGTCGAAGGCACTGCCGTGGCGGGTGGCCTTGGCGATCCCCAGCGGAATGGACACCAGATACATGATCAAGGTGCTCCATAGACCGAGCGAGATCGACACCGGCATCTTCTCGATGATCAGGTCGATGACCTGGGCGTCGCGGAAGAAGCTGGAGCCGAAATCCAGCTGAGCATAGTTCTTGAGCATGATCCAGAAACGCTCGGGCGCCGACTTGTCGAAGCCGTACATCTTCTCGATCTCGGCGATCAGTTGCGGGTCGAGGCCCTGGGCGCCGCGATAGTTGGAGCCGGCCACCGACACTTCGGCGCCGCCGCCACCGATGCGCCCCGTGGCGCCGCCGGCGGCCGCATCGAACCCCTCCAGCTTGGCGATCATCTGCTCGACCGGGCCGCCGGGCGCGGCCTGGATGATGATGAAGTTGATGACCAGAATGCCGAACAGGGTCGGGATGATCAGCAGCAGGCGGCGAAAGATATAGGCCAGCATGTTATTGCTTCGCCTCTTCGGTCGCCTGTTCTGCGGCTTGCTGCTGAGCTTCGCTCGGCTGCTCCAGGCCTGGGCGCACCCACCAGGTGTGCAGGCCGATATCGTAGAGTGGCGTCACCTTCGGGTGCTCGAAACGGTTCCAGTAGGCGACACGCCAGGTCTTGATGTGCCAGTTGGGGATCACGTAATAGCCCCACAGCAGCACGCGATCGAGGGCGCGGGTATGGGCGATCAGGTTCTGCCGCGAGTCGGCGTTGATCAGACCTTCGACGATCTGGTCGATGGCCGGGTCCTTGAGCCCGATGAAATTGCGGCTACCGGGATTGTCGGCGCTGGAGGAGTGCCAGTATTCGCGTTGCTCGTTGCCCGGCGAGTTGGACTGGCCGAAGCCGCTGACGATCATGTCGAAGTCACGCGAGCGCAGGCGGTTGATGTACTGCGAAACGTCGACGCGGCGAATCACCAGATCCATGCCAAGGTCGGCCAGATTGCGCTTGAATGGCAGCAGCACGCGTTCGAACTCGGTTTGTGCGAGAAGGAACTCGAAGCTGACCGGCTGACCATTGGCATCGAGCATGCGATCACCTTCGATACGCCAGCCGGCCTGTTGCAGCAGCTGGTAGGCGCGGCGCTGTTGCTCGCGAATGATGCCGCTGCCATCGGTGACCGGTACGCGGAACTCTTCGCTGAATACCTCGGCTGGAATCTTGCCGCGCAGTGGCTCGAGAATCGCCAGTTCGTCTTCACCGGGCAGCCCCTGCGAGCCCAGTTCGGAATTGTCGAAATAGCTGCGGGTGCGGGAATAGGCGCCGTTGAACAGGCGTTTGTTGGCCCATTCGAAGTCGTACAGCAGGCCCAGCGCCTCACGTACGCGGCGATCCTGGAACTGCGGACGGCGGGTGTTGAAGATGAAACCCTGCATGCCGGTGGGGTTGCGGTTCTGGATTTCTTCCTTGATCAGCTGGCCGTTGGCAACCGCCGGGGTGTTGTAGGCCGTGGCCCAGTTCTTCGCGCTGGTTTCCAGCCAGTAGTCGAACTGGCCGGCCTTCAGCGCCTCCAGGGCCACGGTGTTGTCGCGGTAATAGTCGATCTGGATGCTGTCGAAGTTGTAGAAGCCGCGGCTCACGGGCAGGTCCTTGGCCCACCAGTCGTCGACACGCTCGTAGCGGATGCTGCGGCCGGCCTGGACGCGGCCGACCTTGTACGGGCCGCTGCCCAGCGGTACCTCGAGATTGCTCTTGGCGAAGTCGCGCTCGGCCCACCAGTGCTTGGGTAGCACCGGCAGTTGGCCGACGATCAGGGGCAACTCGCGGTTGCCGGCGTGCTTGAACACGAAGCGCACGCTGTGCGGTGATTCCACTTCCACCTGCTCGACATCGGCGTAGTAGCCGCGGTACATCGGCGCGCCTTTTTCCATCAGCGTATCGAAGGTGAACTTGACGTCTTCGGCGGTGATCGGTGTGCCGTCGTGAAAGCGCGCTTCCTTGCGCAGCAGAAAGCGCACCCAGGCGTTGTCAGGTGCCTTCTCGATCTTTTCCGCCACCAATCCGTAGGCGGTGAAGGGTTCGTCCATGCTCTGCACGGCAAGGGTGTCGTAGATCAGGCTGATCTCGTCGGCAGCCACACCCTTGCTGATGAAGGGGTTGAGGCTATCGAATCCGCCGAAACCCGCTTCGCGAAAGGTGCCGCCCTTGGGCGCGTCGGGATTGGTGTACTCGAAGTGCGTGAAGTCGGCGGGGTATTTGGGCGGCTCGTCATAGAGGGTGACGGCGTGTTTGGGGGCGGCGAAGGCAAGGCCGGCCAGGCCGAGCAGAATGAGGCTGCTACCGTGAAGCAGGAAACTGCGCAGCGGGTGGGTCATCGAGCGTTCTCCGTGGGCTTCAGCCACCAGGTGCGCAGGCCCAGCGTGTAGGGCGGCGTGGTGACGAAGGCGAACCGATTGCGGTACGCCAGGCGGTGATAATTGATGTACCAATTGGGAATGCTGTAGTGCTGCCAAAGCAGGACTCGGTCCAGGGCTCGCGTGGCGGCTACCTGTTCGTCTCGAGTCTGCGCCGAAAGCAGCTTGTCGATCATCTCGTCGACCACCGGATCGTTGACGCCTGCATAGTTCTTGCCACCCTTGATGTTCACCTGGCTGGAATGGAAGTACAGCGATTGTTCCAAGCCTGGGCTGAGGGTTTGCGGCAGGGTCAGCAGGATCATGTCGTAGTCGAACTGGTCAAGGCGTTGCTTGTACTGGGCGCGATCAACAGTGCGCAGGTTGGCGCGTATGCCGATACTGGCGAGGTTGGCAGTATAGGGCTGGAGAATGCGCTCGAGGCTGGGGTTGACCAGCATGATCTCGAACACGAGGCGTTGACCTCGGGCATTACGCAGCTCCTGGCCGGAGGGTTTCCAGCCGGCATCGGCCAATAGACCGAGGGCGCGGCGCAAGGTTTCCCGGGGGATGCCGCGGCCGTCGGTTACCGGTTGTGTCGGTGGCTCGGTGAGCAGGCGTGCAGGCAGCTTGTCGCGATGTGGCGAGAGCAACAGCCACTCCGCGCCTTCGGGCTTGCCAGTGGCCGAGAATTCGCTGTTGGGGTAGTAGCTGGCGGCGCGTACGTAGGCATTGTTGAACAGCGTGCGATTGGTCCACTCGAAATCGAACATCAGCCCCAGCGCCTCGCGCACCCTGCGGTCGCTGAACAGATCGCGGCGCGTGTTCATGAACAGCGCCTGGGTCTGGGTCGGAATCTGGTGCGGTATCTCGGCGCGAATCACGTCGCCGCGGGTCACGGCCGGAAAGCGATAGCCGTTGCTCCAGTTCTTTGCCTGGTTCTCGATATAGAAGTCGAATTCGCCGGCCTTGAAGGCTTCGAAGGCGACATGGTTGTCGCGGTAGAACTCTACTTCGACGCGGTCGAAGTTGTACTTGCCGCGATTGACCGGCAGATCCTTGCCCCACCAGTCCTTCACTCGCTCGAACACCAGGCGCCGGCCAGGCACGACCTGGACGATGCGGTAGGGGCCACTGCCCAGCGGTGCTTCGAATGTTGTGCTTTTGAAGTCGCGATCCTTCCAGTAGTGCTGCGGCAGGACCGGCAGTTCACCCAGGCGCAGGATCAACAGCGGATTGCCGGCGCGCTTGAAGACGAAGCGGATACGGTGGCGGCCGAGAATATCGACGCGTTTCACTTCCTGTAGGTTGGTGCGGTACTGCGGGTGGCCGTCGTTGCGCAGCAGGCGATAGGAGAAGGCCACGTCGTAGGCAGTGATCGGCTTGCCATCGTGAAAACGCGCTTCTGGACGCAGGTTGAAGACCACCCAGCTGCGGTCCTCGCTGTACTCGACGCTTTTGGCGATCAGGCCGTAACTGGAGGCAGGCTCGTCCCCGGAGGGGTCGTAAGCACCGGTGCCCACCATCAAGGGTTCGTTCAGCTCATTGGCGCCATATTGCAGGAAATGTGCGGTCGAGATCGGGCTGCTGCCCTTGAGCGTGTAAGGGTTGAGCGTATCGAAAGTACCAGACGCCATGATGCGCAACGTGCCGCCTTTGGGCGCATCGGGGTTGACCCAGTCAAAATGACTGAAGCTGGCAGGATACTTGAGTGTCCCGAACTGGGCGTAGCCGTGGCTCTCGCTGATAGTCGCAGAGGCGGGAAAGCTCAAGGCCAGGCTGAGGAACAGCAGTAGGAGGGGACGCATCGGGCGTGAGATCCGATCCATGGCGGCGTTTGGGCTTCTGGGTCGGTACAGTAACAGCTTGTATGGACAGGAAAAAGAGTGCAGCAATGGGCGAGCGCTTGCGACGCTATGACATACACTGCAGGAACACACTATGAGGGTACGAATTTGTCGGAACGAAGCCATGGTTTGCAGTCATGGATCGATCGCCTGAACCAAGCCGAACTGCCCGCGCTGGCTGCAGTGGTGCAGGATCTGCAACGCCTTGCGCAGCAGGATTCTGCTTCGGTACAGCAGTTGGCCGATGTGTTGCTGCGTGATGCAGCGCTGACCAGCAAGGTGCTGCGGGTTGGCAACAGCGTTTACTACAACCCTTCTCAGGAAACCATAAAGACCATCTCGCGGGCCATCGTACTGATCGGCTTCGACAATGTGCGCCTGATCAGTCTTTCGGTGAGCCTGATAGACGGGCTGCTTACCCGCGCGCCGCGTGAGCAGTTGCAGACGTTACTCGCGCGTTCTTTCCATGCTGCGGTGCAGGCGCGCAATCTGGCTGGCTATGTCATTTCCGGGCGCAGCGAAGAAGTGTTCATCGCCGCGCTGCTCCATCATCTGGGCGAGTTGGCGTTCTGGGGCTGTGGTGGGGCGCAGGCTGACGAACTGGCCGATGCCCTTGAGCGCCCTGGTGTCGATGTCGATGAGGCGGTGCGCGAGGTGCTCGGTGCCAGCTTTCGTCAACTTACCCAGGCGTTGCTGAAAAGCTGGAACCTCGGCGAAACCGCCATCCTCGCCCAGGCGGGCGCCAGCCAGCATGATCCGGCCGCCTACGCCGTACAGTTGGGCGTGCGCATCAGCGAGGCGGCGCTGGGCGGCTGGGATTGTGCAGAAATGGAGGGTGTGCTGGGCAAGGTGGCAGCGTTTATCGAGCTGACGCCGGAGGAAACCCTGCAGCAGGTGCTGGCCAGTGCTGATGAGGCGGTGAAGGTTGCCTCGACCTTCGGTGCCAGCAAGTTGTGCCGGCTGATTCCCAATACCGATCCCGAGCAGATTCGCCAGCAGCAGGAGGAGCGTCGTGCGCGTTTGCTGCAGCCGGATCTGTTGGTGATGCAGCAGGCACTGCAGGATCTCGGTCTGATGGTCAATGCCAGGGCCGATGTCGGGCTGGTGCTCGACACCTTGCTCAAAGGCCTGCATCGGGGCGCTGGCCTGGAGCGGGTGATGCTCACGGTTCTGGCCGATGGGCAAAGCCGCTTCCGCGCCAAACGGGTGATCGGGGAAAAGTCTCAGCAATGGTTGGAGGACTTCGTGCTGCCAGCCGAGCAGGTGGAGCAGCCGCATATCTTCAGTTATGCGCTGCGCCATCGTGAGGCGATCTGGATGGGCGTGCCAGCCAGCTACAACCTGGCCGAGCTGGTGACCCAGCCGATCCGGCGCAGTCTTGGCGCTGGCATGTTCTTCATCGCGCCGATCATCGCGGGTACGCGGGAAATCGGTGTGCTGTATGCCGACAGCAGGCTGTCCGGGCGGGCGCTGCGACATGAGCAGTTCGTGGCGTTTCAGCGTTTCACGCAACTGGCGGGGCGTTGCCTGGAGGCGATCAGCAAGCGCTGATCACGGCAGATAGAGGGTCAGCATTTCCCCTGGCTGCAGCTTGCTGCTGCGTGGATTCCAGGCCTGTAAGCGCTTGAGGTCAATCTTGAAGCGCTTGGCGATCACATACAGCGAATCACCATGCTGGACGCGGTAGTAGGTGGCCTTGTCTCGTGAGGTGGCGGTGCTGCGAGTGGTGCTGGCGACGCGCGCGCCGCTGTCGGCGGCTGCCAGTGTGAGCACCTGGCCGACTTTCAACGCATTGCCTTGCAGCTTGTTCCAGCGCTTCAGGTCATGCACGGCAACCTGATTGGCGCGAGCGATCTGCCATAGGTTGTCGCCGTTCTTCACCTGATAGGTCCGCGTGCTCGCGCTCTGCGCGGTGTTGCGCTGTTGATACAGCGGCTCGCTCGGTTGCGCGCCAGGTTTGCCAGGAATGGTCAGCACCTGGCCGATGCTCAGGTTGTTGCTGCTCAGGCGGTTTACGTCCTTGAGCATGTTCACTGACAGGTGATGACGGTTGGCGATGGCGTGCAGACTATCGCCGGAGCGCACGGTGTAGCTTTGCCAGTCGACCATTTCCTGCGGTTTCATCAAGGCCAGGTTGGCGCTGAGCATTTCTGCCTTATCGGTCGGCACCAGCAGATGTTGCGGGCCGTCGAGGGTAATACCGCGCTTGTAGGCGGGGTTGAGCTGCAGCAGCTCCTGTTCATCCAGGTCGGCCAGTTTGGCGACGCGGGACAGGTCCATGTGCTGCTTGATTGCGATCTGTTCGAAGTAGGGTTCGTTGGCGATTGGCGAAAGGCTCACGCTGTAGGCTTCCGGCGTCAGGATCACCTGTGACAGCGCCAGTAGCTTGGGCACGTAGTCCTCGGTTTCCTTGGGCAGCGACAGGTTCCAGTAGTCGCTAGGCAGGCCGAGCTTCTCGTTGCGCTCGATGGCGCGGCTGATGCGGCCTTCGCCAGCGTTGTAGGCGGCCAGGGCGAGCAGCCAGTCGCCGTTGAACATTTCATGCAGGCGGCTGAGATAGTTGAGCGCTGCCTCGGTCGATGCAGTGACGTCGCGGCGGCCGTCGTACCAGTTGGTCTGGCGCAGGTTGTAATGGCGGCCGGTCGAGGGAATGAACTGCCAGAGGCCGACCGCATGTGCCGAGGAGTAGGCCAGTGGATCGTAAGCACTTTCGATCACCGGCAGCAGCGCCAGCTCCATCGGCATGTCGCGCTCGGCCAGGCGCTCGACGATGTAGTGGATATAAGGCGCGCTGCGTTCGCTGACGGTATTGACGTGTTTTGGATTGCTGGCGTACCACAGGCGCACACGTTCGATGCGCGGGTTGATGCCGATTTCATCCTGCAGCTTGAAACCGTCGCGTACGCGTTCCCAGATATCGGCGTATTCGCGCGGCTTGACCTGGTTGTTGAGCCACTCCGGCTCGCGCTCCAGGCCCACGGCTCGAGAAGTATCAGCCGAACGGTCCGGAGTATCGCTGGGCAGGCTCTGACAGCCGGCCAGGATCATGCTGCACATCACCGCGAGCGCTCGAGAGCTTCGCACCAATGCCTTTATATTCAATGGCTTGCGTGATGATAAAGGCATTGGGTGAGGTGTATGTCCCGGCGAAAAGATCGGGCGATTCTAGGAATCGGGCCGGGGGTGGTCAAGTTTTCACCAGTCTTAATCTGGTCTTTTGCGGGCCTGTCGACCTTTTTCTCTGCGACTAAAACCTGTCTTTCCAGGCACGCAGGCTAGCGAATACGGCGCTTGGCTCGCTCGACTGCCGGTCGTCGCGTCCGTTGGTCGCAGCGACGACCGAAGGCTCGCCAACACGCAGGAAAGGATTGGTGGCCAGTTCCAGTTCGATGTTCGACGGTAGGCTGATGCGGCCCTCATCGCGCCAGCGGGCCACTTCGGCCAGGCGCGCACTGACGTCCGGGTTGTGCGGCTCGACGGCATGGGCAAAGCGCAGGTTGCTCAGGGTGTATTCGTGGGTGCAGTAGACCCGTGTTGCGCCAGGGAGCGCTGCCAGGCGGCTCAGCGACTGGTGCATCTGTTGCGGCGTACCTTCGAATAGGCGGCCACAGCCACCCGCGAACAGGGTGTCGCCACAGAACAGCAGGTTCTGTTCGGCGTGGTAGTAGGCGATATGACCGAGGGTATGGCCAGGTACGGCCATGACCTCGAAGCGCAGGCCGAGTACGTCGATTGCGTCGTTATCCTTGAGGTCGATGTCACGGGCCGGAATCTTTTCCGCTGCCGGGCCGGCGACACGGGCGCCGGTAGCCGTCTTCAGTTGCTCGACACCGCCCACATGATCGAAGTGATGGTGAGTGATCAGGATGTCGCTGAGCGTCCAGTCTGGATGGGCCTCGAGCCAGGCCATGACTGGCGCCGCATCACCGGGGTCGACCACGGCGCAACGTTTGCTGCGGGCCTCCTGCAGCAGCCAGATATAGTTGTCATTGAAGGCGGGCAGCGCGTCGATATGGATCATTGCGGGTCGCTAAGCTGGTAATAAAGGTGCATCTTAGACAGGACATGCAGAACCTGTCATGCGGAGGCAGCGATGACTGATCAGGCATTCGCCCAGGCCGACCCTGAGTGGCTCAAGCTTATCGGCGAGGCGCGCGACTGGCTTGCCGGGCCGCTCGGCCAGCTGTTGCTGGAGGAAGAGCGGCGCTTGCTGGAAGAAGAGCTGGCGCGCTTTTTCGGTGGTTATCTGGTGAGCTACGGCCCCGGCGCCGAAGGCCCGCCCAACGCGGGGCAGATCCAGCACAACGTGCGCCTTGGCGCGCCGATGCCTGGCGTGCAGATCGTCTGTGAGGAGCAATCCTGGCCCTTGGGTGAGCACGCCGCCGATGTGGTGGTGCTGCAACACGGCCTGGATTTCAGTCTGTCGCCTCACGGTCTGCTGCGTGAGGCGGCTCGCAGCGTCAGGCCTGGCGGACATCTGCTGATTCTGGGTATTCACCCCTGGAGCGCCTGGGGCGTGCGGCGCCTGTTTGCCCGGGACGGTTTGGCCAAGGCGCGTTGCATCGCCCCGAGCCGTGTCGGCGACTGGCTGAGTTTACTGGGCTTTGCGTTGGAGAAACGCCGGTTCGGGTGCTATCGTCCGCCGCTCGCTTCGCTGGCCTGGCAAATGCGCCTGCGGCGAATGGAGAGCTGGGGCGATGCCTGGCAGTTGCCGGGCGCCGGTTTCTACCTGTTGGTGGCGCGCAAGCTGGTGGTCGGCTTGCGCCCGTTGCGGCAGTCGCGTCGCGAGCCGATGGGCAAGTTGCTGCCGATGCCGGTGGCCAAGGTCAGTCGGCGCGATCTCGACAACTGAATGCCAGGCTGCGGCCAAACAATTCTGTACAGAGTTTATGAATGTCTGAAACCCATGATGTGGTGATTTACACCGACGGCGCCTGCAAGGGCAATCCTGGCCCCGGAGGTTGGGGCGCGTTGCTGGTGTACAAAGGCGTGGAGAAGGAACTCTGGGGCGGCGACCCCAATACCACCAACAATCGCATGGAGCTGATGGCGGCGATTGCCGGCCTGATCGCACTGACCCGGCCGTGCTCGGTCAAGCTGGTGACCGACTCGCAATACGTGATGAAAGGTATCCAGGAATGGCTGCCGAACTGGAAGAAACGCGGCTGGAAGACCGCTTCGAAAGAGCCGGTGAAAAACGCCGACCTCTGGCAGAAGCTGGATGAGGAAGTGAATCGCCACCAAGTGAGCTGGCAGTGGGTGCGTGGGCATACTGGCCACCCGGGCAACGAGCGTGCCGACCAGTTGGCCAATCGCGGTGTCGACGATGTGCGTGCGGCGCGCTGAGCGGTGATGCAGCACCTGAGTTAAGATGCTGCGCTGAATGTGCGGCAACCCGAATAGATGAGAGAGGCAAGGCGTGACAACCGAGAACACCGTCAAACGCTACGTAGTGCTGGATACCGAAACCACGGGTATGCCGGTCACCGACGGGCACCGCATCATCGAGATCGGTTGTGTCGAATTGCTGGGCCGCCGCCTGACCGGGCGTCATTTCCACGTTTACCTAAACCCCGATCGTGAAATCGACGAAGGCGCCATCGCGGTTCACGGCATCACCAACGAGTACGTCGCCGACAAGCCGCGCTTCAAGGAGGTCGCCGATGAATTCTACGAGTTCATCAAAGGCGCCCAACTGATCATCCACAACGCGGCGTTCGACGTTGGTTTCATCAACAACGAGTTCGCCCTTCTGGGGCAGAGCGAGCGTGCCGACGTCAGCGATTACTGCTCGGTACTCGATACCCTGATGATGGCGCGCGAGCGCCATCCGGGGCAGCGCAATAGCCTGGATGCGTTGTGCAAGCGTTACGGCGTCGACAACTCCAACCGCGAACTGCACGGCGCCTTGCTCGACTCGGAGATTCTCGCCGACGTCTACCTGGCGATGACTGGTGGGCAGACCAATCTGTCTCTGGCCGGTGAGGACGCCGATGGCGATGGCAGCGGGCGCCAGCAGGCCACGCCGATCCGCCGTCTGGACGCCTCTCGTCCGCGCACTCGCGTCATTCGCGCCAGCGAAGAGGAGCTTGCAGCGCATCTGGCGCGCCTGGCCGTGATCGAGAAATCAGCTGGTGGCCCGTCGCTGTGGGCGCAGCTGGAAAAAGCGCCGGAATAACCGAACAGCGCAATTGCGACCTTTTCTTATAGCGTGATGCACAGGGGGTTCCGCCGATCAGGGGGAGCCTCTAACCTGAGGCAATGGGCAGGCCAAGCCTGCCAGCCTTCAGGACGTCACAATGTATAAAGATCTCAAATTCCCCGTCCTAATCGTGCACCGCGACATCAAGGCCGACACCGTGGCCGGTGATCGCGTACGCGCCATCGCTCAGGAGCTTACCCAGGACGGTTTCAGCATTCTGCCCACGGCGAGCGCCGCCGAGGGGCGTATCGTCGCGTCCACTCACCACGGTCTGGCCTGCATCCTGGTGGCGGCCGAGGGGGCGGGGGAGAACAGCCGCCTGTTGCAGGACATGGTCGAGCTGATCCGCGTGGCGCGAGTGCGGGCGCCGCAATTGCCGATTTTTGCCCTGGGCGAGCAGGTCACCATCGAGAACGCGCCGGCCGAGGCCATGGCCGATCTCAATCACCTGCGTGGCATCCTCTATCTCTACGAAGACACCGTGTCCTTTCTCGCCAGGCAGGTGGCGCGCGCGGCGCACAACTACCTCGACGGCCTGCTACCGCCGTTCTTCAAGGCGCTGGTGCAGCACACCGCGCAATCCAACTATTCCTGGCACACGCCGGGTCATGGCGGTGGCGTGGCCTATCGCAAGAGCCCGGTGGGCCAGGCCTTCCACCAGTTCTTTGGTGAAAACACCCTGCGTTCCGACCTGTCCGTGTCGGTGCCAGAGCTGGGCTCGCTGCTCGATCACACTGGCCCGTTGGCCGAGGCCGAGGCGCGCGCGGCGCGCAACTTCGGCGCCGACCACACCTTCTTCGTGATCAACGGCACCTCGACGGCGAACAAGATCGTCTGGCATTCGATGGTCGGTCGCGATGACCTGGTGCTGGTGGACCGCAACTGCCACAAGTCGATCCTGCACTCGATCATCATGACCGGCGCGATTCCGCTTTACCTCTGCCCGGAACGTAACGAGCTGGGGATCATCGGGCCGATTCCGCTGAGCGAATTCAGCAAGGCGTCGATCCAGGCCAAGATCGACGCCAGCCCGCTGGCGCGTGGCCGTGCGCCCAAGGTCAAGCTGGCGGTGGTGACCAACTCCACCTATGACGGGCTCTGTTACAACGCCGAGATGGTCAAGCAGGCGCTGGGGGATTCGGTCGAAGTGCTGCATTTCGACGAGGCCTGGTACGCCTATGCGGCTTTCCACGAGTTCTATGCTGGCCGCTATGGCATGGGCACTCAGTACGACGAGCGCTCGCCGCTGGTGTTCACTACCCATTCAACGCACAAGCTGCTGGCAGCCTTCAGTCAGGCCTCGATGATTCACGTGCAGGACGGCGGGCAGCGGCAGCTGGATCGCGACCGTTTCAACGAAGCCTTCATGATGCACATCTCCACCTCGCCGCAGTACGGCATCATTGCCTCGCTGGATGTGGCTTCGGCGATGATGGAAGGACCGGCCGGCCGTTCGCTGATCCAGGAAACCTTCGACGAGGCGCTGAGCTTCCGCCGCGCCCTGGCCAATGTGCGGCGCAACCTGAGCGCCGAGGACTGGTGGTTCAGTATCTGGCAGCCGGGTGAGGCCGATGGCGCCGACAGCCTGAAGACCTGCGACTGGGTGTTGCAACCGGACGCCGACTGGCATGGCTTTGGCGAAGTGGCCGATGACTATGTGCTGCTCGATCCGATCAAGGTCACGTTGGTGATGCCCGGCCTCAATGCAGCCGGCAAGCTGGAGCAGCAGGGGATTCCTGCAGCGGTGGTCAGCAAGTTTCTCTGGGAGCGCGGCCTGGTGGTGGAGAAAACCGGCCTGTACTCCTTCCTGGTGCTGTTCTCCATGGGCATCACCAAGGGCAAATGGAGCACGCTGCTGACCGAGCTGCTGGAGTTCAAGCGCAGCTACGACGCCAATCTGCCGCTGATCGACGTGCTGCCTTCCATCGCTCACGCGGGAGTGGGCCGCTACCAGGGCATGGGCCTGCGTGATCTGTGCGACGCGCTGCATGGCTGCTACCGCGAAAACGCCACGGCCAAAGCGCTGAAAAGCATGTACACGGCGCTGCCCGAGCTGGCGATCAAACCTGCCGATGCCTACGACCGCCTGGTGCGCGGCGAGGTCGAGGCGGTGCCCATCGATCAGTTGCAGGGACGTATCGCCGCTGTGATGCTGGTGCCTTACCCGCCTGGCATTCCGCTGATCATGCCAGGCGAGCGCTTCACTGCCGCCACGCGTTCGATTCTCGACTACCTGGCCTTCGCGCGGACCTTCGATCAGGCCTTCCCGGGTTTCGATATCGACGTGCACGGCTTGCAAACCGAAGCGGGTGAGTACTGCGTGGATTGCCTGGTGGAGTAAACCTGTTGTGGGTCTGTCGGGGAGTAAGATCCTCGGCAGATCAATCTCTTATCTCTGACATTCAAAGCGGTTGTTAACGTCCGGGGCGTGCCCTGCGTCACAGTGGCAAGCATCGACTTTTATGGCGTGCTTGTTATAGTTGCTCGGTTATTAATCACAAAATTGTTACTGTGCTGCCGAGCCGCGGCTGAGGATGCCTGCCATGTCCGACTACAAAGCCTTCCGCGTCGAGCTGGTGGACAAGATCGCCCACGTGCAGATCAACCGTCCGGACAAGATCAACGCCATGAACGCCGACTTCTGGCGCGAGATCATCGAGATCTTCCAGTGGGTCGATGACAACGATGCGGTGCGTGTCGTGGTGCTCTCCGGTGCCGGCAAACACTTTTCTTCGGGCATCGACCTGATGCTGCTGGCCTCGGTCGGGGCACAGCTGGGCAAGGATGTTGGTCGTAATGCCTCGGCGCTGCGGCGCAAGATTCTCGAGCTGCAAGCCTCTTTCAACGCCGTCGACAACTGCCGCAAGCCGGTGCTGGCTGCCATTCAGGGTTACTGCATTGGTGGCGCCATCGATCTGATCAGCGCCTGCGACATGCGCTATTGCAGCGTCGACGCGCAGTTCTCCATCAAGGAAATCGACATGGGCATGGCCGCTGACGTCGGCACCCTGCAGCGCCTGCCGCGTATCATCGGCGACGGCATGATGCGTGAGCTGGCCTTCACCGGGCGCACCATCGACGGTAACGAGGCTGCACGCATCGGCCTGGTCAATCGCACTTACGAAGATCAGGAGGCGCTGTTGGCCGGGGTGATGGAAATTGCCGCACAAATCGCTGCCAAGTCGCCGATTGCCGTGCGTGGAACCAAGGAAATGATTCGCTATATGCGCGATCATCGGGTTGACGATGGCCTTGAATACATTGCTACCTGGAATGCCGCCATGCTGCAGTCGGAAGACCTGCGCCTGGCCATGGCGGCGCACATGACCAAGCAGAAGCCGGAGTTTGCCGACTGATGCCGTATTCGCTGATGTTCGCTGCGAGGCCTAGAGCATGGTAAGTGGAGCCACATCCCTGAATCTGGTGCGCGACGAGCTGTTCGTCACCATGGAAGAGGCCGAGCAGAGCCTGGAGCATTTCATCGCCGAGCGGCATAACGGCAGCCTGTTGCAGCAGGCGGTGGAAAGCCTGCACCAGGTGCGCGGCACGCTCAACCTGATCGAGCTGGCCGGTGCCGAGTTGCTGGCTCAGGAAGTGCTGGACCAGGCGACCGATATTCCAGCTGGAGCAGGTGAGGAGCGCGATGCGCAGCTCTCGGCACTGAGCAATGCCCTGCATGTGCTGCGCCGTTATCTGGAAAACGTCGACGCTCATCGCCAGGAAATGCCCGAACTGTTGCTGCCGGCGATCAATGATTTGCGTCAGGCTGGCGCGCAGCAGCCGCTGCCGGAAGGTTTCTTCTTCAGCGTGCGTCTCGATCATGCGCGGCCGCACACGGCTACCCAGCCACTCGATGGTGCCGCCAAACTGAGCGAAGGCAAGCGCCTGCGCCATATGTATCAGGTGGGGCTGTTGGGCTTCATTCGTGAGCAGAATCCGCAGGCCAGCCTCAAGCTGATGGTGCGCGCTATGGCGCGCCTGGACAGCCTGTTCGCCAACGAGCCGCGTGGGCGCATGTGCTGGATTGGCGCTGCCGCCATCGAAGCCCAGTGCGATGCTCAGTTGCTGCCACGCAAATCGCGCAAGCAGTTGTTTTCGCGAGTCGATCGCGAGCTCAAGCTGATGCTCGGCAATCCGCAGTACGAAGCGCCACGCAGTTTGCTCAAAGAGTTGCTGTATCTGGTCGCGCTCGCCGACAGCCATGGTCCGCATGCCAGCGCCATGCGCGAAGTCTTTGGCTTGACGCCGTTGCCGTTCACCGATCACCTGCTGGAAGAGGAATACCAGCGTCTGGCCGGGCCGGGCCAGGCGGTGATGCGTTCGTTGTCCACGGCGATTCGCGAAGAGCTGGCCAGCGTCAAGGACATGCTCGACCTGCTCGAACGCGGCACCTTGCAGGGCGAGACGCTGGGCACCCTGCATGCGTTGCTGGGCAAGCTGGCCAAGACCCTGGGCATGGTCGGCCTGACCTCTGCCGGCAACTCGCTCGGCGCGCAGCTGCCGCTGGTTGCCGCCTGGAGCGAAGACACACCGCCGCAGGCGGAGCAGTTGCATAAGCTGGCCGATGCCGTGCTCTATGTCGAAGGCATGGTGGCCAGCCTGGAGCGTGGCGAGGGGCGCGATATCAGACCGGCTGCCGTCGAGCCGGGCAATGAGGCCGACTCTTTCGCCACTCATCAGCTCAACGAAGCCCGTATCGTCGTAGTCGACGAGGCCCAGGCCGGTCTGGCTCTGGCCAAGCGCGCGATCACCGCGTATCTGGAGTCGGCTGGCGACAAGATGCACCTGTCCAACGTGCCGTTCAGCCTGCAGGCCGTGCGTGGCGGCTTGTGGTTTCTCGAGCAGCGCCGTGCCGCGATACTGGTCGGTGCCTGTGCCGACTATATCCAGGCGCGCATGCTCGAGTCGGCGCAAATGCCGTCGGAGCAGATGCTGGAAACCCTGGCTGATGCCTTGAGCAGCCTCGAGTACTACCTGGAAGCGGGCGCGGTGATGCGTCCTGAAACCCGTCCCAGCGTGCTCGATCTGGCTGAAGAAAGTGTCAAGGCGCTGGGCATGCCGGTGGCGGCCTGATGGTCTGGCGCAATACCTTTCTCGATCCTGCCCAGCCTGGCGGCTGGGCGCTGCTCTACAACCAGCAGCACTTTCTTGCCGACAGCAATGGCGTGCTGTTCCCGCGTGATTGGATCAAGCGCCAGGACCTGCCGATTCTCGGCGAGCAGGGTATCGGTCATTTCGGTGACGATGCCGTTTACCTGCTGCAACTCAAGCCCTCGGCGACGCTGGAGGGCTGCAGCTGGCAGAGCCTGCGTCAGTTCATGCTGCAGGGCGACGCAGAAACCTTCCGCATGCTGGCCTACGCCGCGCAGATCGGCACCTGGTACGCCGAGCATCGTTATTGCGGCAGTTGCGGTGCGCCGACTCGCCAGCTTCCTGGTGAGCGGGCGATGCGTTGCGACAGCTGCGAATCGCAGCACTATCCGCGCATTTCGCCGAGCATGATCGTGCTGGTCACACGGGGCGACGAGATACTCCTGGCACGTTCACCGCGGTTCGTCACCGGCGTGTACAGCACCCTGGCCGGGTTCGTCGAGCCGGGCGAGTCAGTGGAGCATTGTGTGGCGCGCGAGGTGCGTGAGGAAGTCGGCGTCGAGGTGAAAAACCTGCAGTACATCGGTAGCCAGGGCTGGCCGTTTCCGCATTCGCTGATGCTTGGCTTCCACGCCGAGTACGCCAGTGGCGAGATCGTCATGCAGGAAGACGAGATCGAGGATGCGCGCTGGTTCCGTGTCGATGACTTGCCGCCTTTGCCAGCGTCGCGCTCCATTGCCCGCCATCTGATCGACCTCTACGTCGCTCGCCGCCTCGGTTTGCCCGAACCCAGTCTGCCGTAGGGCGGGTGCAACCCGCCAAATCGATGCTATGGTGGGTTGCCCCCGCCCTACGCGACCCAGTGCTGCCAGACCAGGCGCGCGGTCAGCGCCAATACCACCGTAATGAACACCGGGCGAATGAACTTCGAACCGCCTTTGATCGCGGTGCGCGCACCGAGAAAGGCGCCGACCATCAAGGCGGCGCCCATGCTCAGACCGAGCACCCAGGCTACCTGACCAAAGGCGATGAACACGGCCAGCGCCGCCGCGTTGCTGACGAAGTTCATGGTGCGCGCCACGCCGCTGGCGCGCACCAGATCGAGTGGATACATCAGCAGGCTGCTGACCGTCCAGAATGCGCCGGTGCCGGGGCCCGCCACCCCATCGTAGAGTCCCAGGCCAAGCCCTTGCGGCCATTGCCGACCACGCGCTATCGGCAGGTCGTGTTCGGCTGGTGCCTCCGGCATACGTCCGAACAGCAGGTAAACACCGCAGGCGAAGACGATCACCGGCAGCATCTGGTTGAGCCAGGCGGCCGGCATCCAGTGTGCGATGACGGCGCCGAGCAGGGCGCCGATCAGGGTTGCCAGCAACGCGTTGCGCCATTGCTTCGGATCGAACAGTTTGCGCCGATAGAACGTGAGAGCCGCGGTGCCCGAGCCGAAGGTGGCGCACAGCTTGTTGGTGCCCAGCACCAGATGTGGTGGAAGGCCGGCGGTCAGCAGGGCAGGGATGGTCAGCAGGCCGCCGCCACCGGCAATGGCGTCGATGAAGCCGGCGATGAAGGCGACCAGGGCGAGTATGGCTAGCGTGCTGGGGTCGATGGCGAGCTCGAGAGCGAATGGCATATAAAGTGTCGACTTGTGGGCGAGTGCGCAGCCTGCTGGCTGTTCGTCATGGGGAGAGCTGCGCATAATGCCGGGATTTCGTCAGAGAAGGAACGCAATCGATGCAATACGACGGGTTGGCCTGGGCCGTGGCGCTGTTGGCTGTATTGGCGCTGCTGGTGGCATTGCGCATTCTGCTCAATACGGGCTGGTTCCTCGGCTGGTTGCGTGGCACCTGTGGTCTGGCCTTTCTCGCCCTGGCCGGATTGGTCGGCCTGGTGGCGTACGACTTGTATGCCTACGAGCCGCTGCAACCGGGCAAGCCCTTGGTGACGCTGAGCTTCAAGGCCGATGGTCCGCAGCGTTATCAGGTGACGCTGCTCGAAGGGGGGCGTGAGCGCACGGTCACGCTCGAGGGTGACATGTGGCAACTCGACGGCCGACTGATTCGCTGGAAAGGCCTGGCTGAGCTGATTGGCCTTGAGCCGGGTTACCGTCTGGAACGTCTATCCGGGCGTTTTCTGGCCATCGAGCAGCAGGCGCTGGCGCAACACGGTCGTGTGCAGTTGGCCGAGAGCCCCTACGGTGTGGACCTGTGGCGCTGGTTGCGTCTGAGTCAGCGTGATCTGCTGCTGTTCGACCCGCAGGCGCTGCGCGTCACCTACCTGCCGATTGCCGCCGACGCCGTCTACAGCGTCAGCCTGACGCCGACTGGCCTGTTGGCAGAGCCGATGAACCCGGCGGCGGAAGCTGCGTTGAAGGATTGGTAGCGGCCGCTTGCGGCCATCTGATGACCCTCTCCCGCTTGCGGGAGAGGGTGCCCGAAGGGCGGGAGAGGGTAGTGGGCGTTGTGCGCTTCTTGGGCTGCGAGCGATGTAGGGTGGGCTTTAGCCCACATTAATGGTGGTTGGTGGGCTAAAGCCCACCCTACGGGCCGAGCAAAGCCCTGGACTACATCCGGGCTACCCTTGCCACGCACTTGGAGTGACGTAGGGTCGGCTTTACACCGCGGGCTAAAGCGGAGCGCCGGCCGGTACACCCTACAAAAAAGGCACCCTGAGGTGCCTTTGTCGTTCATGGCATCTGGCCTCAGGAGAGGAAGCCGCCGTCCACATTCAGCGCCACGCCGGTGGTGTAGCTGGATGCTTCACTGGCCAGGTACAGCACCGCGCCGGCCATCTCGCTCGGGTCGGCCACGCGCTTGAGTGGGATGCGCTGCAGGGCGTGCTTGAGGATGGCGTCGTTCTTGGTCAGTGCCGAGGCGAACTTGGTGTCGGTCAGGCCCGGCAGCAGAGCGTTGCAGCGAATGCCGAACTGCGCGCACTCCTTGGCGAACACCTTGGTCATGCTGATCACCGCGGCCTTGGTCACCGAGTAGATGCCCTGGAATTCGCCGGGGGATACGCCGTTGATCGAGGCAACGTTGATGATCGAGCCGCCACCGTTTTCCTTCATCAGCTTGCCGCCTTCGATGGACATGAAGTAGTAGCCGCGGATGTTTACGTCCACGGTTTTCTGGAAGGCGCCCAGGTCGGTGTCCAGCACGTTGCAGAATTGCGGGTTGGTCGCGGCGTTGTTGACCAGGATGTCGAGACGACCGAACTGTTCCTTGATCTGCGCGAAGACGTTGGTGATCTGTTCCATTTCGCCGATGTGGCAGGCGATGGCAGTGGCCTTGCCGCCCTCGGCGATGATGGCGTCGGCCACGGCCTGGCAGCCCTCGAGCTTGCGGCTGGAGACGATCACGTGCGCGCCTTGCTGAGCCAGCAGCTTGGCAATGGCCTCGCCGATGCCGCGGCTGGCGCCGGAAACGAAGGCGATCTTGCCGTCGAGGTCGAACAGTTGGGTCTTGGACATTGTGATTACCCCGGGGTTAGAGAGTGGATTTGCCGATGACCTGCAGGCACATCTGCTCCAGCAGCTTGTTCATCTGAATGAACTGGGCGAAGCGCTTGTCCTGGGTCTGGCCGTGGTAGAAGCGGTAGTAGATCTGCTGCACGATGCCGGCCAGACGGAACAGGCCGTAGGTGTAGTAGAAGTCGAAACTCTTGATCTCGATGCCGGCTTTTTCAGCGTAGTAGTCGACGAACTGCTGGCGGGTAAGCATGCCCGGCGCGTTGCTCGGCTGGCGACGCATCAGTTGCACGGGGGCCGGGTCGCCGGCCTCGATCCAGTAGGCCAGGGTGTTACCCAGGTCCATCAGCGGGTCACCGATGGTGGTCATCTCCCAGTCGAGCACACCGATGATCTGCATCGGGTTGTTCGGGTCGAGGATCACGTTGTCGAAGCGGTAGTCGTTGTGCACGATGCCCGGCTTGTGGTGATCGGCCGGCATCTTGTCATTCAACCAGGCCTTGACCGGCTCCCAGGTCGGTGCGTCCGGAGTCAGGGCTTTCTCGTAGCGCTCGCTCCAGCCCTTGATCTGACGGCCGACATAACCCTCGGGCTTGCCCAGATCACCCAGGCCGCAGGCGTTGTAATCGACGTTATGCAGCTCGACCAGCTTGTCGATGAAGCTCTTGCACAGCGTCCTGGTCTGCTCGGGGCTGAAGTTCAGCTCGGCGGGCATGTCCGAACGCAGGATGATGCCCTTGACCCGCTCCATCACATAGAACTCGGCGCCGATCACCGACTCGTCGGTGCAGTGCACGTAAGCCTTGGGGCAGTAGGGGAAGCCGGCGTTGAGCTGGTTGAGAATGCGGTACTCACGGCCCATGTCGTGCGCCGACTTGGCCTTGTGGCCGAAAGGCGGGCGGCGCAGGACGAATTCCTGCTGCGGGTATTCGATCAGGTAGGTCAGGTTCGAAGCGCCGCCGGGGAACTGGCTGATCTTGGCTGTGCCGCTCAGGCCCGGAATATTGGCTTTCAGATAAGCGTCGATGACGTCGGCGTCGAGTTCTTCGCCAGTGCGGATGCGGGTGGATTGGTCGGTGAGCGCCATGCTTATCCCTTCTGCTTATGATGGGTGCCCTAGATAATTGGCTAATCTAATGCTGCACTCAGGCTGCCACAAGCAATACGCGCCGTTATAGGCGGGCGTGTTGCACCTCGATCAAACTGCCTGATCAGTCATTTCGGTTTGCCACCTTGGCCGCAAATCACGGGCAAAAAAAACCGGAGTGCCAGGACTCCGGTTTTCGTGTTTTGCGCTCAGCTCGCCGATCAGACCGGGAACAGTTCGCCCAGCTTCATCGCCAGCATCATGTCGCCTTCGGCGCGCAGCTTGCCAGCCATGAAAGCCTGCATGCCGTCGGTTTCGCCGCTGACGATGCCCTTGAGGGTTTCGCTGTCCATGATCAGGGTCACGTTGGCGTTCGGGTTGTCGCCTTGCTCGAGGGCGCAGGTGCCGTCTTTTACGATCAGCGCGTAGTTCTCGCCATCTTCGATGTTGAATTGGAATACCAGATCCAGGCCTGCAGCGGCGCTGGCGTTGAACTTGGACTGCATGGTTTGGGCGATGTCAGCAACACTCATGGTCTTATCCTTTTTCGGTTTTTTCGCGCAGCCTCACGGCCGCAGTGGGCTGGAGCTCATCGGTAGGTGATAAGCTCCGGCGCCTTCAGCAGCTGTAAATGCACATGGCTGTTGAAGGAAGCCAGACTCACCTCGCTGCCGCGGAATTTCAGTTGGCTGAGCGAGGTATTGACGATTTGCCAATTCAGTTCGAAGGCCTTTGCCGCCGGTACGCCGGTAAGCAGGCGGAGCAGGGCGGTGATGGTGCCGCCGGAGGTGAACACGGCGATATTCTGTTTGCTGGTGGCTTGTTCGAGGATGCGCCGCAAACCGCCTTCGACCTGTTCGACATAGGCCTGCCAGCTTTGCAGGCCGGGCTTGTCATGTTCGCCGGAAATCCAGCGGCCGATCAGCTTGGCGAACAGGCGCTGGAACTCGGCGCGGTTCTGCGCACCGTTGCGCAGGATATGCAGGGCTTCGGGCTCTTCCGGCAGCAGATCCGGCAGCAGCGTGCGAATCACCGCATCGGCATCGAATTCGTTGAAGGCTTCGTCGATATCCAGCGCCGGCGCCCTGCTCATGTGCTGCAGGGCGGCGTTGGCCGTGTGTTGCTGGCGGCGCAGGCTGCCACTGACGCAACGATCGAGACTGATGCCGAGTTGCTCCAAGTGCTTGCCCAGCACTTCGGCCTGGCGCACGCCGACGGGAGACAGGACATCGTAGTCGTCTGCACCGAATGAGGCCTGGCCATGTCGAATCAGATAGATGCTGCCCACGTCCGTATTGGTCCCGGCACGTTGAATGTTTGGCGAGGGTATGAGGAAGCTCGGGGGCTGTCAACGAAAAAACATACGCTTGTTTGAATTGCTTGTATGTCCATTGTGCAGCGCTGCCGCGCTTGGCCGGCGAGTCGCTGCGCCGGTATGCTTGGGCCTTTGTGCGCTCAGGCGCCGCTGCATTGTCCGAGGGGGATCCGTGGAGTTTCTTAGCGAGTACGCCAGCTTTCTGGCGAAAACCCTGACCCTGGTGGTCGCCATCGTCGTGGTGCTGGTGGCGATCGCCGCCACGCGCGGCAAAGGGCGGCGCGGCAGTGGTCAGTTGCAGGTGCAGAAGCTCAATGATTTCTACAAGGATCTGCGCGAGCGCCTGGAGCACAGCGTGCTGTCCAAGGATCAGCTCAAGGCCACGCGCAAGGCGCAGGCCAAGGCGGCCAAACAGGAAAAGAAAGCGCCGCCCAGCAAACCGCGGGTGTTCGTGCTGGATTTCGATGGCGATATCAAGGCGTCAGCCACCGACAACCTGCGCCACGAAGTGACGGCGCTGTTGTCCATGGCCAAGGCCGAGGACGAAGTGGTGCTGCGCCTGGAAAGTGGTGGCGGCATGGTGCATAGCTACGGCCTGGCTTCGTCGCAACTGGTGCGTATCCGCGATGCGGGTATCCCGCTGACCGTGTGCGTGGACAAGGTAGCGGCCAGCGGCGGTTACATGATGGCCTGCATCGGCCAGAAGATTCTCAGTGCACCTTTTGCCATCCTCGGCTCCATCGGTGTGGTGGCGCAGTTGCCTAACGTGCATCGTCTGCTGAAGAAGCACGAAATCGATTTCGAGGTGCTGACGGCCGGCGAATACAAGCGCACGCTGACCGTATTCGGTGAGAACACCGAAAAGGGCCGGGAGAAGTTCCAGGAAGACCTGGAAACCACCCACGAGCTGTTCAAGGGCTTCGTTGCCCGTTACCGCCCCCAGCTGGACATTGATGCCATTGCCACTGGCGAGGTCTGGCTGGGCATGGCGGCGCAGGAGCGTCTGCTGGTTGACGAACTCAAGACCAGCGACCAGTACCTGGCCGAGCGCGCCGTCGAGGCTGAATTGTTCCATCTGCATTTCGCTCATAAAAAGAGTCTGCAGGAGCGTGTCGGGCTGGCGGCCAGCATGGCGGCAGATCGTTTCGTTCTGACCTGGTTGAGCAGGCTCAATCAGCAGCGCTTCTGGTAACGCTTCGTTCATGATGGGCTGCACGACGCGATTCGCGCCGCGCAGCCGCGAACCACGACAAGAGGAGAGGGTGATGACCGAGTTCAAGGCCTTGCTGGTCAGCGAAGGCGCCGATGGCGGTTTCCAGCGTGAAGTGGTCCAGCGCAACGTCGAGCAACTGCCGCAGGGCGAGCTGCTGATTCGCGTGCGCTATTCCTCGCTCAACTACAAGGACGCTCTGTCCGCCAGCGGCAATCGAGGTGTGACCAAGGCCTACCCGCATACGCCCGGTATCGATGCGGCCGGTGTAGTCGAAGCCTCCAGTGTTGCCGAGTTCGCCGTGGGCGACGAGGTGATCGTCACTGGCTACGACCTGGGCATGAACACAGCCGGTGGTTTCGGCCAGTACATCCGCGTACCGGCCGCCTGGGCGATCAAGCGCCCACAAGGCTTGCCGCTGCGCGAGGCGATGATTCTCGGTACCGCCGGCCTGACCGCTGCCCTTTGCGTGGACAAGCTGGAGCAGGCCGGTGTCACCCCGGAGTCAGGCACCGTGCTGGTCACCGGCGCCACGGGCGGCGTTGGCAGCATCGCCGTGGTGCTGCTCAAGCAACTCGGTTATCGCGTAGCCGCCGCGACCGGCAAGGCCGAACAGGGCGATTTCCTCCGTGGTCTCGGTGCTGACGAGATCGTCAGCCGCGAAGAGCTGCAGCAAGGTAGTGAGCGTCCGATGCTCAAGGAGCGCTGGGCGGGAGCGGTAGACACAGTGGGTGGCGACATCCTGTTCAATGTGGTCAAGTCGCTGCGCCACAGCGGCAGCGTGGCCTGTTGCGGGCTGACTGCCGGCGTCGGCTTCCAGGCCAGCGTGCTGCCGTTCATCCTGCGTGGCGTCAACCTGCTGGGCGTGGACTCGGTGGAGCTGCCGCTGGTGGTCAAGGCATCGATGTGGGACAAGCTGTCGCTGCAGTGGAAGCTCGATCTTGCGCCGCTATGCCAGGAAATAGGCCTGACGGAGTTGCCGACGGCCATCGAGCGGATACTCTCCGGCGGTATGGTGGGCCGTATCCTGGTGCGACTCGACTGAGTGGATCAGAGGCCCGTCGATGACGGGCCTCTGTATTTCAGGCCTGGCTGACGTACATGGTGATTTCTGCGCGGAACACCGGCTTGTCACCAACGTAGGCCATCACTGGCACCTTGAGGTCGCCGGTCCGATCCCAATCCACCGTGCTGCCATCGGCCACCGTGCGGATATCGCCGTCTGCCTTGGCCAGGTATTCCACCGTCATCCCTTTCGGAATCCAGCGGCAACCGTCAGGAATGGAGGCGTCGGTCATGCTGCCGGCGGCAAGCTCGGCAGCATTGCACAAGGCGATGGCGTGCACCGTACCGATATGATTCAGCACTTCACGGCGTTTGGCGAAGCGGACCTCGGCATAGCCGGGGCGCAGCAGCTCCACCATCTGCGGGGCGATGCTGGCGAAGTAGGGGGCGACCTGGCCGATCATCGCGCTGAATTGGGCAGCGCCGGCCTGCTGGAACATCTGCAACATTTGACTCATGACTCTCTCCTGCGTGTTTGCGATTGAAGATGAGCGCGCGCGGGAGCAGTATACGAGCATTAGAAAGTTATTCTAGAAAAATATTCTAGTCATAAGGAGCGGCATGGCCCGTCCATCACGCAAAGACGAGATCCTGCAGGCTGCGCTGGCCTGCTTCACCGAGCACGGTGTCGATGTCACTACCATCGAGATGATCCGTGACCGTTCTGGTGCGAGCATCGGCAGTCTGTATCACCACTTCGGCAACAAGGAGCGGATCATCGCCGCGCTCTATCTGGCCGGCACCGCACAATACGCCGAGTTGCTGCAGCGCGGATTTGCCAGCGCGGCCAGCGCCGAGGCCTGCGTCAAGTTGCTGGTGACCAGCTACATCGACTGGGTGGTGGCCAATCCTGATTGGGCGCGTTTCATCCTGCACAGCCGTGGTCGGGTCGAGGCGGGGGAAATGGGCGATGCATTGCGCGAAGCCAATCGTCAGCATTTTGCGCAGATTCTCACGGCGCTCGCCGAGTATCGCCGACAGGGACTGTTCAAGGCGCTGCCAGATGACTGTTTCGCCTCGGTGGTGATCGGCCCGACGCATGATCTGGCGCGCAACTGGCTGGCTGGCCGCACCCAGAGCGAGCTGGGCGAGTGCCGCGAGCTACTGGCGCAGATCGCCTGGGAAAGCGTGAAAAACAGCGGCTAGCCGAAGCGATAGATATCCATCCCCAGGGCGCCGTAGGTGAAACCGCTGTGCTCAATCGTGAAGGTACCGCCAGCACCTCGGGCGAAGAACAGCGGTAGCAGGTGTTCTTCGGTGGGGTGATTGCGTGCGGCATCCGGCGCCAGCCGACGGTAATGGTGCAAGGCCTCTTCGTCGTTCGCTTCGAGCTTTTCCACCACCCAGTCGCGAAACGCCTTGGCCCAGGGTGCGATGACGTCCGGGCCGGCACGCCAGCTCAACTCGCCCAGGTTGTGGGTGATGCTGCCGGAGCCAATCAGCAGGATGCCTTGTACACGCAGGCTGGCCAGCGCACGGCCCACGCGGGTCTGTAACTCGGGGCCAAGGCGGCTGGGTAACGATAACTGCAGAACGGGGATGTCGGCTTGCGGATACATCAGCGACAGCGGCACCCAGGCGCCATGGTCGAAGGGGCGTTGCGCATCGAGCTGTGCAGGCAGACCCGCGTCGTTCAGTTGCTGGGCGATCTCCTCGGCCAGCTTCGGCGAGCCGGGTGCCGGATACTGCACGGCATACAGCTCGGCTGGAAAGCCGCCGAAGTCGTGCCAGGTCTGCGGATGCTCGCCCGCCGTCAGCAGCAGGCGCTGGCTTTCCCAGTGCGCCGACACCACCACTATGGCGTTGGGCCTGGGTATATCGGCGCCCAGTTTGGCCAGCGCCGGGCCGCTGGCACCGGGCTCCAGGGCCAGCATGGGGGAACCGTGGGAAATGAACAGACTGGGCAGCATGACGATCAGCTCCTGAAGTAGGATGACGCCATCTTCGCTGCTGGATCTATCGGCTTCCAGCATAAATAGTTGGCCATTCCTATCGAATTTATGGAGGTTTTATCCATGCATGAGGCGTTCTGGCAGGACAGGTGGGCGCGCAGCCAAATCGGTTTTCATCAGGAAAAGGTCAATGGCTACCTGCGTCGTCACTGGTCCGCGCTCGGGTTGGCGAAAGGTGCGGCGGTGCTGGTACCGCTGTGTGGCAAGAGTCTCGACCTGGTGTGGTTGGCGGAACAGGGGCATGCCGTGATCGGTGTGGAACTGGCCGAGCGCGCGGTGCAGGATTTCTTCGCTGAGCGTGATGTACAGCCACAGGTGTCGCAGCACGGTGCGTTCAAGGTCTACCAGGCGGGCGCGCTGCGGATTTTGTGCGGCGACTTTTTCGCCTTGAGCCGTGACGACGTTGCCGATTGCCGGGCTTTCTATGACCGCGCTGCGCTGATCGCTCTGCCGCCGGAAATGCGCGAGCGCTACGCCGCCCACCTGCAGGCGATATTGCCGGATAACTGCCAGGGCCTGCTGGTGACCCTGGTGTACGACCAGCAGCGGATGGATGGCCCGCCATTCTCGGTCGAAGACGCTGAGGTGGAGCGATATTTCGCGGCCAGTTGGGGGCTGCGCATGGTCGAGGAAAAGGACGTGCTGGCCGGTAATCCGCGTTTCAGCGACAGCGGTCTCGCTGCAGTGGATGAGCGAGTCTTCCATCTGACGCGTCGCTAGCGGCAGCGGCCCAATGAAAAGGCGACCCGAAGGTCGCCTTTTTTGTCTGTGACGGATGGATCAGCCGCGGCGGCGCAGCGCTTCGATACGATCTTCCAGCGGTGGGTGGCTCATCAGCAGACCGGCCAGGCCGTTCTTCAGGCCACCGTTGATACCGAAGGCGGTGAGACTGTCAGGCATCTGCACCGGCACACCCTGTTCGGCACGCAGGCGCTGCAGCGCGGCGATCATCGCACCGGTGCCGGCCAAGCGAGCACCGGCTTCGTCGGCCTTGAACTCGCGCTTGCGCGAGAACCACATGACGATGATGCTGGCGAGGATGCCCAGTACCAGCTCGGCGAAGATGGTCGCAACGAAGTAGCCGATGCCATGGCCGTCTTCGTTCTTCAGAATCGCCTTGTCGACGAAGTTGCCGAAGATGCGTGCGAAGAACATGACGAAGGTGTTCACCACGCCCTGGATCAGCGCCAGGGTGACCATGTCGCCATTGGCCACGTGGCCGATTTCGTGGGCCAGCACCGCACGCACTTCATCCGGCGAGAAACGCTCGAGCAGACCCTGGCTGACCGCGACCAGTGCGTCGTTCTTGTTCCAGCCGGTGGCGAAGGCGTTGGACTCGTAGGCCGGGAAGATGCCGACTTCAGGCATCTTGATGCCGGCTTCGCGCGACAGCTCCTCGACGGTCTGCAGCAGCCACTGTTCGTGACGGGTGCGCGGCTGGGTGATGATCTGCGTGCCGGTGCTCATCTTCGCCATCCACTTGGAGATGAACAGCGACACCAGCGAGCCGGCGAAACCGAACACGGCGCAGAAAATCAGCAGGCTGCCATGGTTCTGGCCGGTGAAGCGGTCGACCCCCAGCAGTTTGAGGGTGATGCTGGCGATAACCAGAACCGCCAGGTTGGTGGCCAGGAACAACATAATGCGCATCATGGTGTGAACGGACTCCTCACGGGGAAAGACGTACGAGTAATGCCGGCTATATAAGGGCGCCCCCCCGGGGCTTTCAACCAGCGACTATTTCAAACTATGTCTCTTGACCCTGTAGCGTGCTCTCGAACAGCAGGCGAGTGAGACGGGCGGTGCGCTCGCCGTGCTGCTGGGCCAGGGCCTCGCGCAGCTGAAATGCCAATGTGGCGTGTACGCGGCGCACGCTTGGCGGCAGCACCTCACCCTCGCGCAAAGCGTGGGGAATGGCGCGTGACAGGCGCAGAAAACCTTTCTCGCTCAGCACCGCCTGATCCAGCGCGTCGTAAGCGATGGTCGACTCGAAACGCAGATAGCCTTCCTCGGCCAGCCACAGCAGCGCGCCGAGGCAGGCCTGGTGACGCTTGCTGGGCAGGCCGAATTCGTCCGGCTCTTCGCGCCCGATCAGGTCTTCCACGTACAGCGCCATCTTGCGCGGGAAGGCTTGATAGAGCATGAGCAGGCCGCTGGCGGCGTCCTTGTAGAAATCGTCGATCTGCAGGTCCATGTCGGCTTACTGGCTGTAACCTTTGAGGAAGTTGCCGATACGACCGATGGCCTGCTCCAGGTCGTCGACGCGGGGCAGGGTGACCACACGGAAGTGATCCGGCCACGGCCAGTTGAAGGCGGTGCCCTGGACGATCAGCAGTTTTTCCGACAGCAGCAGGTCGAGGACGAACTTCTCATCGTTGTGGATCGGGCAGACCTTGGGGTCGATCCTGGGGAAGGCGTATAGCGCGCCCATGGGCTTGACGCAACTGACACCAGGAATGTCGTTGAGCAGTTCCCAGGCACGGTTGCGCTGCTCCAGCAGGCGGCCGTTGGGCAGCACCAGGTCGTTGATGCTCTGGTAGCCGCCGAGCGCGGTCTGGATCGCATGCTGGCTCGGCACGTTGGCGCACAGGCGCATGTTGGCCAGTATATCCAGGCCTTCGATATAGCTCTGCGCCCGGTGCTTGGGCCCGGAGATGGCCACCCAGCCGGAGCGGAAACCCGCTACACGGTAGCTCTTGGACAGGCCGTTGAAGGTCAGGCAGAGCACGTCCGGCGCCAGCGAGGCGGTGCTGATGTGCACGGCCTCGTCGTAGAGAATCTTGTCGTAGATCTCGTCGGAGAAGATCACCAGGTTGTGCTGGCGCGCCAGTTCGACGATGTCCAGCAGCACTTCCTTCGAATACACCGCGCCGGTGGGGTTGTTCGGATTGATCAGCACCAGGGCCTTGGTATTGGGTGTGATCTTGGCGCGCATGTCGGCGATGTCGGGGAACCAGCCGGCCTGCTCGTCGCACAGGTAGTGCACCGGCTTGCCGCCGGACAGCGCCACGGCGGCGGTCCACAGCGGATAGTCGGGCGCCGGGATGAGCACCTCGTCACCGTTGTTGAGCAGTGCCTGCATGGCCATCACGATCAGCTCGGAGACACCGTTGCCGAGATAGATGTCCTCGATGGTGACGCCTTCGACCTGCTTCTGCTGGTAATACTGCATCACCGCCTTGCGCGCACTGAACAGCCCCTTGGAGTCGCTGTAGCCCTGGGCGGTAGGAAGGTTGCGGATGACGTCCTGGAGAATTTCTTCCGGTGCCTCGAAACCGAACGGCGCCGGGTTGCCGATGTTCAGCTTGAGGATGCGATGGCCTTCCTCTTCCAGACGCTTGGCGTGCTTGAGCACCGGCCCGCGAATGTCGTAGCAGACGTTGGCGAGCTTGTTCGATTTGCTGACCTGCATGTAAGGATTCCCGAGCTATGGAGAACCCACTGAAGTACGCTGCAAAATTCTCCCGGCGGGGAATCTTGGCAGCCCGTAACGTGGGTGACAGACTGGGGTCGAATCATACGTGGCGACCTGAGTGCGGCAAAGGTATCAGTCCGGCTTTTTTCTGGCCTGCCATGCGGCGCACAGAGGCGCTGCAGTCGCAGAACCTCACTCTCGAAGCTTTCAAATGCTGGCGCTGCCTGTACTGCTGCGTATTGCCCAATTACCGAGGAGGAACCCCGTTCGTGGATAAAATCGACAAACCCCTGGATAGCTGGCGCGAAGAGCTGACTGACGAGCAATTTCATGTCTGTCGTCTGGGCGGCACGGAGCGGCCGTTCACCGGCGCCTATCACGACAGCAAGACCCCCGGCATCTACCACTGCGCCTGCTGCGGTGAGGCGCTGTTCGATTCGGATGCCAAATATGACTCTGGGAGCGGTTGGCCGAGCTACTTTCAGCCGATCAACGACGAGGTGATCGCCAGCCTCGACGACTACAGCCACGGTATGCATCGAATCGAAGTCAAATGCGCCAAGTGCGACGCGCATCTGGGGCACGTGTTCCCTGACGGCCCTCGTCCGACCGGGTTGCGCTACTGCATCAACTCACTGTCGCTGAAGCTGGTGCCACGCGATTGAGGCAGGCACGCCAGGCACATTGCGTGCCTGGCGCCGTAGGTTCAAGCCTGCTGGCTGGCGCGCTGGCGGCCTTCTTCCAGGGCGTCGCAGGCCTGTTTGATCATCTCTTCGGTAATGGGCACTTCGCGGCCCTGACCATCAATGATAAAACCGCCCACCGGCTCCTGTTGATGTTTGGTGGTGGGGTACTGGGCAGCGTTGTCTTGCAAGCTCATGGCCTGTCTCCTCATCAGTAATGCGCGCCAGTCTAGGACATCCAGATGAAGGCGCGGTGACAGCTGGGAACCTGCTCAAAGTCTGCTGCGCGTCGGCCATGCTGCGTTGAAATCGGGCTCAGAAAGCTCATTTACTACTCGTAAACTCCGCTTCTTCGCCCGATTTCGCCTTGCCTGGCTCTAGCTCGCGATACTTTAAGCAGATTCCAAGACGGCGGAACTCCGTCACAAAACACTTAGCAAAAGTCGTATAGCAGGCTGCGTGCCAGCCTGTGTGGAACGAGGAATTCATGTCGCGTTTTCATATCGGTTTGATCATCAATCCATTGGCCGGGCTGGGTGGTCCTGCAGCCTTCAAGGGCAGCGACGGCATGGCCGAGCAAGCGCTGGCTCTGGGTGTCGAGCCAAAGGCGGCGCAACGTACACGCACCGCGCTTGAGCAGTTATTGAACCTGCGCGAGCGCATCGAGTTCGTCAGCTATCCGGGCGCCATGGGTGGCGATCTTTTGGCGCAGATGGGCTTCGAGCATCGCCTGCTGGGGCAGGTCGGTGCGCAGCCGACCACTGCCGAAGACACCCGCCAGGCAGTGCAGCAGCTACAGGACGCCGGTGTGGCGCTGATTCTCTTCGCTGGCGGTGATGGTACTGCGCGTGATGTCTGTGCCGCAGCCAGGGACGGCCAGCCGGTGCTGGGTATTCCGGCGGGGGTGAAGATCCAGTCCGGCGTCTACGCCATCAGCCCGCGAGCGGCAGGCGAGCTGACTGCGCGCCTGGTGGAGGGCGGCCTGGTACGACTGGCCAGCGGCGAGGTGCGTGATATCGACGAGAGCGCCCTGCGCGAAGGCCGCGTCACCGCGCGCTGGTACGGCGAGCTGTGCGTGCCGCAGGAGGGCGGCTACGTGCAGGCGGTCAAGCAGGGTGGCGTGGAGTCCGAAGAGCTGGTGTTGGCTGATCTGGCCGCCTGGCTCGAGAGCGAGTGGGAGCCGGGGGCGCGCTACGTGTTCGGTCCCGGCTCGACCTTGCACGGTCTGGCGCAGAATCTTGGTCTGGAAACCACCTTGCTCGGCGTCGATGTGATCGAGGATGGCCGGGTCATCGCCCGCGACGTCAATGAAACCGAGCTGTTCGCCCTGGTCGAAGGGCACCCGACTTATCTGCTGGTGACCGCGATTGGCGGTCAGGGCCATATCATCGGCCGCGGCAACCAGCAGATCAGCCCGCGCGTGCTGCGCGCCGTAGGGCTGGAGCGCCTGCGCGTAGTGGCGACCAAGCGCAAGCTGGCGACGCTGGAAGGTCGGCCGCTGCTGGTCGACAGTGGCGACGTGAGCCTGGACGACGCGTTTCCCGATGCAGTGCGGGTCTGGGCCGGTTATAAGGAAGAACTGCTGTACCCCCTGAGTCGATAGGAGATCGATATGCGCATGCTGATCGCGCTGCTGCTCTGGTCGCTGGCGTTTGCCGTGCAGGCCATCGAGGCGGACAGGCTGGTGCTCGATGCGCGCCAGCAGGTCGGTGTGACCCTGAGCTATGACCCGACCTATCGCCGCCTGAGCTATCCGGGCGGCGACGTGCCCATGGCCACCGGGGTCTGCACCGACGTGGTGATCCGCGCGCTGCGTCAGCAGGGGCTGGATCTGCAGGAAGCGGTGCATCGCGACATGCGCGGCAACTTCTCCGTCTATCCGAAGAATTGGGGGCTGAGTCGCCCGGACAGCAATATCGATCACCGCCGCGTGCCCAATCTGATGACCTGGTTCAAGCGTCAGGGCTGGTCGCTGCCGGTCAAGCAGGATGCCGCGGCATACCAGCCCGGTGATATCGTCACCTGGGATCTGGGCCGTGGCCTCACTCATATCGGCATCGTCAGTGATCGTCAGGCGCCAACGGCTACGCCGCTGGTGCTGCATAACATCGGTCGCGGCACGCAGGAGGAGGACATTCTGTTCGCCTATCGCATCACCGGCCATTACCGCCCGCTTGCCCAGCGGGCGAGCGCTGCGCAATGACCAGGCAATCGCTGCCGCCCGGTCTTGCCGCTGGCGAGCGCGTGGTGCTGTTCGACGGCGTCTGCAAGCTGTGCAACAGCTGGGCGAAGTTTCTAATTCGTCATGATCGGCAGTTGCTGTTTCGTCTGGCCTCGGTGCAGTCGGCGCAAGGCCAGGCATTGCTGGCCTGGTATGGGCTGCCGACCGACCGTTTCGACACCATGGCGCTGATCGATGAGGCGGGGCTGCATGTACGCTCGGATGCGCTGCTGCGCATCCTTGCTCGCCTGCCACAGCCCTGGCGTGCGCTTGCCTGGTTGCGTCTTATCCCGCGCCCGCTGCGCGATTGGTGCTATGACCGCATCGCGCTGAATCGCTATCGCCTGTTCGGGCGGCACGAGGTCTGCCTGCTACCCAGCGCCGACCATGCCGAGCGCTTTTTGCATGACTGAACGACGCCTGGCGCAGATCGCCTGGCTCGCTCGATTGGCTCTGGCACTGGTGTTCATCTGGCATGGCCTGGCGCCGAAGATTCTCTGGCTCAGCCCTGACGAGGTAGCGATGATCGCGGCCCATGGCCTGCCAGATCATCCGCTGTTCGCGCCGCAGCTGATCGCGGCTGCCGGCGGTATTGCCGAGATCCTTCTGGGCATCCTGCTGCTGACGGTGCGGCGCCAGCGTTGGCCCTTGCTGGTCGCTGGCGGTGTGTTGCTGGTATTGCTGCTTGATGTTGTGCTGCTGAGCCCCCATCTGTTGATTCAGGCGTTCAATCCGCTTTCGACCAACCTGGCTGCGCTGGCCTTGTGCGCAGTGGCCTGGCTGGCTGAAGCGCCCTCGGCTGCTGACTCCTGAGACCCGTCATGACATCGATGCTTTCTTCTCGCCAGCGTGGTGCCATACGCCTGGCCTGGCGCTTTATCGCGCCTTATCGCGGCCGAGTGCTGGGCGCGCTGCTGGCCCTGATGTTCACGGCGGCGATCACCCTGTCCATGGGCCAGGGCATCAAGCTGCTGGTGGATCAGGGACTGGCCACGCAGTCGCCGGCCGCGCTGCGCCAATCCCTGCTGCTGTATTTCGTGCTGGTATTGGCGCTGGCCTTCGGCACCTACACGCGCTTCTATCTGGTGTCGTGGATCGGCGAGCGGGTGGTCGCGGATATCCGCCGGCGGGTGTTCGATCACCTGATCGAGTTGCATCCTGGCTTCTACGAGAGCAATCGCAGCTCGGAAATCCAGTCGCGATTGACCGCCGATACCACCTTGTTGCAGTCGGTGATTGGCTCGTCGCTGTCGATGGCACTGCGCAACCTGATCATGTTGATCGGTGGCAGCGTGCTGCTGGTGGTCACCAATCCCAAGCTCAGCGGTATCGTTCTGTTGGCTCTACCCTTGGTGGTGGCGCCTATCCTGCTGTTCGGCCGCCGTGTGCGTGCGCTGTCGCGGCAGAGCCAGGACCGCGTGGCGGATGTTGGAAGCTACGTGGGCGAGGTGCTGGGGCAGATCAAGACGGTACAGGCCTACAACCACCAGGAAGAGGACAAGCGCCGCTTTGGCGAGTCTGCCGAGGCGGCCTTCGATGTGGCGCGCAAGCGCATCGCCCAGCGTTCCTGGCTGATCACCGTGGTCATCGTGCTGGTGCTCGGTGCGGTGGGGGTGATGCTCTGGGTCGGCGGTATGGACGTGATCGCCGGGCGTATCTCCGGTGGTGAGCTGGCGGCTTTCGTGTTCTACAGCCTGATCGTTGGCTCGTCCTTCGGCACGTTGAGCGAAGTGATTGGTGAATTGCAGCGCGCCGCAGGCGCCGCCGAGCGTATCGGCGAGCTATTGCGCGCCAGCAACGCCATCATGGCGCCGGAGCAGCCGCAGCATCTGCCGCAGCCGGTACAGGGGCGTATCGAGCTGCAGGATGTGCGTTTCGCCTATCCGTCGCGTTCGGACAGCTACGCCATCGATGGCGTCGACCTGCAGGTGGCGGCGGGTGAGACGCTGGCACTGGTGGGGCCGTCCGGGGCTGGCAAATCGACGCTGTTCGATCTGCTGCTGCGTTTCTTCGATCCGCAGGGCGGGCGCATCCTCATCGACGGTGTGCCGATCGATCAGCTCGACCCACGCGAGCTGCGCGCCAGTTTCGCCTTGGTCTCGCAGAATCCCGCGCTGTTCTTCGGCTCGGTGGAGGACAACATTCGCTATGGTCGCCTGGATGCCAGCCAGGCCGAGGTGGAGGCGGCCGCGCGGGCGGCGCATGCGCATGAGTTTATTCAGCGCCTGCCGCAAGGTTACCAGACGCATCTTGGGGAGGCTGGGCTCGGGCTTTCTGGTGGCCAGCGTCAGCGCCTGGCGATTGCTCGTGCCTTGCTCGCCGATGCGCCGATCCTGCTGCTCGATGAGGCCACCAGCGCGCTGGATGCCGAGAGCGAGCACCTGATCCAGCAGGCGCTGCCGTCACTGATGGCCGGGCGTACCACGTTGGTGATCGCCCATCGCCTGGCTACGGTCAAGCAGGCGGATCGCATTGCGGTGATCGAGCATGGCCGTTTGGCTGCCATCGGCAGTCATGCCGAGCTGATCGAGAGTAGTCCGCTCTATGCGCGTTTGGCCGAGTTGCAGTTCGGCAACTAGCTCTTGGGTTTGATGGTGGCGGCTGCCCCGGCCGAAGCGATGATGATCGCACCGACGGCCAGCCACTGGCCCCAGAGCAGCTTCTCGCCGAGAAAGGCCAGGCCGCACATTGCCGCGACTGCCGGCTCCAGGCTCATCAGCACGCTGAAGGTGCGCGCTGGCAGGCGCGTCAGGGCGACCATCTCCAGGCTGTAGGGCAGGGCCGAGGACAGCACCGCGACACCGAGAGCGATGGGTAGCAGGTCCACGCTCAGCAGGTCCGTGCCGGCATGCCAGATGCCAATGGGCAGTACCAGCAAGGCGGCGACCCAGGTGCCCAGGGCGACGGTGTGGCGGCCATGCTGGGCGCCGGCTTTCTGCCCGAAGATGATGTACAGCGACCAGCACACACCCGCGCCGAGGGCCAGAGCTGCGCCGAGAGGGTCGATGGCGCTTTGCGTGGCGCCGGTTGGCAGCAGCATCCATAACCCGATGATGGCCAGAATCACCCAGACGAAGTCCAGCAGGCGGCGCGAGGAAAACAGCGCCAGAGCCAGCGGCCCGGTGAACTCCAGCGCCACGGCGATGCCCAGCGGGATGCTCTGCAGGGACATGTAGAACATCAGATTCATGCCGCCCAATGCCAGGCCGTAAGCGAGCAGGGCATGGCACTTGCGCAGATCCAGTCTGGCCCGCCAGGGCTGCATCACCAGCGACAGAATGATCGCGCCGAGCACCAGGCGCAGGGCTGTGGTGCCTTCGGCGCCGACCAGCGGGAACAGGTTCTTGGCCAGCGACGCGCCGCTCTGGATCGAAACCATGGCCACCAGCAACAAGGCAATGGGGACGAGAAGTGCACTGCGTGGCATGGGCTATGTCCTGGTGGTGATCATCAAGAAAAAACCGGCCGCAGGGGCCGGTTCTTCGTGGCGCCTAGTTGCTTAGCGGTATTCGCAGAGGTAGGCGGTGTCTACGGCCACCTTGAGCTGGAACTTGCTGTTGGCCTCGACGGTGAACTTGCTGCCGGCTTCGAAGGTGTTCCAGTTGTCGCTACCCGGCAGTTTGACAGTCAGGGCGCCGGCAACGACATGCATGACTTCCAGTTGGCTGGTGCCGAATTCGTATTCGCCCGGGGCCATTACGCCGATGGTGGCAGGGCCTTCAGCCATGGTGAAACCGATGGATTTGACGGTGCCGTCGAAGTATTCGTTGACCTTGAACATCTGCGATTCCTCGAAAGGGGTTGGAAAAGTTGCAGGGAGCCATTTTAAACGTCGCGTAGCGACGACCCGAAGGCAGGCCTTAAAAGGGTCGCCAGTATGCCCAAGCGTCTTTTCTTCGTCATCAGTCTTTGAGAGGCAGTACCAGCGGCAACAGGCGCGCGGTGTTGCGTGCATCTTCGAGGGCGCGGTGCTGTTGTCCCTGAAACTGCATGCCCGCCAGCTGCAGCGCGCTGTGCAGGCCTACCGGGCGCTGTAGCTGGCGAGCCTTGGCGAAAGCCTGCTTGAGATTGAGGTGTGGCACATCGGCCAGCAGGCTATGCAAGCGGTGCTGGCGCCACTCTTGTTCCAGTTGGCGTCGATCATAATCCCCCCAGCTGCTCCAGCCGACCAGGCGCGATGCATGCTGTATCAGCCAGCGTTCGAACTGAGCCCAGACTTGAGGTAAGGGCGCTGCATTGTCGACGTCGGTCTGGCTGATGTGGGTGAGTTCGCGGCAGAAGTCGGTCAGGCACGGGCGGCGCTGTGGTTTGACGATGCGCTGAAAGTGATCCCGCTCATGGCCATCCACACCAACCAGGCTGGCGCCGATCTCGATGATTTCCATTTCCTCCATCGCCCAGCCGCCCTCATCGGTGGTGGCCTCCAGGTCGATGACTAGCCAATGCCCCATGGGCGCTCCTTAGAACCTGTCTGCGATCTCTTGCGCTTCGGCCTCGCTGCATGGAAAAGGTTCCTGGCATCAGGGCCAAGGCTCCAAGCTCAAGCACCCGTTCTGAATCGAACCGCAGGCAGTATGGAAGGCCTTTTCGACCAGGGCAAACGTCGTGTTAGGCTCTGGCGCCTATATCTGCAGGAGGTTGCTATGGCAAAGGTCGCGTTTCTCGGTTTGGGCGTCATGGGGTATCCGATGGCCGGGCATCTGTCTCGCAAAGGGCATCAGGTGACGGTCTATAACCGTTCGCCGGGCAAAGCCGAGCAATGGATGGGCGAATACGCCGGCAGCTCTGCGCCGACCCCGCGTGAGGCGGTGGCGGGCGCCGAACTGGTGATGTGTTGCGTCGGTAATGATGACGACCTGCGCAGCGTGATTCTGGGTGAGCAGGGCGCGTTCGCCGGCATGGCGCCGGGTGCCATTCTGGTCGATCACACCACCGCCTCGGCCGATGTGGCGCGTGAGCTGGCGGCTGTTGCGGTCGAGCGTGGCCTGGGTTTTCTTGATGCGCCGGTATCCGGTGGCCAGGCCGGTGCGGTCAATGGCGTGCTGACCGTGATGGTCGGTGGCGAGGCCGAAACCTATGCGGTTGCCGAGCCGGTCATCCAGAGCTACGCGCGCATGATGCGCCTGATGGGGCCGGTCGGCAGCGGCCAGTTGAGCAAGATGGTCAATCAGATCTGCATCGCCGGTCTGGTTCAGGGCTTGGCAGAGGCACTCAACTTCGCTCAGTGCGCAGGGCTGGATGGCCATGCGGTGGTCGATGTGATCAGCAAGGGCGCGGCGCAGTCCTGGCAGATGGAAAACCGCTACAAGACCATGCTGGCGGGCGAGTTCGACTTCGGTTTCGCGGTCGACTGGATGCGCAAGGATCTGTCGATCCTGCTCGACGAGTCGCGTCGCAACGGTGCCCAACTGCCTGTGACGGCGCTGGTCGATCAGTTCTACGCCGACGTTCAGGCCATGGGCGGCGGGCGCTGGGATACCTCCAGCCTGCTGGCTCGCCTGCAGCGTAACCGCTGATCGCCAAAGGCCTCGACGGACGGCGCGCGCCTCATTAGCAGGCCGTTGAAAAAACGTAGGCGAGGCAGCCAGTGCAAGGCAAAAGCAGCCGAAAAAGCGCAGTTTACGTTTCGTAAATGAGCATTTTGAGGCTGTTTTTAACGCAGCAATGGCAACGTAGGTAGTTTTTCAGCGGCCTGTTAGGATCGCCGCCGTTCGTTTGTAGTCGAGGTCGTTTCATGGAGTGTCGTGCCGGTTGCGGTGCCTGCTGTATCGCGCCTTCCATCAGTTCACCGATTCCGGGCATGCCTGACGGCAAGCCCGCTGGCGTGCGCTGTATCCATCTCAATGCCGAGTTTCTCTGCGCCATCTTCGGTCGCCCGGAGAGGCCCGCGGTGTGCGGTGGGTTCAAGGCGGAAGAGCAGCTGTGTGCGGATGATCGCGAAAGCGCCATTCGTATGTTGGGTTGGCTGGAGCAGGCGACTGCCTGACGATGTGAACCGCTCACGGCCCGTGCGGGTCGAAACGCAAACAGTCCCACCGGGAGTTGCTCGAAGATGATGCGTTATTCCGTTCTGGCCATGCTGTTGTGCGCGACCGCTGTCCAGGCTGCCGAGAGGCAGTGGCAGCTGGAACGCGAAGAAGACGGTGTGAGCGTTTACCTGGCTGACGTGCCCGGATCCAAGTACAAGGCCTATCGCGGTGTGGTGACGATCAACGCTGACCTGGCCGCGGTACAGGCGGCGCAGGAGGATGTCGCGGGGTCCTGCTCCTGGATATTCAGCTGCCAGCAGCAGCGACTGCTCGAGACCGAGGGCAATGTGAGCGAGCTGTACACCCGTTTCGAGATGCCCTGGCCGGTGAAGGCGCGTGATTCGGTGATCCAGGTGACCACGCGCACCGATGCTGACGGCGGTGTCACGCGCCTGCTCAAGGCGGTGCCGCAGCGATTGCCGGAGGAGAAGGATTTCGTGCGGGTGCAGCGTGTCGATGGCGCGTGGCATCTCAAACCGCTGGACCAGGGCAGGGTGGAGGTGACCTACGAGGTGCACACCGAGCCGGGTGGAAGCGTGCCCTCCTGGCTGGCCAATAGCTTCGTCGTCGATGCGCCGCTGCAGACGCTGCAGGGTTTGCGAGCGAAGGTGGAAGGGCGCTGAGCGAGATACTCGCCAGGTAATAAAAAAGGCTGCCAGATTGGCAGCCTTTTTCGTCTCAGGGCGCTATCAGTCGCGGTTGGTCGGCAGGTCGCGCTGCTCGTAACCGGTGTACAGCTGGCGCGGACGGCCAATCTTGTACGGACCCGAGAGCATTTCCTTCCAGTGCGAGATCCAGCCCACGGTACGTGCCAGGGCGAAGATAACGGTGAACATCGAGGTCGGAATGCCGATGGCCTTGAGGATGATGCCCGAGTAGAAGTCGACGTTCGGGTACAGGTTGCGCTCTTTGAAGTACGGATCGGTCAGGGCGATCTCTTCCAGGCGCATGGCCAGTTCCAGCTGCGGGTCATTGGTGATGCCCAGCTCGCCGAGGACTTCGTCGCAGGTCTGCTTCATCACGGTGGCGCGCGGGTCGCGGTTCTTGTACACGCGGTGACCGAAGCCCATCAGCTTGAACGGGTCGTTCTTGTCCTTGGCCTTGGCAATGAACTTGTCGATGTTCGAAACGTCACCGATTTCGTCGAGCATGGCCAGTACGGCTTCGTTGGCGCCGCCGTGTGCCGGGCCCCACAGCGCGGCAATACCGGCTGCGATACAGGCGAATGGGTTGGCGCCCGAGGAGCCAGCCAGGCGTACAGTGGAGGTGGAGGCGTTCTGCTCATGGTCGGCATGGAGGATGAAAATCTTGTCCATCGCCTTGGCCAGCACCGGGCTGATCGGTTTGATCTCGCACGGGGTGTTGAACATCATGTGCAGGAAGTTTTCCGCGTAATTCAGGTCATTGCGCGGGTACATCATGGGCTGACCCATGGAGTACTTGTAGGTCATGGCAGCGATGGTCGGCATCTTGGCCACCAGGCGCATGGCCGACACTTCGCGGTGCTGCGGGTTATTGATGTCCAGCGAGTCGTGATAGAAGGCGGACAGGGCGCCAACCACCCCGCACATGATGGCCATCGGGTGGGCATCGCGGCGGAAACCGTTGAAGAAGGTCTTCAACTGCTCATGAACCATGGTGTGGTTCTTGATGGTGCTGACGAACTTGGCCTTTTCTTCCTTGCTCGGCAGTTCGCCATTGAGCAGCAGGTAGCAGGTTTCCAGGTAGTCAGACTGCTCGGCGAGCTGCTCGATGGGGTAGCCGCGGTGCAGCAGGATGCCCTTGTCGCCGTCGATATAGGTGATCTTCGACTCGCAAGAGGCGGTCGACATGAAACCAGGATCAAAGGTGAACCGACCCGTGGCGGTCAGGCTCCGCACATCGATTACATCGGGACCAACAGTGCCGGTCAGAACGGGCAGTTCGACGGGGGCATTGCCCTCGATGATCAACTGCGCTTTTTTGTCAGCCATATGTGGCCTCCTAGTTATGCTTGAAATCATCAGACAGCCCCCCACGCAGGGCCCGCACCACTATAGTGGGATAAATCCGAAAGTCAATTTGCGAGAACCCAGGCAGTAGAAGGGTTTGAACGGTATTTTCAACGAAAAAAGGGCGCTATTTACGCCATTTGTTTAAAGGCTGCAATGCGCTTTTTGGGGGAGGGCATTGCATTGTCATTAGTCTGCTAACTGTCTATACTCTGCGGCCGACCGCCACAGGCTTTAGGGCCGTGTCATGGCGGTTGTCACTCATTGGGTGATGGGTACCTTGCCAGTGCACTTCCCAACAACTTTGCCCTGATCGTTAGGGGCTCTCAGTGTGATAAAAAAGCCGTGAATAGCCAACGACCTGTAAACCTAGACCTTCGGACTATCAAGCTTCCGATCACCGCTTACACGTCCATTCTTCACCGTATCTCCGGTGTCATCCTCTTTGTCGGTATCGCCATCCTGCTGTTTGGCCTCGACAAGTCGCTGACCTCCGAGGAGGGCTTCGCCCAGGTGAAAGAATGCCTGACCAGTCCGCTGGCCAAGTTCGTGATCTGGGGTCTGTTGTCCGCTCTGCTGTACCACCTGGTGGCCGGTGTACGCCACTTGATCATGGACATGGGCATCGGTGAGACGCTGGAAGGCGGCAAGCTGGGCTCGAAAATCGTCGTCGTCGTGGCGGTGGTAGTGATCGTGCTGCTGGGGGTGTGGATATGGTAACCAATGTCACGAATTTCTCGCGTTCGGGCCTCTATGACTGGATGGCTCAGCGCGTTTCTGCGGTCGTTCTCGCGGCTTACACGCTGTTTCTGCTGGGCTATGTGATCTGTAATCCGGGTATGGGCTACGCCGAATGGCATGGTCTGTTCTCGCATACCGCAATGCGCATCTTCAGCCTGCTGGCCCTTGTTGCACTGAGCGTGCACGCCTGGGTTGGCATGTGGACCATCTCCACCGACTACCTCACGCCGATGGCGCTGGGCAAGTGGGCGACTGGTGTGCGTTTCCTGTTCCAGGCCGTGTGTGGCATCGCGATGTTCGCGATGTTCGTCTGGGGCGTGCAGATTCTGTGGGGTTTCTGATTCATGGCTAGCATCCGTACTCTTTCCTATGACGCCATCATCGTGGGTGGCGGCGGCGCCGGCATGCGTGCTGCGCTGCAACTGGCCCAGGGCGGTCACAAGACTGCCGTGGTCACCAAAGTGTTCCCGACTCGTTCGCACACCGTTTCCGCTCAGGGTGGCATCACCTGCGCCATCGCTTCGGCCGACCCGAACGATGATTGGCGCTGGCACATGTACGATACCGTCAAGGGTTCCGACTACATCGGTGACCAGGACGCTATCGAATACATGTGCTCCGTCGGTCCGGAAGCGGTGTTCGAGCTCGAGCACATGGGCCTGCCGTTCTCCCGTACCGAGCAGGGCCGCATCTACCAGCGTCCGTTCGGTGGTCAGTCCAAGGGGCCGGACAATCCGACCCAGGCTGCTCGTACCTGCGCTGCTGCCGACCGTACCGGTCACGCACTGCTGCACACCCTGTATCAGGCCAACCTCAAAGCCGGCACCTCGTTCCTCAACGAGTGGTACGCGGTTGACCTGGTGAAGAATCAGGACGGCGCCATCGTCGGCGTCATCGCCATCTGCATCGAGACTGGCGAAACCGTCTACATCCGCTCCAAGGCCGTGGTTCTGGCCACCGGCGGTGCTGGTCGTATCTACGCCTCCACCACCAACGCCCTGATCAACACCGGTGACGGCGTGGGCATGGCCCTGCGCGCCGGCGTTCCGGTGCAGGACATCGAAATGTGGCAGTTCCACCCGACCGGTATCGCCGGCGCCGGTGTACTGGTCACCGAAGGCTGCCGTGGTGAGGGTGGTTACCTGATCAACGCCCATGGCGAGCGTTTCATGGAGCGTTATGCGCCGAACGCCAAAGACCTGGCTGGTCGCGACGTGGTTGCCCGTTCCATGGTCAAGGAAGTCATCGCCGGCAACGGCTGTGGCCCGGACAAGGACCACGTGCTGCTGAAGCTCGACCACCTCGGCGAAGAAGTGCTGCACAGCCGTCTGCCGGGTATCTGCGAGCTGTCCAAGACCTTCGCTCACGTCGACCCGGTCGTCGCTCCGGTTCCGGTCATCCCGACCTGCCACTACATGATGGGCGGCGTGCCGACCAACATTCATGGCCAGGCCATCACTCAGGACGCCAACGGCAACGACAAGATCATCGAAGGTCTGTTCGCCGTAGGTGAAGTGGCGTGCGTATCGGTACACGGTGCCAACCGTCTGGGCGGTAACTCGCTGCTCGACCTGGTGGTATTCGGCCGCGCCGCTGGCCTGCACCTGGAAAAAGCGCTGAAAGAAGGCGTGGAAGTCCGTGGCGCCAGCGAAACCGACATCGAGCAGTCGCTGTCGCGTCTGGCAGGTGTCAACGAACGCAGCACCGGCGAAGACGTCGCCCCGCTGCGTAAAGAGCTGCAACAGTGCATGCAGAACTACTTCGGTGTATTCCGTACTGGCGAATACATGCAGAAGGGCATCCAACAACTGGCCGACCTGCGTGAGCGCATCGCGAAAGTCAAAATCGCGGACAAGAGCCAGGCGTTCAACACTGCGCGTATCGAAGCGCTGGAACTGCAAAACCTGCTCGAAGTGGCTGAAGCGACTGCGGTTGCCGCCGAGGCTCGTAAAGAGTCCCGTGGTGCCCACGCTCGTGAAGACTTCGAAGAGCGCGATGACCAGAATTGGCTGTGCCACTCCCTGTACTTCCCAGGTGAGAAGCGCGTTGCCAAGCGTGATGTCAACTTCGCGCCGAAGACCGTTCCGGCATTTGAACCCAAGGTTCGGACTTATTAAGGGTGACTGATATGTTGCAAGTCAGTGTTTATCGCTACAACCCGGAGAAGGACGCTGCTCCGTTCATGCAGGACTTCCAGGTCGACACCGGCGGCAAGGACATCATGGTCCTCGACGTGCTGGCGCTGATCAAGGAGCAGGATGAAGGCTTCTCCTACCGTCGTTCCTGCCGTGAAGGTGTGTGTGGTTCCGACGGCATGAACATCAACGGCAAGAACGGCCTGGCCTGTATCACGCCGATCTCCGCTGCCGGCCTCAAGGGCGGCAAACTGGTGATTCGTCCGTTGCCGGGCCTGCCGGTCATTCGTGACCTGGTCGTCGACATGAGCATCTTCTACAAGCAGTACGAGAAGGTGCAGCCGTTCCTGCAGAACGATACGCCGGCTCCGGCCATCGAGCGTCTGCAGACTCCGGAAGAGCGCGAGAAGCTCGACGGTCTGTACGAGTGCATCCTGTGCGCATGCTGCTCGACCAGCTGCCCGTCGTTCTGGTGGAACCCTGACAAGTTCCTCGGTCCCGCTGCGCTGCTGCAGGCCTATCGCTTCCTGGCCGACAGCCGTGACACCAAGACCGCTGAGCGTCTGGCCTCGCTGGACGATCCGTTCAGTGTGTTCCGTTGCCGCGGCATCATGAACTGCGTGAACGTCTGCCCCAAGGGTCTGAACCCGACCAAGGCGATCGGCCACGTGCGTAACATGCTGCTGCAGAGCGGTACCTGATTCGCAAGTTGCTATACCTGTAACACCTGCGAGTCCGGCTTAGGTCGGCCTCGCAGTAAAGCCAGAGCCGCAGCCCACAAAGCCGCGGCTCATACTCGAAAAATATGACGACCAGCAGGGGCATCCGGGCTGGTACCCGGACTATCTGCGGGAACCCAAGTGGCTTTATCCGAGTCGCAGCATCATGACTTTGATCAGGACCATGCGGTATTCGCGCCGGTGGTGTCCCCTTACCGAGGGTGACCAAGCATGCAAGAAAGCGTGATGCAGCGCATGTGGGACAGTGCCCACCTATCCGGTGGCAACGCTGCCTACGTGGAAGAGCTCTACGAGCTCTACCTGCACGATCCCAACGCTGTGCCAGAAGAGTGGCGCACTTACTTCCAGAAGTTGCCGACCGACGGCAGCGCTGCAACGGATGTATCGCATTCAACCATTCGCGATCATTTCGTCCTGCTCGCCAAGAATTCGCGTCGTGCCCAGCCGGTTTCCGCCGGGGCCGTCAGCAGCGAGCACGAAAAGAAGCAGGTGGAAGTGCTGCGCTTGATCCAGGCCTACCGCATGCGTGGCCATCAGGCCGCCCAGCTCGACCCTCTGGGTCTGTGGGTGCGCACTGCGCCGTCTGACCTGTCGATCAATCACTACGGCCTGACCGACGCGGATCTGGACACCACATTCCGCACTGGCGAGCTGTATATCGGCAAGGAAGAGGCAACGCTACGCGAAATCCGCGATGCGCTGCAGCAGACATATTGTCGCACCATCGGTGCCGAGTTCACCCACATCGTCGACTCCGGCCAGCGCAACTGGTTCGCCCAGCGCCTGGAGAGCGTGCGCGGTCGTCCGCAGTTTTCTGCCGAAGTGCAGGCGCATGTGCTCGAGCGCGTCACCGCTGCCGAAGGCCTGGAAAAGTACCTGGGCACCAAATACCCGGGCACCAAGCGTTTCGGCCTGGAGGGTGGCGAGAGCCTGATCCCGCTGCTGGACGAAATCATCCAGCGCTCCGGCTCCTACGGCACCAAGGAAGTGGTCATCGGCATGGCCCACCGCGGCCGTCTGAACGTTCTGGTCAACACCTTCGGCAAGAACCCGCGCGACCTGTTCGACGAGTTCGAAGGCAAGAAGACCGAAGGTCTGTCGTCCGGTGACGTGAAGTACCACCAGGGCTTTTCCTCCAACGTCATGACTGCCGGTGGCGAAGTGCACCTGGCGCTGGCGTTCAACCCCTCGCACCTGGAAATCGTTTCCCCGGTGGTCGAGGGCTCGGTGCGTGCTCGTCAGGATCGTCGCAGTGACGCCACTGGCGACAAGGTACTGCCGATCTCCATCCACGGTGACGCGGCTTTCGCCGGTCAGGGTGTGGTCATGGAAACCTTCCAGATGTCGCAGACCCGCGGCTACAAGACTGGCGGCACCATCCACATCGTGATCAACAACCAGGTCGGCTTCACCATCAGCAACCCGCTGGATGCGCGCTCCACCGAGTACGCGACCGACGTGGCGAAGATGATCCAGGCGCCAATCTTCCATGTGAATGGCGACGATCCGGAAGCTGTGTTGTTCGTGACTCAGCTGGCTGTCGACTACCGCATGCAGTACAAGCGTGACGTGGTCATCGACCTGGTCTGCTACCGTCGTCGTGGCCACAACGAGGCCGACGAGCCGAACGGTACCCAGCCGCTGATGTACCAGCAGATCGCCAAGCAGCGCACCACCCGCGAGCTGTACGCCGATGCACTGATTGCCGCCGGCGTGCAGAGCAGCGACGACGTGCAGGCCAAGATCGACGAGTACCGCACCGCGCTGGACAACGGTCAGCACGTGGTCAAGAGCCTGGTCAAGGAGCCGAACAAGGAGCTGTTCGTCGACTGGCGTCCGTACCTGGGTCATGCCTGGACCGCACGTCATGACACCCGTTTCGATCTGAAGACCCTGCAGGATCTGTCTGCCAAGCTGCTGGAAATCCCTGAGGGCTTCCTGGTTCAGCGCCAGGTGGCGAAGATTCTCGAAGACCGTCAGAAGATGGGCGCGGGCGGCTTGCCGATCAACTGGGGCTTCGCCGAGACCATGGCTTACGCCACTCTGCTGGTCGAAGGTCATCCGATCCGCATGACCGGTCAGGACATTGGCCGCGGCACCTTCTCGCACCGTCACGCGGTGCTGCACAACCAGAAGGATGCCTCGACCTACGTTCCGCTGAAGAACCTGTACGACGGTCAGCCGAAGTTCGAACTGTACGACTCCTACCTCTCCGAGGAAGCGGTACTGGCGTTCGAATACGGTTATGCCACCACCACGCCGAACGCGCTGGTGATCTGGGAAGCCCAGTTCGGCGATTTCGCCAACGGTGCCCAGGTGGTATTCGACCAGTTCATTTCCAGCGGCGAGACCAAGTGGGGCCGTCTCTGCGGTCTGACCGTTCTGCTGCCGCACGGCTATGAAGGGCAGGGGCCTGAGCACAGCTCGGCGCGTCTGGAGCGTTATCTGCAACTTTGTGCCGAGCACAACATGCAGGTGTGCGTGCCGACCACCCCGGCGCAGGTCTATCACATGCTGCGTCGCCAGGTGATCCGTCCGCTGCGCAAGCCGCTGGTGGTGCTGACGCCCAAGTCGCTGCTGCGTCACAAATTGGCCATCTCGACCCTGGAAGATCTGGCCGAAGGCTCCTTCCAGACCGTCATCGGCGAGATCGATTCGCTGGACCCGAAAAAGGTCGAGCGTCTGGTGCTGTGCAGCGGCAAGGTCTACTACGACCTGCTGGAAAAACGTCGTGCCGAGGGTCGCGAAGACATCGCCATCATTCGTATCGAGCAGCTCTATCCGTTCCCGGAAGACGATCTGGCCGAGGCGCTGGCGCCGTACAAGAACCTCAAGCACATCGTCTGGTGTCAGGAAGAGCCGATGAACCAAGGCGCTTGGTACTGCAGCCAGCACCACATGCGTCGCGTCGCTACCGCGCACAAGAAGTCGCTGTTCCTGGAGTACGCCGGTCGTGATGCGTCGGCAGCGCCAGCCTGCGGTTATGCGTCGATGCACGCCGAGCAGCAGGAAAAACTGCTGCAGGACGCCTTTACTGTTTAACGCCTTCATCCGCCAGGTGGCAGGTGCCACCTGGCGGTAAAACCGAATTTAAGGAAACGCATACAATGGCTATCGAGATCAAAGCCCCAACCTTCCCGGAATCGGTTGCCGACGGCACCGTGGCCACCTGGCACAAGAAGCCGGGCGAAGCGGTCAAGCGCGATGAGCTGATCGTCGACATCGAAACCGACAAGGTGGTGATCGAAGTACTGGCCGAGGCCGATGGTGTTCTGGCTGAAATCATCAAGAACGAAGGCGACACCGTTCTTTCCAACGAACTGCTGGGCAAGCTGTCCGAAGGTGGCGCTGCCGCCGCTGCTCCGGCTGCCGCTCCGGCCGCTGCCGCCGCTCCGGCTCAGGCTGCTGCCCCGGCCGCCGCTGGCGACGACGCCATCCTCTCGCCTGCCGCGCGCAAGCTGGCTGAAGAGAACGGCATCGACCCGAACAGCATCGCCGGCACCGGCAAAGGTGGCCGTGTGACCAAGGAAGACGTGGTCGCTGCCGTCGAAGCCAAGAAGAACGCTCCGGCCGCTGCTGCCAAGCCGGCTGCTGCTCCTGCTGCCGCCGCTGCTGTCGTCGCCACTGGCGATCGCACCGAGAAGCGTGTGCCGATGACTCGTCTGCGCGCCAAGATCGCCGAGCGTCTGGTCGAGGCTCAGTCCTCCATGGCCATGCTGACCACCTTCAACGAAGTCGACATGACTGAAGTCATGGCCCTGCGTTCGAAGTACAAGGACCTGTTCGAGAAGTCCCACAATGGCGTGCGCCTGGGCTTCATGTCGTTCTTCGTCAAGGCAGCCACCGAAGCCCTGAAGCGCTTCCCGGCAGTCAACGCCTCGATCGACGGCAACGACATCGTTTACCACGGCTACGCCGACATCGGCGTTGCCGTGTCCAGCGACCGCGGTCTGGTCGTTCCGGTACTGCGTAATGCCGAGCAGATGAGCCTGGCTGAAATCGAGAGCGGCATCGCCACCTTCGGCAAGAAAGCCAAAGACGGCAAGCTGTCGATCGAAGAAATGACCGGCGGCACCTTCACCATCACCAACGGTGGTACCTTCGGTTCGATGATGTCGACGCCGATCGTCAACCCGCCGCAGGCCGCCATCCTGGGTATGCACAACATCATCCAGCGTCCGATGGCGATCAATGGTCAGGTGGTGATCCGTCCGATGATGTACCTGGCGCTGTCTTACGACCACCGCCTGATCGATGGTAAGGAAGCCGTGACCTTCCTGGTGACCATCAAGAACTTGCTTGAAGACCCGGCTCGCCTGCTGCTGGAAATCTAAAAGCCAGTCTCCTCCACGGCGGCCCTGTTTTCAGGGCCGTCCGGTTTATTCGAGAAGGAATACGTTATGACCCAGAAATTCGACGTGGTAGTCATCGGTGCCGGCCCTGGTGGCTATGTAGCCGCCATCAAAGCAGCGCAGCTCGGCCTGAAGACTGCCTGCATCGAGAAATACCAGGGCAGCGACGGCAAGGTCGCGCTCGGCGGCACCTGCCTGAACGTCGGTTGCATTCCGTCCAAGGCGCTGCTGGACAGCTCCTGGAAGTACCACGAAGCGAAAGATGGCTTCGCCGTTCATGGTATCGAAGCCAAGGGCGTGACCATTGACGTCCCGGCCATGGTGGCGCGCAAGAACACCATCATCAAGAACCTCACCGGCGGTGTTGCCGGCCTGTTCAAGGCCAACGGTGTGACCCTGCTCGAAGGCCACGGCAAGCTGCTGGCCGGCAAGCAAGTAGAAGTCACTGGCACCGACGGCAAGACCCAGGTGGTCGAAGCCGCTCACGTGATCATCGCCTCTGGCTCCAAGCCGGTCGAGATCCCGCCGGCCCCGGTCGATCAGGACGTCATCGTTGACTCCACCGGTGCCCTGGAATTCCAGAGCGTACCGAAGAAGCTGGGCGTTATTGGCGCTGGCGTGATCGGTCTGGAGCTGGGCTCGGTATGGGCTCGCCTGGGTGCCGAAGTCACCGTCCTGGAAGCCATGGACAAGTTCCTCGCTGCCGCCGACGAGCAGGTTGCCAAGGAAGCCCTGAAAACCCTGACCAAGCAGGGCCTGGACATCCGCCTGGGCGCTCGCGTCACGGCTACCGAAGTCAAGAAGAAGCAGGTTACCGTCACCTTCACCGACGCCAATGGCGAGCAGAAGATGGTGTTCGACAAGCTGATCGTGGCCGTTGGCCGTCGCCCGGTGACCACCGACCTGCTGGCCGCTGACAGCGGTGTGGATCTGGACGAGCGTGGCTTCATCTTCGTCAACGACCAGTGCGAAACCAGCGTGCCGGGCGTCTACGCCATCGGTGACGTGGTGCGCGGCATGATGCTGGCTCACAAGGCCTCGGAAGAGGGCGTGATGGTTGCCGAGCGTATCGCCGGCCACAAGGCGCAGATGAACTACGACCTGATCCCGTCCGTGATCTACACCCACCCGGAAATTGCATGGGTCGGCAAGACCGAGCAGCAGCTGAAGGCCGAAGGCGTTGCCGTCAATGTCGGCACCTTCCCGTTCGCTGCCAGCGGCCGTGCCATGGCGGCCAACGACACCGGCGGCTTCGTCAAGGTCATCGCTGACGCCAACACCGACCGTGTACTGGGCGTTCACGTGATCGGCCCAAGCGCTGCCGAGCTGGTACAGCAAGGCGCGATCGGTATGGAATTCGGCACCAGCGCCGAAGACCTGGGCATGATGGTCTTCTCCCACCCGACCCTGTCCGAGGCGCTGCACGAAGCGGCCCTGGCGGTCAACGGTGGCGCGATCCATATCGCCAATCGCAAGAAGCGTTAAGTGTCACAAGTGGCCGCCTCGTGCGGCCACGCAAATTGTTGTAAGCCGCCGGGTAGGCGGGGCGTCGTGTAATCGCCCCATCGCTGCGGTGGTGTTTGCAAGCAGAACCACGTCGGATGGCCCGCGTCGAGTTCGACTCGCGGCGGAAAGCCCGACGGACTGCTTCGGCAGTCACAGGTGGCGCGGTATCACAAGTACAGCGCCGAATGCGCAATACCTAAACGAAGACGGTAGACAAGCATGAATCTTCACGAGTATCAGGGTAAGCAGCTGTTCGCTGAATACGGCCTGCCCGTATCCAAGGGCTTCGCGGTAGACACCCCGGAAGAAGCCGCAGAAGCCTGCGAAAAAATCGGTGGCAGCGAGTGGGTCGTCAAGGCTCAGGTCCACGCTGGTGGTCGCGGCAAAGCCGGTGGCGTAAAGCTGGTCAAGAGCAAAGAAGACGCCAAGGCCTTCGCCGCCAACTGGCTGGGCAAGCGTCTGGTGACCTACCAGACTGACGCCAACGGTCAGCCGGTCAGCAAAATCCTGGTCGAATCCTGCACTGACATCGCCAAGGAGCTGTACCTGGGCGCTGTAGTGGACCGCTCCAGCCGTCGCATCGTGTTCATGGCTTCCACCGAAGGTGGCGTGGACATCGAGAAAGTGGCCCACGAAACCCCTGAGAAAATCCTCAAGGCCACCATTGATCCGTTGGTCGGCGCTCAGCCGTACCAGGGTCGCGAGCTGGCTTTCCAACTGGGTCTGGAAGGCAAGCAGGTCGCTCAGTTCGCCAAGATCTTCGTAGGTCTGGCCAAGCTGTTCAAGGATCACGATCTGGCTCTGCTGGAAGTCAACCCGCTGGTCATCAAGGCCGACGGCGACCTGCACTGCCTGGATGCGAAGATCAACATCGACGCTAACGCCATGTACCGTCAGCCGAAGCTGAAGACCTTCCACGACCCGTCGCAAGACGATCCTCGTGAAGCCCACGCTGCCAGCTTCGAGCTGAACTACGTGGCTCTGGAAGGCAACATCGGCTGCATGGTCAACGGTGCCGGTCTGGCCATGGGTACCATGGACATCGTCAACCTGCACGGCGGCAAGCCAGCCAACTTCCTCGACGTAGGTGGCGGCGCAACCAAAGAGCGCGTGACCGAAGCCTTCAAGATCATCCTGTCCGACAGCAACGTCGCTGCCGTTCTGGTGAACATCTTCGGCGGCATCGTTCGTTGCGACATGATTGCCGAAGGCATCATCGGCGCCGTGAAAGAAGTCGGCGTGAAAATCCCGGTGGTCGTCCGCCTGGAAGGTAACAACGCTGAGCTGGGCGCCAAGGTCCTGGCTGAAAGCGGCCTGAACATCATCGCGGCAACCAGCCTGACCGACGCTGCTCAGCAAGTCGTCAAAGCTGCGGAGGGCAAGTAATGAGCGTCCTGATCAATAAAGACACCAAAGTCATCTGCCAGGGCTTCACCGGCTCGCAGGGTACTTTCCACTCCGAACAAGCCATCGCCTACGGCACCAAGATGGTTGGCGGCGTGACTCCGGGCAAAGGTGGCACTACCCACCTGGGCCTGCCAGTGTTCAACACCGTGAAAGAAGCTGTCGAAGCCACTGGCGCTGACGCTTCGGTCATCTACGTTCCGGCTCCGTTCTGCAAAGACTCGATCCTGGAAGCTGCATTCGGTGGCATCAAGCTGATCGTCTGCATCACCGAAGGCATTCCTACCCTGGACATGCTGGACGCCAAGGTCATCTGCGACGAGCTGGGCGTTCGCCTGATCGGCCCGAACTGCCCGGGTGTGATCACCCCCGGCGAGTGCAAGATCGGCATCATGCCGGGTCACATCCACCTGCCAGGCAAGGTAGGTATCGTGTCGCGTTCCGGCACCCTGACCTATGAAGCCGTCAAGCAGACCACCGACGCCGGTTTCGGCCAGTCCACCTGCGTGGGCATCGGCGGTGACCCCATCCCGGGCTCCAACTTCATCGATATCCTGAAACTGTTCCAGGAAGATCCGAAGACCGAAGCGATCGTCATGATCGGTGAGATCGGTGGTTCGGCTGAAGAAGAAGCGGCTGCCTACATCAAGGCCAACGTCACCAAGCCTGTAGTTTCCTACATCGCTGGTGTGACCGCTCCTCCAGGCAAGCGCATGGGCCATGCTGGCGCCATCATCTCCGGCGGCAAGGGCACTGCAGACGAGAAATTCGCTGCACTGCAGGACGCCGGCGTGAAAACCGTGCGCTCCCTGGCTGACATCGGCAAGGCCCTGGCCGAGCTGACCGGTTGGGAAGTCAAGAAGGCCTAAGCCTTCGCTGACTGCTCGCGAAAAGGCCACCTTCGGGTGGCCTTTTTCGTTTTTGAACGCGTGCGTATCTGGCGCCTTACCTCATAAGTGGGGTAGAGGGGCTTAGGGCCGGGTATCGGATGCGCGCATGTTTCGCCAGACTCAATCGAACTGGTATTGCACGCCTGCGCCGACATACCAGGCGCGCTCCGGGCCGGGTTCGTAGTAGCGGCCGTTGCCGTCACCGACTATCACCGAACCGATGTATTCGCGATCCAGCAGGTTGTCGATGCGCAGCACCTGGTTGAAGGTCAGTGCGCCGGCCTTCTGCTCGAAGCGCGCCTGCCAGTTGAACAGCGAGTAGCTGGGCGCCGTCTTGGCGGTATTACTGTCCTCGACATAGAGCTGGCTGCGGTACAGGCCTTCGACGGCGGTGCTGAACCAGTCCAGAGGTTGCCAGGCCAGCTCACCATACAGCGTGCGCGCGGGAATGCCGGGCAGGTGGTTACCTTCTGCGATCAGGCGGCCGTTGCTGGTGAAATCCTTGCTGTAGGTGGCATCGATCTCGGTGTAGGCGAGGTTGGCGCGCAGGGTGTCGCTCAAGCGGCTCTCCAGTGCCAGCTCGACGCCCCTGCGGCGAGTCTGTGCGGCGTTCTGGAAGCTGTTGCGGCCACCTTGTGCCGAGGCAACGACAAGCTCATCGTCGGTGTCGATCTGGAACAGTGCGACCTGCAGATTGGTCGCTTCGGCCAGACGGGCTTTCAGGCCAATCTCGAACTGCTCGCTAGTTGCAGGTTTCAGATCGAAGCCGAAGCTGTTGCCTGGGCCTGAGTAGGAGAGTTCGTTGAGCGTGGGTGTCTCCAGGCCCTTGCCCCAGCTGGCATAGATATTCAAGTTTGGCAGCAGGGCATAGCTGGCGCCGAGGGTTGGGGTCCATTCACGGTAGGTGGCGGAGCCACTGTCGTCGCAATTTTCGGTTTGCGGGTTCAGGCAGGCACTGGAGAGGATGAAATTGTCATCTACATCGAATTCGACATGGTTGTAGCGCAGCCCAGCCTGTATCTCTAGCTTGCCCAATTGCCAGGCTGCCTGGACGTAGGGCGACAGGCTGGTGACCTCATTACGCTCGTCGCGGCGCAGATCGCCCTTCACGCCGAGGGTGTCGCCGACGAAGTTCTCGTAGCCCTGACGGTCATCGCGCGAATAGTCGTAGTCCAGGCCGGTGGTGACAGTCAGCAGGCTGCTACCCAGGTCGAACGACTGGATCCAGCGATTACCGATGCCATGGAAGCGGCGCTCGAAGTCGATTACTCCGCCGGAGTGTTTATCACTATTTTCTTGCACCGCCTTTGGAATCGACTGGTACTGAATCACCCGTCGCGTGCCGCTGTACAACGTGCTTTGCCAGGTGCCGACGGCAAAGCTGCGTTCGTAGTTGAGCGCCAGCTGACGATGATCCACCGTTTTGCGTGTGTTGAACGCCAGGGCGCTAGGCGCGGCAGATCGCCGATCAGTCTGTACCTGATCCCAGGTCAGACCCTGCGGGTCTTGTGTGTCGTTCTGATCCAGTTCGCTGAAGCTCAGGCTGAGCTTGCTGAGGTCATCCGGGTACAGGGTCAGCTTGGCAAAGGTCTTGTCGAGGATGGCGCCGCTGTGGTCGCGGTAGCCGTCTGTCTCGAAGTGCGAGCGGTTGATGATGAAACCGGCTCTGTCGTTGCCGCCTTCGGCCGAGACGCGGGTACGGCTGGTGCCGTAAGCGGCCTGGGAGGTGTCGAGCGCGACCTTGGGGGCGCCTTCGCCATCGCGCGAGAACAGCTGGATGACCCCGCCTGAGTTGCTGCCGTAGACGCTGGCGAATGGCCCGCGCAGGACCTCGATGCGCTCCAGGGTGTCGAGGTCGAAGGTCGCCGCCTGGCCCTGGCCGTCCGGGTTGGACAGCGGCACACCATCAGCCAGCAGCTTGATGCCACGAATACCGAAGGCCGAGCGGGCGCCAAAGCCGCGTGAGGATATTTGCAGGTCCTGCGCATAATTTTGCCGATTCTGCACCACCAGTCCCGGAACGCTGCCGAGTGCTTCGGAGAGGTTGACGCCGGGTTTGCCCTGGGTGGCCTGTTCGGCATCGATGCGGTTGACCGAGAAGGGCAATTGCCAGCCGCTGGCCTGATAACGGCTGCCGGTGACCACCAGTGGGTCGGCCTGGTAGGTGGCGTTTTCGGCCTGTGCAGTCAGTGGCAGGAACAATGCGGGCAGCCAGAAGCTGGGGCTCAGCCGGTACATAAGCGAAATGTCTCCCTCGGGGCAGGTAGGCGATCTTGAACGCGTCAGCCAGCAACGGACCAGAGCTGGACGGTAGTCATTAGCGGAAATGCTCTACGAAATGTTGCCGGGAGAGGGTTGTCGAACGATTTGGATAGCGCTAACATCCGGATCAAACAATGAGCGGCGCCACTTCGATGGTGCCCATGGAGTTCCCATGCAACAGCAGCCTTGCGCATTGCCTGCCCGTACCACCTTGGTGGTCATGGGTGTCAGTGGCTCCGGCAAGAGCGAGATCAGCCAGGCGGTCGCCACCGCACTCGGTTGGCGCCATATCGAAGCCGATCATTTCCATCCCCCTGAGAACGTAGAGCGCATGCGCGCGGGCATCCCACTGAGTGACGAAGACCGTCGCCACTGGCTGGATGCACTGTGCGAGCAGATGCTGGCTGCGCAGGCCGCAGGTGAATGTTTCGTACTGGCTTGCTCGGCGCTCAAGCGCGCTTACCGCGAGCGCCTGCGTCAGGCGGTTCCAGGGTTGCAATTCGTGCATCTGGATATCGACCACGCCACCGCGGTGCAACGTGTCGGTGCTCGGCCCGGACATTTCATGCCGACTTCGCTGGTCGACAGCCAGTTCGCCACCCTCGAAAGCCCGGCAGGTGAGCCATACGTACGAGTCGTCGATGCGCAGCAGTCGCAGCAAGCGTTGGTGGCCGACATTCAGGCTTGGGTACGTCGCGAAGCGGCGGAGGCAGTGTCGAGCCAGGCTCAGGATATGCTCGATAGCGAAATTGATAGCGCTAACCAGGCGGCCCAGCTAGGCGCCGAGCCGATCTACGAAGGCCGCATCGCGCGTATGTTCGATCGCCTGACCGATGGCCTGATGGCGGTGCTGATGGCCTTCATGGTGGTGGCGGTGTTCACCAACGTGGTGCTGCGTTACGTCTTCGGCACCGGCTGGCCGGGTGCCGAGGAGCTTTCGCGGTTGGCGTTCGTCTGGTTGGTCTTCGTCGGTGTGGCCTCTGGTATGCGCCGTGGCGAGCTGATGACCTTCCGCATGATTCGTGACCGCTTCCCGCTGCTGGCGCAGCGACTGGTTGATTCGCTGAGCTGGATTCTCGTGGCAGGAGCGAGCCTGCTCTCGGCCTTGGGCGCCTGGAATCAGGTGCAGTTCGGCTGGGGCAACGTCAGTACCGTGGTCGGTTATCCAGTGGTGCTGGCGATGCTGCCGGTGCTGGCGAGCATGCTGGTGCTGGCGATTCTGGCGGTGGTGCAGTTGGTCAACCTCTGGCGGCGTACGCCGCAGGTGACGCTGACCCAGGCTCAGGTCGAATGATGCTGGCCCAATTCCAACAATACGGGCACTGCCCAGCGAGGACCTGCCGATGACTGTCGCGGTATTTCTTTCTTCCCTGCTGGGGTTCATGGCATTCGGCATGCCCATCGCCTTCGCCCTGATCCTCACCGCGGCCGTACTGATGTGGTACCTGGATTTCTGGGACGTGCAGCTGCTGGCGCAGAACCTGCTCGCCGGCGCTGACAGCTTCCCGCTGCTGGCGGTGCCGTTCTTCATCCTGGCTGGCGAGCTGATGAACGCCGGCGGCATTTCCCGGCGCATCATCGCCATGGCGCAGGCCTACTTTGGCCACCTGCGCGGAGGCCTCGGCTACGTTGCCATTGCGGCCGCCGTGCTGCTGGCCAGCATGTCCGGTTCGGCACTGGCCGATACTGCTGCGCTCGCCACCCTGCTGTTGCCGATGATGCGCCAGCGCGGTTATCCGGTGCATTCCTCGGCGGGACTGGTAGCCGCTGGCGGCATCATCGCGCCGATCATTCCGCCATCGATGCCGTTCGTGATCTATGGCGTGGTCACCAACACCTCCATCAGCCAGCTGTTCATGGCAGGTCTGGTGCCAGGGCTGATCATGGGCGCAGGTCTGATCATTGCCTGGACGCTGATCGCCCGGGGTTTCACCGAGCCAACGCCACCCAAGGCCAGTGCCGCCGAGCGTCGTCGGGTGCTGATCGACGGTGCTGCGGCGCTGATGTTGCCGGTAATCATCGTCGGCGGTCTGCGCTTCGGTATCTTCACCCCTACCGAAGCGGCGGTGGTCGCTGCGGTCTACGCCTTGGCCGTTTCCACCTTGCTCTACCGCGAGCTGAGCTGGAGCGATCTGATGGAAACCCTGACCCGCGCCAGCCGCACCACGGCGTCGGTGATGTTCCTCTGCGCCGCTGCCACGGTATCGGCCTACATGATCACCCTGGCGCAGTTGCCGGACGAGATTGGCGCCATGCTCGGGCCGTTGGCCGAACACCCGCGCCTGCTGGTGCTGGCGATCATGCTGCTGATGATCGCAGTGGGCATGGTGCTCGACCTGACGCCGACCATCCTGATTCTGGCGCCGGTACTGGCCCCCATCGCGATCAAGGCCGGTGTCGATCCGGTGTACTTCGGTGTGATGTTCGTGCTGATCGGCTCCATCGGCCTGATCACGCCGCCTGTGGGCACCGTGCTTAACGTCGTCGGCGGTATCGGCAAGTTGCGCATGGAAGTGCTGGTACGCGGCGTCATGCCGTTCTTCCTGATTTACCTGATCATCGTCGCGATGCTGGTGGCGTTCCCGTCCATCGTCACCGTGCCGCTGGCCTGGCTGCGCTGAGTTGACCTGACGGCGTTGGCGCGCCGACATCATTCACAACAATAAGAGGTAGACCCGATGAAACGTCCACTGCTCGCCATCCTCACCGCTGCCATGCTGTGCAGCCCGCTCGCCAGTTTCACCGCCCATGCCGATGACGTGCGCTCACGCATGATCCGCTTCGGTTACGGTCTCAACGAGAACAGCAATCAGGGCCGCGCGGCCAAGCTGTTCGCCGAGGAGGTCGCCAAGGCCTCCGACGGCAAGCTCAAGGTGCGCACCTTCGGTGCCGCCAGCCTGGGCTCGGATGATCAGATGCAGAGTGCGCTGATTGGCGGCGCGCAGGAAATGATGGTCGGTTCCACCGCGACCCTGGTGGGCATCACCAAGGAAATGGCGGTGTGGGACACGCCTTTCCTGTTCAGCAGTGCCGAGCAGGCCGATGCCGTGCTCGACGGCCCGGTGGGCCGCCAGGTCATGGACAAGCTGGAGGAGAAGGGCCTGGTCGGCTTGGTGTATTGGGAGAACGGCTTCCGCAACCTGACCAACAACACAAGGCCGATCAGCAAGCTGGAGGACTTCTCCGGCGTCAAACTGCGCGTGATGCCCAACCCGGTATTCCTCGAGACCTTCAAGCTGATGGGCGCCAATGCCGTGCCGCTGCCGTTCTCCGAGCTGTTCACCGCGCTGGAGACCAAGGCCGTCGACGGCCAGGAAAACCCCTTCAACACCATTCTTTCCTCGAAGTTCTACGAGGTGCAGAAGTACCTGACCGTGACCAACCACGTGTACAGCCCGTGGATCGTCACCGTGTCCAAGCGCTGGTGGGATGGCCTGTCGCAAACCGAGCAGAACATTCTGCTGGAAGCGGCCAAGAAGGCGCGTGACTTCGAGCGCCAGGACACCCGCGAGGAAGCTGCGCGTGCCCTGGCCGAGCTGAAGGACAAGGGTATGCAGATCAACGAAGTGGAAGCGGCGCAAGTGCAGCGCATGCGTGAGCAGGCCGCGCCGGCGATCCAGAAGGTCGTCGATACGGTCGGCCAGCAGCTGTTCGATCAGGTCCAGGCCGAAGCCGAAAAGGCCGCTCTATAAGGGCTTGCCCAGGATTGGCGCGGTCAGTGCGCCGCTGATTTTGGGCAGGTTCGCAGTTTCGCGGGGCACGCAGGTGGTAACGCTCCTTGCATGGTGGCGTTACCCCGGGCGGCGTGTCCCGCGCTTTATTCCCCGGCGGGGCTGGTAGAATCGGCCGCTGAAATCATTGGAGGCGCTATGAGCCAACGCCGTCGCCGGTCCGCAGAACGTGTCACCTTGTCCGACGTGGCCAAGGCCGCGGGCTGCTCGTTGATGTCCGCCTCGCGCGCGCTGTCGCAGCCGGGGCGGGTGTCGGATGCGCTGCGCGAGCAGGTGATGCGTGCGGCCCAGGCGCTGGGTTACGTGCCCAACCCGGCAGCGCGGGCATTGGCCAGTTCACGTTCGAACCTGGTGGCGGTGGTGATCCCGTCGCTGTCGAACTCGGTGTTCGTCGATACCGTGGAGGCCATCCAGCGGGTGCTGATGCCGGCCGGCTTCGAAATGATGATCGGCGTCAGTCACTACCGGGTCGAGGAGGATGAGCGTCTGTTGCGTTCCTATCTGGCGCACCAGCCAGCGGGTCTGCTGCTTACGGGGTTCGAGCGCAGCGATGCGGCGCGCGAAATCCTCGGCGCCAGCAGTTGCCCATTGGTGACGTTGATGGAGCTGAGCGAGGAGCCGGAGGATTACTGCGTCGGCTTCTCTCAGGTCGAAGCCGGCGCTGCCATGACCCGTGCCCTGGTGCAGCGTGGTTACCGCCATATCGCCTTCGCCGCAGCGCAGCTTGACCCACGCACCTTGCAGCGTGCAGAAGGCTACCGTCAGGTGATGCGCTACCTCAATCGACATGATCCGGCGTTGGAGTTGCTGACACCGCAGTTGTCATCCATCGGCTTGGGCGCCGAGTTGCTCGATCGCCTGCTGGCGCAGCAGCCGCAGATCGATGCGGTGTTCTTCAACAACGACGACCTGGCCATGGGCGCGCTGTTCCGCGCGCGTCAACTGGGCCTGGACGTGCCGGGACGCCTGGCCATCGCCGGTTTCAACGATTTGCCAGCGGCAGCCTGGATGCATCCGGCCTTGAGTACCGTGCGTACCACCCGTGGTCGTGTCGGTGAGCTGGCGGCGAACATGCTGCTGGCGCTGATGCGTGGCGAAACGCCGGAGCAGCATTGCATCGACGTTGGCTTCGAGCTGGTGATGCGCGACAGCGCCTGAGACCTACTGCTTCTTGTTGGCCGCCGCCAATTGCTCGGCGGCGTCGAGGCGCAGGCGTTCACGCTCATCGAAACGTTCTGCAGCCAGCGCCTCGATCGCCGCGCGCTTGTCGCCACTGCTGAGTCCCTCATTGACCTGAATCTTCCCCTTCGCGGTGATGTAGTCATCCAGACGCCGCTGCCAATTCTGTCGTTGGCTATCCAGCGCCTCCAGGCGCGTGGTGGCTTCGGCGCCTACCAGCTGCTGACGCAGCTGGCGGATCTGCGCCGCGCTGGCGCCTTCGGCCTGCAGGCGTGCGGTGTGCTGCCGCAGTTCCTGCTGCAGTTGCGGCAGTACGGCGTCCTGCAGCTCTTCAGGCAGGGATGCGCGCAGGCGGTCGACGGCAACACCTTTTTCCTCTGCGCTCATTGTGCTGTCGTGCTGGATGGCCAGGCGCTCCAGGGTGAAGCGGTTGTAGCCTTCCTCACGGGCGAAGAAGGCTTGGTGGGTTTCGCTGTCGAACAGCCTTGCGCGCAGGGCCTGCACGGCGGTCTCGCGCTGGCGCATGGCATCCAGGCTGGCCATTTGCGGCAGGTCGCGCTCCAGCAGCACCAGCTCTCGCTTGTAGCTCAGGTATTGCTCCAGCAGTGCCTGCGCGTGGGCACGCGCAGGTTCCTGCAATTGACTGTCGATGTAGTTGCGCAGGCGTGACACGCTGGCATCCAGGCTTTCCTCGCCGATGCTGGCGAGGAAGTAATCGAAGATTCGGCGGATGTCTTCGCTGATGATCAGATTGCCGGCAGCGTCCACGCGAAAGCTGCCGTCGACTTCGGTGCCGACGAAGGAGCTGGGCAGGGCCAGCGTCGTGGCCTTCTTCTGGGTATCTTGGTTGGGCGGTGTTAAGGCCTCTGCAGCCGGCGCCGGCCCGGACTGCGTAGGCGTGGCAGTGGCGGCGGGAGGCGTGAGTTGGGTCGGTTGGTGTCCGGGTTGCAGGTAAAGCATCAATGCCAGGCCGGCAACGATCAGTAAAGGCAGGGCGAACAAGGTTTTCTTCACGGCAGGTTCCAGTAAGGCGTTCGAACCACTGCTCAGCGCTGGTACCTCGCAGGGTGTGACGCGCGCACCGAAATGCCGACTTTCCCAGCATCCGGTGCGCGCGGCGCACCCTACGAAGCGCAGCGGTTCAGAGCCCGGCGTTCTTCAGGCGGTTGGCGTGCTGGCGATAGACAGTCACCGGGTCGGTCTCGAACAGGCTGGTCAAGCCCAGGGTCTGGTTGACCTCGTCGAGATGGTTCATTCGGTAGTTGTCACGAATCACCTGGCCCATGCGCGAGCTGCAGCGGCCGACCAGGCCGTCATTGGCTTCGTTGTCGAAGGTCAGGGAGGCGGCGCCCATCAGCAGGTCACTCGGGTCGAGCAGGTTGGTCAGCGGGCTGGTGCCGCTCCAGGAGTAGTAGCGCACGCCGTTGACGCTATAGGCACCTTCACCGCAGGCGCTGGTGGGTATGCCTTGTGGGAACTTGGCATTGAAGCGTGCTGCGCCCTCGCTGTTGAGCGACTCCAGCGAGCCCAGCGCATTCTGCGGGGTGGTGCTGGAACTGCCGGAGAGGAAGTTGATCAGCGTCCCCAGGCCGTTGACGATGCCAACCAGCAGCGGGGTGGCGACCGGACCGGCCGGGCCGTCGCTGATGCCCTTGAGGAAGTCGGCGGTGGCCGAACCCTTGTGCGGTGCACCGACGCTGGTGACCGATGCCACCAGATCCGGGCGCACGGCGGCGACATAGCGGGTGGTTGGGCCGCCATGGCTGTGGCCGATCAGGTTGACCTTGCCTTTGCCACTGATGGCGACGATGTCCTCGACCTGCTGCAGCAATTGCTCGCCACGCGCTTCGGAGGTGTCCAGCTGGCTGACTTCGGTGACGTAGACACTGGCACCGTCACGGCGCAGTGCCGCCGGGATGCCATACCAGTAATCGACGCCGAGGATGCTGTCGAAGCCGAGCATGCCGTGGCCGAGGACGATCGGGTACTTGGTCTGGGTGTAGCCGGATGAGCCGAACCAGAAAGCCTGGGTCTGGCCGCTGGCGAGCAGGCCGGTACCGAGGCAGAGGGCGAGCAGGGTTTTATTGTTCTTCATGGGCGCTCTCGATGGGGTTTGTTGAGGCAGTCAGCTGCTTCCTGCAACACAGATCACGTCCATTCCATGGCGCGTACGGCGCAAGAACGATGGCAGGAAACATGCCATCGTCCTGCAGTTTCCGGCGAACCCTCTATCCAGGCGCTTTCCAGGATTTTCGGGCGACTTGGCCTCGATATCGCTGCGTACTTTCTGTTACGTGCCGAAACGTCAGGTCGCGCCGAGGGCCGCAATTGATCTGGTCAGGCGGGGCGTGCAGGGCCAGGAACGGGTCTTGTGAGCGGATGGAAATGCGCGGATTGACCGTCGCCCAATCGAAGGTTGGGGTCGAAGTGGGGGCGCCTTGACAGTTTGCCGTGGGCTTCTCTAGGATGCGCCCTGCGCCGATTTAAACAGCTACTTGCGGGGCGCCACAGGGTGTTGTCATCAACGCCTGAAATTCCGCTAAAGCGCTGGTTCGGTGTCGCCTCTCACCGCTGCCCAGCGGGATTCTCGAGGCGGAGACTCGACCATGATCTGTCCCCAACCCCTTATTCGTCTGGCGCCCATCACCTCGGGCCTGCTGCTGCGCAATCCGCGCGTGCTGCTGGGCGGCAGCCACCAGCCCACCTTGCTGCGCTATCTCGAAGGCTGGCCCAAGCGCTGGGCCGGGTCGCGTGCCTTTCGCATCCAGTTCGTGCAGAACGGCGAGTCGCTGAGTCGTTTTGCGCGGGACAGCTTCGACCTGGCAGTGATCCAGGCCCCCAGCGCCGAGGACGTGGCACAAACCGTCGGTGAGCTGGTGCGGGTGGCGCGTCAGGGGCTGATCACCCGGCGCTAGTTGGGCTGTGGGGAGGCCGGCCGTCTGCTCGCGAAGCTTTTTAAGCGCCAGTATTCGCGAGCAGAGCTCCTACAGCACCTAGGGATATTCGATCTCGACGATATAGCAGGTCTTCTCACCACTGGGGCTGTGCACCCGCACTTCGGCGTCCAGCTCCTTGCCGACCAGGGCGCGGGCCAGAGGCGAGTCGATACTGATCAGGCCCTGTTTCAGGTCCAGCTCGTCGGGGCCGACGATGCGGTAGCGCGACTGTTCGCCGTCTTCGTCTTCGATGGTGACCCAGGCGCCGAAGTACACCTTGCTCGGATCGGACGGCTTGTCGCTGACGACCTTGAGCTTCTCCAGGCGCTTGGTGAGAAAGCGCACACGGCTGTCGATCTCGCGCAGCATCTTCTTGCCGTAGGTGTATTCGGCGTTCTCCGAACGATCGCCCTGGGCCGCCGCTTCGCTGACCGATTGCGTCACCTGTGGCCTGCGCACATGCCACAGCTCGTGAAGCTCGGCGCGCAGGCGCGCTTCGCCCTCTGGCGTGATCAGTGGTGTACCGGCAGGGCGAGGGGGGCGATAGCGGCTCATGGTGTCTTTGGTATGAAGAGGGGCGCCAAGTTTAGCAAACCCCTCTCACTGTTCTCAGCCTTCGCGTAGCACGCTCAACGGGCTGGCATTCAGTGCGCGGCGGGTGCCGAGCACGCCGGCCAGACCGATCAGCAGGGCGCCGATCAGCGGCAGCAGAAGCAGCCAGGGGTGCGGTTGCCAGCTCATGTCGAATGCGTAGCGATAGAGCAGAAAGCTCACCAGCTCGCAGCCCAAAGCGGCCAGCAGGCCGGCAGCCGCGCCGAGCAGGCCGAATTCGGCGCGCCGGGCACTGATCAGCAGCTTGCGTTCGGCGCCCAGTGCGCGCAGCAGCGCCCCCTGGCGAATGCGTTCGTCCAGTGTCGCTTGCAGCCCGGCGAGCAGCACGGTGATGCCGGCGGCGAGCACGAACAGCAGCACGTACTCGATGGCCAGGGTGACCTGAGCGAGGATGCTGCGCAGTTGCGCCAGCAGGGCATCGACCTGCAGCAGCGTCACGCTGGGGAAGGCGCGGCTGAGGGCTACCAGCTCCGCGTCCTGGCCGGGCGGCAGGTAGAAGCTGGTCAGGTAGGTGGCAGGCAGGTCCTGCAGGGTCTGCGGCTCGAAGATCATGTAGAAGTTGGGCTGGAAACTGTCCCAATCCACCTGGCGCAGGCTGGTGACCTGCGCGTCGCGTTCGATCCCGCCGACATTGAAACGCAACTGGTCGCCGAGCTTCAGTTGCAGGCTTTCGGCCAGCTCGGATTCGACGGAAACCCCAGGCAGCTCGCTGGCGTGCGCAGCGCCCCACCAATTGCCAGCGGTGATCAGGTTGTCGGATGGCAGATCCTCGGCCCAGGTCAGGCTCAGGTCGCGCTGGATGGCGCGCTCGCCGCGACTTTCCTTGGTTACCAGTTGGCGTACCGGCTCACCGTTGATCATGATCAGACGGCCCGGCACCACGGGATATAGCGGGGCTGGATGCGGCGATAGCTCGGCCAGGCGTTCGGCGAACGCATCGCGCTCGGCAGGCAGCACATTGAGGGCGAAATGATTGGGCGCGTCCTCCGGCAACTGGTCCTGCCAGGTATCGAGCAGCTCGCCGCGCAGCAGGGCGATCAGCGCCATGGCCAGCAGGATCAGGCCGAACGCCAGCGATTGTCCGGCTGCCGCCAGCGGATGGCGCAGCAACTGGCCCAGGCCCAGGCGCCAGGGCAGGGCGGCGCGCTGCAGCAGGCGGCGCAGGCTCTGCAAACCGAGCAACAACAGACCGCCGAGCAGCAATGCGGCGAGTAGTCCGCCACCCAGCAGTGCCAGCGTCAGGCGCAGATCCAGGCTCAGGCGCCACATGATCAAACCCAGTGCGATCAGCGCTGCGCCGTAGACCAGCCAGGAGCTGGCCGGTACCGGCAGCATATCGCGGCGCAAGACGCGTAGCGGCGGCACGCGGCCGAGCGCGGCCAGCGGCGGCAGGGCGAAACCGGCCAGCGCCACCAGGCCGGTGGCCATGCCGGCCAATGCGGGCCATAGGTCGGCCGGCGGCAGATCATCCGGGATCAGCCCGCGCAGCAGATAGAAGAGCACGTGTTGGCCGGCCCAGCCCAGCAGTGCGCCGATCAGGCAGGCGATCAGCCCGAGCAACGCCAGCTGCAGGCCGAACAGGGCCAACGCTTCACGCCGTGATAGCCCAAGGCAGCGCAGCAGCGCACTGGCATCGAAGCGCCTCGCAGCGAAGCGAGCGGCCGAGAGTGCTACCGCGACGCCAGCGAGCAACACGGCTGCCAGGCTGGCCAGGTTCAGATAACGTTCGGCGCGGCCGAGGGCACCGCCGACCTGGCGATTGCCATCGCGAGCGTCGTCCAGGCGCTGGTTGGGTTCCAGGTCGGCTTCGACTGCCTGACGGTAGGCCGCCAGGGCATTGGCATCGCCGCGCCAGAGTTCACGAAAGCGTACACGGCTACCGGGTTGTACCACTTCAGTCGCGGCAAGGTCGTCCAGGTGCATCAGCACGCGCGGCGTCAGACTGTAAAAGTCGCCAGCAGTGTCGGGGTCATAGGTGAGCACGCGGCTCAAGCGCAGGGTTTTGGCGCCTATTTCCAGTTCATCGCCAATCTTCAGATTCAGCGCGACCATCAGGCGCGCTTCGGCCCAGACTTCTCCGGGGCGCGGGCCGGAACCCGCTTCCTCTGGAGCGTAGGGTTCGGCTGCGCTCCTCAGTTCGCCGCGCAGCGGATAAAGGCTATTGGCTGCCTTGACGCTGGCCAGCTGAATGCCTTCCTGGGCAGCCACCACGCTGGAAAACTCCACCGCTTGTGCGTGATCGAGACCCAGCTTGAGCCCCGCGTCTATCTGTTCCTGGCTGGCCGGTGCGCTGCCGCTCAGGCGCAGGTCGGCGGCGAGAAACTCGCTGGCACGCAGCAGCATGGCGTCATTCAGGCGCGCGCTGAAATAACCGATGGCGCTGCTGGCGGCTACAGCGACCAGCAAGGCGAAGAACAGCACCCGCAACTCGCCAGCGCGGGCATCGCGCAGCAGTTGGCGGGCAGCGAGCGAAAACAGGCGAGTGACGGGCACGCGTTTCATCAGGGCTCCACGCGGTCGATCAGGTGTCCGGCTTCCAGGCGGATCAGGCGTTGGCAGCGGTGCGCCAAACGCTCGTCGTGGGTGACCAGCACCAGGGTGGTACCGCGTTCCTGGTTGAGCTGAAAGAGCAAGTCGCTGATGCGCTCTCCGGTGTGGCTGTCGAGGTTGCCGGTGGGCTCATCGGCGAACAGTACGTCCGGCTCGGCGGCGAAGGCGCGGGCGATGGCCACGCGCTGTTGCTCACCACCGGAGAGTTGCCGAGGGTAGTGCGTCAGGCGTTGCCCCAGGCCGACGCGCTCGAGCAGCGCCCGGGCACGCTGGCGGGCATCGGCATGACCTTCCAGCTCCAGCGGCAGCATCACGTTCTCCAGCGCGTTGAGGCTGTCGAGCAACTGGAACGACTGGAAGACGAAACCCACGTGCTCGGCGCGCAGGCGCGCACGCTGGTCTTCATCGAGCTCGCCGAGGTTCTTGCCGGCCAGCAGCACGGCGCCGCCACTGGGCAGGTCCAGGCCAGCGAGCAGTCCGAGCAGGGTGGATTTGCCAGAGCCTGAGGCCCCGACGATGGCCAGGCTGTCGCCTTTGCTCAGTTCGAGATCGAGATCATGAAGGATGGTCAGCTCGCCTTCCGCGCTGCTGACCACTTTGCTAAGGTTCCGCGCAGCGAGAATGCTCGAAGTCATGGAGATTCCAAATGCGTGCATGGTGGTTGAGTGGTGCCTTGGCCCTGATGTTCTGGGCTCAGGGGGCGGTTGCAGGCACCCTGCTTGTGGTCGGCGATAGTATCAGCGCCGCTTTTGGCCTGGATAGCCGCCAGGGATGGGTCGCTCTGCTGGAAAAACGCCTTGAGGACGAGGGATTCGAGCACTCGGTGGTCAATGCTTCGATCAGCGGCGACACCAGCGCAGGCGGCGCCGCACGGCTCTCTGCGCTACTTGCAGAGCACAAGCCGGAGCTGGTCATCATCGAGCTGGGCGGCAACGATGGCCTGCGCGGCCAGCCCCCTGCGCAATTGCAACAGAATCTTGCGTCTATGGTCGAGAAGTCACAGCAGGCAGGGGCCAAGGTGCTCATTTTAGGGATGCGCTTACCGCCCAACTATGGGGCGCGCTACACGACAGCTTTCGCTGAAGTGTTCTCCAAAGTGGCCGAAGAGTCCGGCTCTGCCTTGGTGCCATTTGTGCTGGAGGGCATAGGCGGCGTGCCTTCCATGATGCAGCCTGATGGAATCCATCCGACCGCTGAAGCTCAGCCAGTGCTACTCGATAACGTCTGGCCGACACTCAAACCATTGCTCTGAAACAATCCTGAAGTAGGTCAGGAGGCGCCATCTTAATGGCTGCCTCAGGGCGTCTGTCAATCTCGATTTGTGCCAGGGTTGTGCCAGTTTTTGTAACAGCGGCGGGATAGACCCCCCCTTAGTTACTCGTCGCGGGGGGCAAGGGGGGCAGGGCGACCCGAAATGTATTAAATGGGGTCTCAAATTTTTGGCCCATTTTCTCAAGGGCTTCATAGTGGGGAAATCCCCCACTAAGGCCGCCCTAATAGAGACCAAGTAATTTAGTCGGGTATTGCAAAAAGAAGCCCCGAGGCCATAAGGGCGCTCGGAGCTATCAAGGAGGTTTCTCGGGTTACGAGAACCAATGTCTGCCAGTTGTCGGCTATAGACTCGGTAGGATGGCCCCAGGCTTTCCAGGGGCTCAATCCTTTGTGGTGGGAGGGTGGTTATCAGCCATTCCCTCCACGCTTAGGCGACTCAGCGAACCCGCCTACTAATCGAACAATGTTCGGGTAGTGCCCAGAGATGACTCAGGGCGCCGGCTCGTCAGCCAATACGATTTGCTTGATGATCGGCAGGGCTACCGAGGTCGTCTCCCAGTCCGAGCCGCCTAACTTGACCTCCACCATGGCGGTGGCCATTACGTCCACCACTGCGGTTACTTCCAGCTCCCAGCTCATCATGGAGCTATTGCGGGACAGCTCAAGGCGCCACACGTCACCGTCCTTGTTCTCACGGAAGGACAGCATGGCGAATGCCTTAGGTGCCAGGAAGATGCCCCGGTCGGTGCCGCTGTAGACCTGCACGCGGGTGCCCACCAGCTCATCGATGTCTTCAAGGCCCGCACGTTGGGCGGCTCGGTTGAGGACAGGGCGAAGGCTTACGGGGATCAGAACACCAAACTCGGAGATATCGCGGCCCCAGAAGGTATCCAGGTGGACGGCGATAATGTCGAGGATGTCCTCGGCCTGAGTCGCAGGTGTGCCGCTGAGTTGCCCAGCGTAGACCTTGGACACCGAGGGCTGTCCCTCAAGGTTCTCGGCGATCTTACCGGCCAACGACAACTCAAGGTCATTCAATGCCTTGTCCCCGGTCTGCTGCATAGAGCGTTCCGTAAAGCCGAATTGGACTGTGTGATCAAGGATCGATACTCGGGCGGACACCAGCACGCCGACCTCAGGTGCCAACATGGACACCAGCGAGCCTGCCACGGCGACACCCTTGGCCACTGAGCGACCATCGTAGGTCTGGCGGGGATCGAAGGACACCGAACGATCAGCCATCAGGGCGACCTGAGGGCATGTCGGAACGGAACCATACGGGCGGATTTCCGAAGGAAACGCGGCGTTCATGTTCTCACGCCATTCGCCACCATTGAGGTGATCGTCGGCAGCTTCAAGCAGCGCTTGGGCGTAGATCACAGGGTCAGTGGCTGCCATCTCAGTGGCGCGGATGTCTGAGCTATGGAACGACACCTGAGTTAGCCCGAGGGACGCGACGGACTGGGTATAGGTGCGGTCTGGGGCTTTGTATTGAAACGGTTTCATTGTCTGTAACTCCTAAGGATTCTGTGGGAAATGCTGTCAGCGGCCCAACTGGGCACGTAGGCGGGCGCCGTGTTCACGAATTGCCAGGGCCTCGCGCTCACGCTTGGCTTTCTTCTCGGCAATCTCCTGAGGTGTGGGCACTCGGCAGCGCTCAGCGTGGGCTTGCGCCTCGGCACGTTGGCGGGCCTCAAGGCGGGCCTGTTCGGTCAGGTGCTCACTGTGAACACGGGACGCGACCGGGGAGGCATCCAGCGGCAAGCCAGCCAGGGAGAACGCCTTGGCGACCTTGAGGACTCCTGCGTGGTCTTTGCCCTGAGCGGCTACCAGTAGAGGCAGCAAGATGCCCTCGGCATATTCGCGGGCCATGGGCTGACCGTTGATGGTCGCCTTGGTGGGAGTTACAGCGGTGATGATGATTTTCATGGGTAGTTGTCTCCTGCCCATAGAGCATCCTTCAGTCCGCACGGTAGGCGCGACAAGACACAAGGAGACGTGGACACGCCGACCCTGAAGGATGCTCTATGGTTTCTTGGTTTCGATTGGATGCCCAGCGGTGGGCTTGGGTGGGAGCTGATGGACAGCTACAAAGTCGCTTCAGGTGGGAGCTGAAGGTAAATCTGGGTGTGGGTAGCTGGCTGCAATCTATGGTTTCGTCATAGGTTCCTATTCTGTCTATCGGGCGTTCATTACGAACCGCGCCGGGACGCTGAGGGCATCCCGAAGAGGAACCCCAGATGCCTCCAGGGACGCCAGCAGCTTGGACAGCAGCGGTGATCGATTACGCTCAATCAGATATTGCTGCTCGCTTTGCCAGTCTCGGTGGGTCTTGAAGGATGCCCGAAGGTCGATCAGCAGCTTGAAGCGTGCTGCATTGTTGTCGATGGCTTCACGCAGACCTCCCAGGATCGCTAAGTGTTCCTCGGTGGCGTTCGGAGTGGCTTGGATGCGGATTCCACGGTCATCTGGCCACCCATTCCATGAGCATCTGACCACCGATTCCACGCTGATCCGGCCACCCATTCCACGCGCATCCGGCCACTGATTCCACGGCCATCCGGCC
>NZ_PGLR01000002.1 GCF_002803095.1 Pseudomonas sp. ZH-FAD | reverse complement strand
GCCATTGCACAGGCCGATCTGGATCGTGACGCGCTCTGTGGCGCTGAGTTCGTGATAGGACATGGGGCAACACCTTACCGAAATGGTCGGGTGTTGCACTCAGTTTTTGCGGCCGCCCCTGTTCATCAGTGGCGGTGGCGAACTGCAGATGGCCGACGCCTGGTTCGGCCTGCTGATCTCCGCGTTGCAGCTGTACTTCGACTTCTCCGGCTACAGCGACATGGCCATCGGCCTGGGCATGATGATGGGCTTTCGCTTCGCCGAGAATTTCAACCAGCCCTATATCGCGCAGAGCATCACCGAGTTCTGGCAGCGCTGGCACATGACCCTGGCCGACTTCCTGCGCGACTACGTGTACATGCCGCTGGTACGCAAGCGCCTGGTCGGCATGCTCGTCGGGCTGGTCATCACCATGGTGCTGTCCGGGCTCTGGCACGGGCCGAGCTTCGCCTTCATCTTCTGGGGGTTGTTCTTCGGCATTGCCATGGTGGTCGAGCGCAAGCTGGGCATCGCCACCAAGGTCAACACGCCCTACAACTTCTGGCGCAATGCCCGCTGCATGTTCGTGCTGGCCTCCTGCATGCCGCTGTTCTTCACCGGTAATCTGCCGCACGCCCTGCAGGTCTATCAGGCGCTGATCGGCCTCAATGGCATCGGTTCGCTGGATCTTTACTGGTTCGGCACCTCGGCCATGACCATGACCTTCACCCTGATCGCCCTGCTGTGGATCGTCATCGCCGGCGGCATCAACATTCGCTACTACGCGGGCACCGGCCAGGACCAGTACTTCATGCAGCACGTCGGAGGCTTCAGCGCTCTGTTGCTGTGGGTCGGTTTCCTGCTGACGCTGACCCGCCTGGCCGCGAACTCCTTCTCACCTTTCCTGTATTTCCAGTTCTGAGGATGCCCCCATGTTTCCGGTGATGAACTCGGCCAGCAAGATCAACGGGATTCTCTTCTGCGTGATGCTGTGCGCCATGTTCCTGTACTCGCTGCCGGCGGTGTTCGCCTTCGCCGGCACGCAGACCCAGGCCCTGTCGCTGTTTCTCGACGGCAAACTGGTGCGCAAGTTCGAGCAGTTCTACGACAAGCAATTGTTCCTGCGCGACCCGTCCGTCGAGCTGTGGGCCAACATCCAGCACGCGATCTTTCGTGAAGGCGCCAGCGGCGTGGTACTGGGCCGTGACGGCTGGCTGTTCACCAACCAGGAATACCTGCAGCCCCGGGACCTCGAGGGCAACCTGGAGCGACAAATCGTGCTGATCGACAAGGTGCGCGCGCAACTGGCGCAACAGGGCGCGCGGCTGATCGTCCTGCCGGTTCCGATGAAGCTGGACACCTACGCCGCACACTCCACCTATACCCCCTCGCAGCAGATCAGCGGCCTGTACCAGCACTTCAGCCAGCGCCTGCACGACCACGGCATCGACACCGTGGATCTGCGCAGCGCCTACCAGAGCGCGGCAGCCACCGAGCAGCTGTTCCTGCGCAACGACACCCATTGGAGCCCGAGGGGCGCCGAACTGGCAGCCCAGACCCTGGCCAAGCAGTTTCCCGAACTGCGGGGCGAGACCCCTTACCTGACCCAGGCCATCAGCGAAAAAGAGGTGACCGGCGATCTGCTCAACTACCTCAAGTTCGACCCCAGGCTGGCCCCCAGCTATTTCGAGCCAGTGCATATCCAGCTCTACGAAACCCTGCAGCAGAGCCGCAACGACCTCGCCGACAGCCTGTTCGGCGAAGAGGCCGTGTCACTGGCGCTGGTCGGCACCAGCTACACCCGTATCGACGACTGGAACTTCGTCGGTTTTCTCAAAGAGGCCCTGCAGCGCGACCTGGTAAGCGTCGCGCTGGAAGCCCGCGGCCCGTTCCAGTCGATGAACGAATTTCTCGCCGGCCCAGCCGCGAAAAGTGGTGAGCTGCAGACGGTGATCTGGGAGTTCCCCCTGCGCACCCTGCTCGCCCAGCGTCAGATTCCTTCCCCCCTGGCTACGCCAGAAACTGCCCAACACTGACCGAGGTACCGTCGTATGCCTGCCCTCATTTCCCGCGCCCTGATCATCCTGCTGACGATCGCCAGCGCAGCCGCCCAAGCCCAGGACGGCAACGCCGACCTTTACGACCCGGTGGCCCCGGCCAACTCGGCATTCGTGCGAGTCCTCAACCTCAGCGAACGCAACATCGAAGTCACCCTCAGCGGCAAGAACAAGCCCCAGGTCGTCACCAGCGGGCAGTTCGGTGGCTATCGCTTCGTCGCGCCGGGCAAGCAGCGCATCGCCGTGGCCAACCAGGCGATCGAGCATGAGCTGAAGGCCAACACCGCCAGCACGGTGATCTACCGCGACGGCCAACTGCTGCTGATCGCCGACCAGTTCGTCAACGAGCCGCGCAAGGCGCAGATCGCCTTCTACAACCTCACCGACAAGCCGGCAGCATTGAAGACCGTCGACGGGCAGCACGTGGTGGTCGACACCATCAAGCGCGACGAGACCGGCAGCCGCATGGTCAACGAGCTGAAGATCGCCTTCGCCGCCTATGCCGACAGCGAACAGCTGATCGGTTTCGACGAGCTGTTCCTGAAAAAGGGCCGCTCCTACAGCTATGCCCTGCTGCCCGCAGCCAACGGCTACCGCGCGATAACCCTGGCCAACAGCATCGACCCCAGCGAATGAACCCTGAACGGCTGGCCAAACAAGTGAGCGGACGATGATCCCAACGAGCATGAAGCACTATTTTCTACTGGCCATCGGCAGCCTGATCGCAGCGGGCGTACAGAACGCCTCTGCTGCAGCGCAGAGCGAAAAGACCGATGAATGCATGGATTTGCAATGCCTGATCTGCCCGCAACTCAGTGCGCCCGAGGAATATGCCGAAGGCAACATGAAGTCACTCAAGCAGATCGTGCCGGGGAGCGATCGCTGGCTGTTCCGTTCGGAAGTCGACCTGACCAACGAGTTCGGCATTCCACCGGCCATGCAGCCGGAGTTCGCCCGCCTGATGCGCGCGTTCGCCAGCCATGGCACCCAGGTGGCGGTGGCCGTGCAGCCGACTCGCGGCCTGATGCATCGCGCCCAGCTGCTGCCAGGGCAGATGCATGGCTTCGACTACGCGCGGGCCAGCACCAACCTGCGCAAGTTCATGCAGCAGATGCGTGATGGCGGCGCCATCGTTCCGGACATCATGCCCCTGGTGGAGCAACCGCCGAAGGATTTCTTCTTCCGCCGCGATCACCACTGGACCCCGGTAGGTGCAGAAGCCACCGCCCGGGTCACCGCCGACGCCATTCGCCAGCACCCGGTCTACGCGCAACTCCCGCGCAAGGGCTACACCACCGAGCAAACCCTGACCCTGTCCAAGGACGGCACCCTCAACCTCGGCCTGGCGGCGATCTGCGGCAACCACTTCGGTTATCAGTTCGTGCCCGGCTACCAGACCGTGCCGGAAGACAACGATGCGGCCCTGCTGTTCGAGGATCAGCCCGACCCGGAAATCGTCCTGGTCGGCACCAGTAACTCCGCCGCCCGTGAAGACGAGACCAAGCAGTTCAACTTCGACGGTTTTCTCAAGCAGTACCTGGGCAGCGACCTGATCAACTACGCCCTGCCCGGTGCGGGCCAGGACGGCTCGCTGCTGGAATACCTGCTGTCGCCCAACTACGCCCCGGACAAGGCGCCCAAGCTGATCATCTGGGAACTGCCGGCCAACTACCGCCTCGATGGCGACCTGACCTACCGCCAGTTGATCCCGGCCGTCAACGGCGGCTGCAAAGCCAGCGACAGCCTGCTCGAAGCCCGCGTCGAACGCCCGGCCATGGGCCTCAACGACCGTCTCGAACTGCTCAGCAACGCCGGTGCGCAACGCAAGGACCTCAAGGGCCGCGATGCGGTGCTCGACATCCGCATCAGTGACCCCAACATCAAGAACTTCTACATCATCACCTACTACGACAACGGCACGCGCGACAAGGTGTGGTTCCGCCGCGAGGCCATCGTCACCGGCGGGCAGTACTACCTGGAGCTGAGCCGCGCTGCGGAGTTCCGCGACGCCAACCTGCTGTCGGTGCTGCTCGAGCCTACCCAGGTCGTGGAGCAGCCCTTCCAGATCGAGACCAAGCTATGCCTGTAAGGATTTCGCCCGGCCGCCTGACGATCATGCTGGTGCTGCTCGCCGGCCCCATGAGCGCCAGCGCCACGCAGTCGATCTGGAGCAATCACGCACCGAACATAGCGGCGCAGATGACGGGCGACTACCGCCAAGAGAGCTGCCCGAAAAAACCGCCTGCCGCCTACACCGGGCACCTGCAACTGGACAGCAAGTACGACCAGAGCGACGCCAGCAAATCGCGGCTGGTGGCGCGCCAGAGCAAGGACACCGAACGCATCCGCCAGCAGGTCAAGCACTACATCGGCGGCCTGGTGAAAGCCACTCAGGTGTTCCAGCGCACCAGCAAGGCCAACGAAGCCACAACCGCCCTGGCCTGCCTGAACCTGTGGCTCGATGCCTGGGCCAGCAAATCGGCACTGCTCAGCGACGACGCCAGCAAGACCGGCGTCGCCTCGCGCAAATGGGCGCTTGCCGCCATCGCCTCGACACTGCTCAAGGTGCAGGCCCTGAGCGATCAGCGCTATCAGTTGAGCGCCGTTCAGACGCGCTGGCTGGGCCAGCTGTCGGCCAAGGTGATGGCCGAGTACGAACCACGCCGCTACGACAGCGGCATCTACTTCAACAACCACGACTACTGGGCCGCCTGGGCCGTGGCAGCCACCGCCATGCTGCTCGACGATGACCGCGCCCTGGCCTGGGCCGATGTCGCGCTGCGCCGCGCCTTCACCCAGCTTACCCCCGGCAAGGGCGACTACCAATACCTGCCCCTGGAGGTCGCCCGCGGCCGCCTGGCTGCCGACTACAGCCACTACGCCCTGGTACCGCTGATGTTGCTGGTGGAGGCTGCCGAACATAACGGTCGCCCGCTCACCGAGCAGGAGCGCGAGAAACTCGCCGGGCTTGCCAACTTTGCCGCGCGCGCCGTACTGGAGCCCAAGACCCTGGCGGAACTGACCGAGCGCCAGAGCGAAGTCGGCCCGCACAAGATGGTCTGGGTGCTGCCCTTTCTCACTCGCTATCCGCAGCACCAATGGGCCGCACGCCTGTACCAGGCACACGGCAAAGCCATCAATCATTACAGCCAGGTGGGCGGCGATCTGAAACCGCTGTACCCCCAGCTCAACTGACGCAGGATGCCACCATGTCCCAGGCACTGACCCTCTCCCGCGCGCTGTTGCTGACGGCCTGCGCAGCCTGCAGCCTGAGTGCCCTCGGCGGCCCGGCGGCCTTGCACACGCTGGACCCGCACTGGCAACAGCAGCAGCAACAGCACACCAGCCAGCAGATCATGCAGCACAGCCAGCCACCGGCCTTCGACCTGCAGGCACCGGCGCAGCGCGGCAACGCCAGCCTGGAGCCGATGTACTCCGCCCAGGCGGGCAGCTGGCCCTTCGAGCCGTTCGTGCACAACGGCCTGTTCCGCGCCATCGCCGGCTACCAGGCGCAACACCCGCGCGCCGTGGTCATCCGCGGTGGCAGCGTTAGCCTGACGCAACTGCACGCGCAACTGAACGACCCAAAGGTTCTGCGCAAGCATGAAGACGGTTACCTGCTCAGCTACCCGCTGATGATCGCCGAAGACGCCGCCCTGCTCGTCGACGATCAGGTGCTCTACCTCTTCGGCCCATCGGGCACCGCGCTGATCAACCAGGGCTTGCTGCAGGTACAGGGCTCGCGCCTGGAAAGCTGGAGCGACGGCCGCGCGCTGGCCACCGACCGCCCTACCCGCCCCTTCATCATGAACTGGGCCGGCAGCCGTCTGCGGGTTGTCGACTCGCATCTGGTCAAGATCGGCTACAACGCCAACTTCTCCCGCGGCATCAGCAGCGGCATCAGCGCGCAGCAATCGGCCACTCGGCCGGCGGCGCGCATTCTGATCGACAACAGTCGCTTCGACAGCATGGCCAGCGCCCTGGAGCTGCGCCACAGCGAGGCCCTGATCCGCAACAACCAGTTCAGCCACCTGCAGCAGTACGGCATCGATCTGGGCAACAGCCGCTTCCTGATCGCAGACAACCGCATCGACGACGTAAAGCACAACAGCGGCATTCGCATCGGCGGCAGCAGCAGCGGGCGCATTCAGAACAACCTTATCCTGCACACCGGCAAGAGCGCCATCGAAGTCAGCGAGCAAAGCGGCGCCCTGCTGATCGAGAACAACCGCCTCGGCGCGTCCAGGGGTTACGGCGTGATGCTGCGGCAGATCAACGGCGGCGCTGGGCTTTTGATCGAGAACAACCTGATCGCCAACAGCCGGCTCAGCGCCATCGACGCCGGCGGGCTCAGCGGCGCCCTGATCATCGACAACCGCATCCAGTCCACCCCGGAATACGCCATCAGCCTGCGTAACGAGCAACTCACCGCCGGCCAACTGGTCATCACCGGCAACACCCTGGAAAGCATCGGCAAAGCCATGATCCGCGTGGAAGGCATGCAGAACACCGTACTGGGCAGCAACCAGTACCGCGCCAACCCGCTATTGCAGAACCTGCTGATCGGCGACCTGCTACCCCTGCAGAGCCAGATCCTCGACAACACCGTGCGGCGCAACTGCCACCTGCAGATATCCCAGCCCCTGACCGGCACCAGCAGCAGCGCAGACGCCCCCACCTGCACCAACTGACCTACGCCAGACGTGGCCGAAAAGCCTGCACTCATCCTGATCCGAGTGCAGGCCAGACGGTGTCAGCAGGCGATTGAAAAACGTAGGCGAGGCAGGCAAGACAATACCGATGGCGGCCCCACAAAAACGGCCGAAAAACGCTCGGAGTCGCGCTCGACTTTACGTGTTGTAAATGAGCATTTTGACTGGGCTCGCACGCGAGGCCGTTTTTAACGCAGTATTGCCAACGCAGGTAGTTTTTCAACGCCTGCTAACGATGCTCCACTTTTAGCGTTGAGAACACCGCAGCCCCGGCACTGGTTTCATTGCCGTTGTTGTCGAGCGTGTAAACGCCCGCCTTGAAATACAGGTTGTGGCTGGCCCAGGCCGAGTTGAGTACACCGCTCCAGGTTTTGACCGCACCACCAGGCTCGACCAGACCAATCGTCAGCCTGCCGTTCTTCGCCAGAAACACCTCATAACTGAAATCCTGATTCAGCTTGATCTTGCTCGACAGCACGATCTTGGTTGCATTGTCGCTGGCCGGATTGCCGCGAAACGAAATCACCACGTTGCCATAGCCAGTGGGCGACAAGGATTGATAGCCCAGCATCACGGGGGGCGAGATGCTGTTCTTCGAATGAATCTGGGAAAAGGCGATCAGCCCGTTCGAAGGCACCTGGGTGATTCTCGCCGTGGCGGTCAGCACGTTATCCGCAGCGCTGTAGGGCCAGTTACGCAGAGCGCCGTTGGCGAACGTCTCGCGCAACTCACTGCGCGGGTAGGTCGAGTTGGCGGTCGTGGTGCCGCTGACCGGCGCCCAGAAAAACAGCTTGCCCTCCTTGGACTGAAAGTAATGATCCTGATACCCACCGGCCAGAACGGGGGTGGAAATAACGGCGGCGGGAACACCGACAGGGATGGTCAGGTTCCAGGTGGACAGATCGATCATGGGGACGGTGCTCCGAGGGTGAAACGGTGGTCTACGCCCGATCTATCCATGGCCGTGCCAGCATCGCTTCGAGCGTTGAGGCGGAGAATATCGGCACACTCAGCGGCCGTTAACGACCATCCGTCACCATGCTGACGCTATTTTTTTGACTTCAAAAAACATGGCCAATAGAAAAATCTATCTCCCTATTCATCGTTAAGGAATTTCCCAAGCGAAGCGGCGAGCAGTGCGCCAAAACTGACGAAGCTGGCACCAATAAGCGCTTTGCAGAAATGTGCGCCAGCTCGCGCTTTGTAGCGCGGTGAGCGGTGCTTCGAGGGCGTTCGACCATTTGCGGTAGGCCAAGGCGAAGACCCGTAAACGACAAAGCCCCGAAGCGCATTACGGTTCGGGGCTTTGGTTTGGATATGGCGGGAAGATTGGGGAATTTGAACCCGTTTTTACGGGTGCCCGTTGCTGCCCTTCCCTGCCCAACGCTAGCAAAATCAAGGCTTTCGTCTCATGCCTTCTGCCCATTGCGGCACTCTGTCGCCCGTTGATTTCGACACTTTTTCGACAGTGCTACTAGACATGCCAGACAGCTATAGCTAGCTTTTGGCCATCACGCTCCAGCGCCTATGTGCTTAATCCATGCAATCCCTTATTGGCCACATACCAAAGGAATAGTCAAAAAATGGACGGTCTGACCTTTCTATCCAAAGCAATTGACTCTCTTGCATGGCCAGCTGTGATTTTAGCTTTTGCTCTAATGCTGAAAAAGCCACTCATAGAGTTAATTCCATTCCTCCAGAGACTAAAGTACAAAGAATTAGAACTTGAGTTTTCCAAGCAGGTAGCCGAGCTCAAAGCTGAAGTGGCTGATGCAATACAGCCTATCGAAGACCAGCAGCCAGCACAGTACTCTCAGAAAAACCACTTGCTTCAATTAGTAGATTTTTCAGCTCGCGCTGCCATTATGGAGGCTTGGCTAGAAGTTGAATCTGCAGCAACAGCCGCTGCAAGTTCTTTTTGGAATGAGCCGCCAAGTGCCACTTTCAGAACCCACCCAAAGCTCGGGGAATACTTATTGCAGTGTGCGGTCATTGACAGAAAGCAGCTAGACACATTTAACAAATTAAAGCAATTACGCAACAAGGCTGCACATGCGGAGGAGCTAACTCTTAGCGAAGATGACGCAAAGTCTTATATTGAACTAGCTTCTTCTTTAGCGGCGCACATAAGAGCGGCAATAAATCCAAGATAGATTTTTCACTAAAAAATAATAACTTATAAGTTTCGGAGCAATAGCATGAGTAGGGATTGGGAATCTGTATTCTCTAGCTGGTCGCAAGGGCCCAGCCAGACAGAGCAAGCACGGGCAGAAAATGCTGAGAGACAGATAAGGGAAGCAATCCGGGCTAGTGACAAGCTTAAAAATAGAGATATTCGGGTATTCACTCAAGGATCATATAGAAACAGAGTAAATGTTAGAAGAGATAGTGATGTAGATATTGGAGTTCTCTGCTTTGATACATACTTCCCAGACTATCCTGATGATAATGTGAAGATGGAGCTTGCAAAAAGCTTTGTCCCCGCAAGCTATGAATATGCCACTTTCAAGAACGAATTAGAGGAAGCGCTGATTGCCAGGTTTGGAAGGGCTTCTGTTAGACGCGGAAGTAAAGCATTCGACATAAAAGCCAATACTTACCGTGTAGAATCAGACGTTGCTGCTTTTTTTGAACACCGCAGATATGTCACTACGGGCTTTTATCACTCTGGAGTGGAAATGATACCGGATGATTACAACCCTCCTAGAGTAAGGAATTGGCCCGAGCAGCATTACAATAATGGCGTATCAAAAAACGATGCTACACAGAGAAGATACAAAAGAGCTGTGCGTATACTTAAGAGCCTTTCTAATGAAATGGCCTTGGCTGGCATTCAATCCGCCAAAGATACACCTAGCTTTCTCATCGAATGTCTAGTATTTAATGCATCAACCCCTTGTTTTCAATACCAAACATTTAAATCAATGATTAGAGCTATCCTTGCGGAGTTATTTAATAACACCTTATCAGACGAGCTCTGCTCTGAATGGGGTGAGGTTAGTGAGCTAAAGTACCTATTTAGAGGTAGTCAGCCATGGACTAGAAAAAGCGCACATCAGTTTTTGAGTGACGCTTGGGATTACATAGGTTACCAATAATGCTAACCAGACTTCACGTTTCATCATTTATTGCTCTTACGATTTCGGTTTGGCTTCTTGCTCTTTGGCTTCAGGGAATGCCGGTTCTGAGCTGGGACTTTGTTAAACCGTTCAGCACGGTTGTTGGCTGCATAACGCTCTTCGTAATGATATTCAATAAGTACATGTGGTCTTGGAAGATATTTAGGGGGTGGTATGTTAAGAGACCAGATTTACGAGGCACATGGAGGGTTGAATTACAAAGCAACTGGCAAGATCCGGAAACGGGGGAAATAATACCACCTACCTATGGATATGCGGTCATTAGACAGTCTATGACCTTCTTAAGCCTTAGGCTGCTAACTAAAGAATCTAAATCTATTCTTGTTGCTCATAGTATTGAACAGCAAGAAGATGATGAGCTTTTTAAGCTTGTCGGAGTATATAGGAATGAGCCAAGGATCGAACTGCAAGGTGTTAAGAGTGAAATTCATCATGGTTCTTTTTCACTCGAAATACATGGCCTTCCAGCCGAGGAACTTGAAGGCCATTACTGGACGGACAGAGCTACTAGGGGTGGAATGAAACTTTCACGGCGTGTCAGTAAACTATACAGCACCTACGACCAAGCTCTGCGCGAAATAGGTAAAGAACAACCGGAACAACCGGGGACAGACCACGAATAATTTTCCGTAAATCATTGAGGAAAAGGGGACAGGAAAAGGGGACAGATTTATTTTCAAGTTAGTTATGTCCAGAAAAGACCTGCCCCGTTTCTTGTCTGAGGTGACGCAACATGGCCAAAGAAGCCGTCTTCCACTTGAAGCTGGAGCCCGCGCTGCTAGAAGAATTTACGGCAGCCGCTAAAGCTGTACACGGGCCAGCCTCTCAGGTCATACGTGACCTCATGTGCGATTTCATCCGCCAACAGCAAACCAGAGAGCATGACGAGTTCGTGCAACTAAAGGTCGCTGTTGCCAGAGCATCGCTAGAGGCTGGTCGTGGTCGATCCAACGATGACGTCGAAGCCGAATTCGCCGCTCGCCGTGCCAAGGGTTAGGAATGGAGGTTACCTGGCCGCCGTGACCCTGCAGGGTCGCGGCTGGATATCTCATGACAAGCCTCGCAGGCTTCCCCGGAACGGTTGCCGACACCTTGTGAGCCGCCCCCTCACGAGCATTACCGCCTTCTCTATCACACTGAGCGTGACGCAGCCCGGACTCTCGCCCTCGCGCATGTCCGGCAGCTACAGCATCAACTTTTACGGGCTTGCGCACCCGTGCAAGCTACACAGGCCAGCAAATAGCAAAGAATTCCCATGCTGATGCCGTGCGCCCATTTGATAACCGAAACCTTAAGCTCAAGGTTTCCCTTTGCATCCGTATACGAAGCGTTTTCTAGAAGTTGAACGGTTAACTCCTTCACCTTCTCGTCTGTTTCGGCGTCGCCATACAGGCGTTTGACTTCTGCGAGGTAATGCTGCACTTCAGCAGACGTAGCTAGATGCTCACGCGAGACATCGCGGATAGCTTTATCCGCACCAATGCTCAAGGCGCCCATAAAGTAGATACCTACCGCAACAATCAGCTTTCGCCAGGTTGGCTTCAGCGCTTTCAGGAACATCCTTATCTCCCTCGCGTTTCGCTTCGATTCTCGACACCTTGCATGCCGTAGAAAGCAAAAACCCCCGAAGCTCTGGGAGCTTCAGGGGCTTTGGCTTGGATATGGCGGGAAGATAGGGATTTGAACCCTAGGTGCCATTGCTGACACAACGGATTTCGAATCCGTCCCGTTCGACCACTCCGGCATCTTCCCAAGCGGCGCGAATCATAACAGCTGAATGCGCTTTGGCGAAGCTTATTTTGAAAAATTTTCGTGTTCTATCAGGCGCTTGTGAAAAAGCCGGGGGCTGCCCGGCCTTCTCTCGCAAGGTTCAAGCGGTCAGGCGGGTCAGTGCTTCGCGGTACTTGTCGGCGGTTTTCTGCGCGACGTCTGCCGGTACGGCCGGGGCCGGGGCTTGCTTGTTCCAGCCGGTGGATTCCAGCCAGTCGCGCACGAACTGCTTGTCGAAGCTCGGCGGGTTGCTGCCTTCGGCGTAGCTGTCGGCCGGCCAGAAGCGGCTGGAATCCGGGGTCAGCACTTCGTCCATCAGGGTCAGGGTGCCGTCTTCGTCCAGGCCGAATTCGAACTTGGTGTCGGCGATGATGATGCCGCGGGTAGCGGCGTACTCGACAGCCGTGGTGTACAGCTTGATCGCCGTGTCACGCACCTGGGCAGCCAGTTCGGCGCCGATGATGGCTTCGCACTGCGCGAAGCTGATGTTCTCGTCATGATCGCCCACGGCGGCCTTGGTCGAGGGGGTGAAGATCGGTTGCGGCAACTTGGCCGCCTCCTTCAGGCCTGCTGGCAGGGCGATGCCGCACACGGTGCCGCTCTTCTGGTATTCCTTCCAGCCGGAGCCGACGATGTAGCCACGCACGATGGCTTCCACGGCGACCGGTTTGAGGCGCTTGGCGACGACCGCACGGCCTTCGACCAGTGGCAGCTCGGCTGCCGGCACCACGTCTTCGACCTTGTCACCGGTGAAGTGGTTGGGCACCACGCCAGCCAGCTTGTCGAACCAGAAGTTGGAGATGGCGGTGAGGATCTTGCCCTTCTCCGGAATCGGTTGTTCGAGGATGACGTCGAATGCCGACAGACGATCGGTGGCCACCATCAGCATGCGCTTGTCGTCGATTTCGTAGAGGTCGCGGACCTTGCCCGAGTAGATCTTCTTCAGGCTCAGGGTGGTGGGTGTGCTCATGTCGGCATTTCCGTTTCTGGCAAACGGGTATGCCGCGAGAGGCATCCCGAATGATGAAAGCCTTCGCGGCATGCCCTCCCTCATCCGGCGCTTCGCACCACCTTCTCCCGCTGGGAGAAGGACTGAAGGAAGACGTCGCTGCGCGACTTTCAAACTAACAAGGCGAAACCTTTGCGGGTTTCGCCCATCGATTAACGGCTGGAGCGCGCTGCAGGCCGTTGTTCAACGGCCTGCTGGCGCCAGTCAGCCGAGATTATCCTGGATCAGGCTCAGCACGCGGCGCGATACATCGGCCGGGGCAACGGTGTTGAGGTCTTTTTCCACGGTGACCTGGACGCCATCGCCAACCGGAGTCAGGCGCACCTGATAGCGCTCGGCGCGGGCTTCGATCTCTTCCTTGCTCGGCGCGCTGCCGAACATGCGACCGAAGAAGCCCGGCTTCTCTTCGTTGATCTGAGCACCTTCGGCCATGTTGATGTAGTACAGGCCAAGGCTGCGGTTGAGGTCGTCGACGCGCACGTTGCCGAGCTCCAGCGAACGGCCGACGCCAGACCAGGCGCGGTCGAAATCGGCGCCGAGGTTGAGCACCGGGTTGCCGTTGCCGTCTTCGCTCAGGCTGACGCGGCTGGGCGCATCGTAGTCGCGTGCGGCGAGCAGCGATACCGAGCCGCCCTGCTCCACGCCACGGGCCATGCTCACCAGCATTTCGTCGAGCAGTGCAGCTTCGAGGCTGGCATTGCCGCTACGGGCAGCGAAATCGACATCGGCGGTGCTGCCGGCAGGACGCTCGGCGCTGGTGACGAAGACTTCACTGGTGTTGCGCTGTACGCCCGGCTCGATGCGCACGCGCACGCGGGTTTCGGCATCCGCCGCAACGCCGGAAACGCGGCTGCTCAGACTGCGCGCCATGCTCGTGGAGAGCTCATCGAAACGCTGCCAGGAGGTGATGAATTCGCCGGTTTGCGGACGCTCGCTGGCGATGCGGAAACCGTTGTCCTCGAAGAACTGACGCACCAGCGGCCAGACTTCGGCCGGCACGCGCTGGGCCACGACCCAACGCGAATCGCCGCTGCGCTGCAGGCTGAACTCGCGCTCGTCGGCACGTACCTGCAGGCCTTGCGGGCGCGGCACTTCGAATTCGGCCGGGGTCGCGGTGCTGCTGGCCACCTGGGCAGGCACCGGCAGCAGCGGATCGAGACGCTTGGCCTGGACATCAGCCGGCAATTGCATCGGTGCAGTCTGACGCGCTTCCAGGTAGTCGCTACCGCGATCACGGAAGTAGCCATTTTCACCCCAGAGCCAGCCGCAACCGCTGGTGCTGGAGACGATCAGAGCAAGGGCGGAAAATCCGGCCAGTCGCTTCATGCGTAGAATCCTTGAGTTAAGCCAATACACCGCACTGGCGCATGGCCTGGCGCAGCGGTTCGTGACAGCGCGGGCTGAGCCAGGTCAGCGGCAGACGAATACCATCGCCCATCAGACCCATTTCGTGCAGCGCCCATTTCACCGGAATCGGGTTGGATTCGAGGAACAGTGCCTTGTGCAGCGGCATCAGACGGTCGTTGATGGCGCGGGCGATGGCCGCCTCGCCACGCATGGCGGCGGCGCACAGATCGCTCATGGCACGCGGCGCAACGTTGGCGGTGACGGAGATGTTGCCCTTGCCGCCCAGCAGCATCAGTTCGACGGCAGTGGCGTCGTCACCGGAATAGACGAGGAAATCCTTGCTGACGCGATCCAGCACGTCCTGAGCGCGCTGCAGGTCGCCGGTGGCTTCCTTGATGCCGATGATGTTGTCGATCTTCGACAGGCGCTCGACGGTCTCCGGCAGCATGTCGCACACGGTACGGCCCGGCACGTTGTAAAGGATCTGCGGGATCGAGACGGCTTCGGCGATGTGGCGGAAATGCAGGTACAGGCCTTCCTGGGTCGGCTTGTTGTAGTACGGGGTGACCAGCAGGGCGGCGTCGGCGCCGACTTCCTGCGCGGCACGGGTCAGCTCGACCGATTCGCGGGTGGAGTTGCCGCCGGTGCCGGCGATCACCGGGATACGGCCGGCAACCTGCTTGACCACGCGCTTGATCACTTCGATGTGCTCGGGCACTTCCAGCGTGGCGGACTCACCGGTGGTGCCGACCGCGACGATGGCATTGGTGCCCTCTTGCAGGTGGAAATCCACCAATTTGCTCAGGGCCTCCCAATCCAGACCACCCTGCGCATCCATGGGCGTGACCAGTGCCACCATACTGCCCGCAATCATGCAACCGCTCCTGCCGGAAAAATTGAGCCGTAATGGTACTGGTGCCACCAATCCGGCACAAGCAACGGACAAGGGCTTATCAGGTCGTTTGAACACTACCTGCGCTTTTCCGCGACCGGCTATCGGCGCAGGCCGTCGTCCGATGCACAAGGCTTCGCCATTCCCCTCGGCGGTGCTTTTCGCTAACCTGCTGTCTTTGGTCTGCGGCTTCTCGTGCGTGGACCGTTCATCGCTTTAGGAAGGCTGCATGTCCACCCCCCTCGTTCGCGAACAATTCCTCGTCATCAGCGCTCTCGGCCGCGACGCCATGGCCCTGACCAACCTGCTCAGCCGCACCAGCCATGAGAACCGTTGTGCGGTGATCAGCACTCGCCTGAGCCGTCACGGTGAATTCAGCGCCCTGGTGCTGCAGGTGTCCGGTAGCTGGGATGCACTGGCGCGCCTGGAGTCGAGCCTGCCGCTGCTGGCCAAGAAGCATGATTTCAGCGTGGACCTGGCGCGCAGCGCCGCCGCCGAAGTGCGCCCGCAGGCGCTGCCTTATGTGGCCTACGTCAGCGCGGTGTACCGCCCGGACATTCTCAACGAGCTATGCCAGTTCTTCATCGACCACCGCGTCGAGCTGGAAGCCCTGACCTGCGACACCTACCAGGCGCCACAGACCGGCGGCACCATGCTCAACGCCACCCTGACCGTGACTCTGCCGGCCGGTACACAGATCAGTTGGCTGCGCGATCAGTTCCTCGATTTCGCCGATGCGTTGAATCTTGATGCCTTGATCGAACCCTGGCGCCCGCAGAATCCCTGATAGCCGCATGCAAGGAGTTTCCATGCCCGTTGAACTCGACAAAGCCGTTGCCGACTTCCAGGCCGAGGCCACCAGTGGCCAGCAGGTAAGGCTGTCCGCACTCAAGGGCCAGCAGGTTGTGCTGTATTTCTATCCGAAGGACGCGACCCCGGGCTGCACCACCGAGGGTATGGACTTCAGCGCTCGCTTCGAGCAGTTCAAGGCAGCCAACACGCTGATCTTCGGCGTGTCGATGGACAGCCTGAAAAAGCACGAAAGCTTCAAGTGCAAGCAGGCGTTTCCCTTCGAGCTGATCAGCGACGAAGAACACCAGTTGTGCGACCTGTTCGGCGTGTACCAGTTGAAGAAGAACTACGGCAAGGAATACATGGGCATCGTGCGCAGTACCTTCCTCATTGATAAGGACGGCGTGTTGCGTGAAGAGTGGCGCAACGTCAAGGTCGCCGGCCATGTCGACAAGGTGCTGGCAGCCGCCGAAGCCCTGAACAAAGGCTGAGCCCCTGCCCTGCAAATGAAACGCCGCGACGGCCCATGGCCGTCGCGGCGTTTTTGTTCGGCGGTAGCCTGGTTTGCCGCTGAGCCAAGCATCGTTGCGGCACATGTGTAGGAGCGGCGCCCCGCCGCGAACATGGGTGGCGCGCAATCGAAAAGCTTCGCCCCGGGGCGGGGCTCCTACGCAAGGCCGCGCTGGAACCCAGGCACGGCCTTTGCCATCGACGCCTTATTCGGCGGACACCGGCTCGGTACGCGGCCAGGCGTTGATCACGGCCTTGAACAGGGTCGCCAGCGGAATGGCGAAGAACACACCCCAGAAGCCCCACAGCCCGCCGAACAGCAGCACCGCGCAGATGATCGCCACCGGATGCAGGTTGACCGCCTCGGAGAACAGCAGCGGTACCAGCACGTTGCCATCGAGCGCCTGGATGATGCCGTAGATCACCATCAGATAGAGGAACTGATCGCTCCAGCCCCACTGGAACAGGCCGATCAGCGCCACCGGCACGGTCACCACCACCGCGCCGATGTAAGGCACCACCACCGACAGGCCGACCAGCAAAGCCAGCAGCGCGGCGTAATTGAGGCCCAGGTAGGCGAAGGCGATATAGGTGACCACACCGCAGATGATGATCTCGATGAACTTGCCACGGATGTAGTTGGCGATCTGCTGGTTCATTTCCTGCGCCACCTGGGTAATCAGTGAGCGCTCGCGCGGCAGGTAGCTGCGAAACCACTGGCCGATCTGCTCGCGGTCCTTGAGGAAGAAGAACACCAGGATCGGCACCAGTACCAGGTAGATCATCACGCTGACCAGCATCGGCAAGCTGGACAGAGAGAACGACAGCGCCCACTGGCCGAACTTGCCAGCTTCGCCGCGCATGCTGTCGATCAGTTGCACGACCTGCGCGTCGGTGATCAGGTTCGGGTAACGCTCCGGCAGCAGCAGGAACACCGATTGCCATTCGGCCGCCATGCGCGGCAGTTCATTGAACAGCGTGCTCAACTGCTGCCAGAGCAGCGGCATCAGCACCAGCAGAAACACCGTCAGGCCGCCCATGAACAGGGTGAACACCAGCCAGACCGCCAGCACCTGCGGCACCTTCAGGCGCTCCAGGCCGTTGACCAACCCCTGCATGAGAAAGGCCAGCACCAGGCCGGTCAGCACCGGCGCGAGCATGCCGCCCAGCGTCAGCACCACGGCAAAGCCCAGCACCAGGAGCACCGCCAACACCACTGCCTGTTCGTCGGAGAAGTAACGATGCAGCCAACTACGCAAAACCTTGACCATCAGAATTCCTTAACGCAGAGAAAAGCCGGCTCTTTCACTACGCCCGCCATATGAAAAATGGCGCACGCCGCGCATGAATGACCACGGGGATATGTTTCAAGCTGCAACAGCTGTTCAGGCCTTGCGCAGCCAATAGCGGTAAACGCCTGCCTCGAGCTCTTCATGCAGCAGCGCATGCCCGGCCAGGCTGGCGAAGGCGCGAAAGTCGCGCTGCGAGCCGGCGTCAGTGGCGCTGACCTTGAGCACCGCGCCACTGGCCAGGCGATTGAGTTCGAGCTTGGCCTTGAGCAAGGGCAGCGGGCAGCTCAGCCCGCAGGCATCGAGTTCAGCATCGAAAGCCGGTACGTCTGTCATCATCTACTCCTGATAGGTCGGCTAGGATACCCAAGCCGCCACAACCCTGGCCAGCGCGGTAGCTGGCCGGCTACAGTAACGCCTTTGCCTCCCGAGAGCCCTGAGTGCATGACTTTTCTGCGCCCCACCCTGCTGACGCTGGCCTGCCTGTTCGCCGCCCACACCGGTGCCAGTGACCTGCCGTCGCTAGGCGACGCCAGCTCCTCGATCGTCTCGCCCCAGCAAGAACACCAGCTCGGCCGTGCCTGGCTCGGCCTGCTGCGTGGCCAGGTTTCGCAACTGGACGACCCGCAACTGAAGGATTTCGTCGAGTCCAGCGTCTATCGCCTGTCGGAAACCAGCCAGTTGCAGGACCGCCGCCTGGAGTTCGTGTTGCTCAACAGCCCGCAGCTCAACGCCTTCGCCGCCCCCGGCGGGATCGTCGGGGTCAACGGTGGCCTGTTCCTTTATGCCCAGACCGAAGCCGAGTACGCCTCGGTCATGGCGCACGAATTGGCGCACTTGTCGCAGCGCCACTTCGCCCGTGGCGTCGAGGCCCAGCAACGCATGCAGCTGCCAATGATGGCGGCCATGCTCGCCGGCATTGTCGCCGCGGCGGCCGGCGCCGGCGATGCCGGTATGGCAGCGATCATGTCGACCCAGGCCGCTGCCATTCAGGAACAACGGCGTTTCTCCCGGCAAAACGAACAGGAGGCCGACCGCATCGGCCTGGTCAACCTGGAAAAGGCCGGCTACGACCCACGCGCCATGCCGCTGATGTTCGAACGGCTGATGCGTCAGTACCGTTACGACGCCCGCCCGCCGGAATTCCTGCTGACCCACCCGGTGTCGGAATCGCGTATTGCCGACACCCGCAACCGCGCCGAGCAGTACCCGGCCACGGGCCGTGAAGACAGCTTGCGCTACCAGCAGATGCGCGCCCGCGTGCAACTGACCTACGAAGAGACGCCGGGCGTCGCGGCCAAGCGTTTTCGCGCCATGCTCGACGAGAACCCCGGCCTCGATGCCGCACGCTACGGCCTGGTACTGGCGCAGATGAAAACCGGCCAACTCGCCGAGGCCGGTGAAACCCTGGCGCCACTGCTGAGCAAGACCCCGGACGACATCACCTACAACCTGGCGCAGATCGAGCTGGATATGGCGGCCAATCGCCTGGACGCCGCCGAGCGTCGTCTGGAGCGCATGTTCACCCTCTACCCGAGCAACTACCCATTGCAGCAGGCTCGCGTCGATCTGCTGCTCAAGCAGCAACGCATCGCCGATGCCGAGCGCGCCCTGGACAATCTGCTCAAGACTCGCGCCAAGGACCCGGACGTCTGGTATCAGGTCGCCGAGGTACGCGGCCTGAGTGGCAATACCATCGGCCTGCACCAGGCACGCGCGGAGTTCTTCGCCCTGGTCGGCGACTACAACCAGGCCATCGAGCAGCTGGACTTCGCCAAGCGCCGCGCCAGCAACAACTTCCAGCTGGCCTCGCGCATCGATGCCCGTCAGCGCGAACTCTCCGAGGAGAAGCGCCTGGTCGAGCAGATGCTGCGCTGATTCGGAGCATGGCGGTGCGCGCAGCGCACCCTACTCCATCTCTTAGGGTGCGCTGCGCGCACCGACAGCAGCGTAGTAGCCCGGATGCAATCCGGGACATCGGCGGCAAAATTCCCCGGATTTCATCCGGGCTACGTAAGCCTGTGAATACCGCCCTACAAAAAGAAGCCCCGCACTTGGCGGGGCTCTTTTATTTCAGCGCACGGCTCAGGCGCTTTGCGCCAGGTCCATCAGCTCGCGGTTGGCCACCGCGTACATGGCGTAGTCGGTGCCGGTCGCCGAACGCAGCTCGGCCAGCATCGCCTTCCAGCGGTCGACCAGGCGTTGATGCTGGTCGAGCCACAGGGCCACGCGCGCTTCGATTTCCTGCGGACCATCGGCCATCTGCAGCACCGACACGGTGATCGCACGCTGCTGCCAGTCCAGATCATCACGGAAGGCCTCGCGGGCCAGCGCCTGCCAGTTGTTCTCCACCGGCAGATTGGTGATCTGCTGCAGGTACCAGGACAGCTCCAGGGAGCCGCCAACGGCGAAGTAGGCAGTCGCCACTTCACTGGCATCCTTGCCGGTGACATCCGCTGCTTCGATGATCGGTAGCAGGGTGTACAGATGGCTGGTGCCGGCGACCACGCGGGCCAGCTCTTCCGGCGTACCGGCCTCGACGAAGCTCTGGTAGCGCGCCAGCCACTGCTCGCGGGCCGGGCCTTCGAGCAGTTCGTCCAGACGGCCGACCAGCGCTTCGATGCGCGGTGCGAAATGCGCCACGTCGCGCGCGGCGTCCAGCTCGTTACGGCGGCTGCGCAGGAACCAGCGGGTAGCGCGGCGGCCCAGACGCATGAGTTCGTCCATCAACTGCAGTTGCAGATCGGCCGATACCTTGTAGTCCAGCGCCTCGATCTGCGACCACCAGTGCGGCAGGCGGAACAGATCACGCACGATGACGTAGGCGCCAGCGACGTTGGCCGCGCTCATGCCGGTGGACTCCTTCAGGCGCTGCACGAAGGTGATGCCCATGTGGTTGACCAGGTCGTTGGCGATCTGCGTGCTGACGATTTCGCGCTTGAGGCGGTGACGGCGCATGGCGTCGCCGAACTTCTCGGTGAGGATTGCCGGGAAGGCGGTCTCCATCTCGCGCGCCAGGTAGTCGTCGTCCGGCACCAGGGACTTGAGCAAGGATTCCTTGAGGTCGATCTTGCTGTAGGAGATCAGCACCGACAGCTCCGGCCGGGTCAAGCCCTGGCCGTTGGTGGCGCGCTCGTTCAGCTCCTCGTCCGAAGGCAGGAACTCCAGGGCGCGGTCGAGCTTGCCGGCGCTTTCCAGCGCGTTCATCAGGCGCTTGTACTCGCCGACACGCTCGCGGGCGCGGCGCTCGGCCAGCGACAGCGCCTGGGTCTGCTTGTAGTTGTTGCCCAGCACCAGCTCGGACACATCGTCGGTCATCTCGGCCAGCAGCTTGTTGCGCTGCTTCTCGGTCATGTCGCCAGCGGAGACGATCTCGCCCAGCAGGATCTTGATGTTCACCTCGTGGTCGGAGCAGTCCACGCCACCGGCGTTGTCGATGAAGTCGGTGTTGCTGGCGCCGCCATGCAGACCGAACTCGACACGACCGAGCTGGGTCATGCCCAGGTTGCCGCCCTCGCCCACCACCTTGGCGCGCAGTTCGCGACCGTCCACGCGCAGCGCATCGTTGGCCTTGTCGCCGACGTCGGCGTGGCTTTCCTTGCTGGATTTGACGTAGGTGCCGATACCGCCGTTCCACAGCAGGTCGACCGGTGCCTTGAGCAGCGCGTTGAGCAGCTCGGTAGGCGCCAGCTTGTCGGCAGCAATGTCGAAGCGCGCCTTCATCTGCGGGGTGATGGCGATGCTCTTGGCGCTGCGCAGGAAGATGCCGCCGCCATCGGAGATCAGCTTGGCGTCGTAATCGGCCCAGCTCGAACGCGGCAGCTCGAACAAACGCTTGCGCTCGACGAAGCTCTTGGCCGCATCCGGGTTCGGGTCGATGAAGATGTGCATGTGGTTGAAGGCCGCTACCAGCTGCAGGCTTTCCGACAGCAGCAGGCCATTGCCGAACACGTCGCCGGCCATGTCGCCAATGCCGATCACGGTAACGTTGTCCTTCTGCACGTCGATGCCGCGCTCGCGGAAGTGACGCTGCACCGAAACCCAGCCGCCCTTGGCGGTGATGCCCATGCCCTTGTGGTCGTAGCCGGCCGAGCCGCCGGAGGCGAAGGCGTCACCGAGCCAGAAGTCATATTCGGCGGCGATGCCGTTGGCGATGTCGGAGAAGGTCGCGGTGCCCTTGTCCGCCGCCACCACCAGATAGGGGTCATCGGCGTCGTGACGTACGACGTTCTGCGGCGGGACTACCTCGCCTTCCTTGAGGTTGTCGGTGATGTCCAGCAGGCCACTGATGAAGATGCGGTAGCAGGCGATGCCCTCGGCCATCACCTCGTCACGCGAACCACCGACCGGCATCCGGCGCGGCACGAAGCCACCCTTGGCCCCCATCGGCACGATCACCGCGTTCTTTACCTGCTGCGCCTTGACCAGGCCGAGCACCTCGGTGCGGAAGTCCTCTTCACGATCCGACCAGCGCAGGCCGCCGCGAGCGACGTCACCGAAGCGCAGGTGCACACCTTCGACGCGCGGGCTGTAGACGAAGATCTCGAACTTCGGCACCGGCCGTGGAATCTCCGGGATCAGGCGCGGGCTGAGCTTGAAGCTGAAATAGGACTTGGCCGCGCCGCTGGCATCGGCCTGGAAGAAGTTGGTGCGCAGGGTGGCTTTGATCAGGTCCAGGTAGCGCCGCAGGATGCGGTCTTCGTTGAGCACGGCGACGTTGTCCAGCGCGGCGAGGATGGCCTGTTCGAGCTTCTGCTGCTTGTCTTCCAGATCCTCGGCGGTGAGCTTGCGCGCGAGGTAGAAACGGGTGCGGAACAGGCGCACCAGCTCCTTGGCGATGTCGGCGTGGTTGATCAGGGTCGCAGCGATATAGCTGAGGTCGAAGCCCAGGCGGATCTGCTTCAGGTAGCGCGCGTAGGCACGCAGCAGCGCCACTTCACGCCAGGGCATGGCGGCGGTCAGCACCAGGCGGTTGAATGCATCGTTCTCGGCATCGCCACCGACGATGTGAATGAAGGCGTCCTGCAGGGTGTCGTTGAGCTGCTGGATGTCGACGTCCAGGCCCTCGGCGTAGGTGAAGGCGAAGTCGTGGATCCAGAACTCGCGGCCATCATTGCGGCGCAGCTTGTAGGGGAACTCGCCAAGCACACGCAGGCCAAGGTTCTCCAGAATCGGCAGCACGTCGGACAGCGGCAGCGGTGTATCGGCGTGATACAGCTTGCAGTGCAGTTGCTGCCCTGCCTGGGCCAATGGCTGGTAGAAGCTCATCACCAGCGGCTTGTCGTTGCTCAGGCTGAGCAGATGCTGCATGTCCACCACCGCCGAGTGCGGAGCGAAACGCTCGCGGTAACCAGCCGGGAAGCCGCCGGGAAATTCGGCCAGGACGTTGGTGCCCAGCGCTTCGCCGAGGCTTTCGACCATCAGGCTGGCGTAGTCGTCCTTCCACGAACGGCAGGCCTGGATGACCTCCTTCTCCAGAAGCACGGGGTCGATCTGGGTCTTGTTCTTCGGGTCGACACGCAGGATGAACTGCACGCGTGCCAGCACCGACTCGGAGAAGAAGGTCCAGAACTCGCAATCGGTGGCCTGCAGACGCTCCATCAGCACCTGCTGGATCTTCATCCGGGTTTCGGTGGAATAGACGTCGCGCGGCACGTAGGCCAGGCAGTAGCAGAAGCGGCCGTAGGGATCGCGACGCAGGAACACGCGAATCTTGTTGCGCTCCTGGATCTGCACGATGGACAGCGCGGTGTTGAACAGGTCGTCCACCGGGGTCTGGAACAGGTCGTCACGCGGCAGCACTTCCAGCACCTGGGCCAGCTCCTTGCCCAGGTGAGCACTGCTGTCGAAGCCCGAGCGCTGCTTGATCACGTCCACCTTGCGGCGGATGTAAGGGATGTTCCACACGCTCTCGGCATACACCGAGGTGGTGTACAGGCCCATGAAACGACATTCCTTGACCACGTTGCCCTTGGCATCGAGTTCGCGGATGGAGACGAAATCCGGATAGGCCGGCCGGTGTACACGGCTCGGTACCGCAGCCTTGGCGAAGGACAGCAGTTGGGGCTCGCGCAGGTAGGCCACCGCCTCTGCTTCGATGTGCAGTTCCTCGGCGGACAGTCCGGTGCGCAGACGCTTGGACAAACCGAGCAGGGATTTCTCGTCGTAGACCATGCTGCCGCCATCGGCGGTCGGCACGACGGTGAATTCCTCGTAGCCGAGGAAGGTGAAGTGGTTATCCAGCAACCAGTTCAGGTAGACCTTGATCTCATCCAGCTCGGCCTTGTCCACCTTGAGCTTGGCGCGATCCAGCCAGGCCAGCAGTTCGCGCGCCTTGGCCTTCATCGCTTGGAAGTCGGCGACGCTCATGCGCACATCACTGAAGACTTCGTGAATGGCCCTCTCCAGGGTTTTCAGTTCCGCAGAGCTGGAGCAACGGTCGATTTCCAGGAACATCAGCGCTTCCTGCAGCACACCCTCGCCCTGAGTACCACGCGGGAGAATTTCCAGCAGTTGGCCATTCTTGTCGCGGCGCACGCTGAACACGCTGTTCTGCAGGGTGTGGATGCTGTAGCCATGGCGATTGAGTTCCATGCGCACCGAGTCGACTAGGAACGGGATATCGCCATGCAGGATCTCCACCGCCGTGTGGGTGGACTGCCAGCCGTGCTTCTCGTAATCGGGGTTGAAGGTGCGCACCTGCGGCTTGGCGTGATCGAACTGCTCCAGCATGTGCCAGGCCGACAGGGTGCAGCCGACCAGGTCGGACAGACGCCGCTGGGTCAACTCTTCGAGGGCGATGATGCCGAAGAACTGTTCGGCGAATAGGGCTACTTGTGGCAGCGCCTGCTCACTCACGTGCTGTGCCAGGGCCGCTTGCAGTTGGTGCTGGAAGTCGGCTTTGCTGGCCGCCGTAAAGAACGCCATGGTTTTGCTCCATTGGGCTGGTGGTTCGACAGGACATCTGGATCGCTGCCGCTGGGTATTAGCAGGCTGTTGAAAAACTACCTACGTTGCCATTGCTGCGTTAAAAACAGGTTCAAAATGCTCATTTACAACTCGTAAACTGCGCTTTTTCGCCTGTTTTTGCCTTGCACTGGCTGCCTCGTCTACGTTTTTCAACGGCCTGCTCGTTCAACGTTAGTCCATGAAGCGACGATGACACTTGCGAGTCGCATGCGGACCGGCGTGAAGGGAGCGACCAACTGGTCACATATAACCAGCGAGCTTAACGAGGGATGGCCCGCAACCGCTTGCGGCGCTGCGACATTTTCTTTCAAGGCTGCACCGGCACGGTGCAAAAAGAAAAAGCCATGGCCCGCCAGCGGAGCGTGAGCGGGCCAGAGAGAGATCAGGTGCCGCGCATCGCTTGGGGCAGCGCCAGCACGATCTGCGGGAACAAGGTGATGAGGATCGCCGCCAGCACCAGCAGGAGGAAGAACGGAAAGCTGGCACGCGCCACCGCACCCAGGTTGCGTCCGGTGAGGTTCTGGATGACGAACAGGTTGAAACCCACCGGCGGGGTGATCTGCGCCATTTCCACCACCAGGATGACGAAGATGCCGAACCACAGCAGATCGATCCCGGCAGCCTGCACCGCCGGCAGAATCACTGCGGTGGTCAGCAGGATGATCGAGATGCCGTCGAGGAAGCAGCCCAGGGCGATGAAGAACAACGTCAGCGCCAGCAGCAACAGGTACGGCGACAGCTGCTTGGCGATGATCCAGTCGGCCAGCGCCGCCGGCAACCCCGTAAAGCTCATGGCCGAGGTCAGGTACGCCGCGCCGAGCAGGATGAAGAAGATCATGCACGAGGTGGATACCGCGCCCATCAGGCTGGCCATGAAGGTTTCCCGGGTCAGCGCCCCCGAGACCAGCGCGATCAGCAGCGCACCGACCACCCCCACAGCCGCTGCCTCGGTGGCCGTGGCGATGCCGCCGTAGATCGAACCGATCACCGCGACGATCAGGCCCAATACCGGAATCAGCAGTTTGGCCCGACGCAGTTTGTCCATGAACGGCAGGCGCTCGCCCTCCTCCGGCAGCTTGCTGCGATTGCAGGCAGACCAGAGCATCAGGTAGCCGCTGAAGATCGCTAGCAGCAGCAGGCCCGGCAGAATGCCGGCGATGAACAGGCGCGAGATCGATACCTGCGCCGCCACGCCATAGACGATCATCATGATCGACGGCGGAATCAGCAAACCGAGCGTGCCGGCACCGGCCAGCGAGCCCATGGCGATGGATTCCGGGTAGCCGCGCGACTTCAGCTCGGGCAGAGAGATACGGCCGATGGTGGCAGCGGTGGCAGCGGAAGAGCCACTGACCGCGGCGAACAGACCGCAGCCGAACACGTTGACGTGCAACAGCCGTCCCGGCAGGCCCCGCATCCATGGCGCCAGACCATTGAACATGTCTTCGGAAAGCCGGGTGCGATAGAGAATCTCGCCCATCCAGATGAACAGCGGCAGCGCCGTCAATGTCCAGCTGGCGCTGGAAGCCCAACTGGTGGAAGCGAGGATCGAACCGGCCGGCGCACCACCGAACAGCTCCATGCCGATGATGCCAACGCCGAGCAACGACAGGGCAACCCAGACGCCGCCGCCAAGCAGCACGAACAGCGCCAGCAGCAGGGTGATTGTAATGATTGTGTAGTCCACGGGTTCACTCACGAATGCAGTGCGGCGCTGGCCGCAATTAAGGGTCGAGCCAGCGGGCTCACTCGCTCATCGCCGTACCGGCTTCGACAGCTTCGAAGCGCTTGCCCTGGCAGACCAGCACCAGGCGCTCGGCCATGGCCACCACCAGAATCAGCGTGCCCAGCAGCATCGGCAGCTGTGGCAGCCACATGGGAATCGGTAACAGGCCGGACGACACTTCCTTGAACTCGTAGGACTCCAGAACGAACAACGCGCAGTACCAGGCCATATAGGTGGCGATCCCCAAACCGACCAGCGTGGCCAGTGCATCGACCACACGGCGACCGCCAGCGGGTAGCAGGCGCAACAGCAGTTCCACACGAATGTGCGCGCCACGTTGCAGGGCGTAGGGCAAGGCGAGAAAGCCCGATGCAGCCATCGCGTAGGCGGCGAACTCATCGGCGGCGGGCACCATGGTGCCCAGTTGGCGGGCGACGATCTGCGCCACGACCAGCACACAGATCAGGACGAGAAACACGCCGGACAACCATCCGGACAGGGTGTAGAGCTTGTGCAGTGGGGTCATTAACAACGGGCTCCCTGGTCAAGCCACGAGAAAAGCCCGCCGCAACCAGTGCGGCGGGCAGCAGAATCACGGCTGGTAGGTGTCGAGAATCGCCTTGCCATCGGCACCAGCACGCTTGAGCCACTCATCGGTCATGCTCTGGCCGATCTGCTCGAAGCCGCTCTCCACCGCCGCCGGGGCCTGCTCGGATACCTGCATGCCATTGTCGGCCAGGGTCTTGACCAGCTCACTGGTCTTTTCCTGGGCAATCGCCCAGCCACGTTTTTCGGCACGCTCAGCGGCAGCCAGCACGGCAGCCTGGGTCGCTTCCGGCAGGCGGGCGAAGGCACGCGCGTTGACGATGACGAAGTTCTTTGGAATGAACGCCTTGACGTCATAGTAGTAGGAGGAGAAGTCCCAGGCCTGGGAGTCCACACCTGTGGTCGGCGAGGTGAGCATGCCGTTGATCATGCCGGTGCTGAAGGCTTGCGGTATTTCGCCGGTCTGGATCACGGTCGGCACTGCGCCCATCAATTCGGTCATGCGCGAAGTGGCCGGGTTGTAGGCACGAAACTTCATACCCTTGAAGTCATCCATGCTCGCGATCGGCGTCTTGGTGAAGATGCTCTGCGGCGACCAGGGCATGGCGTACAGCAGCTTGATGCCCTGCTTGGCCAGGCGCTCTTCCACAGCCGGGCGGCTCGCGTCCCACAGGGCCTGGGCCTGCTCGTAGTTGCGCACCAGAAACGGCACGCTGTCGATTTCGAAGATCGGATCTTCGTTGCCCAGCACCGACATCAGTACGTCACCCACCTGCACCTGGCCGGTCTGTACGGCACGTTTGACCTCGGGGCGCTTGAACAGCACCGAGTTGGCGTGCACGCGAATAATCAGTTCGCCATTACTGACCTTTTCCACATCCTGCGCGAACTCCTTGGCCACGGTGGTGATGAAGTTGCCATCGGGCTGCTCGACGCTCATGTTCCAGCGCTCGGCGGCCTGGGCACCGAAGCCCAGTGCGCAAGCCAGAGCGGTAATGGCGAAACGCGATGCGATGCTTTTCATGGTGCTCTCCTGTTCATTGTTTTTTGTGCGCCGCAAGGCGCGGCTGGAAGACGATTTCGAGTCTCAGCGCATCGCCCTACCCTGTCCAACTAGAAAAACCGGAGGCGCATGATCGGAAATCGTTATGGGATGAAAAGGGGCGTTTTCGCGACAAATGCACCAGCAGCGGGCAGCCGTTTCCAGGCCCGCAGAAGCTGAATGAGGGTGTTCAGGCGCTTTGCTGTTCCGGTGCTGGCGCGACTCGCGCCATGCAGGCCTCGCCCATTTCCTCGGCGTAGACGTCCAGTGCTTCGCAGGCCAGAGCGATGATGTCTTCGCTGAGTTCCAGGCCCACGCCTGTACGCCAGGTGGCGACCACCGGCAAGGGCGGCGGCTCGGGAACCTCGTCGAGAATGGTCAGCAGGCCTTGCTTGAGTTCGTCATGCACCAGCGCTGGTGGCAGCGCGCCGATACCGAAACCGTCGCGTACCAGACGCGTCATCGCGGCGATGGAGTTGACGCAGTTGATGCGTGGCGCACTGACGCTGCCGGCATGCAGCAGGTTGAGAATGTCCTGATGCGGCCGCGAATTCTTCGAGAAGGTGATGATGCGCTCACGTGCCAGCTCCTCCATCGAGGCATAGCAGCGGTGGTACAGCGAACCGGTCGGGACGATCCAGCGCACCGGAAAGGCAGCCAGTTCCAGATTGCGCACACTGTCGCCGTTGACCATGTCGGTCTGGAACACGATATCCAGATAGCCCTTGAGCAATTGCTCGTTGAGGTTGCGTGCGGTGTCGGCCGTCAGCTCGATCTCCACCGCGGGGTAGCGCTCCATCACCCGTGTTACGAACGGACTCAACCAGGTGTGAATGACGGTATCCATAGCCCCGACGCGAATACGCCCCTGAATGTTGCCGGTATCGCTAATCGACTGCTTCAAGGCCTGCATGGTGTCGATCATGCGCTCGGCATATTCGAGCACCTTCTGCCCTTCCGGGGTCAGCGATACGCCCTTGGAATCACGCAGGAAAAGACGCGTGCCGAGTTCATCCTCGAGCGCAGCGATACGGCTGGAAATGGACGCCTGGGTGCTGAACAGCTTCTCGGCTGTCAGGCGGAAGCTCTTGAGCCGTGCCACCCAGACGAAGGTCTCGAGAAATCTCAGATTCATGCCGTAACGCCTCTTCGCAATGTTCTTCTCAGGGGCTGATTTGCAGCGCCCACGCAGCCTCAGGCGTAGCAGGTTGTATGCCAGAGGTTTTTCGCCCAGCCGATGATTTTTCCTATCACTGGCCCCCTGTTTTTTCTCGTTGGACGCCGCCGAACAACGCTTTGAAGAATGGCGCCGCGCTCTGCGCAGACCACAACAACATCATTCAAAACGCGCTCTGCCAAGCAGCCGCTCCCGTCGGCTGCGCGCTCCCAACAGGAGACACTGCACCATGAAACCCCATTACCCACTGGCATCCGCGCTGCTGCTCGGCGGCGGCCTGCCAACCCTCGCGCATGCCGATTTCATCGCTGACAGCAAAGCCAGCGTCGAGATGCGCAACTTCTATTTCAACCGTGACTTTCGCCAGAGCGGCGCCCGTGACAAGGCCGAAGAATGGGCGCAGGGCTTTCTGCTGCGCATGGAGTCCGGCTACACCGAGGGCACCGTCGGTTTCGGTATCGATGCATTGGGGATGCTCGGTGTGAAACTCGACTCCGGCGACGGCACCGCTGGCAGCGGCCTGCTCCCGGCCGACCGCTCCGGCGGCTCACAGGATGAGTATTCCAAGCTCGGCCTGACCGCCAAGGTGAAGGTCTCCAACAGCACACTGAAAGCTGGCGCCCTGCACTTTCGCAGCCCGATCGTCTCGGCCAACGATTCACGCCTGCTGCCGCAGACCTTCCAGGGAGCACTGCTGAATGTTCAGGAAATCGACAACCTGACCCTGCAGGGCGGCAAGATCAACCGGATCAAGGCCAACAGCTCCACCGACTACACCGAGATGAGCGGCAACCGCATCGGCGGCAGCAGTGATTCCTTCGTGTTCGGTGGCGGTGAGTACAAGATCACCCCGCAACTGACCGCCGGCCTGCACTACGGCACCCTCGAGGATATCTACCAGCAGTACTACGGCACGCTGGTGCACGTACTGCCGCTGGGCGATGGCCAGTCGTTCAAAACCGACCTGCGCTACTCGCAAAGCCGCGAGGACGGCAACTTCCGCGACCTCGACAACAAGGCCTTCGGCGCGATGTTCACCTACAGCCTGGGCGGCCACGCCGTCGGCGCCGGCTACCAGCGCATGAGCGGCGACGATCCGTTCCCGTACATCGCCAGCAGCGACCCGTTCCTGGTCAACTTCGTGCAGATCAACGACTTTGCCAACGTCGAGGAGCGTTCCTGGCAGGTGCGCTACGACTACAACTTCGCCAGCGTCGGCATCCCCGGCCTGACCTTCATGACCCGCTACATCTCCGGCGACAACGTCGAGGTCGCCGGTCGCAGCAGCGAAGGCAAGGAATGGGAACGCAATACCGATATCGCCTACGTGGTGCAGAACGGTCCGCTGAAGAACCTCGGGCTGAAATGGCGTAACGCCACCGTTCGCTCCAATTTCGGCAACGATCTCGACGAGAATCGCCTGATTCTCAGCTACACCCTGGCGCTCTGGTAAGCACTTCAACCCGATGACGGGGCCATCACGGCCCCGTTTGCATTTCTCGGGAAGCAAGAAGGCCATAGACTTTTAATCAAGTTGTATGACAACTTGCCGATTCCTGAGAATCATCCTGAAGAAGATGGCGAGGCGTTATCGTGAGCTTTTTACTGTCCTGGCAACAAAAATTCCGCGCCCTTATCGCGCTCACCCTGATCAGCCTGATTCTGATGGCGGCCACCTCGTTATGGGCCAACCATCGTGTCAGCAGTGCCTTACAGGCGAGGGAACAGGCGGCTGCCTATGCCGGCGCCAGTACCCGATTGATGAACCACTGGTGGCAACAGAACGCACTGCGCCAACAGATCACCCCCGACCTGCAGGCAGCGTTCGACAGCGGTCTCAATGAGCTGCAAGAACTCATCGGACAACTGTTGACACAAGCCCAGGCACTGGAAGACGACGCCACCTTGCTACACGCCCAGCAGATCCAGGCCGTGCTGCTGGAAGAACTGGCCCAGCAGCGCCAGTGGCTGAGCCTCAATCAGGCCCTGGGCCTGACGCCTTTCGAGGGCCAGCGCAAAACATTGACGGAAAAAGGCAAGGCCTTGGAAGCGATCAGCTTCGACCTGATCAAACCCTTCATTACCAGCGCTCTGAGCAGCCAGCGTGACTATCTGTCGACTTTCGACCCGGCGTTCGCCCAGATTGCCCTGACGGCGATCGGCAAGTTGCAGGAGCAGATCGCGGATCTCGAATGGCAGGACACACCGATCGGCAAGAACGTGCAGGGCTATGCCCAGGCGTTCACGGATATCCATGGCAACATCGAACGTATCAACGCGACCAATCAGCGCCTGCGCCAACTGGGCGAGCAACTGCAGATGCGCATCGACGAACAAGCGCAGGCGCTGCAGAGCGGCCTGTTGTTGCGCCGCACCCAGGAAGCCGAGCAGGCCCGCCTGTCCGCCCTGTGGATGATGGGGCTGAGCTTCCTCGCCGTTGCCGCCCTGCTCTGCTTCACCCTACTGCAGGCTTCACGCACCCTGGTCAGCCGCCTGCGCAACGTCATTCAGTTGCTCACTCAGGTCGCCTCCGGCGATCTCACCGGCAAGCTGCCGGTGGGCAGCAACCCGCGTGACGAATTCAACCAGTTGGCCGACGCCGCCAACCGCATGATCCAGGGCATCGGCGGTATCGTTGCCGAAGTGGTGCGCGCCAACGGCGAGCTGAGCCGCCTGCACCATCACCTGGGCGATGCCATGCGTCAGTTGGGTGACAACAGCACCCAGGTGGAAATGCAGACCGAGCAGGCCGCCTCGGCCTCGCACCAGATCAGCGCCACCCTCAACGACATGGCGCAGCGTACGGCGCAAGTCGGCACTGCCACCACCAGCGCCTACGATGCCGCGCGTAACGGCGGCGAAGTGATCGCCGCCAGCGTCGACAGCATGAGTCGCCTGGCGCAGCTGATTCAGGACACCCACAGCCAGGTCGATGCCCTCGGCCAGAGCAGCGCGCGGGTCAGCGGCATCGTCGATGTGATCAACAGCCTCGCCGATCAGACCAACCTGCTCGCCCTCAACGCGGCAATCGAGGCAGCCCGGGCGGGTGAGGCTGGCCGCGGTTTCTCGGTGGTGGCCGATGAGGTGCGCTCGCTGGCGCAGAAGACGGTCTCGGCAACCACCGACATCAGCGCCATCGTCGGCGAGTTCCAGCAGCAGACCCGGCACATGCACCAACTGATGAGCAACGGCCTGAACCTGGCAGCCGACAGCGAGCGACATGCTGCTCAGGTGGCCGACGCCATCAGCTCCATCACCTCGGCGATGGAGCGCCTGACCGGCGAGATGAACCAGGTCGTGGTGGCCATCGAGGAAGTCTCCACCACCACCGAGGACATCGCCGACAAGATGGAAACCATCAACGTGCACACCGGGCAGAGCAAGGACCTGCGCCATACCCTGGGCGGCCATACCGAGGGGCTGTCCTCTCAGGTCGATGCACTGGGGCGCAGCGCCAGGCAGTTCCGCTTGGCCTGAGTGCTGTGAGAGCCCGGTCGCAATGCCGACCGGGCATTCGCGCAGGCGGCCTAACGTGGCTGCCCGTCGAGATACGCCTCGATGATCTGCGCATGCTCATCGTCGGCACGCGCCAGCCACTCCTCGGTAATCTGCCGGCCGACTTCGGTAAGCTCTCGGTGCAATTGCGGATCGATGTCCTGCACCACGGTCATGCCGTGCCTGGCGAGCATCCGCGTCTGATAACCGGTCAAGGCCCAGGACAACTCCCACCCTGCCCGCTCGGCCCGTTCACCGGCATGCAGCAAGGCGCTGCGCTGAGCCTCGGGTAGACGCTGGAAGGCACGCTCGTTGACGATGACGATGTTCTTCGGGATGAAGGCGCGTACGTCATAGAAATGCGAGACGAAGTCCCAGGCGCGCAGGTCCATACCTGTCGCACTGGAGGTGAGCATGATGTCCACCTGGCCGTCGCGGAAGGCCTGCGGCACGTCCTCGGTATTGATGGTCGTCGGCTGCGCATGGAGCAAATGGGCCAGACGCGAGATGGTCGGGTTGTAAGTGCGAAAACGCAGATCGCGAACATCCTCCACAGTCTGCAACGGGCGATTGCTGAACAGACTCTGCGCCGGCCACGGCACTGCGTAAACGAGGCGCACGCCATCGGCCAGCAGGCGTCGCTCCACCGCCTCACGGCTCACCGCCCAGAGCTTGCGCGCCTGCTCGTAGTCGGTGGCGAGAAACGGCAGGCTGTCCAGCTCGTAGATCGGATCTTCATTGCCCAGCGCAGACATGAACACATCGCCGATCTGAATATCGCCGCGGGTTACCGCAAGCTTGACCTCAGGGCGGCGATACAGGGTGGAGTTGGGGTGAACGCGTATCTTCAGCTGGCCATTGGTGGCCTGCCGAACATTCCTGGCAAACTCCACCGCTACACGGCTGATGAAATTGCCGGCCGGCTGTTCCACCGACATCGACCAGCGTTCGCTGCCGTACGCGGGTAAAGCCATGGGTAGAGCGACAAGCAAGGCGCAGAGCGCGGACAGACAGGGTGCGGTCTTCATTGGGGTTCCCCGTAGACTGGTAGCCAGGTACTGAGTCGATTCGAAAGGAACGCAAAAGCCCCCGGGTACGGGACACACCGGGGGTGCACCAGATCGGCGCCAAGGAGCGTTCACCCGACTCACTGTCGAGCGCGACGGCCGGCACTGTCCAACGGGAAAAACCGACGTATGGCGATCAGAAAATCCGATGCCCGACACCATCAGCTTTTCCTATCTCCGGCGGATGTTTTTATTAGTTGGACGCCTCTGGGCGGCGCCGGAAAAATGAGGCCAACTCCCAGAACAGCTCAAAGCTGTCCGGCCATATCCATGCACCTCATGATTAGGATGCTCACTTGAACAGCCTGCTTTTGAATTGCGACATCGGCGAAAGCTTCGGCGCCTGGACCATGGGCCTGGACGCCGAGGTCATGCCCTATATCGACTGCGCCAACATCGCCTGCGGTTTCCACGCTTCCGACCCCAGCGTGATGCGCAAGACCGTGGCCCTGGCCGTGACCCACGATGTACGCATCGGCGCGCACACCGCTTACCAGGATCTGGTCGGTTTCGGCCGCCGCTCGATGGACTGCACGCCGCAGGAAGTCGAAGACCTGATGCTCTACCAGATCGGTGCGCTGGAAGGCATTTGCCGCAGCCAGGGCACCCGTGTCAGCTACGTCAAACCTCACGGCGCGCTGTATCAGGACATGATGCGCAAGCCCGCCACCCTGCGCGCGGTGATGAGCGCCGTGGCCAAGTACGACCGCCAGTTGCCGCTGATGCTGATGTGCACCCGTGACAACAGCGCAGCCCAGGCACTGGGCGACGAATTCGGCCTGACCCTGTGGTTCGAAGCCTTCGCCGACCGCGCCTACGATGCCGCCGGTTTCCTGGTCAGCCGCAGCCTGCCGGGTGCCGTGCATCACGACAGCGAGGTGATCGTCAGCCAGGCAGTCACCCTGGCGCGTGGCGAGGCCCTGCAGGCCAGCGACGGCAGCGCACTGCACCTGGCCGCGCAGACGCTGTGCGTGCATGGCGACAACGCCAGTTCGGTGGCTGCCGTGCAACGCATCCGCCAGGCCTTCGACAGCCTGGTTCAGGCATGAAGGCGCCCAACGCCCGGCTGGAAGTCGCCGGTATCGATAGTGTGATCCTGCGCCTGTTCGACTTTATCGATGAAGCCAACATGCCGTGGATGCTGGCCGCACGCACGCGCCTGCAGGAAGTGTTCGGCGACGCACTGATCGACCTCGTCCCCTCCTACACCACGCTGTTGCTGCACTACGACCTGTGCCAGCTCGACAGCGAGCAGGCGCGAGCGAAGGTCGCCGAAGCACTCGATGGCTTGCAGCCTGCCGATCTGCAAGGCGGTCGCGAACACCAGTTGCCCACCTGGTACGACCGCAGCGTCGGCCCGGAGCTGCAACTGTTGGCCCGGCGCAGCGGGCTCAGTGAAGCCGAGGTGATCGCCCGGCACAGCGGCCATGCCTATCAGGTATTCGCCCTGGGTTTCGCGCCCGGCTTCGCCTTCATGGGGCTGGTCGAGGAAATCCTCGCCGCGCCGCGTCTGAGCACGCCGCGCAAGCGCATCGCCGCTGGCAGCGTCGGCATCGCCGAACGGCAGACGGCCGCCTACCCGGTGGTTTCGCCCGGCGGCTGGAACCTGATCGGGCGCACGCCGAGCCGCCTGTTCGGCAGCGACATCGAAGGCTACAGCCTGCTGCAACCCGGTGATCGGGTACGTTTCGTGCCCATCGAGCGCGCCGAATTCATCCGCCTGGGTGGTGACGACAGCCCGCTGGAGGCCAGCCAATGAGCGCTATCGATGGCGGCCTGCGCGTATTGCGCAGCAGCCCGTTCATTCAACTGCAGGATGCTGGCCGCTTCGGCGTACGCCACCTCGGAGTGACCCAGTGCGGCGCCCTGGACTGGATCGCCCATCGCTGGGCCAACTGGCTGCTGGGCAACCCGCTGACTGCCGCTGTGGTGGAGATCACCCTGGGCAACGCCGAGTTCGAATGCCGCCGTGCCGCCACACTGGCGCTGACCGGTGCCGACCTCGGCGCGCGTCTGGACGAGCAGCCGCTGGCGCCGTGGCGCAGCTTCGAGGTGCGCCAGGGCCAGCGTCTGAGCTTCGCCCAGCCGCGCCAGGGCGCGCGCGCCTATCTCGCCGCGCCAGGTGGATTCCAGGCGCCGCTGGTGCTGGGCAGTTGCGCCAGCATGCTACGTGAAGGCCTTGGTGGCCTGCAGGGCGATGGCCGCGCCATCGCTGTCGGCGATGCTCTGGGCTGGAGCGGCAACGCCAATGAAACGCGGCAGATGCCCGCCGAGTTCATTCCCGAGTATCAGGATGCGCCGCGCCTGCAGTTGGTGTTGGGTGCGCAGATCGGTGACTTCCGCGGCCAGAGCCTGTTCGACGCCTTCAACAGCCAATGGCTGATCGATCAGCGCGCCGACCGCATGGGCATTCGTCTCAACGGCCCGCAGCTGCAATGCCAGCGCAGTTCGATGATCTCCGAAGGCATCCCGCTGGGCGCCGTGCAGGTGCCACCGGATGGCCAACCGATCATCCTGCTCAACGACCGCCAGACCATCGGTGGCTACCCGCGCCTCGGCGCGCTGACGCCACAGGCAGTGGCTCGGCTGGCGCAATGCCTGCCGGGGCAGACCATACAGCTGGCTCCCACCACGCAGGACAGCGCCCTGCTCACCCAGCGCCGGCTCCTGGCGCAGTGGCAATAGCGTCGCACTTGGCTACATGACCCGCCCTCGTCGACGGCGGGTCATTTCAGCGCTGGCGACATCCCTCGCATTTCTGTTGCCAGACTGTTCATGACCCGCGCCGCACATAGCGGCCGAAGCCGCAAATGCATTAAAGTCGGCGGTCTGCACGCGCGGCAGTAAAAGCCCCGCCCATCCGCCAGAAGAGCCCGACGATGGAACACCGTGAAGCGCTGGTCGCATTACGCCAATTTCTCTCCACCCAGATTCTCGGCCAGGAAAAGCTCATCGAGCGCCTGCTGATCGCCCTGCTCGCCGACGGCCATCTACTGGTCGAAGGTGCCCCTGGTCTGGCCAAGACCAAAGCGATCAAGGAACTGGCCGAAGGCATAGAAGGCGAGTTCCATCGCATACAGTTCACCCCCGATCTGCTCCCGGCGGACATCACCGGCACCGAGATCTACCGCCCGGAAACCGGCAGCTTCGTGTTCCAGCAGGGGCCGATCTTTCACAACCTGGTGCTGGCCGACGAGATCAACCGCGCCCCGGCCAAGGTGCAATCGGCGCTGCTCGAAGCCATGGCCGAGCGCCAGGTGTCGGTAGGCCGCAGCACCTATGACTTGTCGCCGCTGTTTCTGGTCATGGCCACGCAGAACCCCATCGAGCAGGAAGGCACCTACCCGCTGCCGGAAGCGCAGCTCGACCGTTTTCTCATGCACGTGAAAATCGGTTTTCCCGATGCGGCGGTGGAGCGCAAGATTCTCGCCCAGGCCCGTGGCGATGCGCTCAACGGTGAGGCCAAGCCCGAGCACCGGGTCAGCCAGCAGGCGGTGTTCGCCGCGCGCAAGGAAATTCTCGGCCTGTACATGGCCGATGCCGTGGAGGAGTACCTGGTGCAACTGGTCATGGCCAGCCGCACCCCGGCCAAGTTCGACGCCGAGCTGGCCGACTGGATCGCCTATGGCGCCAGCCCGCGCGGCTCCATCTCCCTCGACCGCTGCGCCCGCGCCCACGCCTGGCTGGCCGGGCGCGACTTCGTCAGCCCCGAAGATATCCAGGCGGTGCTGTTCGACGTGTTGCGCCATCGCATCATCCTGTCCTTCGAGGCCGAAGCCTCGGGCGTCGATCAGGACCGTGTGATCCAGCGCATCCTCGACGTGGTGGCGGTGGCTTGATGCAGCCGCGCCCCATGCGCCTGTCCCACGTAGCCCGGATGCAATCCGGGGCTGATCACGCTGCCTCCCCGGATTGCATCCGGGCTACGGGCTGAAGCCCATGCAAACCCCGGCCAGCCAACCCGGCATCCATATCACCCTCGGCGAGCTGATCGACATGCGCCACAGGGTGCATGAAGTGCCGCTGTTCTCCACCCCGGCTCGGCGCAGCCCGCTGATCGGCCTGCACCACTCCAAGCTGCGCGGTCGCGGCGTGGACTTCGACCAGGTACGCGTTTATCAGCCGGGCGACGACGTGCGCACCATCGACTGGCGCGTCACCGCACGCACCCAGGAGCCGCACACCAAGCTGTTCCACGAAGAGCGCGAACGTCCCATCTTCATCATCGCCGAGCAGAGCCAGCGCCTGTTCTTCGGCTCCGGCCAGTGCTTCAAGTCGGTGCTGGCCGCGCGTGCTGCAGCGCTGATCGGCTGGGCCGCGCTGGGCCACAACGACCGCATCGGCGGCCTGGTGTTCGCCGACAACGAACATCACGAAGTGAAACCCCGGCGCAGCAAGCAGAGCCTGCTGCAACTGCTCAATCTGCTGGCCCGTGCCAACCAGGCGCTCGGCCCGGAGAGCCAGGCCAACACGGGCCGCGACAACTTCGGCCTGGCCCTGCGCCGCGCTCGTGAAGTACTACGCCCAGGCAGCCTGGTGATCGTGCTGTGCGACGAACGCGCCCTCAGCGATAACGCCGAACAGCAGCTGACACTGCTCGCGCGCCACACCGATCTGTTACTGCTGCCGCTGTCCGACCCGCTCGACCACGCCCTGCCCGCCGCCGGCCTGCTGCGCTTTACCCAGAACGGCGCTCAGCTGGAGCTCGACAGCCACAATGGTGACCTGCGCCAGGCCTACCGCACCCAGGCTCAGGCCCGTGAAGCGCGCTGGCAGCGTCTGGCGCAGAAGCTCGGCGTGCCGCTGCTGCCGCTGAGCACCCAGTTCGAACTGGTCGAGCAATTGCAGGAGCAACTCAGCGCCCTGCATTCGAGAAAGTCGCTATGAACCCCATCGACCAGTTGCAGCCGCTGATCGACCCGCCCCCCGTACACTGGTGGCCGCCGGCTCCGGGCTGGTGGGTGCTGGCCGTGCTGCTGCCGGTGCTCGGCTGGGCACTGTGGCGTTTGCTACGCAACTGGCGCCGGCCTACGCCCAAAGTGGCGGCCGAGCAGACACTCGACCCACTGCGTCAGGCCGCGCTCGATGAGCTGGCACGCTTGAGCAAACCCTATGACGGTGCTCCGGCTGGCCCCTGGCTGCAGCAGCTCAACGCCCTGCTCAAGCGCCTGTGCCGCGAACGCTATCCAGAGAGCGCCAGCCACACCCTGAGCAGCCGCGCCTGGCTGGCGTTTCTCGACAACCGCTGCCCGGCAGCCGGCCTGACCCGCTGGATGATCCTCGTCGATGGCGGCTACAGGCCGCAGTGCACCCTGAGCGACAAGGCCATCGTGGAGCTCGATCAGGCCATCGCCATCTGGATTCGCAAGCATGTTTGAGTTCGCCTGGCTCTGGGTCTTTCTGCTCGCACCGCTGCCCTGGCTGCTGCGCCTGCTGCTGCCTCCAGCCGACAGCGGCGATGCGGCGCTGCGCGTCGGCTTTCTCGACGAATTGCAGGCCCTGAGCGGGCGCCGCGCCCGCGCCGCACTGCCCAGTTGGCGCCAACAAGCACCGCTGGCGCTGCTCTGGTTTCTGCTGCTGTGCGCCGCCGCACGGCCGCAGTGGGTCGGCGAACCGCTGCCGCTGCCGGCCAGCGGCCGCGACCTGCTGCTGGCGGTGGATGTCTCCGGCTCCATGGATTACGCCGACATGCAGTGGGACGACGAGCCCATCAGCCGCCTGGAACTGGTCAAGCGCCTGCTCGGCGATTTCATCGAAGGCCGCCGTGGCGATCGGGTCGGCCTGATCCTGTTCGGCAGCCAGGCCTATCTGCAGGCACCGCTGACCTTCGACCGTCACACGGTGCGCACCTGGCTGGACGAAGCCATGATCGGCATCGCCGGCAAGAACACCGCCATCGGCGATGCCATCGGCCTGGCGGTCAAGCGCCTGCGCCAGCGCCCGGCGCAGAGCCGCGTGCTGGTGCTGATCACCGACGGCGCCAACAACGGCGGCGAGATCGATCCGATGGTCGCCGCGCAACTGGCCGCCGATGAGGGCGTGCGCATCTATGCCATCGGCATCGGCGCCGATCCGCAGCAAAGCGGTGCATTCGGCAGCTTCGGCTTCAGCGCCCTGGATCTGGACGAAACCAGCCTGCGCGCGATCGCCGACGTCACTGGCGGTGAGTATTTCCGTGCACGCAATCAGGCCGAGCTGGAGCAGATCGAACTGACCCTCGACCGTCTCGAGCCGGTCGCCCAGCAACCTACCCTCGCCCGCCCGGTCCTGGCCCTCTATCCCTGGCCGCTGGCGCTGGCGCTACTAGGCTCGCTGCTGCTGGTCGGTCAGGTACTGTGGCCCGAGCTGCTGCAGCGGCTGCGGAGGCGTACATGAGCCTGCTCTGGCCGGAATGGCTGCGCCCACTGTGGCTGCTGGCAGTGCCTGTGTTGGCCTGGCTGCTCTGGCGCCTGTGGCATCGCGAGCGCCAGAGCGGGCGCTGGCAACTCCTGTTACCAGCGGCCTTCCATCAGGCGCTGCTCAAGGGTGGCAGCGGCCGCTCCAGCAAGCTGCCCTGGCTGGCACTCGGCCTGGCCTGGCTGCTGGCCGTACTGGCGCTGCTCGGTCCCAGCTGGCAGCGCGTCGAGCAGAGCAACCAGAAGCCTGCCGATCCGTTGGTGGTGCTGCTCGAACTGACGCCGCAGATGCTCGCCACCGACGGTCGCCCCAACCGCCTGGAACAGACCCGGCGCAAGCTGCTCGATCTGCTCGAAGCGCGTCGCGATGCGCAGACGGCGATCATCGTCTATGCCGGTAGCGCACACAGCCTGGTGCCGCTGTCCGATGACCTGGCCACCAGCCGCAACCTGCTCGAAGCGCTGAAACCCTCGCTGATGCCGGAGCCGGGGCGTCGCGCCGATCTGGCTGTGGCCCGTGCACTGCAGCTGCTCGACCAGGCGCAACTGGGCCAGGGTCGCCTGCTGCTGATCACCAGTGCCCTCTCTGAAGAGGAACGCAGCGGCATCCAGCAAGCGCTGCAAAAGCACTCGGTACCCCTGCTGATTCTCGGCGTGGGCAGTCGCGAAGGCGCACCCGTGGCACAGGAAGATGGCAGCTTCCTCAAGGATTCGCGCGGCGCCATTCTGATTCCCCGCCTCGATGCACGCGGCCTGCAGGAGACCGCAGAAAACCACGGTGGCCGCTACGCCTCCATGCGCCTGGACGATGAAGACCTGCGTCGCCTGGGCCTGCTCGATAGCCCGCAGACCATGCGCGCTGCCGGCGAGCCAACGCAGCTCGACAGCCATGTCGACCAGGGCTACTGGCTGTTGCTGCCCCTGCTGTTACTCGCCGCCTGTGCCGGGCGGCGCGGCTGGCTGTTCTGCCTGCCCCTGCTGCTGATGCTGCCACCGCAAAGCAGCCACGCCTTCGGACTCGACGACCTCTGGCTGCGCCCCGACCAACAGGGCCAGCGCCTGCTGCAGGCACAACGCCCGGCCGAGGCAGCGCAGCGCTTCGTCGATCCACAGTGGCAGGGCAAGGCACTCTATGAGGCCGAGGATTATGCCGCCGCCGCAGAACGTTTCGCCAAGGGCGACAGCGCAGCCGATCATTACAATCGCGGCAATGCCCTGGCCAAGGCCGGCGAACTGGAGGCAGCGCTGGATGCCTATGAGCAGGCCCTGGAGCGCCAGCCGGAGCTGGCCGCGGCGCAGCACAACAAAGCATTGGTGGAACAAGCGCTGCGTCAGCGCGAAAATCAGCAGCAATCCGGCGAGGGTGATTCGACCGAGCAGCAGGAACACGCCAACGAGCAGTCACAGCCGAATGAATCGCCGGCCGGCCAGCCCGCCGAGAGTAGTGCCGCACAGCCTACCCAGCCGGGCAGTAGCGGTGAGAGCAGTGAAAACAGCGACGTACAGGGCAGCGCCAATGGCGCCGGGGAAGACACCCAGCCCAGCACCAGCAGTGAACTCCCGAGCGACGCCGAGCCCGTTGCGCCACCCCGCACGGCAGCCGATCTGGGCACGGCGGCGGAACGCCGACAGGCGCTGGAACAATGGCTGCGGCAGATCCCGGATGACCCGGCCGAACTGCTGCGGCGCAAATTCTGGTACGAACAGCAACAGCGTCAGGACTCGAATCAATGAAGCGTCTGGTCTTCCTGCTTCTTCTACTGCTCGCGGGGCAGGCCCATGCAGAGGCCTTTTTCGCCAGCGTCGACCGCACTCGCCTGAGCGAGGGCGAAACCGTGGTGCTGACGCTGGAGTCGACCGACCCGACCCGCTTCGGCCGACCCGACCTGAGCCCGCTGGATAAAGACTTCGAGGTACTTGGCAGCCGCCAGGTCAATCGCCTGAGCAGCATCGGCGATACGCCACGCGCCAGCACTCGCTGGATCCTGACCCTGCAGCCACGCCGCAACGGCGAGGTGACGATCCCGGCAATCCGCCTGGAAGACGCCGAAACCCTGCCGATCACGCTGAATGTCGAGGCAGCCGTCAGCGCCGGCAACGGCGAACAGCTGGCACCGGTATTCATCGATGCCAGCCTCGATCAGGACAACGTCTACGTTCAGGCTCAGGCCGTGCTGACCCTGCGCATCTACCACTCGGTGTCCATGTACGACGACAGCAGCCTGACGCCCCTGCGCATAGCGGATGCGCGGGTCGAGCAACTGGGCGAACCACGCACCTACGAGAAGAGCATCGGCGGCGTGCTGCACGGCGTGATCGAGCTGCAATACGCCATCTACCCGCAGCGCAGCGGACCGCTGGTGATCCCGGGACAAACCTTTAGCGCCACCCTGGTCGACCGCTCGCGCAGCAACGACTTCCTGCCTTTCGGGCCGCGTGCCGGCAAGGTCTCGCGGGTCCAATCACCGGACATTCCGCTGCAGGTCAAACCCAAGCCGGCCGACTACCCGGCTGACGCGCCCTGGCTGCCGGCGCGTGCCCTGGGCCTGGCGGAGACCTGGAACCCGCAACCGGAGCAGAGCCAGGTTGGCGATTCTCTGACCCGCCGCCTGATTCTCAAGGTCGACGGCCTTTCCAGCGCCCAGCTGCCGCCATTGCCGGCAACCCAGGTCGACGGCCTGCGTCGCTACCCGGATCAACCGCAGATGAGCGACCAGAAGAGCGAGACGGGCATCATCGGCACCCGCGAAGAACGCGAGGCGCTGGTACCCAATCGCAGCGGCAGTTTCGATCTGCCGCCCCTGGAAGTGCTGTGGTGGAACACCCAGACCGACACGCTGGAGCGCACCACCCTCTCCGCCCGTACGCTGCAGGTCGCGGAAAACCCGCAACTGCAGAACGATGAACAACCCAATACGCCGATGGTGACGACCCAGGTGATCGAGGGGCCGGAACTGTGGCCCTGGCAGCTGGCCTGCGCTGTGCTGAGCTTGGCCACGCTGCTCGGCTTCGGCTTGTGGTGGCATGCCCGCCGCCAACCGGCGATCCAGCGCGCGGCGCAGAGTGGCCCGAGCCCGCGCACGCTGCTCGACGACATCAAGCGTGCCTGCCAGGCCGGCGATGCCCAGGCCACTCGTCATGCACTCGACGCCTGGGCTCGCCAACAACCGGAAACCCTGGCCGACATGGCCGCGCGCTACGTGCCGTTGTCGGATGCTCTCGACGGTCTCAACGGTGCCCTGTACAGCGAAAGCGGCCAGTTCTGGCAAGGCGAAGAGCTGTGGAAAGCCATTCGCAGCCTGCCCGCCAGCCAGGAGCCGAGCGCAGCCCCGCAGGAAAGCAGCGCGCTGCCGCCGCTGTATCCGCGCTAGGTGCGCGATGGGCTTGCAGGACACGCAGTTCTAAGCGTGCAAGTGGTGGGGTGGGCCTCAGCCCACCAACAGCGGCAGACCTTGGTGGGCTGAAGCGGATCGCCGCCCGGCCCACCCTACGTACTATATCCGTGCTGATCCCTGGATACGCCGCGCACCAATCGACCATGGCACTGTCCCCGCCAGAGGGTTCGCTCTGCCGTGGCCAGTAGCCGGGCATTCGCCCTGGCCGGTAGCCGCGAAACTTGAGCCTGGCATTGCGGATATGACTGTCGACGACGCCCCCCGGATTTCATCCGGGCTACAAGGGGCTGAACATTGGCGGACGGGGCTAGTGCTATGTATGCGTTGAGCGGCGACGCGGTCCATTTGTAGGGGCGGCGCCCCGCCGCGAATCTGCACACCCCACAGCAGCTTGCCTGACCTCAGCTGCAACGGTCGGGAGGCCATACACGCCGGCAACAAAAGCATTCGCCCCGAGGCGGGGCTCCTACCCCAGGCAGCCATCCAGCAGTCGGCGTGCCATCTCGTATACCGGCGCTACGCACATAAAAAAACCGCGGCCCAAGGGCCGCGGTTTTCGTTCTACGCGATAGGTATCAAGCCTTGGCGCGCATTTTCTCGGTGTTGATCAGGAAACGAGCCAGAGCCGGCAGCAGCCAGATCGCGCCGATCATGTTCCACAGGAACATGAAGGTCAGCATCAAGCCCATGTCGGCCTGGAACTTGATCGCCGAGAAGATCCAGGTCGCCACACCGATCGCCAGGCAGACACCGGTGAACAGTACCGCCTTACCGGTAGACTTCAGCGTCTCGTAGTAGGCTTCCTGCAGCGGCATGCCCTGACGCAGATAGGTCTCCAGACGGCTGTAGATGTAGATGCCGTAGTCGACACCGATACCCACACCCAGCGCGATCACCGGCAGAGTGGCGACCTTCACCCCGATGCCCATGAAAGCCATCAGTGCGTTGCCCAGCACCGACGTCAGCACCAGCGGCAGAATCACGCACAGGGTCGCTGCCAGCGAACGGAAGGTCAGCAGACACATGATGCTCACCGCCGCGTAGACCGCGATCAGCATGGTGGTCTCGGAGGCAGCGATCACTTCGTTGGTAGCCGCCTCGATACCGGCGTTACCCGCTGCCAGTACCACCTGCAGCTCGTCAGTGGTGTGCAGGGCAGAGAACTCTTCGGCAGCAGCCACGGCACGCGACAGTGTCTCGGCCTTGTGGTCTTCGAGGAACACCAGTACCGGCGCCACCGAGCAGTCGGCGTTGTACAGGCCTTCAGCGCGGGCGATGGAGTTGTTCAGTACGTCTTGGTTGCGCGACAAGGTTTCCCATTTCAGGTTGCCCTCGTTCATGCCCTTGATCACCTGTTTGGACACGGTGACCATGGAGATGGCCGACTGCACGCCCTCGGTGTTCTCCATCTTCCACATCAGCTCGTCCATCGCGGCCAGGCTGTCATAGGTAGAGCAGCCTTCGGGGCCGGTCTTGATCATGACTACCAGGACGTCGGAGCTGGTCGAGTAGTTGCGGATGACGAAGTCGTTGTCCAGGTTGTAACGCGAGTCCGGATGCAGCTCCGGCGCGCCCTGGTCGAGGTCACCGATCTTCAGGTTCTGGCCGTACCAGACACCACCGGCCAATGCCACCACGGCAACGACAACGGAGATCGGTGCCACCATCGGATGGGCGCAGTTGGAAATGGCGCGCCAGACCGGATGATCCTTGGCGGCCTCTTCGCGACTCTTCTTCACCGCACGCTTGCCGATACCGATATAGGAAATCACGACCGGCAACAGAATCAGGTTGGTGAGGATGATCACCGCCACGCCCATCGATGCGCCGATGGCCAACTCGCGGATCACGCCGATATCGATCAGCAGCAGGGTAACGAAGCCAACTGCGTCGGACAGCAGCGCCACCAGCCCCGGGATGAACAGTTGACGGAAGGCCATTCGCGCGGCAGACAGGGCATCGGTCGCCTCACCCGACGCCATGGCGATCCCGTTGATCTTCTGTACCCCGTGGGAGATACCGATGGCGAATACCAGGAAAGGCACCAGCATCGAATAGGGATCGAGACCAAAGCCCAGGGTATGCAGCAGACCGAGCTGCCAGATCACCGCGACCAACGTGGTAATCAGTACCGCCAAGGTACTCTTGACGCAGTGGGTGAACCACAGCAGCAGCACGAAGGTGATGCCAATGGCCACGGCAAAGAACAGCGCCACACCGATCAGGCCATCGATGAGATCACCGACCTTCTTGGCGAAGCCGATGATATGCACCTTGACGTCGGGATTCTGCGCCTCGTACTTCTCACGAATCTTTTCTTCCAGCTCGTGAGAGAACTTCTGGTAGTCCAGCTTGATCAGCTTGCTCTGATCATTCGGGTCCGGGTAGGACTCGAGCAGCGGAATATCGACGATGCTGGACTTGAAGTTGTTCGCCACCAGGCGACCGATCTGACCCGACTTGAGGATGTTGCTACGCAGATCCTCGAGGCTGTCTGCAGAACCGTCGTAGGTCTGCGGGATCACTTCACCGCCGGCGAAGCCCTCTTCGGTCACTTCGGTCCAGCGCACGCTCGGACTCCACAGCGATTTCAGACCGGAACGGTCGACGCCGGGAATGTAGAACGCCTCGTCATGGATCTGCCGCAGCGTTTCCATGTACTCCTTGCTGAAGATATCGCCTTCGGTGGCCTCCACTGAGATGCGCACCGTGTTACCCAGGTTGGCCAGGTCGTTACGGTGTTCGAGCATCTTCTGGATATAAGGGTGGCCCAGCGGAATCATCTTCTCGAAGCTGGTCTGCGGACGTACCTGCGCGGCCTGATAGAACAGGAAGATACTGATCAGCAGGCAGATCAGGATCACCGCCGGGCGATTGTTGAAAATCAGCCGCTCGAGGAAGGAAGCAGGCTGTTGTTGATGCTTGGTCATGCAAAGGCTCCCGGCTTGTTATTGTTGGCCCAGATCGGCGCCAGTCGAGGCGGCGAGGTGAACGCCGCCCTGCCCCACCAGGATCAGGTTGCCGTTATCCAGTGCAGCTACCCCGGCCAGCGAAAGGCGGTCGGGACGGTTGATCAGGCTGAAGGACTGGCCGTGATCCTTGCTGCGCAGCACGGTGCCACCGTGCCCGACTACAGCGACGCTGCCATCATCGAGCAGCGCGCCATCGGCCAGACCGAATTCCAGCGGACCATTGTTCGGGGTGTTGAGCGTGATCTGCTGCCAACTGTCACCAAAATCGGTGGAGCGGAACAGGTGGCCGCGCAGGCCGTAAGCCAACAGAGTGGCTGGCTGGTCGGTACCGATCACGCCGAACAGCGAACCCTCGTAGGGCAGATCCTCGATGCGCTCCCAGGTCTCACCCCAGTCAGTGGAACGGAACATCTGGCCCAGCTCACCGACGATGAACAGGCCCGAGTCCTTCACTGCGGTGATGGCATTGAGGTGATAGGCATCTTCGTTGTCGAGGCGGTCGCTGACGTCTTCCCAGTTCTGGCCACCATCGGTGGTTTCCAGCAGCGCGCCATAGGCGCCCACGGCGTAACCGGTCTGAAGATCCTTGAACCAGATATCCAGCAGCGGCGCTTCGCGCTCGAGGTCCTCGTACTGCTTGGTCCAGGTCAGGCCGCCATCGGTGGTCGTGAGAACCTGCGCATCGTGACCGACCACCCAGCCATGCTGGGCATCGACGAAGAACAGCGAAGTCAGCATCTGGCGGGTCGGCACCTTGGCCTGCTGCCAGCTTTGCCCCTGGTCGTTGGAATAGAGAATATGGCCACGGTCACCAACGGCAACCAGGCGCTCGCCGGTGTTGACCACATCGAGCAACAGGCTGTGCACGGCCTTGGGCGACTCGATGGCGTAGCCGGCATCAGCCGCAGCCGAGGTCTCGGCCTGCAAGGGTGCGGCAGCGAAAGCCAGAATGGAAAGCACACTGCACAGCGAGAGCGCTTTAGCCAGCGGCGAATGGACACGGAGCGCCGATTTGCGCGCCAGGATGGGCGCCAGACCGGACTGGGTGCGCCGCATGACGGGCTCACTCATATACCTTCCCCCTTTCTTGTTATAGGCGGTACTGCCTTCAGAGCCTACTCACGATTTGCTGCGCGTCGGCCCTGCTACGTTAAAAACCAGCTCGGAATGCTCATGTACAAAAGTACACTGCGCTTCCTCGCTTGTTTTTGCCTTGCATTGCTCTAGCTCGCGAAAACGTGAATAGACTCTTAGCAGGCCACTCATCCTAGCGAGCTTCGGAAAGCCCTGACAATTGGCGCGACGTTATGTTTTGTTAAGGCAAAACCCGCGTGATAGAAGCCTATTCGCCAAGCTGATACGAAAAGGCCGCTACTACTGTAGCGGCCTTCGCGTGAGACTACACGACTATTATCGCGTGCCGCGGCGACGCAGGGCGGCCGGTTTGAAATAACCGTCGTCGGGAGTGGCCTGGGTGAAGTCGATGGTATTGCTCTCTTCGTTGTCCAGGTTCTGCACGTGGTAACGACGCGCCTGCAGATCATGGAACACATCGAGCGCGGACCAGGTGGTCGGCAGGTCGTAGTAGTTCTTCAGGTAGGCGATGGAAACGCGCCACAGCTCACCACGGCCGTCGTACTGATCCACCACCGCAGCCTGCCAGCTGTCCTCGTCGAGGAATAGGGTACGCTTGGAGTAGATATGGCGGGCGCCGGACTTCAGCGTGCCCTCGACGACCCATACACGGTGCAGCTCGTTACGGGTCAGAGCCGGGTTGAGGTGACCGACCTGCAGCAGATCCTTGTACTTAACGTCAGGGCTGGTGACCTTGTAGTTGTTGTACGGGATGTAGATTTCCTTCTTGCCCACCAGTTTCCAGTCATAGCGATCCGGGGCACCGTTGAACATGTCGGTGTCGTCGGCGGTACGCAGGCCATCAGCCGCGGCGATCGGGGTGTCGTAGGCCAGGTTCGGCGCACGACGCACGCGACGCTGACCAGCGTTGTAGCCCCAGGCCTGACGGGGTTCCTTGACCTGATCCAGGGTCTCGTGAACCAGTACCGCACCACCGGCCAGACGCGCTGGGCTGGTAGTGAAGGACAGGTAGTAGAACATGATGTTGTTCAGGTCGGCGAAGGAGCCGTTCTGCAGGTAGTACTTGAACAGCGCTTCCTGCTGGGAAGTAACCAGCGAGTAGGCGCCATTGCGCTGTACTGCCACTTCCGAGGCACGACGCACGATGTAGGTACCGCGGTAGCGGGCGATGTGGTTCCACAGCGCCTCGACACCATTTTGCGGAATCGGGAACGGGATACCGCCGTAGGCATCGGAGAAACCGTTGCCGCCATCGACCAACTTGGCGCTGGTGGCGTTCTTGACGGTGTTGTCATAGACCCACTGCGGCGCGGAACCGGAGCGGCGGGTCTGGTAGACCGGCATCTGATAGGTTTCCGGGTAAGCCTTGAACATGGCGATCTGACCGGGGGTCAGATTGGCCTCGTACTGGCTCAGGTTGGCCGCGGTGATGGTGAACAGCGGCTTGTCTTCCGGGAACGGATTGACGTGGTGCTGGCCAGAGCGAGTGTAGCCAGCCGGCGCCTGAGTGATGCCACCGGTCCAGGCCGGAATGGTGCCGGCAGCGTTGCCAGCCTTCTCGGCGCCGAAGGGAGTCAGGGTATCGCCGAGCTTGGCGGCTTCCTGCGGGGAAACGGCAGCCAGCGCAGAACCGGCAGAAAACGCCAGCGCAACGGCTACAGCCATCAGCCTGTGCTTGTTCAGCATGGGTAATTCTCCGTGAAGAGTATTGCCGGGCGCCCGAGAGCGCCCGACGTATTTCTGTTTATAGGTATTAGAAGGAGTACTTGACGTTCAGACCGATATTGTCGCGGTCACGACCCGAGCTGTTTTGACCGCCGCCGAAGAACTCGGTGTACTGGATCTCCGCCTCTAGGCTGTTGAGATAGCTAGCTCGCATACCGACGGTATAGGCCTGGCGTCCCTCGATAAAATTGCCAGTTTGATGCGAGTTGCCTTCAAAGTCGTGTTTGTAAACAGCAAAGGGCGAGAGGTTCACGCCAGCGTAAACGTCGTTCCAGGTACCAGACAACACAAGCGTATAGCCATAAGCATTCTTATTAATCTGGTCATTGCGATTGTCACGGTCATCGTTTCCGACATAAGAGGTATTGCCGCGACCGGAGTAATAGCGGCGGCTGCCATCGTAAGCGGTGTACTGCAGACTGCTACCACGAACATGCTCGGAGGCCAACTCAGCCACACCAAACAACGAATCGAAACCAAGCGACGGGCCGAAGTTGTAGATGGTCCCCAAAGAAGTGTTGAACGCTTCTACCCGCTCATAGTTATGAATTTGGTCGCCAAGTTGAACACTTTGACCACCAATGTTCGTCACACCACCGCCCCCTAAAGTAAGGGCCTGCCCAAGGAGGTCACCCAGCAAGTCGTTAGTAGTCGCGACACCAATTGGGAGATTCGGTCGATAAGCCAGTTCTCCGAAGACGGAGGCATTACCGACGGTAGTATTGAAGCTGAAGCCATACATGCGAATGTCTTCGACGAACTCGCGACGGGCGTTGACCTGATTCGCTACGTCGATTGCTGCCACCCCACCTGCTGCCTGTAAAGCAGCTGCCGCTGCTGCACTGCCGCCCGCTGCTGCAAGAGCCAAGTTGCCACACGAAGTGCCGCCGATAGCACCACAGATAAGGTCGCTATTCAGCCCATCATAGCTGGCATTAAGGTCAGCATAGATAGTCGGCTCTTTGGCATGATAGTTAATGAAGTAAAAACCAAATTCTGTGGAATTGAGCTCTTCTGCGATATAGCGGAACGCAACACCAAATTGACCATCATTCTTGGCATTAATATCGGAGCCCACGCGGGCCACCTTTACCGTGCCACTACTACGGTCATAGTAGTCAGTGCCCTGCAGCAAGCCACCGGCTACCAATTGATCGTACAGGCCCAGGGTCGGGGTAGAGATCAGAGGATTGGCAAAACCATCGTTTTGGGTGTACGCCGTACTGCCGCCATCGGCAAACAGATCAGTCTCGGAGAAGTAGGTACCAACCGGGTCGATCGCCGTCTCTTTCCAGTTGAACTGGTAGAAGGTCTCCATCGACAGATTGTCGGTCAAACCGATGTTGAAGCTCAGCGCCTCAACCGGCACCAGCACTTCTTTAACTTCTGAACCTGGCAAACGGAACTTGGCAGCATCGACCGGGTTAGTTGTGTTTACACCACCGCGGTAGAACAGGCCTTCACCCCAGTTGAATACCTGCTTACCGAAACGACCAGAGACCGGCATATTGGCCACATCCCAGTTGCCATAGACATAGGCATCGAGAATCTGCGCATCGCGGCCGGCCTTGTGGCGGGTTTCACGAGTGAAGGTGTTGTCGCGCGGGTAGCTTTGGCTGGGCTGAGCCGGAGTATTTGCGTCGTAGTAGTCGTTGCGCTTGTCCATGATCTGGGTGTCATAGAAAGCAGTACCACGGACGAATACACCGTAGTTCTGGTAGGAGGCTTCCAGGTCAGTGGTGATCTTGAACACTTCGGAAACCAGGCCGGTATCGAAGTTGCGGTTGCCATCGTTGGTATTGATGTCGTTGTTGGTCTTGTCCTGACCCTGTACGCGCCACAGCTGGCCGTAGGAAACGGTGGTATCGATGGAACCGGTGATTTCGTTATCGGCGAAGCTGAACTCCACCGCTTGAGCCTGGGCGGCGACCAGCAACGGCAGAACGCCTGCGAACGCAAAGCCGGCCTTGGCCGGGGCAAAACGTAGAACGGGCTTGCGGGACTTAATTTCCATCGAGACTCACTCCGTGGACAGATCATTCTTTTGAGCGATCCCGTATCCGGGTCGCGATTGCCGTACTGACGACGGCTTCTGTTTTTTATTTGCAGCGACATGTGCCAACGACCAGCGTGCGCTCGCCCGCGGTCAGATCCCGCTCGGTACTGCAACCATGGTGCCAATTCAAACAGGTGTATCAGCGCAAACAGGCTTGGAAGAGCTGTTGGCCAGTTTCTTTTCGTGACTGATCAGCCACTGACCAATACGTCAGAAAAACTGGCGCACTTTGTCCTACGATCCGACGCTTTATGCCACTTACCACGCGCCTTGCGGCGCAGCAGGGGGATGAAGATCACCTCGCTGTCAAGCGACGAAGCCCGAACTTAAGTGTGCAAAGGCATAACGGACCGCATGCATATTTCATTGGGTAACAAAAAAGTGTTACCAACCAGAGGTCGGTAACACTTTTTTGTGGAGCAAAACCCGTTTCAGGCCTAAAGCCAACCAGTCAAGCGTCGACGCACCCCGTGTGTAGGAGCGACACCCCGCCGCGAACCGGCGATCGCCCCGAGGCGGGGCTCCTACCAAGGCTGCTTCGGGAGCCCTATCTGATCGGCATTAGTCTTAGGCGAGGCTCTTGCTCACTACTTCATAGACATCGCTGGACAGCTCACCGGAGGCGAGGATGCGCTCGAGTTCGGCCTTCATCAGTGCCTGACGCGCCGAGCCGTACTTGCGCCAGCGGGTCAGCGGCGCCAGCAGACGCGAAGCGATCTGTGGGTTGAGGGCGTTGAGAGTGATCACCTGGTCGGCGAGAAAGCGGTAGCCCGCCCCGTCCGCGCGGTGAAAGTTGATCAGGTTCTGGTTGGCGAAGGCGCCGATCAACGCACGCACCTTGTTCGGATTCTTCAGGGTGAAGGCTTCGTGCTGCATAAGCGCATGCACACGCTCCAGCCCGCCGGGCAGCGGGCAGCCGGCCTGCACGCTGAACCATTGATCCATGACCAGCGGGTTGTCCTTGAAGAAGTCGGCGAACATGGCCAGGGCCTTGCCCTGCTCTTCCTGGAACGGCGAGTTGACCAGCACGGCCAGCGCGGCAAGGCGCTCGGTCATGTTGTCGGCGTTGTCGAACTGGTCGACGCAGGCCACCAACACCTCGGGCTTCTCGCTGAGCATCAGATAGGACAGCGCAATGTTCTGCAGGCTGCGGCGAGCGAAGTGCGCTGCCTCGGCCACGTAAGGCGTGGCCTTGGAGACCTCGCGGTTGGTCTGGTAGCGCGCCCACAGTGGAGCGAACAGCGCGTCGGCCAGCGCCTTGCGAGCGAACTCGCGCGCGGCATGGATGGCTTCGACATCCGCCACCTCACTGATCTCGGTGAGATAGGCCTCCCCCGGCAGCGAGAGCATCTCGGCGACCATGGCCTGATCCAGCGAATCGTCCTCGAGCAGCGTGCGCAGCGCGGCGACCAGGCGCTGATCCAGCACCAGGGCCTCGCCGCGCTGGTGCTGGCCGATCAGCTCCTGCAGCACCTGTACCGACAGCTGCTGGCCAGCTTCCCAGCGGTTGAAGCCGTCGCTGTCGTGCTGCATGAGGAACATCAGTTGGTCACGGCTGTAGGGGAAGTGCAGTTTGACCGGTGCACTGAAGCCGCGCAGCAAGGAGGGCAGCGGCTTCTCGGCGACGCCCTCGAAGGTGAAGGTCTGCTCAGCCTCGGTCACCGACAATACGCGACTGGTGCCTTGCGCCGCGCTTTCGCCCTGCAGGCGCAGCGGCAGCTCAACGCCCTGGGCATCGAGCAGGCCGAGCGCTACCGGAATCACGAACGGCAGCTTTTCGCTCTGCCCCGGCGTCGCCGGGCAGCTCTGGCGGAAGGTCAGGCGGTAGGTCTGCGCAGCGGCGTCATAAGCCTCGCTGACCTCCAGGCGCGGCGTGCCGGCCTGGGTGTACCAGCGCTTGAACTGGGTCAGATCAATGCCACTGGCATCCTCCATGGCCTTGACGAAATCGTCGCAGGTCACGGCCTGGCCGTCGTGGCGCTCGAAGTACAGGTCCGAGCCCTTGCGGAACAGTTCCGGGCCAAGCAGGGTGTGGATCATGCGCAGCACTTCCGACCCCTTCTCGTAGATGGTCAGGGTGTAGAAGTTGGAGATTTCCATGTACGCGTCCGGGCGCACCGGGTGGGCCATGGGGCCGGCGTCCTCGGCGAACTGGTGAGTACGCAGGTAGGCCACGTCCTCGATGCGCTTGACGGTGCGCGAGTGGGTATCGGCGGAGAACTCGCTGTCGCGGAATACGGTGAAGCCTTCCTTGAGCGACAGCTGGAACCAGTCGCGGCAGGTCACGCGATTGCCCGACCAGTTGTGGAAGTACTCGTGCGCCACCACCGCCTCGACGCGCTGGTGCGCGGCGTCGGTGGCGGTCTCGGCCTTGGCCAGCACGCAGCTGGAGTTGAAGATATTGAGGCCCTTGTTCTCCATGGCGCCCATGTTGAAGTCGTTGACCGCGACGATCATGAAGATGTCCAGGTCGTACTCGCGGCCGTATACCTCCTCGTCCCACTTCATCGAGCGCTTGAGGCTGTCCATGGCGTGCTGCACCTTGTCGATGTTCTCCGGTTCGACATAGATGCGCAGCGCCACTTCACGGCTGCTCATGGTGGTGAAGCTGTCCTCCACGCACCAGAGGTCACCGGCGACCAGGGCGAACAGGTAGGCCGGTTTCTTGAACGGGTCTTCCCAGGTCGCCCAATGACGACCGCCCTCCTCGCCGCCGCTGGCAATCGGATTACCGTTGGACAGCAGCACCGGGTAGGCATGCTGTTCGGCGCTGACCGTGGTGGTGAACTTGCTCATCACGTCCGGACGGTCGAGGTAGAAGGTGATCTTGCGAAAGCCCTCGGCCTCGCACTGGGTGCAGAACATCGTGCCGGACTTGTACAGGCCTTCCAGTGCAGTGTTGCTCTCCGGGTGGATGCGTACGCTGCTGTCGACCACGAAGCGTTCCTGGGTCGGCTGCAGGGTCAGGTGGCTGTCGGTCAGCGTGTAGTCGCTCTCGCCCAGTTCGCGGTCATCGAGTTTGAGGTGCAATAATTCAAGCTGCTGGCCATCCAGTACCAACTTCGGCAGGCCAGCACCGGCGTCGGGGTTGCGACGCATGACCAGTTGCGCGTGCACCAGGCTGTGATCCTCGAACAGCTCGAAGGTCAGGTGGGTCTCGTCGATCAGGTAGTCGGGAACCTTATAGTCCTTCAGATAAATGGTCTTGGATTGTTCGGTGCGCATGGCTCTTGGCCTCTCGTCTGCGGCGCCCCGGGCGCCGGTGGCAATTTGGGGTCAGGCGGCGATCTCGTGGACGGCCAACTGATAGGCGGTGTACTTGCGGATATTGATCACGCCGGTGTCGAACATCAGGTACTGGCCCTTGATACCGAGCAGAGTACCTTCAGCCAGGGGCAGCTTGTCCAGATTGAAGCTGGTGATCTTGGCCGGATAGGCCTCGATGGGGTAACGAATCTCCAGCGCTTCGGCAGCGGAAAGCGGCTGGATGGCTTGCAGGCCGAAGCGCTGCTGCAACTCGGTAATACCCGAACCGCAGCTATCGAACAACTGCTCGCGAATCGCCAGCAGATCGACCGGTACGGCGTCGCCCTTGAGCAGTGCGCGCCAGTTGGTCTTGTCCGCCACCTGGCTGCGCAACAGGTCTTCGACGAAGCCGGACTGCTGCCGGGTGGCCACGCGCAGGATGGGCAGCGCCTGGGTCGCACCCTGGTCGATCCAGCGCGTCGGCACCTGACTGGCGCGGGTAATGCCGACCTTCACGCCACTGGAGTTGGCCAGGTAGACGATGTGATCGGTCATGCAGAATTGCTCGCCCCAGCTCGGCTCGCGGCAGGTGCCTGCATCGTAATGACACTTCTCCGGGCTCATGATGCAGACGTCGCATTGCGCCAGCTTCTGCATGCAGGGGTAACAGTAGCCCTGGCTGAAGCTGGTCTTGGTCTTGCGTCCGCAGTGCGTGCAATGGATGGCGCCGAGGTATTCCAGGCGCAGGTGCTTGCCCACCAGCGGGTTGACCGGCACTTCTTCGTCGCCAAGACGGAAGGCGTATTGCACCGGCGCATCCAGATGCGCCTTCATCTTGCTCAGCGAGCCACGTCCCAACTCGCTCATCAGTGCAGGGTATCCGAGGACTTGAACAGCAGGTTGGGTACCGGCTCGGACTTGCTGCTGCACTCCTGCGGGCCCATGTAGCCGGTGCGCTCTTCTTCCGGCAGGTTCTGCATTTCCCAGGCGATCATCGCCTGCAGGCTCAGCTCTTTCTGTTCCTGGGTCAGCTTGCGGCCGTCCGGCCACTTGCCGATTTCCACGGCCAGCTTGAGGCTCTCGTAGATTTCCGGGGTGATGTTTTCAATCGCATCGAGAAAGGACGACATACAGCTCTCCAAGTAAATCATAGAGCGGGTGAAACCCGCCGAAACGCCGAGCTGGCGGGTTGCACCCGCCCTACAGGTCAAAAAGTCGAATCAAGCGCTACGTCGGGCCAGCATACCGCCAAGCAGCCCGGTCAGGCAGCCGGTGAGCAAGCCGCCGACGTGCGCGGCGTTGGCGATCGCGCCGAACTGCAACAACTCGAAGATGCCGGTCATGCAGATCAGCAGCCAGGCCAGCATCATCACCAGCACGCCGGGCGGAAGGCGATACGCCGGGTTGGGCGCCAGGCGCTGGTAAATCCAGCAATGCCCGAGCAGACCATAAAGTACGCCGGACAACCCGCCGAACAACGACGGCCCGGCCCACCAGTATTGGGCGAAGTTCGATGCCAGGCCGAACAGCAGGGTCAGCCCAAGCAAGCCGCTGGCCCCCTGGCGAAATTCGATGCGCCGCCCCAGCTCCCAGTACCACAGGCTGTTCATCGCCAGGTGCAACCAACCGAAGTGGATCAGCATCGGCGTGATCAGGCGCCACCATTGACCGCTACCCAAGGTGGCATCCAGATAGGTCAGGTAGATGTGCTCGCCGTCGATGCGAAAGTCGACGAAGCTCAGCCAGCGAATCGCCGAGAAATTCTCACCCGCCAGGGTCACTGCGAAAACGATGAAGGTGGCCAGCAACACCAGCGCCGTCACCGGGCTGCGCCGTAGCTGAGTGGCGAAACTCTCGCGCACAGGGGCGACGCTTGGCGGCAGCTCTCCGGTATCATCGCCCTGCGGATGACGCGCATAGAGCTCGCGCACCTGCTCTGCAAGCTCCTGCCCCGGCACCCACAGCACCTGCTCGCCGCCCTCTTCCGATACCCGATGCGGCACACGCAGACGCTGCAGCAAAGCGATGAAACCGCTCAAATCGCTCTCCAGCGGCAAGCGCAACACAACCACTGCCGTCATCGCGGCGCCTCCTGTGGATCGACATCAACCCAGACGAATTTACCCGCGTCCAGACGTGTTTCCTGATCCAGACGATAAGCCACCAGGCGACCACCGACCACCGCGCTGTAATCCAGGCAGGCCAGGTTGGGTCTGATCGGCGCCGGCTTGCCACGCCGCCAGTAGTGACCGACGAACAGCAGCGGCTCATGCGCGCCGTACCTGAGCAGCTCGTCCTTCTGCAGTTCGGTCAACGGCGTCTGCGCCGCCAGCTCCGGCAAGGCATCGGGCTGGAAGACGATATCGCCATAAGTCTTCGGGTCCTCCTCCCAGAACTTGGTGCGGAAGTACGAGCGGGTGAAGCCGTCACCGCTGGTCAGGGTCAGACCATGCGGCAGTCGCATGTCGGTCCCGCGCAACAGGCGATCGAGCGCCATGTTGGCGAAACTGCCGGGCACCGCCGAGGCCTGCAGGAAGTGTTCGTCGATGCAGCCATCGGGAAATTGCGCCTTGAGCGGCGTGATCAATTCGTCATCCCAGCAAGCGTGTACCACGCGAAAGCGCCCGGCATCGATGAACAGCGGCATCTCGTAGAACCAGCGCAGGAACTCGCGCCACTCCTGCGGATGATCCTCGAACTGCGCCAATGTCTCGCGCATCAGACGCTGGTGGCGCGGGCTGTGTTCGCGCACGTACTGACGGCCACTGCCCGGCGGCGCCGGCGTGCTCCAACCCAACGCATTGAACTCGTGATTGCCCATGATGCACAGCGCCTGGCCGGCGCGGACCATGTCATGCACCAGATGCAGGGTTTCGCGGATGCCCGGACCGCGGTCGACCAGGTCACCGAGGAAGATCACCATGCGCGTCGGATGGCGCCACACGCCACCTTGGCGACTGTAACCCAAACGTTCGAGCAGGCGTTCGAGGGTTTGCGCACAACCGTGGATATCACCGATCAGGTCATAGCCACGATGGGGGTCGAGGGACATTCAGTCCTGCCCTCCCAGGCGGCTGCCCCATCCAAGCTTGGTGCGGCAGACCTCATAGTAGTTGTGATCCAGCGGGTGGATCAGACGCAGCTTCTGCGCCTTCTTGGCCACGTGCAGGGTGTCGCCCGGGGCACAGGTGAAGTGGTTCTGGCCGTCGCAGGACACCTGCGGATAGATGGTCATGTCCGCCGACACCACCACCTTCAGCTCGCTGTTGCCGTCGACCACGATGGGCCGGCTGGACAGCGTATGCGGGTACATCGGCACCACCACGATGGCATCGAGTTTGGGATGCATGATCGGCCCGCCAGCGGACAACGCATAGGCGGTAGAACCCGTGGGCGTGGCGACGATCAGGCCGTCGGCCTTCTGGCTGCAGACGAACTGACCGTCGATATACAGCTCGAACTCGATCATCCGCGTCGACTTGCCTGGGTGCAGCACCACATCGTTGAGCGCGTCGCCCTGGCCGATGGCCTCGCCCTGGCGACGCACCTCGGCTTCGAGCAAGAAGCGATTCTCGGTCAGGTACTGGCCTTCGAGCACCTGCGCCACCTTAAGCTCCAGCTCGTCAGGGCGAATATCGGTGAGAAAACCCAGGCTGCCACGGTTGATCCCCAGCACCGGCACCTTGTGCCGTGCCAGGGCGCGGGCGGCGCCAAGCATGCTGCCGTCGCCACCGACGACGATCACCAGATCGCAGACCTCGCCAAGCATCTTGCGCGAAGAGGTTTGCAGGCCGTGCCCCGGCAGCACGTCGGCGATGGTGTCCTCGAGGATCACATGCAGGTGGCGATCGATCAGAAAGCGCTTGAGTCGCCGCACGGTTTCCAGCACCCGCGTGCTGCCCAAGCGCCCGATGATGCCGACATTGCGAAATTGCTCCATGGGACTCCCGCCAGACAGATAAGAAACGAAGAGAGATTATCGGCCAAAGGCCTGGGCGGCAGCAAACCAGCACTGTTACTCGCAGGCCGTTGAAAAACTACCTGCGTTGCCATTGCTGCGTTAAAAACAGGCTCACAGCCGAAGGCTGAACGCGCTTCAGCGCGGCCCCGAAGGGGTGAGCGAAGCGAATCAAATGCTCATTTACAGCTCGTAAACTCCGCTTTTTCGCCTGTTTGATTCACTGGCGCTCTCCCTTCGGGCCAGCCTCTGGCTGTTACTCCCGTTGGTCGTTGCGCCTTGCACTGGCAGCCTCGGCTCGGGCTTCCTGCTTCGCTCTACCTCCTGCATCCATGCAGTCGTCGCCTACGTTTTTCAATGGCCTGCTGCGCTATGCTCGGGTGATGACTGCTCCCGACTCGCTGCACGATCTGCTGCTGGGCTTGCGTACCCCGGCTGTGCGTGACCTGGCCTGGGCGCTGTTCTCGCCACCCATGCTGGGTGAGACCCCGAAAGTCCAGCGTCATCCGCTACAGGCCAGTTGCTGGACGCGACAACCGCAGCGGCTGGCTGACTGGCTCGTGCAGCAGGACAATGATGCCGGTGCCCTGCATGCCTGGCTGGCCGCGAAACCGGTGCGCCGCCTCGGCCTCTATTACGAACGCCTGTGGCAGTTCGCCCTGCATGCGGCACCGGATGTCGAGGTCGTCGCCGCCAACCTGCCGATCCGCCAGAACGGTCAGACGCTGGGCGAACTGGACCTGCTGCTGCGCGACGAAGAAGGCGAACACCATCTTGAATTGGCGGTGAAGTTCTATCTCGGCACGGACGGCAGCAACGCCGCTGACTGGCTCGGCCCGGGCAGTCATGATCGGCTCGATCTGAAACTGAGCCACCTCGCGCAGCACCAGTTACCCCTGTCTTCGCGCCGCGAGGCACGGGGAGCGCTGAACGACCTGCAACTGGGCGAAACCCGATCCGCCTTCTGGCTCGGCGGCTACCTGTTCTATCCCTGGCCCGACGCCTCCCCCGCGCCTCGCGGCGCCACGTCCGAACACTGCCGGGGGCGCTGGCTGCACCAGCGCGACTGGAATGACTTCGCCGCGACGAAGCCAGACGCGCACTGGCAGCCGCTACCGCGACTGGCCTGGCTGGCGCCGGCTCTGGTGAGTGCCGATGAGGTCTGGTCCGATGAAATGCTGGGGCAGTGGCTGAGCACGTTGCGCCCGGATGCTCAGGCGCAATTGCTGGTACGACTGGAGGAGGATCAGGCCGGGGATTGGCGAGAGGTCGAGCGGATATTTCTGGTCAACGACCAATGGCCGATGCACTCGTAGCCCGGATGCAATCCGGGACGCATGCGCCTGTAACCCCCGGATTTCATCCGGGCTACGTCCCTCAATGACGCGTGCCGCTCAGCGACTGCGCTCGGTACGCCCACCGGAACGCGCCAGATATCCTGCGCCGCTTTCACAGAGCAGCGCATCGCGTTGCACCGCCGGCAGGGCGTCCAGGCCGCCGCGCAAGGCGTAAACGCTGTAACCCAGTTGCGAGAGCAGAAACACCGCGCTGCTACTGCGTTTGCCGCTGTCGCAGTAGCACAGGTAGGTGCGTGATCGCTCCAGCAGGCGCGCCTTCAGACGCAACAGCTGCAGCGGCATATGCAGCGCTTGCGGCGCATGCGCCTTTTCGTACTCTTCCAGCAGGCGTACGTCGAGCCACTGCGCGCCATGCGTCAGCAACCTGGCGCCCTCGCCCAGCGACACCTCGGCCACCACGGGAGCCTTGAGCAAGGCAAAGAAATCCTGACGATCCAGACGCAACACACTGCCGGCCTCGACCATGGTCACCGTAGCATTTCGCGGCCGGTCGGCAAGCAGGGCCTCCTCACCGAAACAGGCGCCAACCTCCAGCTCCGCCAGCACCTGGTGCTCGCTACCAGCACCCCGAATCACCTCGGCGCGGCCGCTTTCCAGGAAATAGCAGCAATCGCCAGTGGCACCCTCTTCGATAATCTGGCTGCCAGCCGCCAGCTCGATCTTCTGCAAGCGAGCGAGCATGTTCTGCACGTTGGCCGGCGGCACCTTGGCAAACAACGGGTTTTCCAGCAGCCGCTCCAGCCACTCGACATCGGCGCCACTCTGCTGCAGCGCCAGCAACAGGTCCTGATGCGCCAGACGCCAGGTCAGCAGGCGATCGAGCGTGGCACTGTCGATCATCAGCACGCTGACATCGCTCAAGGCGCGGGCGTCATGTAACCGCGGCAGGCCGGGCGACAACGGGTGGCAGCTGATCTCGCTACCGGCCTGCACGCTCTGCGTTCTGCCCTCGGCATCCTGCAGCTGCAACTCGCCGGCCAGCAGATAGCAGGTCAGGCGCGCCTGATCCCCCCGACGAAACAGCAGTTGCCCGGCCAACAGAGGCTGCGGCACCAGCTGGCTACGCAACTCGCGCCACTGCTGCTCGGAAAGCACGTTGAGCGGCGTCAGGCTGCGCAGTTGTTCGGGGGTAAGGGGTTCGCTCATGAGGATTTCCAGGCTCCGCTGGTCAGACCTGAGTGTAGTCGGCGCTGGCGCCCATCAACACCCGACGCCCTTGCAGGCCGCCAGTATGAATGAATATCAGCCGACTGCCGCGCGCAAGTTGACCGCTCTTGCAGAAATCGCGCAGCGCCATGAGCGCCTTGCCGGTATACACGGGCTCCAGCGGCACACCGCTGGCCTGCTCAGTCTCCAGGATGAACTGGCGCAGTGGCTCGTCGAGCCGGGCAAAACCGCCACGCGCGGCGTCGATCAGTTGGTAGCGCCGCTCCGACGCCCGGGCCTCGTCCAGCAGCCCGGCGACCTGAGTGGCGACGCCGTGATCGCTCGGTACGGCCTGCGCACCGAACACGCTGCGCCGGACATCACCCAGCAGCACACCGGCCAGGGTGGTGCCGGTCCCCGTAGCCAGCCACCAGCCATCGAAATCAGACCAGCCGATATCCGCCAACTGCGCTTCGGCCATCGCCACCAGACAGCTGCAGCCACTAGCGCCCTGAAGGCCCAGACCGCCCTCGCCGATCACCTGAAAACCCGGATAGCGGGCGAGCCAGGGCGCCCAGAAGTCCGGCTGATGCCGCGCACGGTAGCCGCCGTAACCCAGCCAGTGCAGCGCCATGCCCATGCGCTGCAGATCATCGACGGTCGGGGTCTGCTGCGCTTCACCACGCAACAGACCGACGCAGGCGAAACCGAAACGCCGGCCCGCCGCGGCCAGCGCATGCAAATGATTGGAGTGCGCTCCTCCCAGGCTGATCACCCCCTGCGCGCCGGCCGCAGCGGCCTGCTCAAGATAGGGTGCGAGCTTGAACCACTTGTTGCCGGACAGCAGTGGGTCGACAAGATCCAGGCGCAAGCAGGCGAGCTCGACGCCGGCAGCCTCGAGCCAGTCCAGTTGCAGAGGTTGTAGCGGCGCCCGCGGGCGCCAGGTGGGAATCCGTATTGGCAAGGTCAGCTGACGGTGCGCAGACGACTACTCGCCTTGTGCCGCGCGCAGCAGTTCGAATCACCCAGAGTGAAACGGCTGGGCGTATCGACGCGATCGATGGGAATGGCGCAGCGCTCCCCACTGGGCAAGGATGCGTCGCAGCTGGGCTGCTGATAATGCGCCAACCAGTGCCGATACTGCTCTTCGGAAACGAAGCATTTGCCAGCGGCGTAGGCCATGGGATTGTCCTGATAGCGGGCGACATCCTGCAGGGGAATGGTCAGGTGCCCGGCGCCGGGATGGTACACCACGAACACCACGCCAAGCTTGGCCAGACGATCCAGCACCTGGTCACCGCCCTGACTGGCGAACGCATCGCGCTCACGCTTGAGGCGTTCGATTTCCGCTTGCAACTGGGCATCCAGCTCGTTGCGATAGGCCAGTTCGACGTCGCGTATGGCGATCTGTTCCTTGTACTCCGCCACGGCCGCAGCGACCTTGGCGCGCATTTCACCATCGTACTGCGCACGCAGAATATCGCCCTCGGTACGACCATGACGCTCGAGGGCGCGCAGTTGTTGAGTCATTTCCTCACGGCTGCTCTGGAAACTTTCGGCCTGGGCGGCCAGTTGCGCCTTGAGGTTGGCGTTGAGCTCCTCCTGCTGGCGCAGCGCCTGATGCAGCCCATGAATTTGCGCCTGCAGATTCTTGCTCTGCTCCTCGCTGGCCAGTTTGAACTTGGCCAGTTCGTCTTCATGCTGCTGGGTCAGGCTGGTGATGCGCAGGCGCTGCTGCTGAATCAGCTGCGCGGTCTTGGCGCGATGTTCATGATCCATCTTCTGCGCCAGTTGCTCGGCCACTTCCTTGGCCGGATCCGGCGCATACCATTTGTCTTCGGAGGCAACCTGCAAGCGCTCGGCAACCACCGTCTGGGCGCTGTCGTCCTCGATCAAGAGCCCGAGCTGGTTACGTTTGACCGCATCACGCAGCAATACCAGATCGTTTTGCCCCGGCGCCAGGCTGGGGTCCCACAGATGCATCTGGTGCCAGGACACCGGGCACTGACTGCGACAAGCCAGACGAATCGGTCCGGCGCCGAGGTCCGGGCCACGGCCGGCACGCTCGGCCAGATGTTGCAGAGGAATGTTCCAACCCTTGTCGGGGCGACCGTCCTCGTCGAAATCCAGAAAGAAGAATACCGCCGCCCTGACCAGCAGCCGCGGGTTGATCACCACGAATACCGCGCGCATCTGCTCGTCGGCGAACTCGGGCATGTTCACCACACCATCGAGCAAGGCTTCGAACTCAGGGAACATCATCTGTTTGCAGATACCGCGTTCACTGAAGAACATCACGGCTTCCACCATCTGCGGCTTGTTCTGCATGCTCATTGAGGACCCTCTGGACCAACCGGGAATACGCGCGCGCATAGTCGCGTGCCGGAGCAGCGCATACTCCGGCACTGATATCGTCCTTGATATCTGAGGCAAGTCTAGGGGAAAACCCGACCACAGCAATGTGACTGGGTTGGCACTCACTCTGCGAGCCAGGCCGAATAGACCACCGCTTAGCGCAAAAATGTGACAAGACCGGAAAGTACGAAAGCTGCCAGCGGCCCGGTCCGCCTGGATGGTTAACAGCCTGCCAAGCACAACTCGATCGGCGGATTCTTGCTTTTCACCCCTGCCTCACAAGCGGAATTTTGCCTATTTCAGCCAGTGCCATTGGGCTCATCCGCTCTAGAGCGGTGGTCCGACATCCTGGCACGTCACCTGCTCTGGCACTTACAAGCTCGCGTGCCTGTCGCGCGGCCGGACTGATAAAAAAGACAAGAGGTCAGCCATGTTCCGCCATCACTTCACTGCCAACCCCTCATCGTTCAATCCGCTTCGCGAGTGCCTATCCCGGCGCCAGAAGACTGCCTGCACAGTACTGCCGCGTCCTTAGCTAAAAACAACAACAACGGAGAATTCCCATGCACTTAGCCAAGCGCCTTGGCCTGCTCGCCGCTGCCGCGATTTTGGCCAGTAGCCCCAACGCTCACGCCAACCCAACCTCGATCAACATCCTTACCGGCGGTACCAGTGGCGTCTATTACCCGCTGGGCATGAGCTTGTCCGAGCTTTACAGCGAGCGCATCGCAGACTCGAGCACCAGCGTACGGGCCACCAAGGCCTCGGTAGAGAACCTCAACCTGCTGCAGATCGCCCGTGGCCAGTTGGCCTTCGCCCTGGGCGACTCCGTTGCCGATGCCTGGAAAGGCGATGAAGAAGCTGGCTTCAGAGCCCCGCGTGATCGCCTGCGCGCTATCGCCGGGATCTACCCGAACTACATCCAGATCGTTGCCAGCAAGGCATCGGGGATCACCAGCCTGGAGGATCTGCGCGGCAAACGTATTTCCGTCGGGGCGCCGCGCTCAGGTACCGAGCTCAACGCCAGGGCCATCTTCAAGGCCGCGGGTCTCAGCTACGCGGATATGGGCCACGTCGAATTCAAGCCCTACGCCGAATCGGTCGAACTGATCGAGAAAGGCCAACTGGACGCCACCCTGCAGTCGGCCGGCCTGGGCATGGCGGCGATTCGCGACCTGGCCGAGCGCGTACCGATCACCTTCGTCGCCATTCCTGAGCAAGTGGTGTCACGTATCGGCAGCAGCGCCTATCAGTCAGGCACCATTCCTGCCGGCACCTACAAGGGCCAGGCCAACGACGTGACGACGGCGACCATCACCAACGTTCTGGTCAGTCAGACCAGCGTTTCCGACGCCGTGGCCTATCAGATGACCAAGTTGCTCTTCGAGAACCTCGACCGACTGGCCGAAGCGCATCCAGCCGCCAGGGACATCAGACTGGAACGAGCGACCAGTGGTCTGCCGATTCCGCTGCACCCCGGCGCCGAGCGCTTCTATCGTGAGGTGGGCGTTCTCAAGTAGAGCGCCCCTCAGCCCTTGGCGGCTGCGAGAAAGGGTGCCAGGCGCTGCGCCATTTCCGCGCCGAGCGCCTGCAGTCCGCTCATCGGGCGCACCATCACCTCGAACTCGACGATTCGTCCCGACTCGTCGAAGCGAATCATGTCGATGCCCTTCAACTCGCGCCCGCCAACCTTCGCGGAAAACTCCAGCACCACACTGAGGCCATCGGCAGTAGCCAGTTCGCGGTGATAGGCAAAATCTTCGAACACCTTGAGCACGGTATTGAGGATCAGATTGACCACCTGCGCGCCCGGATAAGGGGTGTGCGCCATGGGCGAACGGAACACCGCCTGAGGGTGCAGCAACTCGGGCAAGGCGCTCAGGTCCTTGGCAGCGACGAACTGGTGCCAGCGTGCCAGGCTGGCCGCAGCGGCAGGTTGTAGCTGGGCATTGAGAGACATCGGCTTCTCCTTGTTGTTTTCAGGCCAGAAAGCAAACGCCCCGTACTGAGCGGGGCGTTGGTTCGATCAGAGTTCGGCCGCCAGGCGCGAGCCCTGGTTGATCGCCCGCTTGGCATCGAGCTCGGCGGCGACATCCGCGCCGCCGACCAGGTGCACACGTTGGCCGGCGTTTTCCAGACCTTCCTGCAGCTCACGCAGCGGGTCCTGGCCGGCGCAGACGATCACGGTATCGACCGGTAGCACCTGCTGCTCGCCACCGGCGATGCGGATATGCAGGCCGGCATCGTCGATCTGCACGTACTCGACGCTGTTGAGCATCTGCACGTTCTTGTTCTTCAGGCCGGTGCGGTGAATCCAGCCGGTGGTCTTGCCCAGGCCATCGCCGACCTTGGACTTCTTACGCTGCAGCAGGAATACCTGACGCGCCGCCGGGTGCGGATGCGCCTTGACACCCGCCACGCCACCACGCGCTTCAAGCGCGGTGTCGATACCCCATTCCTTCCAGAACTCGTCACGGTCGAGGCTGGTGGCCTTGCCTTGGTGCGTGATGAATTCGGACACGTCGAAACCGATACCGCCGGCACCGATGACAGCGACCTTCTGGCCGACCGGCTTGCGCTCGAGAATCGCGTCCAGGTAGCTGATCACCTTGGCATGCTCGATACCCGGAATATCCGGGGTGCGCGGGGCAATACCGGTGGCCAGGATGATTTCGTCGAAGCCCCCCTTGAGCAGATCGTCCACCGACACGCGGGTGTTCAGGCGTACGTCGACGCCAGTGGTTTCCAGCTTGCGCTTGAAGTAGCGCAGGGTCTCGAAGAACTCTTCCTTGCCCGGCACGCGCTTGGCCACGTTGAACTGGCCACCGATCTCGCCAGCCGCGTCGAACAGGGTCACAGCATGGCCGCGCTCGGCGGCGACGGTAGAAGCCGCCAGCCCGGCCGGGCCGGCACCGACCACGGCGATCTTCTTCACCGCGGCGGTGGGGATGTAGTTCAGCTCGGTCTCATGGCAGGCGCGCGGGTTGACCAGGCAACTGGTCAGCTTGCCGCCGAAAGTGTGATCCAGGCAGGCCTGGTTACAACCGATGCAGGTGTTGATCTCATCGCTACGGCCTTCGGCGGCCTTGTTGACGAAGTCTGGGTCGGCAAGGAACGGGCGCGCCATCGACACCATGTCGGCATCGCCCTCGGCCAGCACCTGCTCGGCGACTTCCGGGGTGTTGATGCGGTTGGTGGTGATCAGCGGAATCGACACCTCACCCTTGAGCTTGGCGGTGACCTTGGTGAAGGCCGCACGCGGCACCTTGGTGGCGATGGTCGGGATACGCGCCTCGTGCCAGCCGATACCGGTGTTGATCAGGGTGGCGCCGGCCTGCTCGATGGCCTTGGCCAGCAGCACGATCTCGTCCCAGGTGCTGCCACCCTCGACCAGATCGAGCATCGACAGGCGATAGATGATGATGAAGTTCGGCCCGACCGCCTCGCGCACGCGGCGGACGATCTCCACCGGCAGGCGCATGCGGTTCTCGTAGCTGCCGCCCCAGCGGTCGGTACGATGGTTGGTGTGGGCGACCAGGAACTGGTTGATGAAATAACCTTCCGAGCCCATCACCTCGACACCGTCATAACCGGCCTGCTGGGCCAGCGCCGCGCAATTGACGAAGTCGGCGATCTGCTTCTCGATGCCCTCTTCGTCCAGCTCGCGCGGCTTGAACGGGTTGATCGGTGCCTGGATGGCGCTCGGCGCCACGGACTTGGGGCTATAGGCATAACGCCCGGCGTGCAGGATCTGCATGCAGATCTTGCCGCCCGCCTCGTGCACGGCCTGGGTGACGATCTTGTGCTTCTCGGCCTCTTCCACCGTGCTCAGCTTGGCAGCGCCGGAATACACGCCGCCCTCCTCGTTCGGGCCGATGCCGCCGGTGACCATCAGGCCGACGCCGCCACGGGCGCGCTCGGCGAAGTAGGCCGCCATGCGCTCGAAGCCGCCCGGTTTCTCTTCCAGGCCAGTGTGCATGGAGCCCATCAGCGTGCGGTTGCTCAGCGTGGTGAAGCCGAGGTCGAGCGGGGCCAGCAGGTGCGGGTAACGAGCAGTCATGGAATTCTCCACATCGCGGTGCAGTTCACGGATTGCCGCGGTCTCATGGTCACGCGGTCGGTTATGGAGCCAGACGATAAAGAGGCTGCCAGCCATGCTCAATGATCAAAACTAACAAGATAATGATCAAAACTAGCAATAGATGTTGGCAGCACGGCTCGACCGACCTAACCTGCACCGCAATCAAACCGAAAAAACCAATGCGCCTACTGATCACCCTTCTGCTCGCGCTCGCACTGCTGACCGGTCTTGGCAGTTACGCCCACTGGATCGCGCAGCGCCCCAGCAGCCATTACCTGTCCGACCTGCGCAGCCAGGTCGCGCTCGATATCGGCGAGCCCGGTACACGCGGCAACCTGCTGGGCATCCAGCCGGAACTGTTCGCCGCCGACTACCAGAGCCTCGCGCGACTGCGCCTGAAGCTGGCCGCCTACCTCGATCACGCCCGCGAGCAGGGCATGCTCAACGAACGTACCGTCGTCGTGCTGCCCGAACATATCGGTACCTGGCTGCTCGCCGTCGGCGAGAAGGAAGAGCTCTACCGCGCCACCGAGCGCCGTCAGGCCATGCACTGGCTGGCGGCGAGCAATCCACTGGATTTTCTCGGCGCACTGTTCAGTGCTGGAAGCGACGCGCGCCTGGACGACGCCATGTTGCGCACCAAGGCCAAAACCATGGCGCGCGACTATCAGCAGCTGTTTGGCGATCTGGCCCGTGATTACCAGATCACCCTGGTTGCAGGGTCCATCGTTCTGCCCGAGCCCCGCGTGGAACGGGGCCGCCTCGAAGTCGGTCGCGGGCCGCTGTACAACGTCAGCCTGGTATTCGATCAGGCCGGTAACCCGCAGGGCCAGCCGCAACGCCACGCCTTCAGTGCCGGCGCACTCGCCACCAGAGCGCCGGAAGCACTGCAGGTGCTGGAGACCCCGGCAGGCCGGCTTGGCGTACTGCTAGGCGGCACTATTGAACAGTTCCAGGCGAAGGCAATCGATGGCGAAGCAGTAGAGCTGCTGGCCATGCCCAGCGATCTGGATGGCCTGACGGACGATGCCGACTTCACCGAACAACTGCAGGCTCACGGCATTCGTGCGGGAGTGAAAGTCCATCTGCGCGGCCGATTGTGGGAGCGTAGCGGTCAGTCCCAGGCGCTCGCCTTCGATGCCGGACGCAGCGAACGAGGCGCCAGCGAGCGCGGCGCGCAACTGATCAATCTATGGCTATAAAAGCATCACGCGTTCGCCTCGGCGATCTCTCCGTCGGCTTCACCCAGGCGCTGGCCGACGCATTGCGCGAACAGGGTCAGCGCCCCGAACCCCTGCTCGAGCAATTTGGCCTGGATGCCGCACGGCTCAGCGAGCCGCGCGCACGCCTGTCGATCCCGCGCTTCATGCGCCTTGGCCATAGCGCCATCGCCCTGTGCGACAACCCCGCTCTGGGCCTGGAAATGGGCCGTCACAGCCGCCTCAGCCAGGTTGGCCTGGCCGGCATCTGCGCCGCGCAGGCGCCTGATCTGCGCGAAGCGGCACGCACCCTGACCCGCTTCGAGCCGTTGTACGCCGCCAACTATCGCGGCCGTTCGGGCTTCAGCGAGGATGCGCGCGGCGCCTGGCTGCATTTCTATTCCATCAGCCCCTACAACGCCTACAACCGTTTCGTGGTGGACTCGGTGCTGGCCGGCTGGCAGACCAACCTGAGGCAGGTGGTCGACCGATCCATCACCGCGGAAAAGGTCGAGATCGAATTTCCTGCACCGGACTACGGCGAACGCTACGAAGCGCTGTTCGGCTGCCCCGTCGAGTTCAGTGCTGGCGCCAATCGCCTGCGCCTGAACAGCGAAACCCTGGCCCTGCGCAACCCTCAACATTGCCCAGGCACCTGGTGGCACCTGCTGGAGCTGTGCGAACGCGAACTGGAACAGCTGACCCGCACACGCAGCCTGCGCGAACGGGTCATCCAACTGCTCGGCCCACTGTTGCACGGCCACGAGCCGGATCTGCAGGAAGTGGCGCGCAGCCTGCACCTGCCGAGCTGGACGCTGCGGCGCAAGCTGGCCGAGGAAGGCACGCAGTTTCGCACCATCCTCAACGACACTCGCCGCGACCTGGCCACGGCCTATATCCGCGATACCGAACTGGCCTTCGGCGAGATCGCCTACCTGCTCGGCTTCGCCTCGGCCGAAGCCTTCCAGCGCGCCTTCAAGCGCTGGCTCGGGCAAACACCCGGCGACTACCGCCGCGCGCAACGCAGAGCGGGCTGATCGCACGGCAACCTTGATCGTCAAGCTCTCGCAACTTAGAATCCTTTTCATCCGCGTTTGCGGTCGCTTCTTACTCCTTTCATTCCGTGCCGGCCCGCCGCGCGCGCCAACGACCCCGCGAACATGTCCAAGAAATCCCGCTCCAGACTCTGGTTTCTCGTCCACAGCTGGCTGGCCCTACCGGTCTGGTTCTTCCTGCTGATCATCTGTGTCACCGGCACCCTGGCCACGGTCAGCCAGGAGATCGTCTGGCTGGCCAACCCGGACGTACGCGCCAGCAAGCCGTCCGATGATGCGCAGCGCCTGAGCTTCGGCCAGGTACTGGAAGCGATCAATCGCGCCGAGCCCGGGCTGATCGTGCAGTCCATCGGCCGCCCGGACGAAGATCACTTCGCCCTCACCGCGCGCGTCAGCTATCCCGACGGCAGCTCGCCGTTGCTGTACGTCAACCCTTACAGTGGTGCAATCCAGGGCGTCAGCCCGGAGTTCGACTTCCGTCAGTTCACCCGCGCCCTGCATGGCTGGTGGCTGGTGCCGTTCACCAACGGCTACAGCTGGGGCTGGTACCTGGTGTCGCTGATGGGCCTGCCGATGCTGCTGTCGCTGATCACCGGCCTGGTGGTCTACAAGAAGTTCTGGAAAGGCTTCTTCAGCCCACGCCTGCGCATAGGCCAGGGCGCACGCATCTTCTGGGGCGACTTCCATCGCCTCTCCGGCATCTGGTCGATCTGGTTCATCGCGGTCATTTCCATCACCGGCATCTGGTTCCTGATCCAGGCGATTCTCGGCGATAGCCACGTGTCGATCTCCACCGAAGGCGTACCGCCAGTGGTGGCGCGCGAGGAAGTGCCGCTGGCGCCGAGCGCTGCCGAAGTGCCGCGCATCAGCCTGGACGCCGCCGTGCTCAAGGCCACCGACGTCATCCCGGGCCTGGAGCCAAGTTTCGTCAGCCTGCCGGGCTATGCCTACGGCCATTATTCGGTCTGGGGCCGCGGCTGGTATCCGCTGATGTTCCAGTCCGCCTCGATCAACCCCTACAACGGCGACATCGACGCTACTCGCCTGCTCAGCGACCGCTCGGGCCTGGAGTTCGTCACCGAGTCCATGCGGCCGCTGCACACCGGCGACTTCGGTGGCCTGTGGGTCAAATTGCTGTGGTTCATCTTCGGCCTGCTGCTGAGCATGATGGTGCTCAGCGGCCTGCTGATCTGGACCAAGCGCACCGCCCAGGCCACGGTCGCTGCGGTCAAGCGGCCGGCACGCGCCGCCAAGCCGGCCCCGATCGTCGCCACCCGTGAAATCTCGGAGAGCCGCCCATGAGCAAGGCCGCAACCGCCCCCGCCCCGTCCGCTCTGGGCCGCTTCTGGTACAAGTGGCGCTTCCACCTCAACGTGCTGCTGGTACTCATCCCCCTGGGTTTCATGCCCAAGTATTTCCAGGATGTCGCGCTGTTCCGCGGCGACAGCGGCCTCGGCGAGCGTGAGTTCGGCGAGGTCCAGGTCGGCCCCTGGAGCCTGCGCCTGGCCGAGTTTCGCAACCAGCCGCCGCAACTGGAAGGCCCGGCCGGCTATATGAAGAGTTTCAACGCCGCGCTGTGCCAGGCGTGCATCAGCCAGGTCAAGGTGGTCTACCTGCGCATCGGCAAGCCGCGCAACCTGCGCGCCGCCGGCGGGCTGTTCTTCGGCAGCCCCTACCGCATGGGCACGAGCATTCCCGTACCGCCACGCACCAAGCCCGACGCCGAGTTGTGGATCACCGCCGAGGGCTGGGACGGCACGGTGCATCAGGCATCCATTCCCCTGGCCGAGGCGTCGCCCGCCACCATCGCCTGGCTGAAACAACAAGGAGGCAAACCATGACCCAAAGCGCCCGCATCGGTCTGCTGTTGCTCTGCACCGGCCTGTCCCCTCTGGCTCTCGCGCACAACCCGATCTGCGAATGCGAGGAGCACGGCAGCGGTGAAATCGTCTGCACCGGCGGCTTCTCCGACGGCAGCGGCGCCCCCGGCGTGACCCTCGACGTGATCAGCTATGACGAGGAGGTGCTGGTGCCCGGCAAACTCGGCGAGGACTCCAGGCTCAGCTTCAAGCGCCCGGACGGCGAGTTCTACGTGCTGTTCGACGCCGGCCCCGGCCACGTCGTGGAAATCGACCACACGGAAATCGCCAGCCAATGACCACCCAAGTGGTACGCCCGGCCGGCGCCGGGCATGAAAGCCTGTGGGTGGCCGTCCTCAGCCTGGCGATCATCCTGCTGGCCGCGACAGTCATCAGCCTGCGTAGCGAGAGCCACGAGGAAAAAAGCGTCGCGGCCCACCAGATCGACGCCCGCCGTGATCTCAACGCCGCCGAGCAAGGCATCCATACCGAGCTGGTGGTGGCCTTCGACGAGATTCTCATGCTGCAGGACGAACTGCAGGCCCTGCCCGAGCCGCAGCAACTGGCCGAAGAAGGCATTCCGCCCTTCACCAACGACGCCAGCACCGCCACCCGTGGCCACCACGTCTGGCAACTGCTGCAGGTCGGCGATGACCATGCCTACCAGGGCCTGAGCGGTGACAGTGCCGTCGCCGGCTCCTTCCTGCTGCTGCCAAGCGCAGCGGGTGCCGATATCTGGCTCAACCGCGCCCACGATGCCGCTGCCCCACACAATCTGCATGCCGATGCCCTGATCGCCGCCGGCTGGCGCCAGGTCGCCAGCCAATACGACGCAGGCGTCACCCGCCAGCATCGCCACTGAATATCGGAACCCCCTTCATGCCCTCTCGCTTCGTTTCCCGCCGCCTGCTGGCCAGTCTGCTGCTGAGCCTGGGCGCCGCTCTCGCGCCAATGCTCGCCAGCGCCGACAACCACCGCCTGCGCATTGGCATCACCCTGCACCCCTACTACAGCTACGTCAGCAATATCGTCGGCGACCGCGCCGAGGTGGTGCCGCTGATCCCGGCCGGCTTCAACCCGCACGCCTACGAGCCGCGCGCCGAGGACATCAAGCGCATCGGCGGTCTCGACGTGGTGGTACTCAACGGCGTCGGCCACGATGACTTCGCCGACCGCATGATCGCCGCCAGCGAGAAGCCGGACGTTCCTGTGATCGAAGCCAACGCCCGCGTACCCCTGCTCGCCGCCACCGGCCAGGCCGCACGCGGCGCCGGCAAAGTGGTCAACCCACACACCTTCCTCTCCATCAGCGCCTCCATCGCGCAGATCAACAACATCGCCCGCGAACTGGGCAAGCTCGACCCGGACAACGCCAAGTTCTACAGCCAGAATGCCCGCGCCTACGGCAAACGCCTGCGCGGCCTGCGCGCCGAAGCACTGGGCAAGCTGAGCGACGCCAAGGGCAGCGAGCTGCGCGTGGCCACCATCCACGCTGCCTACGACTACCTGCTGCGTGAATTCGGCCTGGAGGTCACTGCAGTGGTCGAACCAGCTCACGGCATCGAGCCGAGCCCCAGTCAGTTGAAGAAGACCATCGACCAGCTCAAGGAACTGGACGTACAGGTGATCTTCTCGGAGATGGACTTCCCCTCCAGTTACGTCGATACCATCCAGCGTGAATCCGGCGTGAAGATCTACCCGCTGACCCATATTTCCTATGGCGAGTACACCGCCCGGAAATACGAAGAGGAAATGGCCCGCAACCTCGACACCGTGGTACGCGCCATTCAGGACGAAGGCGTATGACCGCCCTCGAAACCGCACCGCCGCGCCTGCTGGGCCCCGGCATCGAATTCGCCGGCGTCGACCTCAACCTCGGCCGCACGCGGATTCTCGACAAGGTCAGCTTTCAGGTGCGCGCCGGCAGCGTGCATGCCCTGGTCGGCCCCAACGGCGGCGGCAAGAGCTCGCTGATCAAGACCCTGCTCGGGCAGATGCCGCACCAGGGCGAGCTGCGTCTGCACTGGCCGGCCGCCCCCAGCACCATCGGCTACGTGCCGCAGGCGCTGGAATTCGACCGCGGCCTGCCGATGACGGTGGACGACTTCATGGCTGCCATGTGCCAGCGCCGTCCGGCCTTCCTCGGCCTGTCGCGACGCCACGCGCCGGCCATCGAACAGGCGCTGGCGCGGGTCGGCATGCTCGACAAGCGCAAGCGGCGCATGGGCGCATTGTCCGGCGGTGAGCGCCAGCGCGTGCTACTGGCCCAGGGCCTGGTGCCCGAGGCGCAGTTGCTGGTGCTCGACGAACCGATGTCGGCACTGGACGAACCCGGCGTGCAGGTGTTCGAGCAACTGCTGCGCGACTGGCGCCAGGCCGGCACCACGGTGCTGTGGATCGAGCACGACCTGCAGGCCGTCGGTCGCCTCGCCGACCGCGTCACCGGGCTCAACCGCCGCGTGCTGTTCGACGACTCGCCGCAGCAGGTGCTGACCCCCGAACGCCTGCTCGAACTGTTCTCCAGCCATCCGCGCCAGCAAGAGGCCTCGTCATGAGTTTCGAAGACATCCGCCTGGCGATCCAGGCCTGGGCCAGCGCCGGCTATTTGCCCGAGGCCCTGGCCTACGGTTTCGTGGTCAACGCCCTGCTCGCCGGCCTGTTGATCGGCCCGGTGCTCGGCGGCCTCGGCACGCTGGTGGTGGTCAAGCGCTTCGCCTTCTTCTCCGAGGCGGTCGGCCACGCCGCACTGACCGGTGTGGCCATCGGCATCCTGCTCGGCGAACCCTACACCGGCCCCTACGGCAGCCTGTTCGGCTACTGCCTGCTGTTCGGCATCCTGCTCAACTACCTGCGCAACCGTACTGGCCTGGCACCAGACACCCTGATCGGCGTGTTCCTCTCGGTGTCTCTGGCAGTCGGCGCCAGCCTGCTGCTGGTGCTCGCCGGCAAGATCAACATCCATATCCTGGAGAACGTGCTGTTCGGCTCGGTGCTGACGGTCAACGCCCAGGATCTCGCGGTGCTGGCGCTGGTCTCGCTGCTGGTGCTGGGCCTGGCACTGCCGTTGTACAACCGCATCATGCTGGCCAGCTTCAACCCGCAACTGGCCAGCGTGCGCGGCGTCGCAGTGAAGCCGCTGGACTACCTGTTCGTGATGCTGGTGTCGCTGGTTACCGTGGCTGCGGTCAAGGTCATCGGCGCCATCCTGGTCGGCGCCCTGCTGGTGATCCCAGCGGCCGCCGCACGGCTGCTGAGCCAATCGCTGAAGGGCTTCTTCTGGCTGTCGGTCCTGATCGCCACCTGCAGCACCCTGGCCGGCATCTTCCTGCCGATCGCCCTGGAACTGCCGATCCCCTCCGGCGCCGCGATCATCATGGTCGCCGGCCTCGCCTTCGCCCTCGCCGCCATCGCCCGCGGCACACTGCCTAGCCTGAAAGGGAACCTGGGATGACCCTGCAACGTCTGAGCCTCGCCCTGGCCGCCTGCGCCCTGCTCGCCGGCCCACTGCACGCCGAAACACAGCCCGTGCGCATTCTCGCCAGCCTGCCGATCACCTACGGTCTGGGCGCCAACCTGCTTGACGGCAGCGCCGTGCAGCTGCAACGCGCCGCCCCGGCCAACCTGCCGGCCAGCCGCCAGCTCTCGTATTTCGCCGGCCGCGGCGCGGGTGCACTGGAGAAGGCCGCGCGTGACGCCGACGCGGTGATCGCCCTGCGTTCGCTGTGGCCGGACGACCCGCTCTACCCGCTGGCGCGGCGCAGCAATATTCGCATCGTCGAAGTCGATGGCGCGCGCCCGGTGGACGGCGCCCTGCCCGGCATCGCCCTACGCAACGACGGCGGTGACGCCCTGGCCAGCCAGCCCTGGCTCAACATCAACAACCTGGGGCGCATGGCCGATGTGATCGCCGCCGACCTGGGCCGCCTCGCGCCGGAGGCCAAGCCGCAGATCGAGGCCAACCTGGCGACGCTCAAGCAGCGCCTACTCAAGCTCAGCGCCGCCAGCGAAAGCCGCCTGGCCGAACTGGACAACCTCAGCGTGGCCAGCCTATCGGATCACTTCGACTACCTGATCGACGGCCTCAACCTCGACCTTGTCGAGCTGAGCGTGGCGAAGGACGCCGAATGGACGGCAGAAACCCTGGCGCAACTGAGCGCCGACCTGCGGGACAACGACGTCGCTGCCGTGCTTGTCCAGCGCCAGCCGCCAGCCGATCTGGCCAAGGCGATCAGCGATGGCGGTAGCCGCCTGGTGCTGATCGAAGACAACCAGGACACCCCCATAGCCGGGCTGGAAACGGCCATCGGCCAGGTGCTGGACGCCCTGTCGCCCTGAGCGAAGTCGCTCGGATGTAATTCAGGAATGCCGGCGATGCCGCTCCCGGATTGCATCCGGGCTACGAAAGCGAGCCACAACCGTCTGACCGCTGTCCCATGGCCCGTTACAGCTCGGTGGCGTCCTCGTCGCCATCCACTACGCCCTGCTCAAGGGCGTTCAGTTCCAGCAGCTCTTCCTGATAATCATCCATTACTCGACTCTCCCGCATGAACCGTTCAACGACGAAACAAGATGCATGCCCATCAGGCTAGAACGGCGGGATGAAGGCAATATGACGAAAAGTCGCGGGCAGGTGAGATGGCCATCGACACTAACGAGGAACAGGCGCCGCCTGCGCAGGAGAGGCTTTAGCCGCGATGACAAGCACGCAAAGCTCACCGCCTGAGCACCTGCCACAGCGAAGCAGATGCACAAACGACGGCCAATAAAAAACCCACTGATCTCGCGATCAGCGGGTTTCGTATATGGCGCAGCGGACGGGACTCGAACCCGCGACCCCCGGCGTGACAGGCCGGTATTCTAACCGACTGAACTACCGCTGCGTGTCGGTTGGACTTTCGTCCAGAAAACTCTTGAAGCGTTATTGCATCTGATGGCGCCCTGCGGACTCTGCCATCTCAAACCGAAAAAACATCGATCTGGGAAATAATGGCGCAGCGGACGGGACTCGAACCCGCGACCCCCGGCGTGACAGGCCGGTATTCTAACCGACTGAACTACCGCTGCGCGTCGGTGGACTTTCGTCCTTCTCTCTAAGGCTATGGTGGGTGATGACGGGATCGAACCGCCGACCCTCTGCTTGTAAGGCAGATGCTCTCCCGGCTGAGCTAATCACCCATGTGCCTTAGCGAGGCGCGCACTTTATGCAGGCGGCGATGCTAAGTCAACACCCTGCTTGAATTTTTTCTGAAAAAGTCGGGTGCACCGCCCACCTCATTCCATCTCCCCGCACAACTCGGCCGCGCGCAGCAGCGCGGCAGTGAGACTGTGGCGCTCCCAATCGGCCAGTGCGGCGAAACGCTGGTTGAATTCCGGCGGCATCAACGACGGCGCCTGCTGAATGAGCTCGCGCCCGGCAGCGCTGATCAGCAGCCATTGACGGCGACGGTCCTGGTCATCGCGCTGACGCTGCAGCAGGCCGCGCTCTTCCAGACGATCGAGCAGCCCGGAAAGCGTCGCCGCCGTGAGGCTGACGCGGTTGCTGAGCACGCTGGCAGTCATGCGCGTCTCGCTGGCCAGCACCTGCAGCACCATCAGCTGCATGGGCGTCAGCCCACCAAAACGCGCCAGACGCTTGGCATGCACCTCCCCCGCCTGCTGCAGGCGTCGCAGGGCCTGGAACAGGGGCATTTCAAAGGCCATGATAGATGACAAATCCATTTCAGTAGGAACTTTTTTATCAGTCATAAGCACCAATTCATAACAACCAAAACTTTGACATGAAAGCATTATTTTGTTTTGGTGTAAAAGGCTCGACCACGAGCCACTCCCCAACGGCAACACCGGTAAGGAACTATGTGCGGAATAGCTGGAGAACTACGTTTTGATCGACGCCCCGCGGACCTGGCGGCAGTCGAACGCATCACCCACCACCTGGCCCCTCGCGGCCCCGATGCCCACGGCTTCCACAGCCAGGGCCCCATCGCTCTGGGCCATCGCCGGCTGAAGATCATGGATCTGGCCGAAGCCTCGGGCCAGCCGATGATCGACAGCGATCTCGGTATGTCCATGGTGTTCAACGGCGCCATCTACAACTACCCCGAGCTGCGTGCCGAACTGGAGGCGCTGGGTTATCGCTTCTTCTCCGGCGGTGACACCGAGGTACTGCTCAAGGGCTATCACGCCTGGGGCGAGAACCTGCTGCCCAAGCTCAATGGCATGTTCGCCTTCGCCGTCTGGGAGCGTGACAAGCAAAGCCTGTTCATAGCCCGCGACCGTCTTGGCGTCAAACCACTCTATCTGTCGCGAACCGGCGAGCGCCTGCGCTTCGCCTCGTCGCTGCCGGCCCTGCTGCAAGGCGGCGATATCGCCAAGACGCTGGATGCCGTCGCCCTCAACCATTACCTGAATTTTCACGCCGTGGTCCCAGCACCGCGCACCATTCTGGCGGGCGTGGAGAAACTGCCGCCGGCCACCTGGATGCGTATCGACGCCGACGGCAAGATCGAACAGAAAACCTGGTGGACGCTGCAATTCGGCCCGCAAGGCGATGAAGCCGGCTACGGCCTGGAAGAGTGGCGCGACCAAGTGCTGCATACCATGCGCGAAGCCGTGGCGATCCGTCAGCGCGCGGCCGTGGATGTCGGCGTGCTGCTCTCCGGTGGCGTCGACTCGAGCATGCTGGTGGGCCTGCTGCGCGAAGCCGGCGTGGAAAACCTGCTGACCTTCTCCATCGGCTTCCAGGATGCCGGCGGCGAGCGCGGCGACGAGTTCCAGTATTCGGACCTGATCGCCCAGCGCTTCGCCACCCGCCACCACCAGTTGCGCATCGGCGAGCACGAGATTCTCGACCAGCTACCGAATGCCTTCCGCGCCATGAGCGAGCCGATGGTCAGCCACGACTGCATCGCCTTCTACCTGCTCTCGCGCGAAGTGGCCAAGCACTGCAAGGTAGTGCAGAGCGGCCAGGGCGCTGACGAACTGTTCGCCGGCTATCACTGGTACCCGCAGGTCGACGGCGCCGATGATGCCTTCGCCGCCTACCGCGCCGCCTTCTTCGATCGCGAGCACGACGAATACGCGGCCTGCGTACAGCCCGCCTGGTTGACCGGCGACATGGCCGGCGACTTCGTGCGCGAACACTTCGCCATGCCCGGCGCCAGTGCGGCGGTAGACAAGGCGCTGCGCCTGGACAGCACGGTGATGCTGGTCGACGACCCGGTCAAACGCGTGGACAACATGACCATGGCCTGGGGCCTCGAAGCGCGCACGCCGTTCCTCGACTACCGCGTGGCCGAACTGTCGGCGCGTATCCCCGCGCAGTTCAAGCTGCCTGACGGCGGTAAATATGTGCTCAAGGAAGCGGCGCGCAAGGTCATCCCCAGCGAGGTGATCGACCGGCCCAAGGGCTACTTCCCGGTGCCGGGTCTCAAGCATCTGGAAGGCGCGACCCTGGGTTGGGTGCGCGACCTGCTGCTCGACCCCAGCCAGGATCGCGGCCTGTTCAACCCGACCATGCTCGATCAGTTGCTGACCAACCCGCAGAGCCAGCTGACGCCGCTGCGCGGGTCCAAGCTGTGGCAACTGGCGGCGCTCAACCTGTGGCTGAGCGAACAGGGCCTGTAACTCACGTGGAGCGGCCCTCGGGCCGCTCCTGCAGGATCAATGGTCGTAGCCCGGATGCACTCCGGGATTTGTCGCGACTCAATGACGATCCGGCTCAGACCGGACGTAGTGAACACGGACAGGGACTATTCCATGCGCTCCACTGCCTTCAATCAACGCCTGCTGCGCGGCCAGACACCCTCCTACGAGCGTCTGCAGGCACGCCTGGCCGAGGATCACACCAGCCAGCCCAGTCAACCGCAAGCCATCCATTGCGGCTGGGGCCGCCTGCTGATCGGCCATACCTACCCCGACGCCACGGCGCTGGCCGAATCCCTGCTGGGCGAGCAGCCCGGCGAACGCGATATCGCGCTTTACGTGGCCGCCCCGCATCAGGTGTTGGCGCATGCCCCCCAGCAACTCTTCCTCGACCCGTCCGACACCCTGCGCCTGTGGTTCACCGACTACCGCCCGGCGCGTCGCAGCTTCCGTGGTTTCCGCATTCGCCGGGCGCAGAACGACGCGGACTGGCAGGCGATCAACTGCCTGTACCAGACCCGCGGCATGCTGCCGATCGACCCGGCCAAACTCACGCCCTACAACGAGGGCGGCCCGACCTACTGGCTGGCCGAGGACGAAGACAGCGGCGCGGTGATCGGCAGCGTCATGGGTCTCAACCACCAGCGCGCCTTCCGTGACCCGGAAAACGGCAGCAGCCTCTGGTGCCTGGCGGTCGCCCCGCAATGCAGCCGCCCGGGCGTCGGCGAGGTGCTGGTCCGGCATCTGATCGAGCACGGCATGAGCCGTGGCCTGAGCTACCTCGACCTGTCGGTGCTGCACGATAACAAGCAGGCCAAGAAGCTCTACGCCAAGCTGGGCTTTCGCGAGCTGCAGACCTTCAGCCTCAAGCGCAAGAACGGCATCAACCAGCCGCTGTTCCTCGGCCCTGGCCCGCAGGCCGAGCTCAACCCCTATGCCCGCATCATCGTCGACGAGGCGCTGCGCCGCGGCATCGAAGTACAGGTGGACGACGCCGAAGCCGGGCTGTTCACCCTCAGCCACGGCGGTCGACGCATCCGTTGCCGCGAATCGCTATGCGACCTGACCAGCGCCGTGAGCATGACCCTGTGCCAGGACAAGCGCCTGACTCATCGCGCCCTGTCGCGCGCCGGCCTCAGCGTGCCGGCGCAGCGCCTGGCCGGTAGCGCCGAGGACAATGCCACTTTTCTCGCCGAGCATGGCTCGGTGGTGGTCAAGCCGGTCGACGGCGAACAAGGCCAGGGCGTGGCAGTTGATCTGCGCACGCCGGGCGAGGTGCAGGAAGCCATCGAGCGTGCCCGCGTGTTCGACCAGCGCGTGCTGCTGGAGAGTTATCACGAAGGCCACGACCTGCGCGTGCTGGTGATCGGCTACGAGGTGGTGGCCGCGGCCATCCGCCGCCCGGCCGAAATCATTGGCGATGGCCGCCACAGCATCGGCAAGCTGATCGATGCGCAGAGCCGTCGGCGCCAGGCCGCCACCGGCGGCGAAAGTCGCATCCCCAAGGACGCAGAAACCCTGCGCACTCTGCACGGTGCCGGCCTCGACTACGACAGCGTGTTGCCCGCCGGTGAGCGTCTGGCCGTGCGCAAGACCGCCAACCTGCACACCGGCGGTACCCTGGAGGATGTAACCGCGATCCTCCATCCGGCCCTGCGTGACGCCGCCATCAAGGCTGCGCGCGCGCTGGAAATACCCGTGGTCGGCCTCGACCTGCTGGTGCCCGCCGCCGACCAGCCGCAATACGTGTTCATCGAAGCCAACGAGCGCGCCGGCCTGGCCAACCACGAACCGCAACCCACCGCCGAGCGCTTCGTCGATCTGCTGTTCCCGCTCAGCCAGAGGCCGAGCTGACTCTTCTCCCCCGGCCCTCTCCCACATACGGGAGAGGGGAAAACCCAACGCCGAGGAGCTTGCATGCAACAACTACCCGAACCCGATCTCGACTACATGCAGAAGGTGCTGCTGGAGATGCTTGCCATCCCCAGCCCCACCGGTTTCACCGACACTATCGTGCGCTACGTCGCCGAGCGTCTCGAAGAACTGGAAATCCCCTTCGAGCTGACCCGCCGTGGCACCATCCGCGCCACCCTGCGCGGGCGTCAGAGCGAGTACGAACGTTTCGACCGTGCCGTTTCCGTGCACCTCGACACCATTGGCGCCATCGTCCGCGAGATCAAGGACAACGGTCGTCTCGGCCTGGCGCCGGTAGGCTGCTGGTCGAGCCGTTTCGCCGAGGGCAGCCGCGTCAGCCTGTTCACCGACAACGGCGTGATTCGCGGCAGCGTGCTACCGCTGATGGCCTCGGGGCACGCCTTCAACACCGCCGTCGACACCATGCCGATCAGCTGGGATCACGTCGAGCTGCGCCTGGACGCCTACTGCGCCACCCGTGCCGATTGCGATTCACTGGGCGTTTGCGTTGGTGATTTCGTCGCCTTCGATCCGCTGCCGGAGTTTTCCGAAAGCGGCCATATCAGCGCCCGTCACCTCGACGACAAGGCTGGCGCCGCAGCACTGCTGGCGTCACTCAAGGCGATTCGTGATCAGGGTCTGCAACCGATGATCGACTGCCACCCGCTGTTCACCATCACCGAAGAGGTCGGCTCCGGCGCTGCTGCCGCCCTGCCCTGGGATGTTAGTGAGTTCGTCGGCATCGACATCGCTCCGGTCGCGCCGGGCCAGCAGTCCAGCGAGCACGCCGTCAGCGTGGCCATGCAGGACTCCGGTGGCCCCTATGACTATCACCTGTCACGCCAGTTGCTGCGCCTGGCGGCCGAACAGGAAGTACCGGTACGCCGCGACCTGTTTCGCTACTACCACAGCGACGCGCAATCGGCGGTCACCGCCGGCCATGACATTCGCACCGCGCTACTGGCGTTCGGCTGCGACGCCACCCATGGCTATGAACGCACCCATATCGACAGCCTCAAGGCCTTAAGCCGCCTGCTTACCGCCTACATGATGAGCCCGCCGGTATTCGCCAGTGACGCCCAGCCGGCACAGGGTTCGCTGGAGCGCTTCAGCCATCAGTTGGAGCACGATGCGCAGATGGAAAGCGATACCCGCGTCCCACCGGTGGACAGCCTGGTCGGGCAACATGATCGGGACGCTTGAAGGCTTCGGCGCATAAAGGCAAAGTGACGCAAAAGGACGACAGGGGAGCATCAGCTCCCCTTTTTCTGGCCTGCAGTCAGTGGCCAACCTTCGGGCCGTCGCCAAGCGACGTTGAACATGACTCCCGGCCATTTCCCATGGCCCTCTGAGGTTCACGGATGCCTCGCCTTTGTCTGGCCTTATTGCTGTTCTGGCTTGCCTGCCCAAGTTGGGCCCTTACACCTGCGCCGCTGGATAGAGACGACCTGCGCCTATCCCTGGGCCCTTACACCGGTTATTACGAAGACGTGGACGGCACCCTCAGCGTCGAGCAGGTGCGAGCCCTGGATGACGATGCTTTCCGCAAACCTGGCGGCGAGCACGCCAACCTTGGCAAGAACGCATCGGTGTGGTGGTTCAAGGCTCGCCTGGTCAATACGCTGGAGCATGAGCTGGGCGGCTATCTCGAAGTCAACTATCCGCTGCTCGATCGCCTCCAGGTTCACCTGATCGGCCCCGACGGCAAGCACTTGGAACAGGAAAGCGGCGACAGCTTCGCCTTCTCCCAGCGACCGGTACAGGTACGCAACTTCTGGTTTCCCATGCAGCTGGAGCCTGGCGTCAACACCCTGCTGATCCGCGTGGAAACCAGCAGCACAGTGTTCGTGCCGCTGTTCTTCGCCACCTACGGCGCCAGCGCGGCGGCGCAGGAGAACCTGATGGGCTTCAACGGCGCGTTCTACGGCGTGCTGTTCGCCATGTTCTGCTACAACCTGTTCCTCTACCTGTCGCTGCGCGAATCGGCCTATCTCTGGTACCTGGCCTACAACCTCAACGTCGGTCTGCTGGCAGCCTGCTTCGACGGCATGCTGTTCAAGTTGCTACCCGAGCACGTGGCCTTTCAGTCGGTCAGCATCTACATCCTGATGTACGTGCACTGCCTCACGGCGATCCAGTTCAGCCGCCATTTCCTGCATGCACGCCAGTATTTCCCGCGTCTGGACACCGGTCTGCGCCTGCTGATGCTGATCTGCGTCGGCTGTCTGCTGTCGGTGCCGCTGATCGGCTTCGCCGCCTGGAACATCCTGGCCAGCGTTACCGTGTCCCTGGTGTCGCTGATCCTGCTGCTGACCGGCATCTACGTGTGGCGTCGCGGCGTGCGCTATGGCTCCTACTACACCCTGGCCTGGGCCATCCTGCTGTTCGCCTTCATTCAGGCCACCACCGGTTCGCTGGGCCTGGAAGTGTTCGGCGTATTCGGCGCCACGGTGGTGAAGATCGGCGTGACCATCGAGCTGATCACCCTGTCCATCGGTCTTGCCGACCGCATCAACCTGCTCAAGGAAGAAGGCTTCCAGTCGCGTCGTGCGGCCGAGCAAGCCGCCTTCGAGAACCAGGCCAAGAGTCGCTTCCTGGCCAAGATGAGCCACGAGATCCGCACCCCGCTCAACGGCGTGCTGGGCATGCTGCAACTGCTGCGCGAAACGCCTCTGGATCGTAGCCAGCGCTTCTACGTCGACACCATTTCCAGCTCCGGTAGCTCGTTGATGGCGGTGATCAACGACATCCTCGACTACGCCCGTATCGAATCCGGCAAGCTCAGTCTGGAGCAGATCGAGTTCGATCTTGAAGAGATGATTTCCGAAACGCTCAGCCTGTTCACCGGCCAGGCGCTGGACAAACGCCTGCGCCTCTACGTCAGCCTGGAAAACGGCGTACCCCGGCGTATTCAGGGGGACCCGACGCGGCTCAAGCAGGTGCTGATGAACCTGCTCAGCAACGCCCTGAAGTTCACCGCCGAAGGCCATGTGGCGGTCAGCGTCAGCCGCCGCAGTGACAGCCATGGCAGGCCGCATCTGGTGATCGCCGTCAGCGACAGTGGCATCGGCATCAGCGAGCAGGCACTGGCGCAATTGTTCGAATCCTTCGCCCAGGGTGATTCCAGCACCACCCGCCGTTATGGCGGCAGCGGTCTGGGGCTGGCCATCAGCAAGGAACTGGTGGAAATGATGGGCGGTAGAATCGAAGTGCAGAGCACCCTGGGCCAGGGCACCCGCTTCGCCTTCGACATGCCGCTGCTGGCCGAACAGGACACCCCCGACGAGCTCAGCCGTCTGCTGGCCGGACGCACCGCCCTGCTCGCCTCGCTCGACGGCCTTGGTCTGGATGCCATGAGCCGCCTGCTCGGACGCTGGGGCATGCGTACCGAGCGCTGCCAGACGCCGGAGCGCCTGCAGGACTACCTGGAGGATTTCGCCGCGCCGCCGCTGCTGGTGCTGATGGCGCCCTGGCCTGGTGGCGTCAACCACTGGCTTGACTCGCTGCGGCCCAAGCTGCAGCCGCAGCAGCGCGTGCTGCTGGTCTGCCCGCCCGAGGCCTGCCAGCAACTGCCAGCGAGCCACAAACTACGCCTGCAACATCTGGCCCAGCCAGTGGCGATCAACGCACTGCGCCAGGCCTTGAACGGGCTGTATGAAGAACCCAGAGCACAGGTACATCAGTTGGTCAGAGAAATACGCAGCGACAACAGCGAAGCCCCCTGCATTCTGGTGGCGGAGGACAACCCGGTGAACCAACTGGTGGTTCAGGGCTTTTTGAAAAAACGTGGCTACAGCGTGCGCCTGGTCACCGACGGCCAGGCGGCGGTGGATGAATACAGTCGTGACCCGGCTGCCGTACACTTGATCCTGATGGACTGCGAGATGCCGGTGATGGACGGCTTCGAAGCCACCCGGCAGATTCGCCGCCTGGAGCGCAGCCGGCAACTCGCTGCCGTGCCCATCATCGCGCTGACCGCGCATATCCTCGAAGAGCACCGCCAACACGGCCTGGATGCTGGTATGGACGATTTCCTCGGCAAACCGCTGGACAGTGGCCTGCTTTACAGCACCCTGGAACGTCACCTCAAGCGGCCCGGCATGGTGCACTGAGAGAACTCGCAGCAGGGCGCCCTCTGGCTCTATCATGGGCGCCAATAACTGGAGTCACTCGTTGTGCTGATCCCCGCTGAGCTGCTGCAAGCCGATACCCTCACCGCCCTGATCGAAGACTTCGTCACCCGCGACGGTACCGACAACGGCGATGAAACCCCACTGGAAACCCGCGTGCAGCGCGTACGTCGCGCCCTGGACAAGGGCGAGGCGGTGATCGTCTTCGACCCTGACAGCCAGCAGTGCCAACTGGCGATGAAGCGTGACGTACCCAAGGAATGGCTGGAGGCCTTGCAGCAATCGCTCAGTGATTGACCGTGTGCGCCAGCATCACCGATAGCTGGCACAGCGGCCGACCGCTCTCGGCCTGCCACTGGTTGAAGGCGGCCTGCACGGCAGCCAGGTCTTTCAGACTGGTCGGCGCCTTGTCGATCACCCCCTGCGCCTTGAGCGCGGCGACCATGTCATCGGTAGGGACGAAGGTGTCCTTGCCCACCATACGCAGGAAGCGCGGCGCCGACAGACCACCAAGCTGACTGCCATGCTTGGCCAGGTATTTCCACAGGCCGACGATATCGGTCACCGGCCAATCGGCGATCAAGGTGCCGAAGCTGCCTTTTTCACGACGGACATCGAGGATGAACTGGGCATTGCGCGGCACGCTCTTGAGCTTGCCCAGGTGGCGGATCAGCCGCGCATCCTGCATCAGGTTCTCCAGGCGCTCGGCGCCCATCAGCACCACCTTCTCCGGGTCGAAGCCGAAGAATACCTCCTCGAAGGCCGGCCACTTGGCGTCTACCAGGCTGTGCTTGAGGCCGGCGCGAAAGATGCGCAGGCTGATCAGCGACAGATAACGGTCATCGGAGAGCGCGCGCAGCTCGGCATCGCTGCGCGGCTGCGGCAGCATGGCCTCCAGTGCCTTGGCCGAGCCGAAACGGTTGAGGCAGAACTCGTGCAGCCACTTGTAATCACGCATGAATCGAATCCTTCATGAAACGGATGACGAAGCCTGCACGCAGCACGCCGAACACTCAAGTCCCACTGCGGTGACGTGCACGTAGGGCGGGTGCAACCCGCCAATCTAGGACTGGCGGGTTACACCCGCCCTACCCGCGCAAACGCTCGGCGGCCTGGCGCAGCGCCGCTTCGGTGCCTTCCCAGCCCAGGCAGCCATCAGTGATCGACACGCCGTAACGCAGCTCGCCGGAAAGCGCCTGGCAACCGTCGAGCAGGTGGCTCTCCAGCATCACCCCGCGCAGGCTGGCATCCCCGGCCAGGCGCTGGTCGATCACGCTGTCCAGCACCGCCGGCTGGCGCAGCGGGTCCTTGCCGCTGTTGGCATGGCTGCAGTCGACCATGATGCGCGGTGCGATACCCTGACGCTGCAGCGCCTCACGTGCGGCGGCGACGCTTGCCGCATCATGATTCGGCGCGCCGTGGCCACCGCGCAGCACCAGATGGGTGTCCGGGTTGCCGGCCGTGTGCAGCAGCGCCGGGTGGCCGAGGTCGTCGATGCCGAAGTGCTGATGCGGGTGCGCCGCCGAGCGCATAGCGTCGCAGGCGATGCCGACGCTGCCGTCGGTACCGTTCTTGAAGCCCACCGGCAGATCCAGGCCGCTGACCATCTCGCGATGCACCTGCGACTCGCTGGTACGTGCGCCGATCGCCGCCCAACCGAGCAGGTCGTCGAAGTAACCGGCGGCCATCGGCTGCAACAGCTCGGTGGCCAGCGGCAGGCCGCGAGCGAGGATATCCAGCATCAGTTGCCGCGACTGGCGCAAGCCTTCGGCCATATCGCCACTGCCATCGAGATGCGGGTCGTACAGCAGCCCCTTCCAGCCCACGGTGGTACGTGGTTTCTCCACGTAGGCGCGCATCACCAGCAGCAGTTGGTCGTCGACCTGCGGCGCCAGCTCGGCCAGGCGCTCGGCGTATTCGAGGGCGCTGGTGCGGTCATGCAGGGAACAGGGGCCGACCACCACCAGCAGGCGCGAGTCACGGCCATCGAGCACGGCGCGGATGGCGTCACGGTCGGCGGCAATACGTTCGGCAAGCGTGGCAGACAACGGCAGGCGTTGACGCAGTACGGCAGGGCTGGGCAGCGGCTGGGCGCTGCGGCGGGCGATGGTGGTGACGGTGGAAGCGAGTTGAGCGGAGCTGTTCATGATCTGGCGGTTCCTTGGCCGGCGCGGTCGATGCCGCGGCGGCGCTAACTGAGTGTTCGTTGCAAAGGTGTCAGGGCGGTGGTGACGCTGCTAAATCGCCAGTCGTAGCGGTAGTTGCGGTAATAACGGTTCATCTGTGAGTCCTCGATCTGTGGCCGTTTTTCGGCCGGAAAAAACAAAACCCCCGGTCGGGTTGCCGACCGGGGGTTTTCTGGAAAACGTCTCTGGTGGCGACCCTGGTGTCTCAGGCCGCCTGTGGGGTATCAGGCGCGCCTGTGGCTAAACCAATACCCAAAGAAATAATACGCTGCCGCCACAAGCGCCTGCGCACGAGCCAGCGCGGCGCGCGAGGCACCGACTTGCAGCATGGACAGGAGGTTGAGGCTGGTGGACATGGAATTCTCCAAAGCGATGGCCGAACCATACTCCAGGCCTTTGCGGCCTGGCAAGCGTCGCGGCTAAAGCCCCTCCCACATGCGACGCGAGCCGTGGGAGGGGCTCTAGCCGCGATGGCTTACAGGCTCATCACGTCGAGGAAGCGCGGCGTAGCGCTGTCGTCGATCTTCAGGCTCTTGAAGTCGAACAGGTTGCGGTCGGCCAGCTGCGAGGGGTGCACGTTCTGCAGGGCGCGGAACATGATCTCAACGCGGCCAGGGCTCTTGCGCTCCCACTCCTGCAGCATCTCCTTGACCACCTGACGCTGCAGGTTCTCCTGCGAACCGCACAGGTTGCACGGGATGATCGGGAACTCCTTGAGCTGGCTGTAGGCCTCGATATCGGCCTCGGCGCAGTAGGCCAGCGGGCGGATCACCACGTTGCGACCGTCATCGGACAGCAGCTTGGGCGGCATGGCCTTGAGCGTGCCGCCGTAGAACATGTTGAGGAAGAAGGTTTCCAGGATATCGTCGCGGTGGTGCCCCAGGGCCATCTTGGTCGCACCGATCTCGTCGGCATAGGTGTACAGGGTGCCACGACGCAGACGCGAGCACAGCGAGCAGGTGGTCTTGCCCTCGGGGATCTTCTCCTTGACCACCGAGTAGGTGTCCTTCTCGATGATGTGGTAGGCAACGCCGATGGATTCCAGGTAGGCCGGCAGCACGTGCTCGGGGAAGCCGGGCTGCTTCTGGTCCATGTTCACTGCGACGATCTCGAACTTGATCGGCGCCACCTTCTGCAGGTACAGCAGCACGTCGAGCATGGTGTAGCTGTCCTTGCCGCCGGACAGGCAGACCATCACCTTGTCGCCATCCTCGATCATGTTGAAGTCGGTGATGGCTTCGCCGGCCAGGCGGCGAATGCGCTTCTGCAGTTTGTTCTGGTTGACCGAAAGGGTGCCCATGGTGCGTCGAAATCCGAGGGAGTGGGAACGAAAGCGCGACATTTTACGCACAATGGCGCCGCGCCCCTACCCCACCGATAACTAAATGCTAGTCTCGGCCGATGAACGACGACCTCGACCCTAATCTGGACCTCGCCGAGCAGGTACTGCAGTTGCTGCAGGCAGCACCGGACGGCATTGCCGAATACACCCTGATCCAGCAATTGAAAGACCGCCACAGCGGCCATGTCCCCAATCTACCCCTGGCGGACAAGCTGGTACTGTTTCGCACTCATTTTCTGCTGTTCAACGCGCTTTATCGCCTGCGTGAACGGCTATGGCAGGAGCAAACGCACCTGCTCGAGATCAGCCCGCTGTGTATCCGCCTGCTGCCCTATCAGCCGGGCAACGCGGCGCTCAGTGAACGCGACGCACTGCGTGACTACTATCTGGACATGAGCAACCTGCAGGGCACCGACGAACGCGACGTCGAGCGTCTACTGACCAGCTTCTGGACACGCATGCAGGGCGGCGAAGAGAAGCAGGCAGCCCTGGAACTGTTCGAACTGGCCAATGAACGGACACTCGATCTGCCAAGAATCAAGCTGCGCTACCGACAAATGGTCAGCGAACATCATCCGGACCGAGGCGGCAGTACAGAGCGGTTGCAGTCGATAAACCTGGCCATGGAAATTCTTGAGCGCTATTACCGCTGACCTCTAGAGAGCGATTTGCTCTAAAGCCAGACATCACGCCTGCTCCAGGCCCTGCCTATACTGCGACATAAGGTCGCATAGATTTCGGCCTGACACCCGGTGGCGCTGTACACGCGTGCCGGGCGTTCGCTGGGGGGCGACCGTCATAAGAAAGAGGAGGTGTCTGGCATGATCCACCACGTTTGGGGGCTCTTCACCCATCCCGATCAAGAATGGCAAGAAATCCGTGGCGAGGAAGAATCCATCAGCCACATGTATCTGACCCATGTGCTGATTCTTGCGGCAATTCCCGCTATTTCAGCTTACATCGGCACTACCCAGGTTGGCTGGGCGATTGGTGACCGAGCACCGGTGATGCTCACCGAAGGCAGTGCGATGGTGATGACCATCATGTCCTACCTCGCGATGCTCGCTGGCGTAGCCGTGATGGGCGCCTTCATCCACTGGATGGCACGTACCTACGACGCCAATCCCAGCCTGACCCAGTGCGTCGTATTCGCGGCCTACACCGCCACCCCGCTGTTCATCGGAGGTCTCGCAGCGCTCTATCCGCATCTGTGGCTGGGCATGGTCGTGGGCACGGTCGCGATCTGCTACACAGTTTATCTGCTCTATGTCGGCATACCGACCTTCATGAACATTCCTGAAGACGAAGGCTTCATGTTCTCCAGTTCCGTACTGGCGGTCGGCCTGGTCGTGCTGGTAGCGATGATCGCCAGCTCGGTCATTCTCTGGGGCATGGGCATCGGCCCGGTCTACACCAGCTGATAGTCACTAGCCGCTAGCCCACAGGCCGCCTTCGGGCGGCCTTTTCGTTGCCGCGCGCCAGAAAATTTGGGTTGAACCCTACGCGGCTACGACTGCCCGAGATTTAAAGGCAGTCACGCGGATGTCACACCATGTATGCGAACCTCTATACCCTTCTCACCCGCCCGGACCGCGCCTGGACGGCAATTCGTCAGGACGAAGAGCGCAACAGCGCCAACTACTTACCCTACCTGCTGCTTTTCAGCCTGTTGCCGGCAGTTTGCCTGTTCATCGGCACCCATTGGGTGGGCTGGAGCCTGGTAGACGAAGAGCGCATTCGCCTGGAGGTCGCAAGTGCCCTGCAACTGAGCGTGTTGCTGTATCTGGCAACGCTGGTCGGCGTTTTCATCATGGGTTACTTCCTGCGCTACATGTCGCGCACCTTCGAGGCCAGGCCCACCTTCAACCAGTGCATCGGCTTCATCGCCTATGCCTGCACGCCCTTCTTCCTGGCCGGTATCGCCGCGCTCTACCCCACACGCTGGCTGGCAATCAGCGTGCTCCTGCTCGCCTGTGCCCATGCCGCCTACCTGATCTATGTCGGACTGCCACGCTTCATGCGCATCGACAACCAGCAGGGTTTCCTCTACGCCTCCTCGATGATTGGCGTGGGGCTGCTGGTGATCGTCACCATTCTGGTCAGCATGATCCTGTTCTGGACCTACACCCTGGAGCCGGAGTATCAGCGCACGGTGCAGCAGGACCAGAGCCGCGGCACGCAGGAACAGCGAATGCAGGCGCCAGGAGACGAGTGATACCTGCGCTGGCTGTCGGCTTGCGGCATAATTCACGCTCAGCCTGCACCAGCGCCTGTCCATGCCCGAACAGATTCACGCCCGCGTCGAAGCCTGCTACCAGCAGGCCGAAACCTTCTTCAAGCAACGCTTTGCCCGCCCCGAGATCAGCTTCAAGCTGCGCGGGCAGAAGGCCGGTGTCGCGCACCTGACGGAAAACAAGCTGCGCTTCAACCTGCAGCTGTACCGGGCCAACCAGGAAGACTTCCTGCGCCAGACGGTGCCGCACGAAGTCGCCCACATGGTCGCCCATCAGCTATTCGGCCCACGCATTCAGCCGCACGGCGAGGAGTGGCAACTGATCATGCGCGGCGTCTACGAGCTGCCGCCGCATCGCTGCCACAGCTACGAAGTCGAGCGGCGCAAGGTCAGTCGCTTCATCTATCGTTGTAGCTGCGCGGATGGCGAGTTCCCCTTCTCGGCCCAGCGTCACGCCCTGGTCGCCAAGGGCCGCCGCTACTACTGCCGGCGTTGCAAGGTGACGCTGACCTTCAGTGGTGAGCAGCGTCAGGAGTGATGGGGGAAACTGCATAACGCCTCTGTGCGCGTGGCGCACCCTACGCCCGTATCGAAGTCTCGCAGAGTGCGCTGTGCGCAGCGACGTTGCCAGACAGTGAGCCTTGCGACTCAACCCAGCGCCCCAGCGCTCCTCAACGCTGCGATCTGTTCGGCGTCATAACCCAGCTCTGTCAACACTTCGGCGGTATGCGCGCCAACAGCCGCCCCGACATGCCGGGGCGGCGCCAAGCCCTCAGAGAACTTCAGCGGGCAAGCCAGTTGCGACTGCGCGGGCAGCCCCTCACGCGGCACCTCGACGACCAGTCCGCGAGACCTGATCTGCGGATGCTGCACCGCTTCGGACAGCGGCAACATGGGTTCGACGCAGGCATCAAGCTCAGCGAAGACTTCGCACCATTGCGCAAAATCGCGCTTCTCGAACTCGATCTCGATCTCGCGCTTGAGCGCGCGTTGATCCTCGGGCCTCTGCGACAGGCCGCGTGCTGCCAGTTCGGGGCGGCCAATGGCGGCGCAGAACTGCTGCATGAACTGTGGTTCCAGGCTGCCGACGGAGAACCAGCGACCGTCGCGCGTGCGGTAGTAGTCGTAGAAGCTACCGCCATTGAGCGCCTGGTTTTCCATGCCAGGCTCGACGCCGGCACCGAGGTAACCAGCGCCCGCCATACCATGCAGGCTGAACGCGCAGTCGGTCATGCTCACGTCGACCTGCTGCCCCACGCCAGTGGCCTGGCGCTGCACCACAGCCGCAAGCAGGCCGATCACCCCATGCAGCGAACCGCCCGCCAGGTCGGCCAACTGCACGCCAAGCGGCAACGGGCCGCTGTCGCGGCGCCCGGTGTAGCTGGCGATACCGGCCAGCGCCAGGTAGTTGATGTCGTGCCCGGCGCGATCACGATAAGGCCCACTCTGGCCGTAGCCGGTGATCGACACGTAGATCAGCCGTGGGTTGATCGACTTGAGTGCCTCGTAACCGACGCCCAGCTTGTCCATCACGCCAGGACGAAACTGTTCGAGCACGATGTCGTACTCGCTGACCAGCTGCTTGACCACCTCCACCGCTTCGGGCCGCTTGAGATCGAGGGCGATGCTGCGCTTGTTGCGGTTGAGGTAGGCGTGGCTGGTGGAGGTTCCACCATCGTGCGGCGGCAGCACACGCACCAGATCCATGCGCGTAGGCGACTCCACCCGCAGGACTTCGGCGCCCATATCGGCCAGCAGCAACGAGGCAAAAGGACCCGGCAGCAGAGTGGAGAAGTCGAGAATTTTCAGCGAAGACAGTGGGCCGGACATGGAGACTCCCGATTTGCTTGTTTGACGTAGCCCGGATGCAATCCGGGATTGCACTTCCCGGATTGCATCCGGGCTACGAATTAACGCTCCCAGACGACGACCTCATCATTAGACAGGCTGGCCAGCGCCTTGGCATAACGCACTTCCAGGACGTTGCGGCGGATCTTCATGGTCGGCGTCATGCTGCCGTTATCCACCGTCCAGGCCTCGCTGACCAGGTAGAAATGGCTGACACGTTCGTGCGCCGCCAAACGTTGATTGACTGCATGCAGATGCTCGGACAAAGACTGCTCGAGCAAGCTGCGTGGCTGCTGGCGAGCGGCTGGCGAGAGTTCGATCAGCGCCAGTGGTTGATCGAGATTGCTGCCCATCAGGCACACCTGCTCGACCCAATGACTCTTGGCGATCTCGCCCTCGATGGGCGCCGGCGCGACGTACTTGCCCTTGCTGGTCTTGAAGATGTCCTTGACCCGTCCGGTGATGCGCAGGTAGCCCGCCTCGTCCAGCTGGCCGCGGTCACCGGTGTGCAACCAGCCATCCTTGAGCGTCTCGGCGGTCTTCTCCGGCTCACGGTAATAACCCTGCATCAGCGTCTCGCTGCGCAGCAAGATCTCGCCGCTGGCGTCGATGCGCACCTGCAGATGCGGCATCGGCCTGCCCACGGTACCGAAGCGCACCTGCCCGGGGCGATTGAAACAACCGTAGGCGAAGTGCTCGGTCATGCCGTAACCCTCGCAAATGGTCATGCCCAGGCGCCTATACCACTCCAGCAGCCCGGTGGAAATCGCCGCCGCACCTGACACCAGCACGCGCGCACGATCCAGCCCCAACCCCGCCCGCACCTTGTGCGCCACCAGACGTCCCAGCAGCGGGATACGCAGCAGACGCTCGAGCTTGTGCGCCGGCAACTTCTCCAGCACGCCCTGCTGAAAACGCGTCCACAACCTTGGCACCGAGAAGAACACGGTGGGACGCACCTGGCGCAAGTCGCTGGCGAAGGTCTCCAGCGACTCGACGAAGGCCACCGGCGCGCCGCAGTAGAGGCTGTTGAATTCGACCAGGAAGCGCTCGGCGGCATGCGATAGCGGCAGGTAGGAGAAGAACTGATCCTGCGGCGTCATGTTCAGCTCCGCCGTGGCGTGGGCCGCAGAGAACGCCATGGCGTGGGCCGAGAGCATCACGCCCTTGGGCTGCCCGGTGGTGCCGGAGGTATAGAGGATCGACAGCAGATCCTCGCCGCGTTGCAGATGCGTGCCGAGCAGCGGCTCATGCGCCGCCAGCAAGGCCTGCCACTGGTGCTCGGCAGGCATGGTCGGATAGGGCATGGCGATGCGGGTGATATGCGCCGCGATACCGGTGGCCAGCTTGTCCGGCTCATCCAGCTTGCCAACCAGGATTACCTTGCAGCCCGCGTGCTCCAGCACATAGGCGATCTGTTCCGGCGCCTGCAGCGGATACAGCGGCACGCTGACCAGCCCGGCGTGCTGGATCGCCAGGTCGCTGATAAACCATTCGGCGCAGTTCTTCGCCAGCAGCGCAACGCGCTCTCCCGGCACGCAGCCCAGCGCCAGCAGCGCGCTGGCCAGGCGGCGCGCCTGCTCGTCGACCTGGCGCCAGGTGAAGTCATGCCACACGCGATTGACCGGCTGACGCAGCCAGACGGCATCGGGTTGCCGATCCAGCCAATAGTTGAAGCGTTGCAGCGGCAGTTGCAGTGGTTCGGTCATCGCGGCGCACCTGTTGTCGGTTGTTGTGCGGGGCCAGCGGTAGATCCCGGCATGGCGCCAGGGGTGTATCGATCAGTCGGACATTACAGGCCGAACACCCGGCGGGCGTTACCGTACAGAAATTGTGCCTCCACCTCGGCGGCCAGACCGAGTTCCTTGACCTGGGCCATGCAGCGGCTCAGGGACAGTTGGGGGAAGTTGCTGCCGAACAGCACCTTGTGCGCGCCGTAGCTCTGCATGTACTGCAGAAGCTGTGCAGGGTAATAACGGGGCAGATAGGCCGAGGTATCGATGAAGACGTTATCGTGCTTCCAGGCCACGCCGATCATCTCGTCCGTCCAGGGATGGCCAATATGCCCGGCGACGATGCGCAGCTCCGGGAAGTCCAACGCCACCTCGTCCAGATAGGGTACCGGTCGCCCGGTTTCCGACGGCAGCAGCGGGCCGGTATGGCCAACCTGAGTGCAGAAGGGAATGTCCAGCTCGATGCACTTCACGTACAGCGGGTAGTAGCGCCGGTCGTTCGGCGGCAACTTCCACAGCCAGGGCACGACGCGCAGTGCCTTGCAGCCCAGCTCGTGCACGGCCCGCTCCAGCTCGCGCACGGCGACCATCGGCTTGCTCAGATCGACCGTGGCCACGCCGACGAAACGCTCGGGAAAGGCCCGGGTAAACTCGGCGATCTCATCGTTGCTGAACACCCATCCCTCGGGGCGGCACCAGGCGGCCAGCATCAGCTTGTCGACGCCCGCCTCGTCCATCTGTGCGATGGTCTCCTCGGGGCCGAGTCGCACATCCAGCAGGTGCGCACTGCCGGACTTCTCGAACAGCCGCGCCACCTCCGGCATGCGCTCGCGCAGCTGGCCACCGGCGGGCTGAGCCCATGCGTCAATCGCAAGATTCATATCCACTCTCCGTCGAACGGCCGCTACAGCTTCATACCGCGGCTGATGATTTCCTTCATGATCTCCGAGGTGCCGGCGAAGATGCGCTGGATGCGCGCGTTCGCGTACATCTTGCAGATCGGGTATTCCCACATGTAGCCCCAGCCGCCATGCAGCTGCACGCCCTCGTCGACCACCTTGCAGAGCAGCTCGGTGGTGAACAGTTTGGCCTCTGCGGCGACTTCTGCACTGAGCTTCTTCTGGTTGTGATCCATCACGCAGCGGTCGGTGAACACCTGGGCCACGTCGATCTGGGTGCGCATCTCGGCCAGCTTGAAACGGGTGTTTTGGAAATGCGCCACCGGGCGGCCAAAGGCCTGGCGTTCCTTGACGTACTCGATGGTGGTCTGCAGCGCCGCCTCGGCGCCGGCCACAGCGCCACAGGCATTGGTCAGGCGCTCCTGGGCGAGCATATTCATCAGGTAGAAGAAGCCGCCCTTGGCATCGCCCAAGAGGTTCTCCTTGGGCACCTTAACGTCGTTGAAGAACAGCTCGGCAGTGTCCTGGCTGTGCATGCCGAGCTTCTTCAGCTTCTTGCCGCGCTCGAAGCCGGGCATGCCCCGCTCCACCAGAAACAGCCCCATGGCGTGCTTGTTGGCCGGGTCGGTCTTGGCTGCGACGATCACTACATCAGCCAGGTAGCCGTTGGAGATGAACACCTTGGAACCGTTGAGCAACCAGTGATCGCCCTTGTCCACGGCCGTGGTGCGCATGCCGGCCAGATCGGAGCCGGCAGACGGCTCGGTCATCGCCACCGCCAGGATGGTTTCACCGCTGATGATGCCCGGCAGCAGGCGCGCCTTCTGCTCGGCATTGCCGTACTCGGCGATATAGGGGCCGCACAGCGCCGAGTGTAGCGGGATCATGAAACCCGGTTCGTTGATGCGCGCCAGCTCCTCGCACATGATCTGCTCGTAACGAAAGTCCTTGAGCCCGGCTCCGCCGTACTCCTCGTCCGCCCAGGGCAACAGAAAACCCATCTCGCCGGCTTTGCGCCACACGCTGCGATCCACCACACCAGCCTCTTCCCAGGCTTCCTGATGCGGCACCACCTCTTTATCGAGAAACGCAGCGAAGGCGTCGCGGAACAGGTTGTGCTCGGTGTCGAAATGGTTGCGTTGCATGGGGCGGGTCCTCCGCTGTTGTTATGTCCTTGAGGTTAAGGGCCGCCCCGCCGCCCCTCAATGACCCATGCGCTCAGCCTCGGTTGACCCAATCGCTCGGTTGGCTTGCCCTGGCTGGGAGCAACTGCCTACCATCGACCACCCTCGATTTCGGAAACCCAGCATGCGCGAACGCACCATTGCCAGCCACTTCGTCCGCGCCGCCCTGCGCGGTGCGGACCGCCACGGCCTGGCCTGCGACCCGATACTGCGCCAGGCTGGCATCCAGAGCGCCGTGCTGGTCGAGCCGCGCGCACGCATCGCCCCGGAGCAATTCTCCCGGCTGATGCAACTGCTGTGGGAAGCGCTGGACGACGAATACCTGGGTTTCGGCCGCCAGCCGAGCAAACGCGGCACCTTCGCCATGATGAGCCACGCCATCATCCACTGCCGCAGCCTGGAAAAAGCCCTGAGTCGTGGCGCGATGTTCTACGGCCTGTTTCCCGACGCGCCAGGCATCAGCCTGCAACGCGAAGGCGACTGGGCGCGGCTGAGCGTCGACGACAGCACGCTGTGGGACCCGGACCATTTTCTGGTCGAAAGTCTGCTGGTGATCTGGCATCGCCTGGGTAGCTGGCTGATCGGCCAGCGCATCCGCCTGGAAGAAGCCACCTTCGCCTACCCCGAACCCGCGCATGCCGCCGAGTACGAACTGCTGTTCCCCTGCAGCCGGCGCTTTGCCGCCGGACAAACCAGCCTGCTGTTCCACGCCCGCTACCTGGCCATGCCGCTGCTGCAGGACGAACGCACGCTCAAGCAATTCCTCCAACACTCCCCCGCCGATCTGCTGGCCCGTCCCGACGGCGGCGACAGCCTGATCAGCCAGATTCGTCGCCTGCTCGGCCGCGACTGCCGCACCTGGCCGGACCTGGAACAGGTCGCCCAGCACCTGCACACCAGCCCACAAACCCTGCGCCGCCACCTGCGCGAAGAAGGCACCAGCTTCCAGGAACTCAAGGACCACCTGCGCCGCGACCTCGCCATCTACCACCTGGGCCGCGACGAACTGGCGATTCAGGACATCGCCGAACAACTCGGCTTCTCCGAACCCTCGGCCTTTCATCGCGCGTTCAAGAAATGGACGGGGCTGACACCGGGGGCGTATCGGGCACAGGAGGGGTAAGGCAGCATGGCTGCCTGTGCATCGGGCTTCGTGGATGGACAGGTCAGGCGGATATGCACTAGGTTCTGACCCAAGCCTGCTGGCAATGCGCCAGAGGCGATAGGCTTGCCGTTCTTCATGTCGCTTTTCATCCTGGGTGCTGTCGCGGGCGGTTGCAGGAGCTGAGTGCAACACGCGCACTCGCGCGCCGAGCCTGCTTGCCCGCATGAATACTGTGTAATACATTGCATTCAAAAGTATGGAGGCATATCCATGAGCGTCACAACCGTCCGGCTTCAACCGGAACTCGAAGAAAATCTTGGCGCTATGGCCGAGAAGCTTCAGAGAAGTAAAAGTTGGCTTATTAATCAAGCACTTAGAGAGTTCTTTGAGCGCCAGGAGCTAGAGCAGAACCGCTGGCAAGAAACACTGCAAGCGATGGAGTCAGTGGCGCAGGGCCGAGTTGTATCCGGCGAAGCTGTAGCTGCCTGGCTGCAAAGCTGGGGCACCGACAATGAGCTATCCCCACCAAAGGCTGGTCAGTGAGACTGGCCTACTCAGAAAACGCGGTGGCAGACCTCGTTCGCCTGCGCGAATTCATAGCAGAGAACGATCCTCTTGCTGCTGCACGCATTGCAGCAGAGCTCCTTTCCCGCATCGAGAATCTTTGTCTATATCCAGAAATGGGCCGCGCTGTTGAGCTTGCTCCAAGCCCAAAAGCCATTCGAGACGCAGTTTTCGGAAAATATAGAGTCCGCTATTCAGCCCACACAGAAACTATCGTCATTCTTCGTATATGGCACCACAACGAAGACCGTACACCAAGCATCTAACAACTGACATGGACTCTCCCCACAAGTAGTGAGCAAAGCTTCGCTTTGGCACCTGTCACCAGCGCGATGACATTCGTATATCCGGCCTGTTCTGGGCCTTTGCGCCCTGGCCATTCCGTAGTTCGCGCCGCGAGGGCGAAGCGTTCAATCGATCAGGGCTCACATTTGGTATCGACCTTGTTCCGCTGCAGGACTCGCCTGGTCCGGCAGCGGATCGCTTCCATACAAGAATCGAAAGAACATGCCTGACAGCAAGGCTCAGTCGTACAACCGCACCCTGAAACAGGCGCCGCCCAGTTCCGAATCTTCCAGGCTTAGCTCGCCGTCGTAGCTGTCGACGATATCTTCCACCACCGCCAGGCCGATGCCCTGCCCCGGGTTCTGTGCATCCAGTCGTTCGCCGCGCTGCAGCACCCGCTCACGCTGGTGCGGGGGCACGCCGGGGCCGTCGTCTTCGATGGTCAGCAGGCAGCCGCCAGCCAGGGGTTGCAGCCTCACACGCACCTGTTGCAGGCACAAGCGGTAGGCGTTTTCCAGCAGGTTGCCGAGCAGTTCCATCAGCGCGCCACGTTCCATGGTGATCTGGCTGTGCGCGGGCACGTCCAGGGTCGCTTCGACGCGCTTGTCGCGGTAGACCTTGTCCAGCGAGCGGCACAGGCTATCGAGCAGCGGCCAGACCTGTTCGCGATGACGCACCAGGCCGCTGCGACGCAGGCTGGCGCGTTGCAGTTGATAGCCGACCTGCTGGCTCATGCGTTCGATCTGCGCCTGCATCAGTTGCGCCTGTTCGCGATTGTCCGGCTGCACAGCCAGGCTTTCGCCAATGCCCTGCAGCACGCTGAGTGGTGTTTTCAGGCTGTGGGCGAGGTCTTCCAGCGAGTCGCGGTAGCGCTCGCGCTGACGCCGTTCGCTGTCGAGCAGGCGGTTGAGGGAGTTGGTCAGGCGCAGCAATTCGCGCGGGTGTTCGTCACTCAGGCGCTGGCGGGTACCGGCCTCTACGCCATCGAGCTCGTCGCTTAAACCTCGCAAGCTGCGAAAGCCCCAGGTCAGGCCGAACCAGAGCAGGCCCAGCAGCACCAGCAGGGCGATGCCCAGCCACAGGCGCAGTTGCCAGGCGAAACCGTTGAACAGCCCCTGGTATTCGCGGGTCGGCTGCATGGTGACGATGCTCAGCGCGGTTTGATCGCCGCGCAGCAGGTCTACTTCGATGTCATAGACAAAGTATTCCTGGCCGTTTTCGTCGCGAATGCGCACGAACTCGTGGCCGCGACCGTCATAACGCGGCAGGTAGCGCACCAGTTCGTCGATGGATGAGCGCGAGCGCCAGAGCATCTGGCCTTCACGGTCGAAGATGAAGCCCAGCAGGTGCGAGTCGAGGTTGTCGAATTCTTCGTCCGGCATCTTCTCCGGCATGTGCAACTGGCCGTCGTCGATACGCGCGGCGGATATCAGCGCTGCCGCGTCGGAGGCCAGGCGCTTTTCGATGGTCTGCTCCAGGGCCATGAGAAACACGCCCTGCAGCACCGGCATCAACAGCAGCATGAACAGCATCGCCAGCGCGGCGCTGGCCAGCATCAAACGCAGCCGCAGGGACGCGAAGCGCGTGCGCAGTTTGCGCCACACAACGCGCGCGCGCCTCACTTGCAGCGCTCGTTGAACATGTAGCCCTGGCCACGCACGGTTTCTATCGGTTTGCCGCCCAGCACTGCCTCCAGCTTGCGCCGCAGACGACCTACCAGCACTTCTATGACGTTGGGATCACGCTCGTCGTCGCCCGGATAGAGCTGTTCCATCAGGCGCTCCTTGGCCACCACCTGCTGATGGTGCAGCATGAGGTACTCGAGGATGCGGTACTCGTAGGCGGTCAGCTGCAGCGACTGTTCATCCACCGTGGCCTGCTTGCGATTGAGGTACAGCACCAGGGAGCCCGCTTCGATGGTCGACTTGGTGAACCCGGAAGAACGTCGCAGCAGCGCGTTGAGGCGCGCCTCCAGCTCTTCGAACTGGAAGGGTTTGACCACGTAGTCGTCAGCGCCACAGGACAGCCCTTCGACCTTGTCCTGCCAGTTGCCGCGCGCGGTGAGGATCAGGATCGGAAAGTTCTTGTCCTGGCTGCGCAGCTCGCGGATCAGGTCGATACCGCTCATGCCGGGCAGGCCGAGGTCGACCAGGGCCAGGTCATGATTGAAGGACTCAGCGCGGTACAGGGCTTCTTCGGCGGTGCGCACGGCATCCACCACATGCCCGTTTTCACTGAGGCGAGTGAACAGATGGTGACGTAGCAGCGCCTCATCCTCCACCACCAGCAATTTCATCAGACTTCCCCTTTTTCAGTCATACAAAGGCCGGGCAGATGCCCGGCCCGGTCACGCTAGCCACCTTTAGAAGGCGAAGTTGGCACCCAGGTAGAGCTGCGAACTGCTGTGCAGATCCAGCGACCCGGCCTTGCCTTCACCATGCGGCGCCATTTCCGTGCTGGCATTGGTACGCAGGTAACGATAGCCGGCTTCGATCGAGGTGTTGCTGTTCAGTTCCTGCAGAATACCGGCCTGCAGGCCTGCGGCAAAACCGATGTCACTGTCACGGGAGAAGCCACGGCTCTCCTGTTCGAGCTTGACCAGGCCGGCCGTCACGCCGCCGAACAGCTTGGTGTTGTTGCTGCCCAGCGGTACGAACATGTCGTAGCTGCCCAGCAGATTCTGCTGACGCAGCTTGTAGCCATTGTGACTGTCCGAGACATTCTCGTAGGTCGCGTAGTAGCGGCCGTCAGCGGTCGTCTGGCCGGCACGGATACCCCAGGTGCCTTCGTCATCGATCACCTTGTCCAGCTTCGGATTGCCGAGGTTGGCATTCAGCGCGTTGGACTTCTGGATGTTGTTGTCGGTCTGACCCCAGGTCAGGCCGACGAAATTGTCGTTGGCCTGGGCAGCGGTTGCGCCCAGGACCAGGCAGGTAGCGAAGGCGATACGGTTCAGGGGGATTTTCATGGCGTCATTCCTCTCGTTGCGGTTTTGATCAACTTGGCAACGAGTCTGCCGGAAGACGACTGAATCCCCGCTGAACCCTCCTTGAACCTGCACTGAACGAGCGGCAAACAGGCTAGATACGCTGCACCAGAGCACCCGCAACGACAAACAGCGCAGCCAGAACGCCGAGCAATGCCAGCCAGCCGGCATGCTCCCAGACGTAACCGCCGACATAGCCCACCAGGCTGGAGCCCAGATAATAGGCGCACAGGTACAGCGCCGATGCCTGCGCCTTGGCGCCCTGCGCATGGATGCCGACCTGCCCGCTGGCCACCGCATGGGCCGAGAAGAAGCCCAGGGTGAACAGCGCCAGGCCGACCACCGCCGCGCTCAGCCAGGGCGCAGCGCACAGCGCTACGCCTAGCAGCATCAGGCCGATGCCGCCATTGAGCACCTGACGCGCGCCAAAGCGTGGCACCAGGCGCCCGGCCCAGCCAGCACTGAGAATGCCGAGCAGGTACACGGTGAACAGCAGGCCGATGACCGTCGCCGACAGGTTGAATGGCGCACCCGCCAGGCGAAAGCCGACATAGTTGAACAGTGCAACGAAACCGCCCATAAGCAGAAAGCCCAGGGCGAACAGCACGCGCAAACGCGGGTTCTTCAGGTGCAGGGCGAAGTTGCCCAGCAGCCCGCGCACCGACAGCGGCTGGGCGGTAAAATGCCGCGACGGCGGCAGCAACCAGATGAACAGCCCCAGCACCAGCAAACCCAGCCCGGCAATGCCGCCCAGGGCCCAGGGCCAACCGCCCAGGTCGCTGAGCAAACCGGCCAGCAAACGTCCGAGCAGACCACCCAGCGCCGTGCCACCGATATACAACCCCATCGCTGCCGGTAGCGCTTCAGGGTCGAACTCCTCACCGACATAGGCCATGGCCAGCGCCGGCAAACCGCTCAGCGCCAGCCCCAGCAGCGCACGCAAGATCAGCAGGCTGCTCCACTGCTCCACCAGCGCGCAGGCGATCCCCAGTAGCGCGGCCAGGCCCAGCGCCGCGACCATCACCGGCTTGCGCCCCCAGCTCTCGGCCAGTGCACCGGATACCAGCAGGCACAGGGCCAGGCTCAGGGTAGTCAGCGAAAGCGCCAGGCTGCTGCTGGCCGCAGACACGCGAAAGTGCGCGGCCAACAACGGCAGCAGAGGTTGCACGCAGTAAAGCATGGCGAAGGTGGCGAAACCGGCGCAGAACAGCGCCAGGGTGGCACGCCGATAACCGGCGCTGCCACGGCTCAGATGAGTCACGGACATGGATGGACTGGCTCACGAAGCTGGATGCAAGCGATAGCCGGAACATGCCGCAAGACCGAACCGGGTGACGCCTGCAGGTGAATGAAACCAGACGAAATATTAGCACGCTATCGATAATCGCGAGCGCGTGCCATTAGCGCTCGTACAATTCCTTTTCCTTGATCCAGCTCAACAGACTTTGCCCTTACTAACGTTAGGGTCTAGACTCAATTGCGAACGCAACGGAGAAGAGCGAATGGCTACCCCGCCCGAGCGCAGCGCCATGAAAGGCAAGGAAACTCGCCTGTTCGTCTTTCTCGTGGTCTGCCTGTTCCCCATCCTTTCGGTCGCGCTGGTCGGCGGCTACGGATTCATCATCTGGTTCATGCAGATGCTGCTGGGCCCACCTGGCCCACCCACCTGATCCTTCCTCACCTACGGAGCCACGGAACATGGCCGCCTCTATGCATATTTCCAGTCTGCTGGTGCACGTACGGCCCGAATGGCTGGCTGCGGTGAAAGCCAACCTGCGCCAGCTGGAAGGCCTCGAACTGCATCAGGAAAGCCCGCAAGGCAAGCTGGTGGTGGTGCTGGAAACCGAACACGAGCGTCACATCCTCACCCGCCTCGAACAGATCAACGCGTTGCCAGGCGTGCTCAATGCCGCTCTGGTTTACCACGAACTCCTCGACACAGAAGGAGACTCAGAATGAAGCTTTCCCGCCGTGAATTTGCCAAGGCCAACGCTGCTGCCATTGCCGCCGCTGCCGCCGGTCTGCCGTTGGTGACGACCGCCAGCAACCTGATCACCGAAGCGGACATGACCCGCCTGGACTGGAACAAGGCGCCCTGCCGCTTCTGCGGTACCGGCTGCAGCGTGATGGTCGCCACCCGCGACAACCGCGTGGTGGCCACCCACGGCGACGTCAAGGCCGAGGTCAATCGCGGCCTGAACTGCGTCAAGGGCTACTTCCTGTCGAAAATCATGTACGGCGTCGACCGCCTCAACCAACCGCTGCTGCGCATGAAGAATGGCGTGTACGACAAGCAGGGTGAATTCCAGCCGGTGAGCTGGGAGCAGGCCTTCGACATCATGGAACAGAAGACCAAGGAGGCGCTGCGCGAGCATGGCCCCGAGGCCGTCGGCATGTTCGGTTCAGGGCAATGGACGGTGTGGGAAGGCTACGCCGCCAACAAGCTGATGAAGGCCGGTTTCCGTTCCAACAACATCGATCCCAACGCGCGCCACTGCATGGCCTCGGCGGTGATGGGCTTCATGCGCACCTTCGGCATGGACGAGCCCATGGGCTGCTACGACGACATCGAGGCCGCCGACGCCTTCGTGCTGTGGGGCTCGAACATGGCCGAGATGCACCCGATTCTCTGGAGCCGGGTCACCGATCGCCGCCTCAGCCATCCGAACACCAAGGTCGCCGTGCTTTCCACCTTCGAGCACCGCAGCTTCGACCTCGCCGACATCCCGCTGGTATTCAAACCGCAGACCGACCTGCTGATACTCAACTACATCGCCAACCACATCATCGCAAGCGGCGCGGTTAACAAGGACTTCGTCGGCAAGCACACCAAGTTCGCCCGCGGCGCCGACGACATCGGCTACGGCCTGCGCGCCGACAACCCGCTGGAGATGCAGGCCAAGAACGCTGCCAAGGCCAACACCTGGGAGGACATGTCCTTCGAGCAGTTCGCCGCCTTCGTCAAACCCTACACACTGGAGCGCACCGCCAAGGAAAGCGGCGTGGCGGCCGAGCGCCTCAAGGCCCTGGCCGAGCTGTACGCCGACCCCAAGCGCAAGGTCATGTCGTTCTGGACCATGGGTTTCAACCAGCACACCCGCGGTGTCTGGGCCAATAACCTGATCTACAACCTGCACCTGCTCACCGGCAAGATCAGCGAACCGGGCAACAGCCCCTTCTCCCTCACCGGCCAGCCGTCGGCTTGCGGCACCGCGCGCGAAGTGGGCACCTTCTCCCATCGCCTGCCGGCCGACATGCTGGTGGCCAACCCCAAGCACCGTGCAACCGCCGAGAAGATCTGGAAGCTGCCGGCCGGCACCATCCAGGAAAAACCCGGCTTTCATGCCGTGGAACAGAGCCGCAAGCTCAAGGACGGCGTACTCAAGGTCTACTGGACCCAGGTCAGCAACAACATGCAGGCCGGCCCCAACGTGATGCAGGAGATCCTCCCCGGTTGGCGCAACCCGCAGGCCTTCGTCATCGTCTCCGATGTCTACCCCACCGTCTCGGCCCAGGCTGCCGACCTGATCCTGCCCAGCGCCATGTGGGTGGAGAAGGAAGGCGCCTACGGCAATGCCGAGCGCCGCACGCAGTTCTGGCACCAACTGGTGAAGGCGCCGGGCGAGGCCAAGTCCGACCTGTGGCAACTGGTGGAGTTTTCCAAGCGCTTTACCACCGACGAAGTCTGGCCTGCCGAACTGCTGGCCAAGGCCCCGGAATACAAGGGCAAGACGCTGTACCAGGTGCTGTTCGCCAACGGCCAGGTCGACCAGTTCCCTCGCGAACAGATCGAGGCCGGCTATGCCAACGACGAAGCCGAGGCCTTTGGCTTTTACCTGCAGAAGGGCTTGTTCGAGGAATATGCCCAGTTCGGTCGCGGCCATGCCCATGACCTGGCGCCCTTCGACAGCTATCACGCCGAGCGCGGCCTGCGCTGGCCGGTGGTTGACGGCAAGGAAACGCGCTGGCGCTATCGCGAAGGCCTCGACCCCTACGTGGAAAAAGGCAGCGGCGTGCAGTTCTACGGCTACCCGGACAAACGTGCGCTGATCTTCGCCCTGCCCTATGAGCCGCCAGCGGAGTCACCGGATGACGACTTCCCGTTCTGGCTCAGCACTGGCCGCGTGCTCGAACACTGGCACACCGGCAGCATGACCCAGCGTGTCGAGGAGCTGCACGGCGCGGTGCCCGATGCCCTGGTGTACATGCACCCGGACGACGCCAGGGCGCTCAAGGCGCGGCGCGGCAGCGAGGTCAAGGTTATCAGCCGGCGCGGCGAGATCCGCGCGCGCATCGAAACCCGCGGGCGCAACAAGCCACCGCGCGGCCTGGTGTTCGTGCCCTTCTTCGACGCCAACAAACTGATCAACAAGGTCACCCTGGACGCCACCGACCCGATCTCCAAGCAGACCGACTACAAGAAGTGTGCGGTGAAGATCGAACTGGTCAACCTGGCCTGAGGAGAACCGTCATGAGCCTGCGTTTCCTGCCTCTGCTACTGCTCGCCGCCTTCGGCCTGGCCATCGCCGGTGAGCTCGATTACCCACTCGACGCCCCCGCGCCGGACGGCCGCCGCCCCGGCGGCACCCTCAGTCAGACCCTGCCGGCACCGGTGCTGGGCAACGAGGAGAACAAGGACCTGCGCCGCGAGCGCAACTACCCGGAACAGCCACCGACCATCCCGCACAGCATTCGCGGCTACCAGGTGGACGCCAACGGCAACAAGTGCCTGACCTGCCACAGCCGCGCCGGTAGCGCCCGCAGCCAGGCGCCGATGATCAGCATCACCCACTACATGGATCGCGACGGTCAGGCTCTGGCGGCGGTTTCACCACGGCGCTACTTCTGTACCCAGTGCCACGTCACCCAGCAGGAGGTCAAACCTCTGGTCGGCAACGCCTTCCGCAATATCGACCAGTTGCTCGGCGACGAAGCAGCCGGCACGGCAAAACCCTGAGGAGGCCTTTCATGAAGTCGTTAATGGCCCTGCTCAAGGAGTACTGGGGCATCCTGCGCCGCCCAAGCGTGCATTACAGCCTGGGTTTTCTCACGCTTGGCGGCTTCATCGCCGGCATCATTTTCTGGGGCGGTTTCAACACCGCGCTGGAGGCCACCAATACCGAGCAGTTCTGCATCTCCTGCCATGAGATGCGTGACAACGTGTACGTCGAGCTGCAGGACACCATTCACTACAGCAACCGCTCCGGGGTGCGCGCCACCTGCCCGGACTGCCACGTACCGCACCAGTGGACGGACAAGATCGCGCGCAAGATGCAGGCGTCCAAGGAAGTCTGGGGCAAGATCTTCGGCACCATCAGCACCCGCGAGAAGTTTCTGGAAAAGCGTCGCGAACTGGCCGAACACGAATGGGCACGGCTCAAGGCCAACGATTCGCTGGAATGCCGCAACTGCCACAACTTCGACTACATGGACTTCACCAAACAGAGCCCACGCGCCCGCCAGATGCACTCCAGCGCCCTGGCCAGCGGCGCAGCCACCTGCATCGATTGCCACAAGGGCATCGCCCACCAGTTGCCGGACATGAGTGGGGTGCCGGGTTGGTAAGACAGGCACCGCTTGTTCGCGGTGCTCCGCTCTTGCGCTGGTCTATTCGCCGCGCAGGCGTTCGAGATGTGCGAGCAGCCCGGCGGATGTCTGCTCACCGACCAGGCGCTCACGCAGTTTGCCCTCGGCATCGACAATGTAGGTGACCGGCAAGACATCGGTGCGTGGCAGTTCGAAGCGCGCCGCCGGGTCCTGCGCCAGCACGGTGAAGCGGATGTCGAAGCTGTCCGCCGCACGCTTGAGGTCATCGCCCTGCAAGGCATCGAAGTTGACGCCAATCACCCGCGCCGACTGGTTTTTCAGCGTTTCTTCCAGCGCGTTGAGCTCGGGAATCTCGGTGCGGCACGGCGCGCACCATTCGGCCCAATAATTGATGATCAGCCACTGGCCATCGAGGCTGTCAGCCGTTACCTTTCGTCCATGCTGGTCAGGGCCGAAATCTTCGGCGCAAGCCGTTAGCAGCAAACCGGCGCAGATAACCAAGACAGCCTTGCCGACCTTGCGGAGCCCTAAGCCCATGTACTCGTTCCTCGTCCACTCGGGGTTGATATGACGCCAGATGCCCTGCGCCTGGAGGTTCCGGAAATCCGCGAGGACAACCGCGTAACACCGGCGGAGGTCGCCCAGCAACTCGCGGCGGCCCGCCTGCTGGAACCGGAGCATGGCCTGCAGCACGTACTGAGCCTGTTGTGTTCGCTCAATCGCAGCCATCTGACCTTACTGGAAAGGTAGCGTGCGCTGCAAAGCTTCAGTGACGAGTATCGGCATTACACCAACCTTGCCAATCGCCAGCATCCGCCAAGCCCATTATTCGTGCGGCTGTGCGGCGAATTGGCGATCGGTTTCAAACACCTGCTGCTGCAGATCCTGCAGGGCCGCCAGCCATCGCTGCCGCATCTGGCCTGGTGCCTGTACATGGCCCAGCATTTCCTTGCCCAGCAGTTGCTGCGCCACTACCACCTTTATCAGGAACCCCCGCCAGCACTGTGGCGCGACAGCCATTTGCTGTACTGGATCGGCGAACACCAGCAGTGCCTGGACGAGCCCGTGGCTGCTGCGTTCGAGCCGAAACCGGCCAGCACCCTGCGCGGCCTCTACCAGCAGATGCTGCTCTTGGCCCTGAGCAACCCCTTCCATCTCGATGAAGGCGAATGCCTGGCCCTGTTCAGCGCGCTGGCCCCTTTGGCAGCACTGGCCAGGTTGCAAGCCTGGGACGATGAAGACGATGCCGAAGGTCCAGTGGTCGACCTCAGCGAATCACAGGCCTGCCTCAGTTTCGAACAACGTATCGAAGGCGAAGCTGCCAATCTGCGCCGCTTCGAACTGGGCGCGCTACTGATTGCCCTGCACGAACCCGCGCCCCTGCAAAGCGCGCAGGAGCGCCAGTTGCTCGAACGAGTGCGCCAGCACTGGCTGGGCCGCCAGCAACGTCGCCATGAACGTGCCGAACTGGAAGGCCAATGCAGCCTGGTGGTGGGTCTGCCGGCCATTCATGCGCAGCTGCTGGATAAACTGCCGCAGCGTACCGAGGCGCAGATTCTCGACGCCAGCCCGGGCGGCGCGCGCCTGCTGTGCAACGCCAACGAGGGTGGACAACTGCAGGTCGGGCAACTGGTTCTGCTGCTGACCAATGCCACACCGACCCTGGCACTGGTGCGTTGGCGTCATCTCAATAGCGAAGGCCTGCACCTCGGGCTGCGCTATCTGAAAGGCCTGCCGCGGCCGGTCTGGCTGCGGCGTGCACCCAATGCGCAGACTCACCCTGGCGTACTGCAAAGCACCCCGGCACCGGGCAACGGTTGGCACCACGGCCTGTGGTTGCCCAACGGCCAGTTCAGCTCCGGCGAGCATCTTTGGCTGCAATTGGCCAGCGTGCATAACCAAGCGATTTTGCCGCTGCCCGACAGTAACCTGCAGACCTCATCGGTTACCCGCCACCCGCTGCGCCTGGCCTGATATACAAAACTGCGACTCCAGTCACGCGGCCTGTCCGCCGAGTACACAGTTTCGCCAACAGGTGGCTGCTTATAATTCCAGGCACTCAAGTCTCACCCTGCCTGGAATTTCACCATGTCCCAAGCGCAAGACAAGCTGATTGGCTCCGTGCCCTCGCGCATCGTCGACGTCGCTCACCTGCTGGTCACTCCCTACGAGGGGCGCGTGGCCGAATACAACGTCGCCACCTGGCTGCAATTGCCGGGGCTGGCCAACCTGCCGGTATCGCTGCTGGTGAGTTATCGCGACGGGGACAAGCGCCGCGAGGTGAATGTCGACCATGGCAAGGTCAATGCCCATGGCAAGATCCTGCTCTCCGGGATCGCTCGCATGCCAGTGCGGATGAAGATCGAAGACATGCAGGTACGCCTGCGCTCAGCTGTGCCGGCGCAGAGTCTGGTGGTCGAGGAATTCTTCGTTCAAGCCGTCGAATTGGCCAACAGCGAGACCCGCCAGGCCATGGCCTGAACCAGAACGGCAACATCGAACCCCGCGCAGTGACGCGGGGTTTTGCTTTCAGCCAGAGGAAACTCCGGGGCTGGGCGCAGCCCGCGGGATTGAACCGTCAGCGTCTGGCTGCAGGTTTTCGGCAACCACGTGTTCGAGCAGCGACTCCGGCCAACGCGCGAACTCCAGCCCAGTGATTCGGTTGAGCCGCGCCAGCGCTTCCTGCGGATCGCGTCGATGAAGGTGGATTACCCTGTTTTTACCGTCATTACTGCCTGCGTCCTCAGCGATCCCTGCCCCTGCTGGCAGTTCGATAGCAACTGCTCCTGCAGTAGCTAGAAGCGTGCCAGCCCTTGTACAACGCATTCCTTGGCGCCTACCCCTTGCGTCCAGGCCACGGCAGGACTAGACAACGCCTGAAACTGACGCTTTTTGTCACCCATTTTCGGCGCCTTCTCTCATTCACCGTCGCCCACAATGTCGCGCAAGTTTGCTCAGCCCTTGCCCGGTAACCAATCCGCCAGACTGACTCCGAACTGCTCCTCGCGCTCCGCCTGCAGGCGCTCCAGTCCCTCGCGCAATGCCGGATACCAGGGTTCGTCGAGCTGAGCGGGCAGTTGCGACAAACTCGGTAATGGCCAGGGACTGCACTCGAGCAATTGATACAGGGAGAAGTTGTGCAGATCGCGGCACAGCACCCACCCTCCGCCATTGGCCTTGCATGCCAGGTGCTCGCGCTCGAGAAAATCCATCACCTGCGTCCACTCGTCTTCGGGCAACCGCCAGCCCGCACGTTGCATGTCGCCATAATGCAGAGCCTCGCCCTTCTGCTGACGTTTGAGCAAAAGCCGCAACACCACCAGCACAATCAGCCCCTTGGGGATAGGCTCGCGGCGCCAGTGCCGCGGTTGCGACAGGCCATATACCAGCTCGGCGCCCAGCAGCACGATCAACCAGGACAGATAGATCCACACCAGAAACAGCGGCACCGTGGCGAAGGCGCCGTAGATCAGGTGATAACCGGGAAAAAGCCGCACATAGAGGCCGAACAGCGCCTTGGCCACTTCGAACAGCACGGCGCTGAACAGGCCGCCCAACAGAGCATGAGACAACGGCACACGAGTGTTGGGGACCGCGGCATACAGCAAGGTAAAGGCCGCGATGCTCGATAACAACGGCGTGAAGGCAAGCAGCGTCTTGGCGCCGATTACTGCATCCGGCCCGGAGATCAGTGACAGCGAGGCGATATAGGTACTGACCGCAAAACCGGCCCCCAGCAGCAGCGGCCCAAGGCTGAGAATCGCCCAGTACAGCAGGAAGCTGGACATCCCGCGGCGTGGCTGGCGTACCCGCCAGATCACGTTGAAGGTCTTCTCGATGGTCACCAGCATGAGGAAGGCGGTAACGGCCAGCAGGCCGACGCCGAACCAGGTCAGCTGCCGCGCCTGGGTGGTGAACTCACGCAGATACTCCTGCACCGTCTCGCCCGTGGAGGGTACGAAGTTGTTGAAGATGAACCCCTGGATTTCCTCGCCTACACCTTGGAACGCCGGAATCGCCGACAGCATGGCGAAGGTCACGGTCATCATCGGCACCACGGCGAACAAGGTGGTGTAGGTCAACGCCGCTGCGTTGCCTGCGCCGCGGTTATCCACGAAACGCTGATACAGGCTGAGCCAGAACCCCATCCAGTCCTTCAAACGACGCAGCATGACCTCTCCTTAGCCCTCAAACCTAAACAGACAGACAATGCGCCGCGTAAAAAGGTCGCAGCAAAGCCGCCCCAGCGGTTTGCGTGCATCCGCGCATCAGGCGGTTAGAATAGCCGCCACTTCAAGCCGGATGCGAGCCACCATGACCGACCTGACCCTCTACCACAACCCGCGCTGCTCAAAATCCCGCGCCGCTCTGGAGCTGCTGCAAGCCCGCGGCCTGCAACCGCACGTCGTGCGCTATCTGGAAACGCCACCCAGCGCCAGGGAGCTCAAGAGCCTGCTCGGCAAGCTGGGTATCTCCGCACGCGACCTGCTGCGTAGCGGCGAGGACGAATACAAGACGCTGGGCCTGAGCGATGCCAGCTTGAGTGAGGCGCAGCTGATCGAGGCCATGGTCAAGCATCCCAAGCTGATCGAGCGCCCGATCCTGATCGCTGGCGACAAGGCCGTAATCGGTCGCCCACCGGAAAAAGTGCTGGAGCTGCTGGCATGAGCGCGCCCTATATCCTCGTGCTCTACTACAGTCGCCATGGCGCCACTGCGCAGATGGCCAAACAGATTGCCCGTGGCGTCGAGCTGGCTGGTATGGAAGCACGCCTGCGCACGGTGCCGGCGGTATCCAGCGAATGCGAGGCCGTTGCGCCGAGCGTGCCGGAAGATGGCGCCATGTACGCCACCCTGGACGACCTGAAGAACTGCTCGGGTCTGGCCCTGGGCAGCCCGACCCGGTTCGGCAACATGGCCGCACCACTCAAGTACTTCATCGATGGCACCAGCAACCTGTGGCTGACCGGCGAACTGGTCGGCAAGCCGGCAGGCGTGTTCACCTCCACCGCCAGCCTGCATGGCGGCCAGGAGACCACCCTGCTGTCGATGATGCTGCCTCTGTTGCACCACGGCATGCTGGTCTGCGGCCTCCCCTATAGCGAATCGGCCCTGCTCGAAACCCGCGGCGGTGGTACGCCTTACGGCCCCAGCCACCATGCGGGCGGCGACGGCAAACGCGCGCTGGACGAACATGAAATCGCCCTGTGCCGTGCACTGGGTCAACGCCTGGCGCAAACCGCCAGCAAACTGGAGCGCTGAACGTGGCCCGAGCGAAGAAACCCCTGCCCAGCCTTGAATGGCTGGAGCCACGGGTCAAACTCAGTCGAGCACTGAGCCTGTTCAGTTTCATCGCCCTGCTGACCCTGCTGCTGGTGTGGAACCTGGCCTTCGCCGATCTGCATGGCGCGCGGATCGGGGTTGTATTGGCGATTCAGCTGCTGCCACTGGCGCTACTCGCCCCCGGGATGTTGATGGGCAACGCCCGTGCCCATGCCTGGGCCTGCTTCGTGGTCAACATCTACTTCATCCAGGGCGTACTGGCCGCCATCGACCCGGCGCGCGCACTGTTCGGCGCGTTGGAGGCGGTGATCAGCTTCGGCCTGTTCTGCACGGCGCTGCTGTATACGCGCTGGCGCTTTCAGTACGACCGCAAGCTGGCCGGAGAAGTCTGATGCGCCTGGTGCTGCTGCCTGGCCTCAATGGCAGCAGTGCCCTCTTCACACCCCTGCTCGAGACCCTCGCAGGCACCGACTGCTGGCCACTGAGCCTGCCGGAACAAGGGCCGCAGGATTATCCAAGCCTGGCCGACGCACTATTCGAGCAGCTTGGTACGACACCTTTCGTGTTGCTGGGCGAATCGTTTTCCGGCCCTCTCGCCTACCAACTGGCCCTGCGCCGGCCCACCGGACTGCGCGGCGTGATCTTCGCCGCCTCGTTCCTGAGCAGGCCCAATCCGGCCCTGGCCCTGCTCGCGCATCTGCCCATGCCCCAGGCACTGGCCACACAGCCCTGGCTGCTGCGCGCCTTGTGCCTGGGCAAAACGGCAGACGAGCACATCCTGCAACAGGTGCAGAGGGAAATTCGCCGACTGGATCAGAGGCTGCTGCACGCGCGAATGGCGACGCTGGCCAGCCTGCAAGCACCGACGCAAGCCGTGGATCTACCCTGCCTGCACCTGTGGCCGCAGCATGATCGGCTGGTCGCAGACAGCGCTGCAAAACGATTGGCCCAGACTTGCGGCGACATCCGCCAGTTTCGCCTGGATGGTCCGCACTTCATCCTGCAGACACAGCCAAAGCTCTGTGCCAGAGCAATCGCTGAGTTCATGCAGGCAATAGTCGCGAGCTAGCGCATAGCCCGGATGAAATACGGGATTGTGTGTCAGGATTCCCGGATTGCATCCGGGCTACGCTCTTGCTGGCAGCTTGAAACCCCTGCCCCCTACCAGCCCAGGGTTTCCTTGAGAAAGGGAATGGTCAGCTTGCGCTGGGCCTGCAGCGAGGCCTGATCGAGGCGCTCCAGCAGCTCGAACAACGCGCTCATGCCGCGCTCACCACGGGTGAGGATGAAGCGGCCAACCTCGTCGCTCATTTGCAGACCACGACGCGAGGCACGCAGCTGCAGGGCGCGCAGCTTGTCCTCATCGGACAGTTCATGCAGCTGGAAGACCAGTGCCAGGGTCAATCGCGACTTCAGATCGGGCAGTTGAATGGGTAGCTCACGCGGCGACATGGTGCCAGCCAGCAAAAGACGCCGGCCGCTGTCACGCAGGCGGTTGAACAGGTGGAACAAACCCTCCTCCCAGTCACTGCGGCCAGCCACTGCATCGAGATCATCGAGGCAGACCAGCTCGCACAACTCAAGGTTGTCGAGCAGCTCCGGGCCGTGCTGCACCACTTCGCTGAGCGGCAGATACACCACCGCTTCGCCACGCTGCTCGAAACGCAGGCAGGCAGCCTGCAGCAGGTGGCTGCGCCCTACGCCCTCAGCGCCCCACAGATAGATCAGGCTTTCCGTCCAGCCGGCATCGGCCTCGCACAGACGCTCGACATAGCCCAGGGCCGCAGCATTGGCGCCGGGGTAGTAGTTGGCGAAGGTGGCGTCGTCGCGCAGACGCACCCCCAGGGGAAGCTGGATGGGTTTCATGTGGGGGGCTCGTGGGAACCGCTGGTCTCTCCGTAAAGGCCGGAAAGTTTATACAAATCATGAGCATGGCGCAGCAGAACCATGATCACCGCGGCCACCGGCAAGGCCAGCAGCACGCCGGTGAAGCCAAACAGCTGGCCGCCAGCGAGGATGGCGAAGATCACCGCGACCGGATGCAGGCCGATGCGATCGCCCACCAGCATGGGCGTGAGGACCATGCCTTCGAGCAATTGACCAATCATGAACACCACGCCGATACCGATCAGCGGATAGGGCTCGAGACCGAACTGGAACAGCGCAGCAGTCAGCGCTGCACCGATACCGACGATAAAGCCCATGTAAGGCACGATGCTCGCCAGTCCCGCCAGCACACCGATCAGCAATCCCAGCTCCAAGCCCACCAGCATCAGGCCAGCGGAATAGATGACGCTCAGTGCCAGCATCACCAGCAATTGGCCGCGCAGGAAGGCGCCCAGTACTTCATGACATTCGCCCGCCAGCTTGACCACCAGCCCCTCGCGCTGACGCGGCAGCAGGCGGCGCACCCGCTCGACCAGCACATCCCAGTCGCGCATCAGGTAGAAGCTCACCACCGGAATCAGCAGCAGGTTGCCCAGCCAGGCCAGCAGCGCCAGGCCTGAAGAAGTCGCCTGAGCCAGCACCGCCTTGAGCACGTCGGTGGTCTTGCCGATGTTGTCGGTAAAGACCTGCTTGAGCTGATCGACCTGCAGCAGATCATTCTGCAGGCCCAGGTGCGACTGCGACCAGGGCAAGGCAGTGCCCTGCAGCCAGTCGAGCATCTCCGGCGCCAGTTGATACAGACGCACCAGTTGCCGCCCCAGCATGGGCACCAACACCAGCAGCAGGATCAGCAACAGCAGCGAGAACAGCGTGAACACCACCACCACACCGCCGGTGCGCGACAGGCGATGCCGCTCGAGACGGTCGACCAGCGGGTCCCCCAGATAGGCCAGCAGGATGCCGATCAGGAACGGGGAAAGAATCGGGTGCAACAGATACAGCAGCCAGCCGAGCAGAAACAGCCCAGCCATCCATAGCCAACGGGTGGAATCGGTCATGCTCGCGTCCTCGATGCGAAACGGCGCCAGGAAGGCGCCGTGTAACTGGGCTGTGGTCTACCCGGCGCCAATTCTACCAGCGAAAGCGCAACTGATCGGTGCGCGGTTTCACCTGCGGAGCCTCGGTTGCACCCGTTTCAGGAGCCTCTACCGGCGCTGCGGCGTCGAGCGGTTCGCTGACCTCCTGGAGCTGAGCCAATGCCAGCTGCGCGCGCAGTTGCTCCGGGCTGGCACTGACCTGATAGACCAGGCGCTGGCCGTCGATCTCCTGCAAACGCGCGGCGAAGGGTTCGAGCAAGCGCTCCAGCGCCGCGAAACGCCCCAGGTCAGCGCCCTCGATGACCAGCGTCAGGCTTTGCGCCGCGCCAGGCTTGACGACGAAACGCGGCGCCAGACGCTCGGCCACAGCCAGCAGCACTGCATCGGCCAACGCAGCCTGATCGGCGCCCTCAGCCTTGCCCTGTTCACGCTCGTCGCCCAGCCACAGGCGCCAGGTAGCCTGCCAGTTGCCGCTACCCTCGGTCGCCTGCACGGCCAGCAAGGCATCGGCGCCATAGCGCTCGGAGGCCTCACGCAGCGCCTGCGGATCGTTGGCCAGCAGCGTATCGGCGCTGCCCAGCGCCTGCTCGCTCAGGTCCGCCAGGGGCAGACGCAGCGGCAGACCACGATGCTGAGCAGCATCGCGCAGCAGTGCCGATGCACTCTGGCTTTCGCCAACCAGCTGACTGCCTTCCGGCGATTCGTTGAGCCACCAGGTGAGGATGGCCGGACGGTTGGCTCCCCACAGGGCCAGGCCAGCCTGGCGCAGTTGCTGATCGGTGCTGGCCGGATCGAACTCGACCAACAGCGCGTCGCCTTCATAGCCGTACTGGCTGACGATCTGTTGCGGGTCCTTGCGCAGTCCTTCCAGCCCGGCGCTCTGCAGCGCCTTGGCATCACCGGTCAAACGCAGCACCAGGGTCTGCAGGGCCTTCTGCATGGCCGCATCGCGGCTTTCCGGCTGTTGATCCGCCACGGGTTCACGCACCTGATAAAGACCGGTAACCGGCGCGGCCAATGCTGGCAGGCTCAGGAGCGACAGACAGAAGAACAGCAGGCGGATGGGCAAACGCATTGGGGTGGACTCTCGCAAGGGATGGCCGCACGGCGGGCAGGCACAAAGGCCTATACCTTAAACAGCAGCTCAAGCCCCGGCAACCAGAGCCGCTGCCCGCGACGAAGCGCATGCACGCGAGTGGCCGCTGCCGGGCAAGCCTGATAAAATCGCGCGCCTTCGCCAGCCGGTACGCGCGCCGGGCTCCTTGGATGAGCCTGCGCCACGTCGGCGCCTACACGAACTCCCATCCAAAGGCCCGGATCTATGAGCAAGCAACCCTCCATCAGCTACAAGGACGCAGGCGTCGACATCGATGCCGGTGAAGCCCTGGTCGAACGCATCAAAGGCGTCGCCAAGCGCACTGCGCGTCCGGAAGTCATGGGTGGCCTGGGCGGCTTCGGCGCCCTGTGCGAGATCCCGGCCGGCTACAAGCAGCCCGTACTGGTGTCCGGCACCGACGGCGTCGGCACCAAACTGCGCCTGGCACTGAACCTGAACAAGCACGACAGCATCGGCCAGGACCTGGTCGCCATGTGCGTCAACGACCTGGTGGTCTGTGGCGCCGAACCGCTGTTCTTCCTCGACTACTACGCCACCGGCAAGCTCAACGTAGACGTCGCCGCCACCGTGGTCACCGGCATCGGCGCTGGCTGCGAACTGGCCGGCTGCTCCCTGGTCGGTGGCGAAACCGCCGAAATGCCAGGCATGTACGAAGGCGAAGACTACGACCTGGCCGGTTTCTGCGTCGGCGTGGTGGAAAAGAGCGAAATCATCGACGGCTCCAAGGTCGTCACCGGCGACGCGCTGATCGCCCTGCCCTCCTCCGGCCCGCACTCCAACGGCTACTCGCTGATCCGCAAGATCATCGAAGTCTCCGGCGCCGACATCGAGCAGGTGCAACTGGATGGCAAGGCCCTGGCCGACCTGCTGATGGCGCCCACCCGCATCTACGTCAAGCCGCTGCTCAAGCTGATCAAGGACACCGGCGCGGTCAAGGCCATGGCCCACATCACTGGCGGCGGTCTGCTGGACAACATCCCGCGCGTGCTGCCGCAAGGCGCCCAGGCGGTGATCGACGTGGCCAGCTGGAAGCGCCCGGCGGTGTTCGACTGGCTGCAGGAACAAGGCAACGTCGACGAGCACGAGATGCACCGCGTACTGAACTGCGGCGTCGGCATGGTCATCTGCGTCGCTCAGGATCAGGTCGAAGCCGCTTTGGCCAGCCTGCGCGCCAGCGGCGAGCAACCTTGGGTCATCGGCCAGATCACCGAAGCGGCAGAAGGTGCAGCCCAGGTTCAGCTGAATAACCTGAAAGCCCACTGATGCCCTGCAATGTCGTCGTCCTGATCTCCGGGTCAGGCAGCAATCTGCAAGCGCTGATCGACAGCGTCGCCCACGACGGCAATCCGGCCCGCATCGCCGCGGTTATCTGCAACCGCGCCGGTGCCTACGGCATGGAGCGGGCGAAACAGGCCGGGATCGCCACCGAACTGCTTGATCACAAGCAGTTCGACGGCCGCGAAGCTTTCGATGCCGCCCTGATCCAGGCCATCGATACCCACCAGCCTGACCTGGTGGTGCTGGCCGGTTTCATGCGCATCCTCACGCCTGGCTTCGTTCAGCACTATGCAGGCCGTCTGCTCAATATCCACCCGTCACTGCTACCCAAGCACAAAGGCCTGCACACCCATCAACGGGCTATCGAAGCCGGCGACAGCGAACACGGCTGCAGCGTGCACTTCGTTACCGAGGAACTCGATGGTGGCCCTCTGGTCGTACAAGCTGTGCTGCCAGTCATGGCAGATGACACGGCCGAAAGCCTGGCCCAGCGCGTGCATCAGCAGGAACATCAGATCTATCCTCTGGCTGTCCGCTGGTTTGCCGAAGGCCGCTTGCGTCTTGGCGCTCAAGGCGCAATGCTGGATGGCCAGCCGCTGCCCGCCAGCGGCCACCTGATTCGAACCTAGGAGACTCTATGCGTCGTGCCCTGCTGTTCGCCCTGACACTGTTCAGTCTGCCCGCCCTTGCCGAGGATCTGCAGCCCTTTTCCGCCAGCTACACCGCGGACTGGAAGCAGCTGCCGGTCAGTGGCAGCGCCGAGCGCAGCCTCAAGCGCGAAGACGACGGCCGCTGGACCCTCAACTTCGAAGCCTCGATGCTGGTCGCCGGTCTCACCGAAGAGAGCACCTTCCGCGTCGACAACGGTGCCCTGCTGCCGCTGACCTACCGCCTCAACCGCAGCGGCCTGGGCAAAGGCAAGAAGGTCGAGCAGGACTTCGACTGGGAACAGAAGCAGGTCATCGGCACCGACCGTGGCGACGCCGTGCGCTTCCCGCTCAATCGCGGCCTGCTGGACAAGTCGACCTACCAGGTCGCCCTGCAACAGGACGTCGCCGCCGGCAAGAAGAGCGTGAGCTATCAGGTGGTCGACGGTGACGAAATCGAAACCTACGACTTCCGTGTGCTGGGCGAAGAAGTGGTGCGCACCAAGGCTGGCCTGATCGACGCGATCAAGGTCGAGCGCGTGCGTGACCCCACGCAAAGCACCCGCAAGACAGTGCTGTGGTTCGCCAAGGACTGGGGCCACCTGCTGGTGCGCCTGCATCAGGTGGAGACCGACGGCAAGGAATACCAGATCATGCTCAAGGACGGCACCGTCGCCGGCAAGCCGGTCGAAGGTCGTCGCGACTGATTGGCAAGCGCACAAAAAACCGGGCTGATGCCCGGTTTTTTTATGGTTCTTCGCATTCTCGCGGGGAGGATACGCTTGACACCGGACTGGCAATTAAGTGTTAGCTGTCGATGACCTGGCACTCTCCATTAGCACGCCGCCTGGCCTGATGGGTTTCGCCCCTTACGGGCGAGTCACTTGATTCGCTGCGCTCACCCTGCGGGCCAGCCTGCGGCTGTTACTTCGCTGCGCTTCGTAGCTCTTGCTTGCCCAAGAGAAAGTAACCAAAGAGAAGGGCACCCCGACATCCGAGCTAGGCGCCCCCGCCCTGCTGCGCCGGGGTTCCCTCGCTCCATCACCGTTACACGGGCACGCCGAGAAGGGCCATCCCTGGCCCATCGTGGCTCTCACGACATCCATGTCGCTCAACCCCTTCCACGGCGACTCCACTCGGCCTCCTGAAGGGGACTTAGACGTCGTCTGTGAGATCGCGCTTCAAGAGCAAAATCCAAACGCTGCCGACTTTGATCTTCCGGAGATTTCGCAAGCTCGTGGCCCGGTCCCCTTCAGGAGGCCGAGCGGAGGTGTTGCGTAGGGGGATGAGCCGCATGGATACGGCGAGATACCGATGGCGGCCCCGCTTAAAGGGCCATGGATGTCCCTTGTAAGCCGGCCCCCGGAGCAGCGCCGGAGCGAGGAAACGCAGCGAAGCGGAGTAACAGCCGCAGGCTGGCCCGCAGGGTGAGCAAAGCGAATCAAGTTTCGCGTAGCGAAACCCGGATGTCGGGGTGCCCTTCTTTGGCACACCTTTCTTGGGCAAGCAAGAAAGGTGTGGCGCCCGTAAGGGGCGCAACCCAAACGCTCAGCGCACGCGGTAACGGATAGCGCTAAGTCAGTAAGCAATACGCACACAAACTTGCCAGTCCGGTGTCAACCCGCACTTTCCACAAACTATGCGAAGAACTTTTTATTGCCTGTTTCGGGCGCTGACTGGCAGCACCCGGTAATAGCTCAATCCTGACTCACCGCACCGATCTTGTGAATCGACAGGTCGGCGCCGTTGTACTCCTCTTCCTGACTCAGGCGAATGCCCAGCGACGCCTTCAGCAGGCCATACACCGCAAAGCCACCGAACAGCGCGACCACCACGCCCAGCGCAGTACCGATCACCTGGCTGGCCAGGCTGACGCCACCCAGGCCACCGAATGCTTCCAGGCCGAAGATGCCGCAGGCGATGCCACCCCATATGCCGCACAGACCATGCAGCGGCCAGACGCCGAGCACGTCGTCGATCTTCCACTTCACCTGGGTCGCGGTGAATGCCCAGACGAACAGGGCACCGGCAATCGCGCCAGTGACCAGGGCGCCAATCGGATGCATCAGGTCCGAGCCGGCGCAGATCGCTACCAGGCCAGCGAGCGGGCCGTTGTGCAGAAAGCCTGGGTCATTGCGCCCCACCAGCAGCGCGGCGACGGTGCCACCGACCATGGCCATCAGCGAGTTGACCGCCACCAGGCCACTGACGCCCTCGAGCGTCTGCGCACTCATCACGTTGAAGCCGAACCAGCCGATGATCAGGATCCACGAGCCCAGCGCCAGGAATGGAATGTTCGACGGCGCTATGGCCACCAGCTTGCCGTCGCGATAGCGACCATTGCGGCGCCCCAACAGCAGTACCGCGCCGAACGCCAACCAGCCGCCCATGGCATGCACCACCACCGAACCGGCGAAGTCATGGAAGCCTGCACCGAAGCGAGTCTCGAGCCAGGCCTGGAAGCCGTAGTTGCCGTTCCAGATCATGCCTTCGAAGAAGGGATAGACGAACGCCACGATCAATGCAGTGGCGCATAGCTGCGGGCCGAACTTGGCGCGCTCGGCGATACCACCGGAGATGATTGCCGGAATCGCCGCGGCGAAGGTCAGCAGGAAGAAGAACTTCACCAGACCGTACCCGTGGTTCTCCGTCAGCACCGCCGCCGGCTCGAAGAAGTTGATGCCGTAGGCGATCCAGTAGCCGATGAAGAAATACGCCAGGGCGGAAATGGCGAAATCCGAAAGAATCTTCGATAGCGCATTGACCTGGTTTTTCTGCCGCACCGTTCCCACTTCGAGGAAGGCAAACCCGGCATGCATGGCCAGGACCATGATTGCACCCAGCAGGATGAACAGGGTATTGGAACCGTGGATCAGCGTGGCCACGGCACTGTTGATGTTTTCCATCGAGAAAGAAAACTCCGGAGGCAGAAGAAAAGCACCAAACGAAGGCACTAAACCGAAAATGCGCACCACAATGCAGCCAGCGCATGCAGCACGCCCTCGAAAAGTGCCGTCCGGCGGCCCCAAAATGGCGCCACCAAAGCTCGACTGATCGATGCTTATTTCTTGTTAATCAAATGGTTATGCGCGAAATTGACCATCCTGAGCCGCATTGAGAAAGCCCCATCACAGGGCATTTCACAACCTTCGCGCACCAGCAAAATGCAATCGCTATACCAAACGCCAAACCGGTCACTTCACGACTATTCTTGCGGAACCCTCACGCTGCAGAGCACTCGTAAACAGTACATACCCCACGCAGAGGACTGCTCACCATGCCACACAAAGCCGCTACTCCAAGCACCAAGGACGCCCTGCTGGATGAATTCCAGGCTCTGGTCAGCGACACCGAGAAGCTCCTGCAACACTCCGCCAGCCTGGCTGGTGAACAGGCCGAAGCGCTGCGCGATGACATTCGCAGCAGTCTTGACCGTGCCCGTGACACCTTGCACAAAGCCGAGTCCAGCCTGCGCGAACAGGGCAAGATCGCCGTCGACGCCACTGAGGATTACGTGCACAAGCACCCGTGGCAGGCGCTCGGCCTGTCGGCCGCTATCGGCCTGGTGCTCGGCCTGCTGATCAGCCGCCGTTGACAGCGCCAATGTCCAACGGCCCCTCGCCACGGCGCCTGGGTGCAGCCCTGTTAGGCCTGCTCCAGGGCCACGTGGCGCTGCTGGCCCATGAACTCGAAGACCAACGCGACCAGGCACTACGTGCGCTGCTCCTTGGCGGTCTGTGCCTGGCCTTCGCCCTGCTCCTGCTGATAGGTCTGTCCGCTCTGCTGCTGATTGTCTACTGGGATACGCACCGCCTGGCAGTCGCCACCGGTCTGTGCCTGTTCTACGGTTTTGGCCTGCTCGTTTGCGGCGCCTGGCTGCTGACCAGTCTACGCAACGCCGAGCCGCCGTTCAGCGCCAGCCTTGAAGAACTGCAACGTGACCGCGAGCAACTGCTGCCATGACGCCGACCCTGCCTCCAGGCGCCTCGCGCCGTGAACTTCGTAAAGCCGTGCTGCGCATGCGCCTGGAAATGCATCGCCAGGAACTGCGTCATGAAATCCTGCAGATCACTCATCCACTGCAACAGGTACGCGAGTACGGGCAGCGGCTGCGCAAGGGCAATGCACCATTTTTGCTCACCGGCGGGGTGCTGGCTCTGGCCGGGCTGCTTGGCCGCAAACGCGGCTGGCGCCGCTGGCTGCGCCTGGCGTTGATCGTCATGCCGCTGCTGCGGCGCGTGCAACAGGGCACGCGCGGGCGTTCACCTTTGGTCTAGACCTGGGCTGGCCGCGATCTTGCTAGGTTGAGCCACTCTGCCACCATCTGGCGGCTCAATCGCTGCGCGCTAAGGAAATCCCAGGTGATCGACGGACTGCCTTTTGCCGTCTTCCAACCCTTTATCGACACCGCCACCGGCCGGATCGCGGGCGTCGAGGCTTTGGCGCGACTACGCGATGCCGAGGGCCAGGTGCGCTCGGCCGGACCGCTGTTTGCCGACCCGAAAACACCGCCAGCAGCCCTGCGCCGCCTCGACCGCCAGGTACGCGAGGATGCCCTGCACCGCTTCCACCAGGCTCCGGCGGACTGGTTCCTGAGTCTGAACATTTCACCACGCTGGATCAGTCGTCTGCGCCCGGCGCAGCCACTGCCCAGCCTGATTCAACTGCAGCGCAGCGGCATCGACCCTGCGCGCATCGTCTTCGAGATCACCGAGCTGGGCGGCGCCAGCCAGCGCTTACCCGACGTGGTGGCGCGTTACCGCGAGGCCGGCGCGCGCATCGCTATCGACGATTTTGGCGCTGGCTATTCGCAGCTCGACCGCGTGCTGGCACTGCAACCTGACATCCTCAAACTGGACATGCGCCTGTTCCAGGAAGCCGCTCGCGGCGGCCCTAGCGGCGAAGTGGTCAAGGCGCTGGCACAGATGGCCGAAAAGACTGGTTGCTGGATCATCGCCGAAGGGGTGGAAACCGAAGCCGAGCTGAACTTCGCCCTTGAGTGCGGCGCCCGTTACGTCCAGGGATTCCTGTTCGCCAGGCCGGAGGAGGAACTGTTCGCCAGCGACGCCTTCGTCGGCCGTTTCGCGCGCCTGCGTGACAGCTACGTACAGCAGAAACTCGCCGAGCGCGCGCGCCTGGTCAGCCTGCGCCAGCAACTGACCGAATTGATGTCCGAGCTCAGGTTCTGGGCCGAAAGCGGCGCCCCGGCAACAAGCCTGAACGCACCGGACAACTACCCCTGGCTGTTGCGTATCTATCAGTGCGACCGCCACGGCACCCAACTCACGCCCAACCTGCAGTGGCGCCAGAACCTCTGGCAGGCCGATGACCGCTACCTTGGGCATAACTGGTCATGGCGCCCCTACTTCTATCAACTGCTGGCCGAAGGCTGGGAAGAGCGGCGCCTGACGCTCTCCACCACCTACCGCGACGCCACCACCAACCAGTACTGCCTGACCGCAGGGCAGTTCATCGACAATGGTCGTCGCCTGCTGCTGGTGGACATCGACGCCGCCGGTTTCTGAGTACGCAGCTAGGCTTAGCAACAGGCTATTGGACTTCTCTCGGCACAGTCGAACAAGGCACGCCTCGAGCCAGGCGCATTTCGGATACATCCGTGCCCACAGAAGCCTCGCGCCGAACGGCTGAATGATCCGCCCCAGTCTTCGAGGCTGCGCTTATGCTCTGGCTAGCCCTGCGCCTGTTCATCCCGCTGCTGCTCAGCGCCAGTGTGCTGGCCTCCACATCCCCGACCTACCACGACGACATCGCTCCGCTACTGGCCAACCGCTGCCTGGTTTGCCACAGCGGCGCGCAGGCCCCACTGGGCCTGCGCCTGGACAGCCTGGAGAATCTGTTGCGCGGCAGCCAGCGCGGTCCGGTGGTCCACGCTGGCGATGCCGCCGGCAGCGAGCTGCTGCGCCGCCTGACGGGCAGCAGTCAACCGCGCATGCCGCTGAGCGGCCCGCCCTTTCTCGAAGCCGCCGAGATCGCCATGGTCGAACGCTGGATAAACGCCGGCCTGCCAGCAGGCCGCGAAAGCACAACCCTGCTTGCCGCCGCCGTCCCGAGCCTCGGCGAGGTGGTCGACTACCGCCACGTCGAAACCATCCTGCTGCGCCGCTGCGCTACCTGCCATTCCGCAAACGGCTTGATGGGCGCGGCTCCCGAGGGTTATCTGCTGTCATCCTACACAGCGACCCTGGCCAGCGACGAACGCGCCCGCGTGGTGCCCGGCAACCCTGCAGCCAGCGAGCTGGTGCGGCGCATTCGCGGCCAGGCTCGGCCCCGCATGCCCTACGACGGCCCGCCCTATCTCACGGATGCGGAAATCGAACTGATCGAGGCCTGGATCGAACAAGGCGCACGCGATGCTGCCGGGCAGCCAGCACCCGTGCCGGTGGGCGCCCGAGTACGTCTGCATGGCCGCCTGGATGATGTCGGCAAGCTGGACGGGCTGGCGCTGCTGATCGACGCGCGCACCCGCCTGGACGACGCACCGCGTCCCGGCGCCTACGTGCAGGTACGCGGCCGCCTCGATGCCAGCGGCCGCGTGCAGGTAGAACGTCTACGCCTGCGCTAGTTGCTCCGCAGGCGCTTCACTCGGGCGGTAGGCGGTATGCACCACCTTGCTATCGACGTGATTGATGGTGGACAGGATCTGCGCGGCATCAGTCAGCGACGGCGCCATGGTCCAGCGGTCCAGCGCGTCGTTGCCGATGCGCAGCATGCCGGTATGACTCAGATCATTGAGGTCCACCACCGGGTCGACGTCATAGAAACCCAGGGCGCGGCGCAGCTGCTCGATATCGGCGCGCGCTCCGGTGAGAAACTGCCAGCCCGGACCGATATGGTGGCGCTCGACGTACTCGCGCAAACGCTCGGGGTTGTCCAGCTCCGGCTGCAGCGTCAGCGAATACAGGTGCACATCGCGCCCGGCGCGCTCGCCGAGCATCTCCTGCACCAGACGCAGGTTGGCGGTGGTAGCCGGACAACTGTTGCTGCACTGGGCATACATCATGTTGATCGCCACCACCTTGCCACGCACCAGGTCGTCGTAGAAGCGCACTTCACGACCCTCGTGAGTCAGCAGCGGGACGTTGGGAAAACGTGTACCGCCCACCCCGGCCAGCGGCGCAGCCGGTTGCTGCACGCTGCTACCCGAGCGCCAGGCGGCCCAGCCGAACGCAGCGACGCCCAGCCCTGCCAGTACCTTTCTTCGCGTATTCATGGCAAACCTCCGGCTGGCTCAGACGATGTCCCAACGCAGCATCATGGCGTGGTCTTCGTGGATCAGGTTGTGGCAGTGCATCACGTACTTGCCCTTGTAGTCGCGAAAACGCATCAGCACGCGAAGGACAGTACGATCAGAGATATTGAATACGTCCTTGCGCCCCTTCTCATGCGCAGCAATCGCCACATTCTTGCCATTGGTGGTCTTGCTCAGCAGGCGGCCCTCCTCGAAATGGATATGAACGGGGTGATCCCAGCCGTCATCGACGCTGTACAGCTCCCAGATCTCCATGGCCCCCATGGGCACCAGGGCGCGCGGAGCATTGAGATTGATGAACTGACCGTTGATCGCCCACATGTTCTGTCGGCGCTCGAAGAGGAACTTGCGCACCGGCAGCGCCGCCAGTTGGGCGGTCGTCGGCAGCGGCGGCAGCGGCCGCAGATTGGCCGGCACCTGGCTCAGGTCCTGCTCCGGCGGCTCGCGGTCGACCACTATCTTCAACACCCACTCGCCGGGAGCCACCACCTGATAAGGCCGGCGGGTATCTTCCGGGCGATGGGTCAGGCGGTTGGCCAGGTACAACTCGGTGCCCACCGGGTAACGCGAAAAATCCACCACGATATCGGCCCGCTCGGCCACACCCAGGCGTACGTTGGTCTGATTGAGCAGCGGTTTCTCCAGCAGGTTGCCGTCGTTGGCAATGTAGGTGAAGGGCTGGATCACGTTGTTCGACCGCACCAGATAGAACTGGTAGAAGCGGCTCGGCCCACCGTTGAGCAGACGCAAGCGGTACTTGCGCCGAGCCACCCGCAGCACCGGCTGAATCTTGCCGTTGACTACGGTCTTGTCGCCGAGGATGCCCTCGGGACTGACCTGGTCGTAGTAGAGGATGCCGTTGGGGTCGAAACGCCGGTCGCAGAAGCTCAGCGGGTAATCGTAGGGGTGACTGGGCAGGCGTAGGGCCGCCGGGTTGGGGTCCTTCTCATTGCCCGAGTCGAGATGATCGAACAGCAGGAAGAAACCCATCAGCCCGCGGACGATGTTGGGCGCGGTGAAGTCCAGGGTGTGGTCATGGTAGAACAAGGTGCCAAGTGCTTCGCGGTAGTCGCCGATGCCGTTCTGCAGCTCGTCGTAGCCAGCGTAGATGTTGGAGTAAAGGTGGTCCTTGAAACCGCCTGGCGCTGTCAGGCTGGGCCCGGCCTTGGTGGGGCTGTAGTAGTCGCCGGGAAAGCCGTCACTCTCCGACCCGATGTGAGCGTTGTGCAGGTGGGTACTGATCTCTGGCGTACCAAAACCAGTGTGGTTGGCCGGCAGATCATTATAGATGCGGCAGATCATCGGATGGCCGTAGTGCGAGTGCACCACCGGACTGAGCACGGACAGATCCGGATAGGCGGCCTGGAAGGTCCATACCGGTTGTGGCGGATAGGCTGGGTTGAACACCCAACCCTCGCGCTGCGCCGCATGCAACTCGTAGTGCTCAGCCTGTGGGCCGAACTCGGCCCAGCGCTGATGCGCCGGCCGCCCGGCCTCGCCGGCGGCGATGTTGGCCAGTTCGGTAGGCGGCGGATTGAGCGTGCTGCCGTAAAGCAGCGCCGGCTCATTGGGCAGAAATTCCTGCCAGGCAATGGTCGGCGGGCTAGGCGGTACGACTGCTTCGCTGCGACTGGGCGCCAGGATCAGCGGCGCCGCGGCCAGCGCCGCACTACCTTGCAGAAAACTGCGCCGTGATAGCTGCCCAGGCGGCGCCAGCTCTCCATCAGCGGGGCACACAGTGCTCTGTGCCTCGGTCGGACCCGAACTGGGTGATATTGGTTTCATGCTGCATCTCCCCGACGCCCGCCTGTCGCTCCTGCGTGCACGCTTTGACCCGCACACGGGCGATATACGCACGTCGTCTAAAAAACGGTCGACTCGACTAAGGCCTCCAGGCCGAGACAACTACCAACGACCAGACAACCCATAGGGCCAGCACGCCAGAGCGAGTCGACTCGGCTCCAGCAAGGTCGGTGCGCGGGAAATAGGCAGATGAACAATGAAGGCGTGGCAACTGCGCCTCGCTGATACGGGGTGCATGGTCCGGCACAACGGCAAGCTGTCCATGACGTTCTCCCTAGCAACCTCTACTACCGGTATGCGGAGCCCTCTCCCTCACCACACACCGTCAAATAACAAGCAACCACAGGAATCACTTAAACTCGCCAGCCGCAAATAGTCAAATACATGTCACTTTATATAAATAACTTCAATATAATCGATAAGTATATACAGAAAAGCCAATTTATTGACTACCTCGTTAATCATCATCCTTGCCTCGGGTTGCGCAGCGCTGCGCGAACGCCGAAGCTAGGAGGCCTGGATCAACTTGGCGAGGATCGGCCTTGGATTGGCACACCCTGCTCACCCGCGAACGTCTCGGTAAACCTGCGCCCAGTTCGGCAGAGCTGGGGCGCAGTCCCTTCCACAAGGATCATGACCGCATCATTTTCTCCGGAGCCTTTCGCCGCCTGGGACGCAAGACCCAGGTGCACCCGGTGTCGAGCAACGACCATATCCACACCCGCCTGACCCATTCGCTGGAAGTCAGCTGCGTCGGCCGTTCGCTGGCCATGCGCGTCGGTGAGATGTTGCGTGACGACCTGCCCCACTGGTGCACGCCGAGCGACCTGGGCATGGTGGTACAGTCCGCCTGCCTGGCCCACGACATTGGCAACCCGCCGTTCGGCCACTCCGGCGAAGACGCCATTCGCCACTGGTTTCAGCAGGCCGCCGGACGCGGCTGGCTGGATGCGATGAGCGATGCCGAACGCGGCGATTTTCTCAATTTCGAAGGTAACGCCCAGGGTTTTCGCGTGCTCACCCAGCTGGAGTACCACCAGTTCGACGGCGGCACACGGCTGACCTACGCCACCCTCGGCACCTACCTCAAGTACCCCTGGACGGCCCGCCATGCGGACGCACAGGGCTACAAGAAACACAAGTTCGGCTGCTACCAGAGCGAGCTGCCGCTGCTCGAACAGATCGCCACCAAGCTCGAACTACCGCAACTGGAAACGCAACGCTGGGCGCGTCACCCGCTGGTCTATCTGATGGAAGCGGCGGACGACATCTGCTATGGCCTGATCGACCTGGAAGACGGCGTGGAAATGGAGCTGCTCGACTACACCGAAGTCGAGGCGCTGCTGCTCGATCTGGTAGGCGATGACCTGCCGGAGACCTATCGCCAGCTCGGCCCCAAGGACTCGCGCCGGCGCAAACTGGCGATCCTGCGCGGCAAGGCCATCGAACACCTGACCAACGCGGCTGCCAGCGCCTTCGTCGAACAACAGCAGGCCCTGCTGGGCGGCGGCCTGCAGGGCGATCTGGTCGAACACATGCATGGCGCCGCCAAGCACTGTGTGCAGAGCGCGAAATCACTGGCGCGCGAGAAGATCTTCCACGACAAGCGCAAGACGCTGCATGAGATCGGCGCTTATACCACGCTGGAAATCCTCCTCAACGCCTTCTGCGGTGCGGCGCTGGAGCTGCACAGTGGTCGCGCGCTGTCGTTCAAGCACCGGCGTATTCTTGATCTGCTCAGCTACTACGCGCCTGAACCGGGTTGGCCCCTGTATCGCTCGTTCATGCGGGTAATCGACTTCATCGCTGGCATGACGGACAGCTACGCTACGGAAATGGCGAGGGAGATGACGGGTCGTTCGAGCCCGATCTGACGAAAAGAGCGCATGAAGAACCTGATTCGCAGCAGTTTCACCTGGCATGCCGGCCCACCGGCCTGGGGCCCGGCCGTGGTCGCCGGGCTGGGCTGTGCCTTGCCGCTGGTGCTGGGCCTGTTCACCGCTCACAGTGGTTTTCTCTGGGCCTCGGCTGGCGCCTTTCAGGCCGCACAGGCGAACCCGCTGCACCGCTTCGGCATGTTGCGCATGCTGCTGCTAACCGGCCTCGGTGCCTGCAGCGCCGGCCTGGGTTTCTGGGCCGCCAGCCACCCGCTGATCAGCCTCGGCATTTTCGCCGCTTTCGGCCTGCTGCTGGCCTGGCTGCAGCGCTTCGGCAGCGAAGCCGGCAAACTGGGCATCGGTCTGTGCATCTGCCTGTGCCTCGGCCAGGGACAATTCGGCATCGGCAACCTGCACAACCCTTATGCAGTGGCCATGCTGTTCATTCTCGGCGGGCTCTGGGTGATGCTGCTGGCCTTCGGTCTGCGTGGCCTGCACGGCCTGCGCATGTGGCCGTACATGCCGCGCTTCCTGGCCATTCTCAAGGTACTCAAGCGCCACGCGCAGCGCCTGCCTCGTCAGCAATGGCGTCTGCATGCCCTGGCCTGCATGCTGGCTTTTGCGGCATCAGGGCTGATCGTCAATCTGGCCGGCCTGTCGCGTGGTTACTGGCTGACCCTGACCGTCATCACCACGCTACAGCTGGAATTCCAGGGCAGCCTGGTGCGAGCGCTGCAGGCGAGCCTGGCCAGCCTCGCTGCCGCAGGCCTGCTGATCGTCTTCGGTCACAGCCTGCAAAGCCCCCCGACGATGGTCATGACCTTGCTGGTGCTGGTGATTCTCAGCCGTGCGCTGCAGGCCAATCACTACGGCCTGTTCGTGCTGCAAACCAGCCTGTGCTTCGTGCTCCTGGCCGAGAGCCTTGCCCAGGACTGGCACCTGGCGGAGGTACGCCTGCTCAATGCGCTGATCGGCGTGGCCTTGAGCCTGACCGTGGCCCTTCTAGTCCATGGCCTGCGCCTGCAACTGAACAAACCGAGCAAGGCCGCGGACAATTCTCGGCAGCCTTTATAACGTTTCGGCAGATTCGCCCACTCTTCACTATGCTGTGGAAGCCTGCAGCGCCCGCAAGGAGTGAAGTGCGATGCTCAATACCGCCGTTCCCAGAGAACGCCGTTTCCCCCTGCACGTTCATATCAGCGTCCTGTTCACGCTTCTGCTGCTTTTCACCGGTGTCGTGCTGGGGCTGTTCAATTACCAGCAAACCAGCCGGCTGATCTTCTCCAGCAGCTCGACACTCTTCGAGCGCATCCAGCACGACGTACAGAGAGATCTGGACAATACCTACCGTCCCATACGCAACCTGCTCAGCCTGCTGGCCCTGCAACCTGCCACCGAGGCCGACACGCTCGATGAACGCCTGGAAATGCTACCGCTGTTCGTACAGGCCCTGCGCGACAACCCCAAACTGGCCTCGATCTATCTCGGCTATGAGGATGGCGACTTCTTCATGGTCAGGCCGCTGCGCAGCGACATGCTCAAGCAGCGCTTCGACGCGCCGGACAAAGCGGCTTATCAGGTCTGGGCCATCGACCGCAGCAGCGCCGGGACCGACAGCGATTACCTGTTCTATGACGGCTCACTGAACCAGCTCAGCCGCCGGCAGAAACTCAGCGAGCCTTACGATCCCAGGCAGCGCGACTGGTTCAAGCGCGCGCGCGGCGATGGCGGACAGATCACCACCGCGCCCTATCTGTTCTTCTCCACCCAGGAAATCGGCACCACATTGGCCAGGCGCAGCGGCCTGACCACGGTGATCGGCGCCGACCTGACGCTCGACGATCTCTCGGCCACCTTGGCCAGCCACCGCGTCACCCCCAACAGCCAGGTGGTACTCGCCGACAACGACGGCAATGCCGTGGCCTACCCCGAGAGCAGCCGCCTGCTCAAGGAGGTCGACGGCAAGGTATCGCTGGTCAAGGTTCGCGAGCTCAACCCGGCCCTGGGTGAATTGCTGTCCGGCCAACTGAACGAACGGGACGAGGGCATCGTCGAACTGGCCAAGCAGCGTTGGGCCATGGCTCACCGGCACATTCAGGAGGGCGGCCCACAGGGGTTGCATCTGGCCCTGCTGGTGCCCGAGCAAGAGCTGCTGGCAGAGGCTTATCGCATCCGCTGGCAGGGCGCACTGATCACTCTCACCACCCTGCTGCTATGCCTGCCGCTGGGCTGGCTGACTTCACGTCTGGTGGTCAAACCGCTGCGCAGCCTGGTGCAGGAGGCGCAGGCCATCCGCCGCTTCGACTTCGCCCATCCGGCCAGCGGCCGCTCGCCGATTCTCGAGGTCGACCAGCTAGCGGTGTCGATGAGCAGCATGAAGGACACCCTGTCGAGCTTTCTCGACATCGCTGCCAGCCTCTCGGCGGAAACCCAATTCGACGCGCTGATCAAGCGCGTGATGGACGCCACCGTCTCCATCAGCGCGGCCCAGGGCGGCCTGCTTTATCTGCTGGACAACGACAGCGGCCGCCTGGAACCACAGGGGTTGGTGATCGACGGCCAGAGCCGCAGCCTCGCCGACTTGGGCATCCACGGACTGGCCCATGACGATCCGACCCTACCCAACTGGCTGCAACGTCCGGCCAGCGGCGGCGACAGTGTCGCCACCTCCATCGGCTTCGATCAGGCGGGTAAATTTCAAGGGCTGCTGTCGGCCATGGACAGTCCGCGCCTGCACCTGATCGCTGCCGGCCTGCATAACCGTCAGGGCGACACCGTTGGCGTGCTGGTACTGTTGCAACGCGATACCGGCGAAGATAACGAAAGCATGCTCAGCCCGGATCGCGTCGCCTTCGTCGACGCCGTCTCTGGCAGCGCAGCCCTGTGCATCGAGAGCCAACGCCTGCTGGCCAGGCAGAAGCAGTTGCTCGATGCCTTCATCCAGCTGATCGCCGGCGCCATCGACGCCAAGAGTCCCTACACCGGCGGCCACTGTCAGCGCGTACCGGAAATCACCCTGATGCTGGCCCGTGCTGCAGCCGAGAGCGACGCCCCCGAATTTCGTGACTACAACCCCAGCGACGAGGAGTGGGAGGCGCTGCATATCGCCGCCTGGCTGCACGATTGCGGCAAGGTCACCACCCCCGAATACGTGGTGGACAAGGCGACCAAGCTGGAAACCCTGTACGACCGCATCCACGAAGTACGTATGCGCTTCGAGGTACTCAAGCGCGATGCCTGGGTCGCCTATTGGCGTGGTCGCGCCGAAGGTGCTGAAGAAAGCGCACTGGCGGCTCTGCGCGACCAGCTGCTGAGCGATCTGGACGACGAATTCACCTTCATCGCGCGCATCAATCTTGGTGGCGAGGCCATGGCCGATGACGACCAGACTCGCCTCAAGCAGATCGCCGAACGACGCTGGCTACGCACACTGGACAATCGCCTGGGCGTTTCCTGGGAGGAAGCCAAGCGCCTGGGACACTCGGCCCCCAGCAGCCTGCCGGTGGAGGAGCCGCTGCTCGCTGACCGCCTCGACCATCTGATCGAGCGCACCGAGCAGGAGGTGATCGCGCCAGACAATCGCTGGGGCTTCAAGCTGGAAGTGCCGCAATACAAATTCAACCGTGGCGAACTGCACAACCTGAGCATCGCCCGCGGCACGCTGACGGCCGAAGAGCGCTACATCATCAACCACCACATCGTGCAGACCATCCTGATGCTCGACCGCCTGCCCTTCCCCAAGCATCTGCAGAATGTCACCGAGATCGCCGGTGGGCACCACGAGAAGATGGACGGCACGGGCTATCCCAAACGCCTGACGCGCGAACAGATGAGCCTGCCGGCACGCATGATGGCGATCGCCGATATCTTCGAAGCCCTGACGGCAGTGGATCGCCCCTACAAGAAGGGCAAGACGCTGTCGGAGGCACTGAACATCATGGTCGGCATGTGCAAGGGCGCGCACATCGACCCGCAGCTGTTCGCTCTGTTCATTCGCGCAGGCATCTACCGGCGCTACGCCGAGCGTTTCATGAAGGCCGAACAGATCGATCAGGTTGACGAGCAGATGCTGCTGGAAAAAGCCGGAGCTCTGTAGGGGGCGCTCCGCGCACCGAGCTTCGGCATCAGGTCAAACGCTGGGTGCGCGCGGCGCACCCTACCTGATGACTGGCGCCAGAGAACCCGGCGCCGAGTAGCGATCAAGCCTGGTTGATCGGGTTTTCCGGGTACCAGACGTCCTGCAACGGACTGAGTTCGAACTTCTCCAGTTCGTCACGGCCTTTCAGCCAGGCCTCGACGGCAGCACGCTGCTCCTCGTTGACCGAGCCACGCTTGGCCAGGCAGACCAGACCGAAGTCTTCGCCACCTACGTAATCCAGACCATTGCCGGCGATGGCCTGATCGAGGAATTGATCGACGAAATCGTCGAGGGTCTGGTCGCTCAAGTCGGCCTTGAAGTTCAGGGTCAGCTCGAAGCCCAGCTCCTGGAATTCATCGACACAGAGCTTCTTGCGCAGACGGCGGGAACGGTTGGTCGCCATGAAACAATCCTCAAAGGTAATAACGCGCGGCACTCTAGCAGTTTCGCCGCCAGAGCGCCCGTTTTGTATCGTCCTCCCGGCCCTTCGAACATGTTGAACGCCCGCTGTTTGCAGTGACTGTTTTTAACCCGGCGGGGCCGACTGCGAGCAGAATCTTGCGGCATAATGCCGGCAACTTTTCCCCGAGTCGGACTGTCGTTTTGTCTGTCTCCCACGTCACTCCCGCCTGACTGCGGAAGGTTCTTGTCGATGATTCAGCGGTTTCGCCAACTGGCGCTGAGCGCCCTGCTTCTCCCCCTCGCCCTGTCCTGCCACGCTGCCAGCGCCGCACTCCCTGCCAAGGTCGAGCAGGCGCTGAAGGCCAACAAGATTTCCAACAACTCGCTGTCGGTGATGACCGTGCCTCTGGGCGGGCAGGCTGGCGGCCTGCAGTTCAATGCCGATACCTCGGTCAACCCGGCCTCCACCATGAAGCTGGTGACCACCTACGCCGCCCTGGAATTGCTGGGGCCCAACCATCAATGGAAGACCGAGTTCTATGCCGATGGTCCACTGAACGATGGTGTGCTGCATGGCAACCTCTACCTCAAGGGTGGCGGCGACCCGAAACTGAACATGGAGAAACTCTGGCTGCTGCTGCGCGATCTGCGCATCAACGGCGTGCGCCAGGTTCAAGGCGATCTGGTGCTCGATCGCAGCTTCTTCGTTGCCCCGCAGTTACCAGCGTTCAATGATGACGGCGGCGACGCCAACAAACCCTTCCTGGTCAAACCCGACTCCCTGCTGGTCAACCTCAAGGCGCAGCGTTTCATCACGCGCGCCGAAGGCGGCAAGGTGCATATCGCCATGGACCCGCCAATCGCCACTGTCCGTATCGACAATCAGGTTCGCGTGCTCAAGGCTGCAACCTGTCCGGCCTGGCCCGATATCCGCTATAACGCGGTGGAGCAGTACGACGGCACGACCCTGATCGTCAGCGGCCAACTGGCTGAAGGCTGCAGTGCGCAGACCTACCTGTCGCTGCTCGACCATCCCAGCTACGCCGCCGGCGCGGTACGCGGTATCTGGCAGGAGCTGGGCGGCAAGATTCTTGGCAAGGACCGTCTGGGCCCTGTTCCGGAAAAAGCCCGCATGCTGGTGCGCGCCTTCTCCCCGGATGTGGTGGAGATCGTTCGCGACATCAACAAGTACAGCAACAACACCATGGCTCGGCAGCTGTTTCTCAGCATCGGCGCGCAGTTCCGTACGGAAGCCGACAAGGATGACGCCATGGCCGCGCAGCGCGTCATTCGCAGCTGGCTGGCCCGCAAAGGCATCACGGCGCCGCATCTGGTGATGGAGAATGGCTCCGGCCTGTCGCGCGCCGAACGCATCAGCGCACGGGAAATGGCGCTGATCCTCCAGGCGGCCTGGCGCAGCCCTTACGCTGCCGAGTTCCGCAGCTCGATGCCACTGGTGGCAATGGACGGCACCATGCGCCGACGCCTGCAGCGCACGCCGCTGGTGGGTGAGGCACACATCAAGACCGGCACCCTGAACAATGTGCGCGCCATTGCCGGCTACAGCCGCGACAGCAACGGCCAGGACTGGGCCGTGGTGGCCATCCTCAACGACCCGAAGCCCTGGGGTGCCACCTCGATCCTCGATCAGGTGCTGCTGGAAACCTACAAACAACCCAAACGCTGACCACGCTGTAGCCCCAATGCAATCCGGGGCTTAGATTCAAAAGAGCCCCGGATTGCATCCAGGCTAGGCTGTCAGCGTGCAGTGAAACGCCAGGCGCGGTGGATCTTCGGGTTGCGGACGAAGTCCGGGTCCAGCGTCTGCGCGCTGATCTCTTCGACCTGATAGCGCGCCACCAGGCTTTCATCCAGCTGGAACTTGCGGAAGTTGTTGGAGAAATACAACACACCGCCACGGGCCAGACGCGCCATGGCCAGATCGAGCAGTTCGACGTGGTCACGCTGCACATCGAACACGCCTTCCATGCGCTTGGAATTGGAGAAGGTCGGCGGGTCGATGAAGATCAGCTCGTACTCACCGCGATCCTCTGCCAACCAGGTCATCACATCGCCCTGCTCCAGACGGTGCTTGTCGGAAAAACCGTTGAGCGCGAGATTACGCCGCGCCCAGTCCAGGTAAGTTTTCGACAGATCCACGCTGGTGGTGCTGCGCGCGCCCCCCTTGGCCGCATGCACGGTGGCCGTCGCGGTGTAACAGAACAGGTTGAGGAAGCGCTTGCCAGCGGCCTCGCGCTGCAGACGCAGGCGCAACGGACGGTGATCGAGGAACAGCCCGGTATCCAGATAGTCGGTGAGGTTGACCAGCAGTTTGAGCCCGCCTTCATTCACCTCCATGAACTCGCCCTGCGCGGCCTGACGCTGATACTGCTTGGTGCCCGTCTGGCGCTCACGACGCTTGATCACCACGCGGCTCTGCGCCACGCCCAGCGCTTGCGGGATCGCAGCCAAGGCATCGAGCAGGCGTGCCTGGGCCTTGTCCGGGTCGATTGAGCGCGGCGCGGCATATTCCTGAACATGTACGTAGTCACGGTACAGATCGACCGCCACGGCATACTCGGGCATGTCGGCGTCGTACAACCGGTAGCACTCGACGCCTTCGCGGCGTGCCCACTTGCCCAGCTGCTTGAGGTTCTTCTGCAGGCGGTTGGCGAACATCTGCCCACCTTCGGACAAACGTGCCTGTTGCGGCGCATCCTGCGCTGGCTCTTGATCGTCTTCGCGCGCACGCCGCTCACCGGTAACGAACTGCTCGGTCTGCACCTTGATCAACAGCAGTTTGCAGGGCAGTGCGCCGTTCCAGAACGCGTACTGCTTGTGGCTGCGCAGGCCCATGCGCTTGCCCAGCTCGGGCGCGCCGGTGAATACCGCCGCCTCCCAGCCCAGGCAGGCCTGACGCAGACGCTCGCCGAGGTTCTGGTAGAGGTACAACAGGCTGGCTTCGTCACCCAGGCGTTCGCCGTATGGCGGGTTGCTGATCACCAGGCCCTTCTGATTCTGGTCCGGGCGCGGCTCGAAACTGCCCAGCTCGCCCTGATAGATCTTCACCCAGTCGGACAGGCCGGCGCGCTCGACGTTATTGCGCCCAGGCTGGATCAGGCGCGGGTCGGCTTCATAACCACGAATCCACAGCGGCGGCTTGGCCAGCCCCACCGCGGCGCGCTGCTCGGCCTCGGCATGCAGCTTCTTCCAGATTGCCGGCACATGGCCCAGCCAATTGGAGAAGCCCCAACGCTCACGCTTGAGGTTGGGGGCGATATCGGCAGCCATCAACGCCGCCTCCACCAGGAAGGTACCCACACCGCACATCGGGTCGGCCAATGCGCCGCCCTCGGCAGCGATACGCGGCCAACCGGCACGGATCAGCACTGCCGCAGCCAGGTTCTCTTTCAGCGGCGCAGCCCCCTGCTGCAGGCGGTAACCACGCTGGTGCAGGCTGTGGCCGGAGAGGTCCAGGGAAAGCACCGCCTCACCGCGATCCAGGCGCAGGTGCACGCGCAGGTCCGGGTTGAGTTTGTCGATGCTGGGCCGTTCGCCACCCGCCGTACGCAACCGATCGACAATCGCATCCTTGACCTTGAGTGCGCCGAAGTGGGTGTTGTCGATCCCCGAACCATTGCCACTGAACTCCACCGCCAGGCTGCCGGACGGCTCCAGATGGTCGCGCCAGTCCACTGCCTGCACGCCGTCATAAAGCTCGTCGGCGTTGTTCATGGCAAAGCGCGACAGCACCAGCAGCACGCGGTTGGCCAGGCGCGACCACAGGCACAGTCGATAGGCCACCTCGATTTCGGCATGACCGCGGACTGCGGCCGTTTGCTCGCGTGCATCTTCCAGCCCTAGCCCCCGGGCCTCTTCCAGCAACAGACCCTCGAGCCCCTTGGGGCAGGTCAGCACGATTTCGTAACGTTCAGACATGGATGTTCCACTGCCTATGGCAATCAGGGAGGTGCAGCGGCGCACCTCGACTCAAAGTAAGTGACAAAAGGTCACAGCGCGACCCTTCGTCGGAATAAGTAAGCACTCTCATTTGCACTAGCAAAATGACGGCATCAGCGTGCACAGCTAGATACGACGGCGTCTGGCTGAAAGATGCTGGACGTATCTCCAGCGCCCTTATGGCATCACCCGCATTTAGGTTACGCCCTTATGACAAATCGATCATTCACACGCCCCGGTGCATTCGTTAGAACACTACCTAAGGCTTTCGCCGCAACGGCGCAGGCACAGAAAGTTCGCCACGCCGGCAGCGGACTTTCGTAGGCAGAAGATTTCTGCCCGGCCTTGCCACAAGGCCAACGGGACATAACAGTCAACAGTGAGGGCAACACCCTATGAGAAGACTTAAGCGTGATCCGTTAGAAAGAGCTTTTTTGCGCGGCTATCAGTACGGCATCAATGGTAAATCCCGCGAACTTTGCCCCTTTACCCTACCTTCGGTTCGTCAGGCCTGGCTCAATGGCTGGCGTGAGGGCCGTGGCGATAACTGGGATGGGCTGACCGGCACGGCCGGCATTCATCGACTCAACGAACTTCACGCTGTCGGCTGATCAGGATCACACCCGACTTCACCATGCCGACCCCCTCCGGGCGGCGGGCGCAAGCCCAGGGGCTCCTTCGGGAGCCCTATTTATTTACGCAGCGCGGCAATCGCATCCACCGCCTCGCGAATCAGCGCCGGCCCCTTGTAGATGAACCCCGAATAGATCTGGACCAGGCTCGCACCCGCGGCAATCTTCTCGGCAGCGTGCTTGCCCTCGGTAATACCGCCCACCGCAATGATCGGCAGACGACCCGACAGCTCGCCCGCCAGCACCTTGACGATATGCGTGCTCTTGTCGCGTACCGGAGCGCCCGACAAGCCGCCGGCCTCATCCCCATGGGCCAGCCCTTCGACACCTTCGCGGCTGAGCGTGGTGTTGGTGGCGATCACCGCATCCATATCGGCGCCCAGCAGCGCTGATGCCACCAGCGCGGTTTCTTCATCACTCATGTCCGGGGCGATCTTGATCGCCAGTGGCACGCGCTTACCGTGCTCCTGAGCCAGATCCTCCTGACGACGACGCAGCGCCTCGAGCAACTCCTTCAGCGAATCGCCAAACTGCAGACTGCGCAGCCCCGGCGTATTGGGTGAGCTGACGTTGACCGTGACGTAGCTGGCGTGGGCGTACACCTTGTCCAGGCAGGCCAGGTAATCGTCCACCGCCCGCTCGACTGGCGTATCGAAGTTCTTGCCGATATTGATACCCAGCACACCCCTGAACTTCGCTGCCTTGACCCGCTCGAGCAGGTGATCGACGCCATGGTTGTTGAAACCCATGCGGTTGATCACCGCCTCGGCCTCCGGCAGACGAAACAGTCGCGGCTTGGGGTTGCCCGGCTGCGGACGCGGGGTAACGGTACCGATCTCGACGAAACCGAAGCCGAGCTGGGCGAAACCATCGATGGCATCGCCGTTCTTGTCCAGCCCTGCCGCCAGACCGACCGGATTGGCGAACTGCAACCCCATCACGTTTACTGGCAGGCTGGTCGGCGCCTTGGTCAGCAGGCCGTTGAGCCCCAGCCGGCCACCTGCACCAATCAGATCGATGGACAGCTCATGGGAAGTTTCCGGGGACAGTTTGAACAGCAGCTCGCGGGCCAGGGAGTACATGATCAGGCTCAGCTCGACAGGTAGAGGGTTGGCAGCCGGCGATTATAGCCGCGCAGGCGCCGTCGGCGCGAGGCAAGCGCGCCAGATCAGTCCAAAGGGCGTAAACTCAGCAGCTCGCCGGAGCTACTGAATTCCAGTACGAAGGAACCAAAGATACCGGCGTGAGTCAGATACGGCCGCAGATGGTGGGCCGGCAAACTGACACGGCGCCCATCCCGACTTTGCGCCATAATCCGGTTGGCCTGGCCACGATAGATGGCCTGCAATCGTTCGGCCGATAACGCAATATCCAGCACCAAGCTGGGCATGGAGGCATCCTCGCAAATGAATGCGGCTATTTTGCCACAGACCCGCAACGCGACAGGCACTCTCGCGCCGCGCTACGCTATACGGGCAATAGCCATCCGCGTCTGCCACACTGCAGCAGACGCTTCAGGAGCGATCTGCCGGCCATGAGCCTGTCCGAATCCTCAACTCTCAGCAGCCGTCTGGCAGCCCTGGCTCAGCGCATGGGTCTGCTCGGCCGTAGCTCACGGCAGATATTCGCCAGGGCCAGCGCCCTGCGCCTGCCATTCAAACCGTTACCGGCAGCGGTCGAAAGCATTGGCTGGCACGACGGCCCGCAATTGCAGCTTCTGCTCAACCTGCCTCGCGGCGCGCTCTCCGGCCCGGTACAGGAAGACAAAGCACAGGCCCATTGCGCACTGACTCAAGTAGTGGAAGCGCAAATGCAGCAACTGCAGTCTTTCGATCTGCGCCTGATCGACGGCTTCGCCTACCCTTGTCCTGCACCAGGCTACGTGAGCTTCGAAGAATACGCAGCAAGCGAACACTGCAAGCAGGTGCGCATCATCAGCTACAAGGATTTCGTCAAAACCATCGGCCTGGCGTTGCCGCGTTTTCTCGCTGGCGAACCGATCGAGCTGCGTCAGGCCAACTGGCGCGGCTCGCGCACCTTCTGGTCAGGGGATGTGCAAGGTGAAGCCTTCGCTGGAGCAATCGCCTATGCGCGCAGACGCGAACTGGAGGTGCTGCTGCCAGCCAATCTGGTTCGCTATCGCTTGAATGAAGCAGGCCTGGACAACCTGAAAAAGCGCTATCACGTACTGGCTATGCCAGAAGCAGCCTGGAGCGACCCCAGCTTCATGGGGCTGCTACTGGACAACGGTATCCCCTATGCACGCCTGTCGCTACTGAAGAAAGCCGGCACCCCAGAGTTCCTCCTCCTGCCCAAAGAGCATCAGGAAGCCACTGCGCTTGGCGAGGGACTGCGCCTGGCCGGCGCACCAGACGTGCCGAGCCATCTACGTCAGCTGGCCGTCCAGCCAGCCTGAGCAGACTGACTAGCTATTCGTCGCAACCGCGAAGCAGACGCCCAATCATATCCAACGAATAACCACGGTAGGCCAGGAACCGGCCTTGTTGAGCACGCTCACGAGCATCACCCGGAAGCCGACCGGCAAACTTGCGCTGCCAGGTTTCACGCAACTGCTCGAACCAGTCGATACCACTGTCACGCAGAGCCTGATCGATATCGCCACGCGCGAGCCCACGCTGGTCGAGTTCCTCGCGAATACGCAGCGGACCGTAACCAGCACGCGCACGATAAGCGACGAAGCTTTCCAGATAGCGGGCCTCGGATAGCAAGCCCTCCTCTGACAGCCGCTGCAAGGCCGCGTCGATCATGTCTTCGGGGGCGCCACGCTTGCGCAACTTGCGCATAAGCTCGACACGCCCATGCTCGCGTCGCGCCAACAAATCCATGGCCGCCCGCCTGACGGCGAGCGGGTTATCCAGTACGACGGTCATGCTTTGACGGCTTAGAAGTCGACTTCAGCATCAGCCAGATCGGCAGCCGGAGCCTTGGCCGGAGCGCTGCTGACCAGCAACTTCTCGCGAATCAGACCTTCGATCTCGCGCGCCACTTCCTGGTTGTCTTCCAGGTACTTGGCCGCATTGGCCTTGCCCTGACCGATCTTGTTGCCCTTGTAGCTGTACCAGGCACCCGACTTCTCGACCAGGCCCTGTTGCACGCCGAGATCGATGATCTCGCCATTACGGTAGATGCCCTTGCCATAGAGAATCTGGAACTCGGCCTGACGGAAGGGTGGCGCGACCTTGTTCTTGACGATCTTCACGCGGGTTTCGCTACCCACGACCTCTTCGCCTTCCTTCACCGCGCCGGTACGACGGATGTCCAGGCGGACCGAGGCATAGAACTTCAGTGCGTTACCACCGGTGGTGGTTTCCGGGCTGCCGAACATCACGCCGATCTTCATGCGGATCTGGTTGATGAAGATCACCAGGCAGTTGGCGTTCTTGATGTTACCGGTGATCTTGCGCAGCGCCTGGCTCATCAGACGCGCCTGCAGACCGACGTGCATGTCACCCATTTCGCCTTCGATTTCCGCCTTGGGCACCAGAGCCGCCACGGAGTCGACGATGATCACGTCGATGGCATTGGAGCGCACCAGCATGTCGGTGATTTCCAGCGCCTGCTCACCGGTGTCCGGCTGCGATACCAGCAGGTCATCGACGTTGACGCCGAGCTTGCCGGCATAATCTGGATCCAGTGCGTGCTCGGCATCGACGAAGGCACAGGTGGCGCCAAGCTTCTGCGCTTCGGCGATCACCGACAGGGTCAGCGTGGTCTTACCGGAGGATTCCGGGCCGTAGATCTCGACGATACGACCTTTTGGCAAACCGCCAATGCCCAGCGCGATATCCAGCCCCAACGAACCGGTGGAGATGGCCGGAATGGCCTGACGCTCATGGTCGCCCATGCGCATGACCGCACCCTTGCCGAACTGCTTCTCGATCTGACCCAGGGCAGCCGCCAAAGCGCGCTTCTTGTTCTCGTCCATTACCATCCTCACGTATTAACAAGGGCCTCGAGGGCCGCCAACAACTGTATAAGTAGCCAGTATTATTCCACAGGGCAAGTCGCCCGCCTACCCCACAAGCGGATTTTCCTCCACCAACAGGCGCAGAAGCCCCGCCAGAGCGGCCTCGACCGTTTGTCGGCGCACCTCATCGCGGTTACCAGCGAACTGCTTGCGCACACTGAAAAGGCGCTCGCCATCGCCCCAGGCCAACCAGACGGTACCCACCGGTTTCTCCACGGAGCCACCGCCCGGCCCCGCCACTCCACTGACAGCCACCGCATAGCGCGCCCCGCTATTGGCCTGAGCGCCACGCACCATCGCCTCGACCACCTCCCGGCTAACGGCGCCCACACTGGTGAAAAAGTCGGCACATACAGCCAACTGCTTGGTTTTCTGGGCGTTGGAGTACGTCACATAGCCAGCCTCGAACCAGGCCGAGCTGCCGGGAATACGAGTGATCGCCTCAGCGATACCGCCGCCTGTACAAGACTCTGCAGTGGTGACCTGAGCAGCTTGCGCCTGCAATGCCGCACCCAGTTGTTCGGCCAGTTGGCTGATTCTGTCCATATCCACTCCTCGCTCATCGAACGGCAAACCCTACACAGCTTGCCTGCCAGTGGAAACGGCAAAATTCGTCTACTGTTATCACGGGCCAGGGTGCAATAGGAGGCACTGCGATGTGGCGTTCGCGGAACAAGGAACACAAGGATGCGCAGGATCAGGGAGCGGCAGAGCTACAGTCCATTCGCCAATCGATGGCGATGATCGAGTTCACCCCGGACGGCATCATCCTCGACGCCAACCCAGCCTTTCTCGGCGTGGTGAATTACCGCCTGGAAGAGATCGTCGGCAAGCACCATCGTCTGTTCTGCTCCCGCAACCTGAGCGAGAGCCTCGCCTATCAACAGTTCTGGCAGCGCCTGCGCCATGGCGAGCACTTCAGTGATCGCTTTCCAAGGCTGACACAAGACGGCAAGGAGGTCTGGCTGGAAGCGACCTACATGCCAATCCGGGATGATCAGGGCTCGGTGACCAAGGTAATGAAGATCGCCACCGACATCACCCGCCAGGTAGCGGCCGAACATATGCACGAGAGCTACATCAAGGCGATCGACCGTTCCATGGCGGTGATCGAGTTCAACCTCGAGGGAGAGGTAGTGAGTGCCAACCAGAACTTCCTCGATCTGATGGGCTATCGCCGCGACGATGTGATCGGCCAGCATCACCGGCTCTTCTGCCTGGCCGAGGACAGCCGCAGCGATGAATACCGTCAGTTCTGGGCTCGCTTGAACAAGGGCGAGTTCATGTCCGATCGTTTTCGCCGTGTGACCAAACAAGGCCAGCAGGTCTGGCTGCGTGCCACCTACAACCCCCTTTACGACGCCAACGGCCGTGTCTATGGCGTAGTGAAATTCGCCAGCGACATCACCGCCCAGGTCGAGCGCCGCGACTCGGAGGCTGCCGCTGCCCAGCTGGCTCATGACATCGCCAAGGAGACCGATGTTTCCGCCGATCACGGCACCCGCACAGTGGCCCAGACCGTCGCGGTGGTCGCCGATATTGCCAGCGATCTGGCTCATGTGGCCGAACAGATAGAAGGCCTTAACAAACAATCCGAGCAGATCACCAGCATCGTTCAGGTAATTCGCAGTATTGCCGACCAGACCAACCTGCTGGCACTCAACGCAGCCATCGAAGCGGCACGTGCCGGTGAACAGGGTCGCGGCTTCGCCGTAGTGGCCGATGAAGTGCGTCAACTGGCCTCGCGTACCAGCCAGGCCACCCAGGAGATCAATGGCGTCGTTCAGCAGAACCAGAACCTTACGCGCAACGCAGTGGCCAGCATGGCAACCACGCGAGAGCGTGCACGTACCGGCGTAGACCTGGCCAACCAGGCTGGTGAAGTGATCCGCGAGATACGCAGCGAGTCGCAGCGCGTGGTCGAGGCTGTGGCCCAGTTCTCGGTGACCTTCACCGACTGAAGAGTAATTGCGTCAGATTCGCAGCCCACGCGAGGGGCGAAGTATGGGAAAATTCCCGGCTTCGTCACACCCACCGCATGTAAGGCCCGGCATGACCGATCTCTCCGCTCACACCCCGATGATGCAGCAGTACTGGAAGCTGAAGAACCAGCACCCGGATCAGTTGATGTTCTATCGCATGGGTGACTTCTACGAGATTTTCTACGAAGACGCGAAGAAAGCAGCCAAGCTGCTCGACATCACCCTGACCGCACGCGGCCAGTCGGCCGGCCAATCGATTCCCATGTGCGGCATTCCTTTCCATTCGCTCGAAGGCTACCTGGCCAAGCTGGTCAAGCTCGGCGAATCGGTGGTGATTTGCGAACAGATCGGCGACCCGGCCACCAGCAAGGGGCCGGTGGAGCGTCAGGTGGTGCGTATCATCACCCCCGGCACCATCAGCGACGAAGCCCTGCTCGATGAGCACCGCGACAACCTGCTTGCGGCAGTCCTCGGTGATGAGCGCCTGTTTGGTCTGGCCGTGCTGGACATCACCAGCGGCCGCTTCAGCGTGCAGGAAATCAAGGGTTGGGAAAATCTGCTGGCCGAACTGGAGCGCCTGAGCCCCGCCGAGCTGCTGATCCCGGACGACTGGCCGCAGGGCCTGCCCGCCGAGAAGCGCAAGGGCTCGCGCCGCCGCGCCCCCTGGGATTTCGACCGCGACAGCGCCTTCAAGAGCCTGTGCCAGCAATTCAGCACTCAGGATCTGAAAGGCTTCGGCTGCGAGAACCTGACCCTGGCCATCGGCGCCGCCGGCTGCCTGCTCAGCTATGCCAAGGAAACCCAGCGCACCGCCCTGCCCCACCTGCGCAGCCTGCGTCACGAGCGCCTGGACGACACGGTGATCCTCGACGGCGCCAGCCGCCGCAACCTGGAGCTGGACATCAACCTCGCCGGCGGCCGCGACAACACCCTGCAATCGGTGATGGATCGCTGCCAGACCGCCATGGCCAGCCGCCTGCTGGGCCGTTGGCTGAACCGTCCGCTGCGTGATCGCGCGGTGCTGGAGGCACGCCAGGACGCCATCGCACGCCTGCTCGATGGCTATCGCTTCGAAACGCTGCAGCCGCAGCTCAAGGAAATCGGCGACCTGGAGCGCATCCTCGCGCGTATCGGCCTGCGCAACGCCCGCCCACGCGATCTCGCCCGCCTGCGCGACGCCCTGGCGGCACTGCCCGAGCTGCAGCTGGCGATGACCTCGCTGGATACCCCGCATCTGCAACAGCTGGCCAGCAGCATCTCCACCTACCCGGATCTGGCCGACCTGCTGGCCCGCGCCATCATCGACAACCCGCCGGCGGTGATCCGTGACGGCGGCGTGCTGAAGACCGGCTATGACGCCGAGCTGGACGAGCTGCAGGCCATGAGCGAGAACGCCGGCCAGTTCCTCATGGATCTGGAAGCGCGGGAGAAGGAGCGCACCGGCCTGGCCAACCTCAAGGTCGGCTACAACCGCGTGCACGGCTACTTCATCGAACTGCCGACCAAACAGGCCGAGTCGGCGCCGGCTGACTACATCCGCCGACAGACACTCAAAGGTGCCGAGCGCTTCATCACCCCCGAGCTGAAAGAGTTCGAGGACAAAGCGCTGTCAGCCAAGAGCCGCGCCCTGGCCCGTGAAAAGATGCTCTACGACGAGTTGCTCGAGCGCCTGATCGGCCATCTGGCGCCGCTGCAGGACAGTGCCGCAGCCCTCGCCGAACTGGACGTGCTGAGCAACCTGGCCGAGCGCGCGCTGAATCTCGACCTGAACCGCCCGCGCTTCGTCGACGAGCCGTGCATGCGCATCGAACAGGGCCGTCACCCGGTGGTCGAGCAGGTGCTGACCACGCCCTTCGTGGCCAACGACCTGGATCTCGACGACAACCGGCGCATGCTGGTCATCACCGGGCCGAACATGGGTGGTAAATCCACCTACATGCGCCAGACCGCACTGATCGTGCTGCTGGCCCATATCGGCAGCTTCGTGCCGGCGGCGGCCTGCGAACTGTCGCTGGTCGACCGCATCTTCACCCGTATCGGCTCCAGCGATGACCTGGCCGGCGGCCGCTCCACCTTCATGGTGGAGATGAGCGAAACCGCCAATATTCTGCACAACGCCAGCGAGCGCAGCCTCGTGCTGATGGACGAGGTCGGACGCGGCACCAGCACCTTCGACGGCCTGTCGCTAGCCTGGTCGGCAGCCGAGCATCTGGCTCGCCTGCGCGCCTTCACCCTGTTCGCCACCCACTATTTCGAGCTGACCGTGCTGCCGGAAAGCGAGCCGGTGGTAGCCAACGTGCACCTCTCGGCCACCGAGCACAACGAGCGTATCGTCTTCCTCCACCACGTTCAGCCAGGCCCCGCGAGCCAGAGCTACGGCCTGGCCGTGGCGCAACTGGCTGGGGTGCCGGGCACGGTGATCAGCCGCGCACGCGAGCACCTGGCGCGCCTGGAGGCCACCAGCCTGCCGCACGATCTGCCACGCCAGGCGCCCGGCCAGCCGCAAGCGCCGATGCAGAGTGACCTGTTCGCCAGCGTGCCGCACCCACTGCTGGAGCAATTGCACAAGATCAACCCGGATGATCTGACTCCGCGCAAGGCGCTGGAGCTGTTATATACATGGAAGACGCAGATCTAACGTTCAATACAACAAACTGCTAGAATCGCGCGCAATTTTACGACCGCCCGGTTTACAGCCTGAGCCGCGGCCACAGACAGAGCGCCTGACAGCCCTTCACAGAAAGGGCCCAGGCCGCCGCCCGAGGAGAGAATCAGACATGACCTTCGTCGTCACCGACAACTGCATCAAGTGCAAATACACCGACTGTGTGGAAGTCTGCCCGGTCGACTGCTTCTACGAAGGCCCGAACTTCCTGGTCATTCACCCGGATGAGTGCATTGATTGCGCCCTGTGCGAGCCGGAGTGCCCTGCGCAGGCGATCTTCTCGGAAGACGAGGTACCAGAGGATCAGCAGGAGTTCATCGAGCTGAACGCCGATCTGGCCGAAGTATGGCCGAACATCACCGAGAAGAAAGATGCACTGCCGGACGCCGAAGAATGGGATGGCGTGAAGGACAAGCTGCAACATCTGGAGCGCTGAGTTCGCCCTGAAACACAAAGACCCGCCAAGTGCGGGTCTTTTACTTTCAGGCTCCGGGCCGACTGCCCGCCAGGCTGGCGGCCACAAACAGCACGCGCAAAAAAAAGGGGCGGCTTGCGCCGCCCACTTTTATTCCCTAATCCCTTTATTTCCCAACCCATCATCCTGATGAATCGCTTCTTGCGATGTTCCTGATCATCATCCTGATGACCTGTGCTTGTCCCTGAGCACGGATTCGATATTAGCCGCTACAGGATGCAATACAACCCGAGTGAATCGCCCCAAAAGGGTTCACACTCAATCCATCCATTCTTTAAAAATCATTTAAAAACATATAGTTAACAACGAATCCAGGTAAAGAAAGCAGGTTATCCCCCAAGCGTCCAGCACAAACACTGACAACATCTGTAAGCAATGACTTACATACCCGCACATAAAAAACCCGGCCGGAGCCGGGTTCATGATCGAAGCGAAACCTCACTGGAACAAGGCGTCGCTGGACAAGCCGTTCTTCTCCAGGATTTCCCGCAGACGCTTGAGCGCCTCAACCTGAATCTGCCGCACCCGCTCGCGGGTCAGGCCGATCTCCTGCCCCACTTCTTCCAGGGTACAGCTTTCATGGCCGCGCAGACCGAAGCGGCGCACAACGACTTCCCGTTGTTTGTCGGTCAGGTCGGAGAGCCACTGATCGATGCTCTGCGACAGATCATCGTCCTGCAACAGTTCGCAGGGATCGGTCGGGCGATCATCGGTCAGGGTGTCGAGCAGCGTCTTGTCCGAATCCGGACCGAGCGAGACGTCCACCGAGGACACTCGCTCGTTGAGGCCGAGCATACGCTTGACCTCGCCCACCGGTTTTTCCAGCAGGTTGGCAATTTCTTCTGCAGAAGGCTCATGGTCGAGCTTCTGGGTCAGTTCACGAGCTGCACGCAGGTATACGTTGAGCTCCTTGACCACATGAATCGGCAAACGGATGGTTCGCGTCTGGTTCATGATGGCGCGTTCGATGGTCTGGCGGATCCACCAGGTTGCATAGGTCGAGAAACGGAACCCCCGCTCCGGATCGAATTTTTCCACGGCGCGAATCAAGCCGAGGTTGCCCTCCTCGATCAGATCGAGCAGAGAGAGACCACGGTTGACGTAACGCCGAGCGATCTTCACGACCAGGCGCAGGTTGCTCTCGATCATGCGTTTGCGCCCGGCAGGATCACCCTTCTGCGCCAGACGCGCGAAGTGCACTTCCTCTTCGGGAGTAAGCAAGGGAGAGAAACCGATTTCGTTGAGGTAAAGCTGAGTGGCGTCTAGCGCCCGGGTGTAGTCGATGTATTTGTGCTGCTTGGAGGGGGTGGCGTTCTTGGCCTTGGTACGTGCGACCGGTGCTTCCACCTCATCGCCCTGAACCTCGCCGAAAACGATGCCTGGCTCCATGAGGAGCAGTTCATCGTCGACGTCAAACTCCGGCGCTTCTTTTTTGATGAGAGCCATTGTTGTTGTCCCTAGCTGAGTTCGACAACAGACTCTGGCGGAACCGTCCTGGCCACACCTGAGCCCGTCCCTCCTACGTGATGGAACGGGTCAGCGACGGATCAACGACGTGGCAGATATTGCAGCGGATCGACAGGTTTACCTTGGCGGCGAATCTCGAAGTGCAGCTTCACCCGGTCGGCTCCTGTGGACCCCATTTCGGCAATACTTTGCCCGGCTTTGACCTGCTGCCCCTCCCGTACCAACAACCTGCGGTTATGACCGTAAGCACTTACGTAGGTATCGCTGTGTTTGATAATGATCAACTCGCCGTAGCCCCGCAAACCACTCCCGGCGTACACCACTGATCCATCAGACGCAGCTAAAACAGGCTGGCCTAATTGCCCTGCGATATCAATGCCTTTATTCAAACTACCGTTTGAGGAAAAACGACTGATCACTGTGCCCTCGGTTGGCCAGGACCAACCACTGGCCGAGCGACTCACTGGTGTTACTGGCGTAGTCGCTGGCGTGTTGGCTACCGGCGGGCGGGCGGGCTGAGTTGCAGGCGGTGCAGTCACGGCAACCGGCGGACGACTGGGCACTGGCTGAGTGACAACGGGCGAGGTGGCCGCAGGCGGTGCCGAAACGACCTGCTGACTGCTGCCCACCGGGCGGTTGTCGAAACGGATCGTCTGACCCACGCGGATCAGATAGGGATCGCGCAAACCGTTATGAGCAGCGAGTGCCTTCCAATCCCAGCCGAAACGAAAGGCGATCGAATAGAGGGTATCGCCACGCTGCACCACATAGTGGCCATCACGTACGGGCTGACGCTGAACCACCGGGGCACGCCCCTGGTTCTGGCCACGGTCGACCACCTGTACGCCACCCGGTGGCGAACTGACGCAACCGGCCAACGCGGAGGCGGCAAGCATGGCGAGCGGCAGGCGAAACGCTGCAACTGCGCGGACTAGCACGTGAAGGACGGTGAAACTCACCCAACTGCTCCCTGAATGATTCCGAGTACGGCGCCCATTGTGCCGTATTTATTCGGTGCGACCAGTATCGAGCACCTGACGACCAGCCAGCCACTCCAGGCCAAGCACCAAGGCGATACCGCCGATTGCCAATACCACGGCAAGCAAGAGCTGTGGGTCCTGGCCACTGATTTCTGCAAAATGCCCCGGTAGCAGATTGCTCTGCAGCAGCGGCACCTGCTCACCTTTACTGTCGATACGCCAGCTCAGGGTCTCCTTCCAGGGCCAGACCTTGTTCAGCGAACCCAGCATCAGGCCGACCAGAAACGCCAGACTGAGGTCACGCCAACGTGACAGCAGCCAACTGAGCAGACGCGCGAAACTGAGAATGCCAACCAGGCAGCCGCTGGCGAACACCGCCATAACCAGCAGATCGAGGTCCTTGACCGCCCCCAGCACCACCGAGTAAAGCCCGAGTAGAAGCAGGATGAAGCTGCCCGAGATACCCGGCAGAATCATCGCGCAGATGGCGATGGCACCGGCCAGGAACAGGGTTGGCAGATCACTGCCCCACTGCATCGGAGCGGCAACGGTGATCCAGTAGGCGAAAGCCAGGCCAAGCAGAAAACTCACCGCCCGGCTCCAGTTCCAGCGAATGATCTCTCGCCCGACCATATAGGTAGACACCAGAATCAGGCCGAAGAAGAACGACCATACCGGAATCGGATGGTACTCAAGCAGATAGGTGATCAGCCGCGCGAGTGTGAGAATGCTGGTCAGGATGCCGCACAGCAGCACCAGCAGGAACGTCGCGTTGGCCATCTGCCAGGCATCCTTGATGCGGCCCCGCAGCAGCAGCAGGAACGCTTCGGGAATACTGGCGATGGAGCGCAGCAGCTCGTCATAGATGCCACTGATAAAAGCGATGGTGCCGCCGGAAACGCCGGGCACGACATCTGCAGCGCCCATCGCCAAGCCCTTGGCATAGAGCAGAAAATATTTCTTCATGGATCCTTCCGCTGCGAAAAAGCGATCAAGCCAGCGGCCCGTTGAGTAGCGGCACGAAGCGCACCGCATCGAGCACGTGACGGGAAAAACCACCCTCTTCACGCACGATCAGCAGCAGTTGCTGCACATCGCCACTGCCGACCGGAATGACCAGACGTCCGCCTGGAGCCAGTTGATCGAGCAAGGCCTGCGGCACTTGCGCGGCGGCGGCGGTGACAATGATGCCGTTGTACGGACCGAGCGCGTTCCAACCTTCCCAGCCATCACCCCAGCGAAAGACCACGTTGCGCAGCTTGAGTTCGGCCAAACGCTCCTTGGCGCGATCCTGCAGCACCTGAATACGCTCGACCGAAAACACTCGCTCCACCAGTTGTGCCAGCACGGCCGTCTGGTATCCGGAGCCGGTGCCAATTTCCAGCACCTTGTCCAGCGGGCCCGCGGCCAACAACAGCTCGGTCATGCGCCCAACCATATAAGGCTGGGAAATGGTCTGGTTATGGCCGATGGGCAGCGCGGTGTCTTCATAGGCGCGGTGCGCCAGGGCTTCGTCGACGAACAGATGGCGCGGCGTACGGCGGATCACTTCCAGTACCCGCGCGTTGGACAGCCCTTCCTCATAGAGACGCTGGATCAATCGTTCGCGGGTGCGCTGCGAGGTCATGCCGATCCCGCTGCGCTGCATCTCGTCCTGTCCGCGCATCAGAAGATGCCCTCCAGCCAGCCATCCATAGTTTCAAGGGCCTCATTGAACGTGCGGTCGAGCCGTAGCGGCGTGATCGATACATAACCTTGCATCACGGCATGAAAATCGGTGCCCTGACTGCCATCCTCGACATCACCGGCGGCGGCAATCCAGTAACCTTCCTTGCCACGCGGGTTGACCACCTTGACCGGCGCCGCCGCACGCGCGCGATGACCGAGTCGGGTCAGCTGCACACCACGGATATGTTCCCGCGGCAGGTTCGGCACGTTGACGTTGAGTACGGTACGCGGCGGCAGTTCAAGGCGCTCGTGCGCCTCCACCAGCTTGCGGGCGAAGTAGGCCGCAGTCGGCAGATTGTCGGGCAGGCGCGACAACAGCGAAAAGGCGAACGCCGGCTTGCTCAGGAAACGTCCTTCGAGCGCGGCGGCGACGGTACCGGAATAGAGCACGTCATCGCCCAGGTTGGCGCCCAGGTTGATGCCGGAGACGACCATATCCGGCGTCTGCTCGAGCAGACCATTGAGCCCCAGGTGCACGCAATCGGTCGGCGTGCCATTGAGGCTGATGTAGCCATTGGCCAGGGTCATGGGATGCAGCGGACGGTCGAGCGTCAGCGCACTGCTGGCACCGCTCCTGTCTTCGCCAGGGGCGATCACCACGCACTCGGCATAGTCGGCCAGCGCTTGGTGCAACGCAGCGATACCGGGCGCGTTCACCCCGTCGTCGTTGGAAATCAGAATTCGCATGGAGTATCCGTCTGCCCTGCTGGCACCAGATCGAGCAATTCGCGCACCACCACGGTGGCGAAACACCCGGCCGGCAGGACGAATGCAAGTTGCAGAATATCGGGTTCGGGATAATGCCATGACAGGCCGCCGATGGGGAGGCGCAGAATTCGCCGTTCGTGCGCCATGTCCGCGTTGATCAGCCATTGCACCAGTTGCGCAGCCTCATCGGCTACTTCCTGCTCCAGCTGCCGGGTCACACCAGCGCTCGGCAAAGGCCCGTCGCCCCACAGCGGCCCGGTCGGATGCAGGTCAAGAATGGCCAGGCGCGGGTCAATGCACTCAGTCTCGCCAGCCATGAAGAAACTGCGGCTGGCAGTGAAGGCCAGCAAGTCACCGATCTGTGCCTGGTTCCAGGTGCCTGCCGCCACGCGCTTGGCCAGCACCTGATTGAACAAATAGCTGCGCGCCGAAGAGAGCAGGCGCGAGCGCAGGTTGCGCTGCACCGGCAACTCCAGGCGCGCGGCAAAATCGCACGCCTGCAGCACGTTACCGCCATCGAAGCCGAAACGCTGCAAGCCGAAGTAATTGGGCACGCCTTGCTCGGCGATACGCTGCAGGCGCTGCTCCAGCGCATCGCGTTCTGCTTCCAGAGCTGTCAGGCGCAAGGTGAAACCATTGGCGGTATGGGCGCCACGCTGCAATTTGCGGTTATGCCGCTGACTGCGCAGGATGACCAGATCATCACCCTGCGCGGTCGCCAGATCGGGATCGGCCTTGCCCGGCAGGTGCAGGCTGAACCACTGGCGAGTCAGCGCCTGACGATCCTTGAGTCCAGCGTAACTGACCGCCTTGAGCGGCAGGCCGGCAGCGCGGGCGATACGCCGAGCGGCCTCCTCGGTATTCAGGCCGCGCTTTTCAACCCATAGCCAGAGGTGCTCACCCTGCCCAGTGAGCGGGATGTCGAGCACCTCGTCGACCTGGAAGTCCTCGGCCGTGGCCTTGAGCACCGCGCGCCCACAGGCCTCGCGGGGCCCCCGCGGCCCGAGCAGTTGCAACTCGTTCATGCCTTGACCAGCAGGGCCACGGCGTGCACCGCGATACCTTCCTCACGTCCGGTGAAACCCAGCTTCTCGGTGGTGGTGGCCTTGACGTTGACCTGATCCAGCTCGATGCCCAGATCCTCGGCAATGCGCTCGCGCATGCTCTGAATGTGCGGAGCCATCTTCGGCGCCTGGGCGATGATGGTGGCGTCGACGTTACCCACCGCGTAACCCTTGCCCCGCACCAGGCCCATCACATGGCGCAGCAGGGCGCGACTGTCGGCACCCTTGAAGGTCGGATCGGTATCGGGGAAGTGCTTGCCGATGTCGCCAAGCGCCACGGCGCCAAGCAGCGCATCACTCAGCGCGTGCAGCAGCACGTCACCGTCGGAGTGAGCAACAAGACCGAATTTATGGGGAATCCGTACGCCGCCGAGGGTGATGAAATCGCCTTCGCCGAAGCGGTGTACGTCATAGCCATGGCCGATACGCATAAAGAACAACGCCCTGAAAAAGTCAGGGCATGATTCTAACCGCATTGCCCCGTAGCCTGGATGAAATCAGAGAAGCGAATTTCGCGGATTTCATCCGGGCCACGACTACCGCAAAGCGGCAGCGTGATGACGCAGGTGATCGTCGATGAAGCTGGCGATGAAGTAGTAGCTGTGGTCATAGCCAGGCTGCATGCGCAGCGTCAGCGGATGAGCGGCCGCCTTGGCCGCAGCCTGCAACACCTGCGGCTTGAGCTGGCCTTCGAGAAAATCGTCACGATCGCCCTGATCGACCAGGATCGGCAACTTCTCCTCGGCCTCGGCGATCAGCACGCTGGCATCCCACTCACGCCAGCGCGAACGCTCCTCACCCAGATAAAGGGAAAAGGCCTTCTCGCCCCATGGACAGTTCATCGGATTGCTGATCGGTGAGAACGCCGATACCGACTGGTAACGCCCCGGATTCTTCAACGCACAGATCAGCGCACCGTGACCGCCCATGGAATGGCCGGCGATGCCACGCTTATCCGAGACGGGGAAGTTGGCCTCGATCAGCGCCGGCAACTCCTGCACCACGTAGTCGTACATGCGGTAGTGCGACGCGAAGGGCTCCTGGGTGGCATTGACATAGAAGCCTGCACCAAGACCGAAGTCATAGGCGCCATTGGCGTCATCGGCCACCCCCTCGCCACGCGGGCTGGTGTCCGGCGCGATGATGATCAACCCCAGTTCGGCGGCCATGCGCTGAGCGCCAGCCTTCTGCATGAAGTTCTCGTCGGTGCAGGTCAACCCGCTCAGCCAGTACAGCACCGGCAGCTTGGCGCCCTGCTCGGCCTGCGGCGGCAGATAGACGGCAAACACCATGTCGCAGTTGAGGCTGCTGGAGCGATGGCGGTAGCGCTTGTGCCAGCCGCCGAAGCTCTTGTTGCTGGAAACGATTTCGAGGGTCATGACCACTCCGTAGGGTGCGCCGTGCGCACCAGGGTTAGCGGTGCGCGCAGCCCAGGCGGCCCCGCGCACCCTACGAAAGAATCCGCACGACCATCGGCCGTGCGGCGTGTCATCAGAAATGAATGACGGTACGAATGCTCTTGCCTTCGTGCATCAGCTCGAACGCTTCGTTGATCTGATCCAGCGGCAGGTTGTGGGTGATGAAGGTGTCCAGCGGAATCTCGCCGCTCTGCGCCTTTTGCACATAACCCGGCAGTTCGGTACGGCCCTTCACGCCACCGAAGGCGCTGCCGCGCCAGACGCGACCGGTCACAAGCTGGAATGGGCGGGTGCTGATCTCGGCACCGGCCGGCGCGACGCCAATGATGGTCGACTCGCCCCAGCCCTTGTGGCAGCACTCCAGCGCGGCGCGCATCAGTTGCACATTGCCGATGCACTCGAAGCTGTAGTCGACACCACCGTCGGTCATCTCGACGATGACTTCCTGGATCGGTTTGCTGTGATCCTTCGGATTGACGAAGTCGGTGATACCCAGCTCACGTGCCACGGCTTCCTTGGCCGGATTGATATCGATGCCGATGATGCGCGAAGCCTTGGCCATCTTGGCGCCGATGATCGCCGCCAGACCGATACCGCCCAGGCCGAAGATGGCCACAGTGGAGCCCTCGGTGACCTTGGCGGTGTTGAGCACGGCACCGATGCCGGTGGTCACGCCACAACCGAGCAGGCAGACCTTCTCCAGCGGCGCCTCCTTGGGGATCTTGGCCAAGGAGACTTCCGGCAGCACGGTGTACTCGGAGAAGGTCGAGCAGCCCATGTAGTGATAGATCGGCTCGCCGTTGTAGGAGAAGCGGCTGGTACCGTCAGGCATCAGCCCCTTGCCCTGAGTGGCGCGCACCGAGCTGCACAGGTTGGTCTTGTTGGATTTGCAGAATTTGCACTCGCCGCACTCGGCGGTGTACAGCGGGATCACGTGGTCGCCGACCGCCAGCGAGGTAACGCCCTCGCCCACCGCCTCGACGATGCCACCACCCTCATGGCCGAGAATGCAGGGGAACACGCCCTCGCTGTCCTGGCCGGACAGGGTGTAGGCGTCGGTGTGACAGACGCCGGTCGCGACAATACGCACCAACACCTCGCCAGCCTTGGGCGGCGCCACATCGACTTCGACGATTTTCAGGGGTTCATTCGGGGCGAAGGCGACGGCGGCACGAGACTTGATCATGGCAGTTCTCTCAGGGGGAGCGTGGACAATGGCCGGCAGTCTAGTTCATGTCCTAAACGAGATAATCAGCAGAAGAGCAAAACATTATTGCTGTACAGGGATAATATTGAGCCTCCTAACATCGCCCGCAAGCGGGTTCCTACACAGGTACAGCCGGATGCAATCGGCAGCACAGGAGAAGAAGCATCGATGAATCGCTGGGAAGGACTCGACGAATTCGTTGCCGTCGCCGAATGCGGGCAATTCAGTGCCGCCGCCGAGCGCCTGGGCTTGTCCACCTCGCAGGTCAGCCGCCAGGTCGCACGCCTGGAAGAGCGCCTGCAGAGCCGCCTGTTCTACCGCAGCACCAGACGGGTCGCGCTGACCGAGGCCGGCCAGTTGTTTCTACAACACTGCCAGCGCCTGCAGGATGCCCGCGAAGAAGCGCTACGAGCAGTCGGCGATCTCGGCGCTGAACCCAAGGGGCTTTTGCGCATGACCTGTGCGGTGGCTTACGGCGAGCGCTTCATCGTACCGCTGGTCAACGAATTCATGGCGCGGCATCCGCAGCTGCGCGTGGAGATCGAACTATCCAACCGTCAGCTCGACATGCTGCACGAAGGCCTGGACCTGGCCATCCGCCTGGGGCGCCTGCAGGACTCGCGGCTAATGGCCATGCGTCTCGCGCCTCGAGAAATGTATCTGTGCGCTGCTCCCGACTATCTGCAGCGCTACGGGCGCCCGCACTCGCTATCCGAGCTAGCCCGACACAACTGCCTGGTAGGTAGCAGCGACCACTGGAGCTTTGCCCAGAACGGTCGCGAAACCCAGGTGCGCATACAGGGTAACTGGCGTTGCAATAGCGGCCAGGCCGTGCTCGACGCAGCGCTGCGCGGTTTTGGGCTGTGTCAGCTGCCGGACTATTACGTATTGGAACACCTGCGCAGCGGACGACTGATCTCTCTCCTGGAGCAGCATCGCCCACCCAACACCGCAGTTTGGGCGCTTTACCCGCAGCAACGTCACCTTTCGCCCAAGGTACGCCAGTTGATCGACTCGCTGCGCCAGGGGCTTGGCCAACGCGCCGAATACCTCGATCACTCCTGAGATTCTGCAACAACCTTGTCACCCAGCTGAACGGTCATGGAATGTCACAAGCTGGGGCGAAACTTGAGCGAGGCGACCGCGTCACAATCCATGCACCCCGCCAAAACGGGGCCTCACGAACTCAGTTACATGAGGACATGGTTATGCAGGTTCTGGTCAACAGTGGTAAGCACGTCACCTCCTCGATGGACTTCAAGGACGACATTCGCAGTCGCATCCGGGACAAGCTCCAGCGCTACGAGGACCACCTAACCCGGATCGAAATTCATCTCTCCGACGAGAACGCGCTCAAGAGTGGCCCACAGGACAAGCGCTGCAAGGTCGAGGCGCGGATGAAGGGACGCGATCCGCTGACGGTCTCCCACGATGCCAGCGAACTGCAGCAGGCGATCGACGGCGCCATGAACAAGCTGACCAACGCGCTGGATCGCAACCTGGGCAAAGATGCCAAGCGCTGGACACACTGATGCGACAGTTCTAGTTCAGCGGTCTTGCGGCCATATGGACTGTAGATAGTGCAAATCTTCCGGGCGGGTAACCTTGAGGTTGTCCGCCCGGCCTTCGATGAGCCGGGGCGATTGCCCTGCCCACTCCATGGCCGAGGCCTCATCGGTCACTGCCACACCTTCTTCCAGCGCTTGCGCCAGTGACTCGCGTAACGCCCCCAGGCGGAACATCTGCGGTGTGTAGGCCTGCCAGATCACGCTACGGTCCACAGTCTCCAACACTCGGCCATCGCTGCCGATACGCTTGAGCGTATCGCGCACCGGCACTGCCAGAAGGCCGCCGACCGGATCATCGGTCAGACTGTCCAGCAGGCGATCCAGGTCCTCAGGGATGAGATTGGGACGCGCGGCGTCGTGCACCAGCACCCAGTCATCGTTATCGGCACCGCCGGCCAGTAGCGACTCCAGCCCGGCCAGCACCGAGTCGGCGCGCTCACGCCCGCCAGGCGCACGGCGGATGCGTGGATCACGCGCCAGTGGCAGCTGCGGCCAGAACGGGTCATCCACGGCAATGCATACCACCGCGCCCAACAGGCCGGGATGATCGAGAAAACAATGCAGGGTATGTTCGAGAATGCAGCGGCCGGCGATCTGCAGGTACTGCTTGGGTCGGTCCGCGGCCATCCGCGCGCCGACGCCGGCGGCCGGGATCACCAGCCAGAATTTCGTGGTCATTCGGTCAACAGATAGAGGGTTTCACCCTCTTTGAGCATGCCCAATTCGTGACGCGCGCGCTCTTCCACCGTTTCCATACCGCGCTTGAGCTCCATCACCTCGGCCTCGAGGATACGATTTCGTTCCAGCAACCGCTCGTTCTCGCTCTCCTGTTCGGCGATCTGCTGTTGCAGACGGCTGGCAGCAGCCAGGCTGCCATCGCCAATCCACAGTCGATACTGCAGGCCGACCAGCAACAGGATCAGAACGATAAACAGCCAATACGGACTACGCATGGAGCGGCTCGCAGATTGAGTCATCGGCATGGTAGGGGCTGCGTTCATGCTTGAAAAGAAGCCGTCTGATGAGTGACATGGGGTTTCGGTACCTGCATCCGTGCATTGGTTCCCAAGGATCGACGAAGCGTCCACGAAAAAGGCCATGCCCGCAATCGCGCAGCCTCTGTAGGAGCGGCTTCAGCCGCGAAAATTCGCGGATAAATCCGCTCCTACAGCATGCAGCACTAACACTGGGATAACCACGAAAAAGGGCGACTTGCGTCGCCCATTTTCAGACTAGAACGATCTCGCGAGCTAGAGACCTACAAGGCAAAAACAGGCGAGGAAGCGCAGTTTACTGAAGTAAATGAGCATTCCGAGCCTGTTTTTAACGCAGTAGGGCCGACGCGCAGCAGATCGTGATCAGCCGCGGAACTCGGCACGGCCCTTGTATGGGGCTTTGGCGCCCAGCTGCTCTTCGATACGCAGCAACTGGTTGTATTTGGAAACGCGGTCGGAACGGCACAGCGAACCGGTCTTGATCTGACCGGCGGCAGTACCCACGGCCAGGTCGGCGATGGTGCTGTCTTCGGTTTCGCCACTGCGGTGCGAGATCACGGCGGTGAAGCCAGCAGCCTTGGCCATCTGGATGGCTTCCAGGGTCTCGGTCAGCGAGCCGATCTGGTTGAACTTGATCAGGATCGAGTTGCCGATCTTCTCGTCGATGCCGCGCTTGAGGATCTTGGTGTTGGTGACGAACAGGTCATCGCCAACCAGTTGTACCTTGGCACCGATCTTGTCGGTCAGGACTTTCCAGCTGGCCCAGTCGGACTCGTCCATGCCGTCTTCGATGGAGATGATCGGATAACGCTCGGTCAGGCCCGCCAGGTAGTCGGCGAAACCTTCACCGCTGAATACCTTGCCTTCGCCGGCCAGGTCGTATTGACCGTTCTTGTAGAACTCGCTCGATGCGCAGTCCAGCGCCAGGGTCACGTCGTCGCCCAGCTTGTAGCCGGCATTGGCAACGGCTTCGGCGATGGCGGCCAGAGCGTCTTCGTTGGAGGCCAGGTTCGGCGCGAAGCCGCCTTCGTCACCCACAGCGGTGTTCAAGCCACGGGCCTTGAGCACGGCCTTGAGGTGATGGAAGATCTCGGCGCCCATGCGCAGCGCCTCGGCGAAGCTCGATGCGCCAACCGGCTGCACCATGAATTCCTGGATGTCGACGTTGTTGTCGGCATGCTCGCCGCCATTGATGATGTTCATCATCGGCACCGGCATGGAGTAGACGCCCGGGGTGCCGTTCAGATCAGCGATGTGCGCGTACAGCGGCACGCCCTTGGCCTGAGCAGCGGCCTTGGCGGCAGCCAGGGACACGGCGAGGATGGCGTTGGCGCCCAGCTTGGCCTTGTTCTCGGTACCGTCGAGTTCGATCATCGCGCGGTCCAGGGCCTGTTGATCGGTCGCGTCCTTGCCCAGCAGCAGGTCACGGATAGGGCCGTTGATGTTGGCGACGGCTTTCAGCACGCCCTTGCCCAGGTAACGGCTCTTATCGCCGTCACGCAGCTCCAGCGCTTCGCGCGAGCCGGTGGAAGCGCCGGACGGAGCGCACGCGCTGCCGACGATACCGCCTTCCAGAATTACATCCGCTTCCACGGTGGGGTTGCCGCGGGAGTCGAGAACCTCACGACCCTTGATGTCGACGATCTTTGCCATTCTTGATAACGCTCCAAAGGTTGACGATAAGACGGCAGCAGCAGGCTGCACTGGGCCGTCGCTGCCGGAGGGCAGATCGACGGCTCACTCTGACTCACGGGTCAGGGGGATTTTTCTCGGGCGGCACTTTACCGGATTACGACCGGCTCAGGCAGTCTCGATCGGCGGAAAACTCTTGATCAGGTCATCCAGCTGCTTGAGCTGAGTGAGGAACGGCTCCAGCTTGTTCAGGCGCAGGGCGCATGGACCGTCGCACTTGGCGTTTTCCGGATCCGGATGGGCTTCGAGGAACAGGCCTGCCAGGCCCTGGCTCATGCCGGCCTTGGCCAGGTCGGTGACCTGGGCGCGGCGGCCACCGGCCGAATCGGCGCGGCCACCCGGCATCTGCAGGGCGTGGGTCACGTCGAAAAACACCGGGTACTCGAACTGCTTCATGATGCCGAAGCCGAGCATGTCCACCACCAGGTTGTTGTAACCGAAGGAGCTGCCGCGCTCGCAGAGAATCAACTGATCATTACCGGCCTCTTCACACTTGGCCAGGATGTGCTTCATTTCCTGCGGGGCGAGGAACTGCGCCTTCTTGATATTGATCACCGCGCCGGTCTTGGCCATGGCCACCACCAGATCGGTCTGCCGCGACAGGAAGGCCGGCAGCTGGATGATGTCGCACACCTCGGCCACTGCAGCCGCCTGGTGCGGTTCGTGAACGTCGGTGATCACCGGCACACCGAAGGTCTTCTTCACTTCCTCGAAGATCTTCATGCCCTTCTCCAGGCCCGGGCCACGGAAGGAGGTGATGGAGGAACGGTTGGCCTTGTCGAAACTGGCCTTGAACACGTAGGGAATGCCGAGCTTCTCGGTCACCCGTACGTACTCCTCGCAGGCCTGCATGGCCAGGTCCCGCGACTCGAGCACGTTGATGCCACCGAACAGCACGAACGGCTTGTCGTTGGCGATCTCGATGTCGCGAACCTTGATGATCTTCTGTGCCATGCCTTAAGCCTTCTTCGCTTTCTGCGCCAGCGCAGCGTTGACGAAACCGCTGAACAGCGGGTGACCGTCACGCGGCGTGGAGGTGAATTCCGGGTGGAACTGGCAAGCGACGAACCACGGATGATCCGGTGCCTCGACCACTTCCACCAGCGCGCCGTCGCCGGAACGGCCAGTGACCTTCAGGCCAGCCTCGGTCAGCTTCGGCAACAGGTTGTTGTTCACCTCGTAACGATGACGGTGACGCTCGACGATCACGTCCTTGCCGTAGCAGTCATGCACCAGCGAACCGGCCTGCAGCTGGCAATCCTGAGCACCGAGGCGCATGGTGCCGCCCAGATCGGAGCTCTCGCTACGCTGCTCGACGCTGCCTGCGGCATCCTGCCACTCGGTAATCAGACCCACTACCGGGTGAGCGCTGGCCATGTCGAATTCGGAAGAGTTGGCGTCGGTCCAGCCCACCACGTTGCGGGCGTACTCGATCACTGCCACCTGCATGCCGAGGCAGATACCCAGGTAAGGGATCTTGTTCTCGCGGGCGTACTGCACGGTCTTGATCTTGCCTTCCACGCCACGCAGACCGAAGCCGCCCGGCACGAGGATGGCATCGACACCTTCGAGCAGCGCGGTGCCCTGGTTCTCGATGTCTTCGGAGTCGATATAACGCAGGTTGACCTTGGTGCGGTTCTGGATGCCGGCGTGACTCATCGCCTCGATCAGCGACTTGTACGCATCGAGCAGCTCCATGTACTTGCCGACCATGGCGATGGTGACTTCTTTTTCCGGGTTGAGCTTGGCATCGACCACGCGATCCCACTCGGACAGATCGGCGCCGCCACACTCCAGGCCGAAACGCTCGACGACGAAGTCGTCCAGACCCTGGGCATGCAGCACGCCCGGAATCTTGTAGATGGTGTCGACGTCTTCCAGGCTGATCACCGCACGCTCTTCGACGTTGGTGAACAGGGCGATCTTGCGCCGCGAGGACACATCGATCGGATGGTCGGAGCGGCACACCAGCACGTCCGGCTGCAGGCCGATGGAGCGCAGCTCCTTGACCGAATGCTGGGTCGGCTTGGTCTTGGTCTCGCCGGCGGTGGCGATATACGGCACCAGAGTCAGGTGCATCAGCATGGCGCGCTTGGCGCCCACTTCCACACGCAGTTGGCGAATGGCTTCGAGGAACGGCTGCGACTCGATGTCACCCACGGTGCCACCAATTTCCACCAGGGCCACGTCAGCATCGCCGGCGCCCTTGATGATGCGACGCTTGATCTCGTCGGTGATGTGCGGAATCACCTGGATGGTCGCGCCCAGGTAATCACCACGGCGCTCCTTGCGCAGCACATCTTCATACACCCGACCGGTGGTGAAGTTGTTGCTCTTGGTCATCGTGGTACGGATGAAGCGCTCGTAGTGACCCAGGTCGAGGTCGGTCTCGGCGCCGTCGTGGGTGACGAACACCTCACCGTGCTGGAACGGGCTCATGGTGCCCGGATCGACGTTGATGTAAGGGTCCAGCTTGAGCATGGTGACCTTCAGGCCCCGCGCCTCCAGGATGGCCGCCAGTGAAGCCGAGGCGATGCCTTTCCCCAATGAAGAAACAACACCACCCGTGACGAAGATGTAGCGCGTCATGAAAAACCCTAGAAGTCTGCGTTTAAGCGGTCAGTGCCGCCGGGGAAAGCGAAGGAGCGCCATCAGTACGAACAATGGCAAGCTCGCCAAGCTCCCTGAGGGAGTCGGCAAAAGCTGTAGTAAGACGGGAGCGTAGTCTACCCGAAAGGCCTTACCAGCTCAAACCTTGCGCGCCGATAGGCGGCGACCAATGCAGACGCACCCCGCTGGCCTGTATTTCTGACGACTGCGACAGGTTCGCCACCGCCATCAGCTCATCACCAGCGAACAGCAGCGGTAGCCGTGGACGTACGAATGCCGGCACGCGCAGTTCGTTGAGCAGACGCTTGAGATCACGCCTGCCTCGCCCCGGCAGCTGCAGCGACTCACCGCCCTGGCGGTAACGCAAATGCCAGCGACCTTGAGGCAACTCGCCCTGTAGATGCACATGACCATTGCCGGGAAGTTCGACCGATTCGGAAAACGAGTCGCAGGCTAGATCGAGTGGATCCAGCGGCCGCAGCCACTCGCCACTGAGCCACCAAAGCCGCCCATCGGCACGGTGCAACTCGCCATCGGTCAGCTTCCAGATCGGCGCCGCATCCGTGGCGGCATCACGCAGGTCACACCAGCCGGCCCAGTGATCGCTATCGGGCAGGCGCGTCAGCGGCGCCAGCCAGTGGCGCAGCAGATTACGCTGACGCGTATCGCTCAGCGCGCTCACTGCCGACAGGTCCAGAGACGCTAGAGTCAGCCAGGGGCATGCCGAAACGCCATGGGCAGCCGCCAGGTCCATCGCGGCCAACTCATCCAGCAATTGCTGAGCTTCGCCCAGGTGCCTGGCGCTACGCGCGATATTTGCCGTGACCTGCGGCCAGCGCTCGGCCAGCAGCGGCATCACCTGCCTACGCAGGAAATTGCGACTGAAACGCTCGTCGGCATTGCTCGGGTCCTCGATCCAGGCAAGGCCATGACTCTGCGCATATTCACGCAACTCAGCTCGAGAGCTGTCGAGCAACGGCCGAAACAGACTGCCCTGCCCCAACGACCGACTGGCCGGCATCGCCGCCAGCCCGCGCACGCCGGCACCGCGCAACAGACGAAACAGCAGGGTTTCGGCTTGATCGTCGCGATGCTGGGCACTTAGCAACACTTCGCCCGGTTTCAGCCGCTCGCAGAAAGCTTGGTAACGCGCGCTTCGTGCAGCCTGTTCAAGGCTGGCACCTGGCGCGACCTGAACCCTGACGACTTCGAGAGCAATGCCCAACTGCTCGCAGACACGTGCGCAATGCGCAGGCCAGGCGTCGCCGGCCGGCTGCAACCCATGATGGACATGAATGGCGCACAGCGGCGGCAGCTCCTCGTGCCGCGCCCAGTCGGCGAGCAGATGCAGCAGCACGCTGGAATCCAGGCCACCGGAGAAGGCAATACGCCAGGCAGGGGCAGTACGCCAAGGCTGCAGAGCCTGGCGTAGGCGAAGTTCGAGAGCAGTCATCATTCAAGCTTAAACAACAACGGGCCCGAAGGCCCGTTGATATATGCGTAGAAAAGACTCAGGCGATGCCGTAGCTCATCAGACGGTCATAACGACGCTTGAGCAGCGTCTCGGTGTCATGCTTCTGCAGGCTGGCCAGTTGCTTGGTCAGCTCCTGGCGGATCGACTCGGAAGCCGCCGCCGGGTCGCGGTGCGCGCCGCCCAGTGGCTCGGCGATGACCTGATCGACGATACCCAGATCCTTCAGGCGTTCGGCGGTGATGCCCATGGCCTCGGCGGCGTCCGGCGCCTTCTCGGCAGTGCGCCAGAGAATCGAGGCGCAGCCTTCCGGCGAGATCACCGAATAGGTGGAGTATTGCAGCATGTTGAGCTGGTCGCAGACACCGATGGCCAACGCACCACCGGAACCACCTTCACCGATGACGGTGGCGATGATCGGGGTTTTCAGGCGCGCCATCACGCGCAGGTTCCAGGCAATGGCCTCGCTCTGACCGCGCTCCTCGGCATCGATACCCGGGTAGGCACCGGGCGTGTCGATGAAGGTGAGGATCGGCATCTTGAAGCGCTCGGCCATTTCCATCAGGCGGCAGGCCTTGCGGTAGCCTTCCGGGCGCGGCATACCAAAGTTGCGGCGCACCTTCTCGCGCACCTCACGGCCCTTCTGGTGGCCGATGATCATCACCGGCTGATCACCCAGACGGGCAATGCCACCGACGATGGCGGCGTCGTCGGAGAAGTGACGATCACCATGCAGCTCGTCGAACTCGGTGAAGATGTGCTGGATGTAATCCAGGGTATAAGGGCGGCGTGGATGGCGAGCCAACTGAGCGATCTGCCAGCTGGTCAGGTTGCCGAAAATGCTTTCGGTCAGGGTGCTGCTCTTGTCCTGCAGGCGGGCAATCTCATCGCCGATATTCAGCGAGTTGTCGTTACCAACCAGGCGTAGCTCTTCGATCTTGGCTTGCAGGTCGGCGATCGGCTGTTCGAAATCGAGGAAATTCGGGTTCATAGTCATCCGTCTTGCGTCGACGGCCAAGTGGCCGGGGAGCTGTATCCATTAGGCGCCCTACCTTAAGGGATAGGACGCAGCGGGTCGACACCCGCAGGTGTCGATGCCAACACAAAGGGGTATTTTTCCCCTCTTGCATCAGCGGTAGTGCAAAAAGACGTTGTCGCGCCCGAACTGGTCACGCAATGCCTGAATCAAAGTGTCGGCCGGGTCGATTCGCCAGGCGTCGCCGAATTGAAGCAAGGCGCGTGCCTCCTCGCCACTGTAGTCGACGGTTACCGGGCAGGCGCCCTTGTGCTTGCTGCACAATTCGGCCAGCCAGCGCAGGCGATCACCCTTCAATGCCTCACTGGCGACCTTTACCCGCAGGCTGTCGGCCAGCCCCGTGCGCGCCTCTTCCAGACTCATCACGCGCTTGGCGCGCAGACGCAGGCCACCGGAGAAGTCGTCATTGCTGACTTCGCCCTCGACCACCACCAGCGCATCGTTCTGCAGCAGCGCCTGGTTGCTGGCGAAGGCATCGGCGAACAAGGACGCCTCGATCCGCCCGGAGCGGTCGTCGAGGGTGATGAAGCCCATCTTGTCGCCCTTCTTGTTCTTCATCACCCGCAGGTTGACGATCATCCCGGCGATGGTCTGGGTATCGCGCGCCGGCTTGAGCTCGACGATGCGCTGGCGGGCGAAACGGCGAATCTCGCCTTCGTACTCGTCGATGGGATGGCCGGACAGGTAGATCCCCAGGGTGTCCTTCTCGCCTTTCAGACGCTCCTTGATGGGCAGCTCGCGGGCCTTGCGGTGGTTGGCGTAGACATCCGCCTCAGGCTCGGCGAACAGGCCGCCGAACAGATCCATATGGCCGCTCTCGGCGCTGCGCGCGGTCTGCTCGGCGGACTGCACGGCCTCTTCCATGGACGCCAGCAGCACGGCGCGGTTCTTGTCCACGCTGGCCTGGTAGGCCTTGAGCTCGTCCTGATAGTACGGACCGAGACGATCCAGCGCGCCGCTGCGGATCAACGCCTCAAGGGTGCGCTTGTTGATGCGCTTGAGGTCGACACGGTTGCAGAAGTCGAACAGATCCTTGAACGGACCACCTTCGGCGCGGCATTCGACGATGGCCTCGACCGGCCCCTCGCCCACGCCCTTGACCGCTCCCAGGCCGTAGACGATACGACCGTCGTCGTTGACGGTGAACTTGAACTCGGACACGTTCACGTCCGGCGGATCGATGCGCAACTTCATGTTGCGGCACTCTTCGACCAGGATCACCACCTTGTCGGTGTTGTGCATGTCCGCAGAGAGTACTGCCGCCATGAACGGCGCCGGGTAATGCGCCTTGAGCCAGGCGGTCTGGTAGGAGACCAGACCGTAAGCGGCCGAGTGCGATTTGTTGAAGCCGTAACCGGCGAACTTTTCCACCAGATCGAAGATGTTGCCCGCCAGGTTGGCGTCGATGCCGTTGCTGGCACAACCTTCGATGAAGCCGCCGCGCTGCTTGGCCATTTCCTCGGGCTTCTTCTTGCCCATGGCACGACGCAGCATGTCCGCCTGCCCAAGGGTGTAGCCACCCATGACCTGGGCGATCTGCATCACCTGCTCCTGATACAGGATGATGCCGTAGGTCGGCTTGAGCACCGGCTCGAGGCCGGCGTACTGGTAATCCGGGTGCGGATAGGACAGCTCGGCGCGGCCGTGCTTACGGTTGATGAAGTCGTCCACCATGCCGGACTGCAGCGGGCCCGGGCGGAACAGCGCCACCAGTGCGATCATGTCTTCCAGGCAGTCGGGCTTGAGCTTCTTGATCAACTCCTTCATGCCGCGCGATTCAAGCTGGAAGACCGCGGTGGTCTCCGCCTTCTGCAGCATGTCGTAGGTTTTCTTGTCATCCAGCGGGATGAAGTCGATGTTGACCAGCTCCTCATCCGAGGCGCCATCGCGCTTCTGGATGCGGTGGATGGTCTCCATCGCCCACTTGATGATGGTCAGGGTACGCAGACCGAGGAAGTCGAACTTGACCAGCCCGGCCTGCTCGACGTCGTCCTTGTCGAACTGGGTCACCAGGCCACCGCCCTCCTCGTCACAGGCGATCGGCGAGAAGTCGGTGAGTTTGGTCGGCGCGATCACCACGCCCCCGGCGTGCTTGCCGGTGCCGCGCACCACGCCTTCGAGCTTGAGCGACATGTCCCAGATTTCCTGGGCTTCCTCGTCGTTCTTGAGGAACTCGCGCAGCGGCTCCTCCATCTCGTAGGCCTTCTCCAGGGTCATGCCTACTTCGAAGGGGATCATCTTCGACAGACGGTCGGCCAGGCCGTAGGACTTGCCCTGCGCCCGCGCCACGTCGCGCACCACCGCCTTGGCCGCCATCGAGCCGAAGGTGATGATCTGGCTCACCGCGTTGCGTCCGTATTTCTCGGCCACGTAGTCGATCACCCGGTCGCGGCCGTCCATGCAGAAGTCGACGTCGAAGTCGGGCATGGAAACCCGCTCGGGGTTGAGAAATCGTTCGAACAGCAGGTCATAGGCCAGCGGATCGAGGTCGGTGATCTTCAGCACGTAGGCCACCAGAGAACCGGCACCCGACCCCCGGCCCGGGCCGACCGGCACGCCGTTGTTCTTCGCCCACTGGATGAAGTCCATCACGATCAGGAAGTAACCGGGGAAACCCATCTGAATGATGATGTCCAGTTCGAAGTTGAGGCGGTCGATGTAGACCTGCTTCTTCGCCTCGTAATCCGGCGTGTCCTTGGGCAGCAGAACCTGCAGACGCTCCTCCAGGCCCTCGAAGGAAGCATGCCGCAGGTAGTCGTCGATACCCATGCCGCCCGGCGTTGGGAAGTCCGGCAGGAAGTATTTGCCGAGCTGCACATCGATGTTGCAGCGCTTGGCGATCTCGACGGTGTTCTCCAGTGCCTCGGGCAGGTCGGAGAACAGCTCCCACATCTCCTCGGCGCTTTTCAGGTACTGCTGATCGGAGTAATGCCGTGGCCGGCGCGGGTCGTCCAGGGTGCGGCCTTCACCGATGCAGACGCGAGTTTCATGCGCCTCGAAATCACCCTGCTTGATGAAGCGCACGTCATTGGTCGCCACCAGCGGCGCCTCGACGCGATCGGCCAGGGCCACGGCGGCGTGCAGATATTCCTCATCGCCAACGCGGCTGGTGCGCTGCACCTCCAGATAGAACCGATCCGGGAACACTGCCATCCATTCACGCAGGCGCATTTCGGCCAACGCTTCGTCACCGGCCAGCAGCGCCTGGCCGACTTCGCCTTCACGCGCGCCGGATAGCGCGATGAGACCTTCGGCGGCGTTCTTGACCCAGTCACGCTGGATGATCACCAGGTCGTTGCTCTGCCCTTCGGACCAGCCACGAGAGATCAGTTCGGTGAGGTTGCGGTAGCCCTTGGCGTTCATCGCCAGCAGGGTCAGGCGCGTCAGCGGGCCGTCTTCCTCGGCGCTGGCCATCCAGATATCGGCACCACAGATCGGCTTGACCCCGGCGCCCATGGCCGCCTTGTAGAACTTCACCAGTGAGCACATGTTGCTCATGTCGGTGACCGCAACCGCCGGCATGCCGGCCCCGGCCACGGCCTTGATCAGCGGTTTGACCCGCACCAGGCCATCGACCAGTGAGTATTCGGTGTGCAGACGCAGGTGGACGAAAGCTTGGGTCATGGGCGGCCTTGCAGGTGAAAACGACAAAGCGCGGATTGTAGCCTAAGCGGGTCTGGCTGAGGGCCAGAGGTTCAGACTGTAGCGGCGATACAATCGACAGCTACAGGCTCGAGCAATGCGCGCACCGGTGCGAAGGAACGCCGATGAATAGGCGTCGGCCCCAGGCGCTGCAAGGCTTCTAGGTGAACGGGCGTGGGGTAGCCCTTGTGGCCGGCTATGCCGTAACCGGGATAGAGACGATCCATCTCGAGCATCTCGCGGTCGCGACTGACCTTGGCCAGGATCGAAGCCGCGGCGATAGCCGGAACCCGGCTATCGCCCTTGACCACCGGCGCACTCGGCACCGCCAGCTTTGGACAGCGATTGCCGTCGATCAATGCCAGTCTGGGTGTCACGCTCAGCCCTTCGACAGCTCGCTGCATGGCCAGCATGGTGGCATGCAGGATATTCAGGCGGTCGATCTCCTCCACCTCGGCGCGGGCGATGCACCAGGCCAGAGCCTTCTCGCGAATCTCGTCGAACAGCACTTCACGGCGCGCCTCGGAGAGTTTCTTCGAGTCGTTCAGGCCGAGAATCGGCCGCGCCGGATCGAGGATCACCGCAGCCGTGACCACGGCCCCGCAGAGCGGGCCACGGCCGACTTCGTCAACACCGGCCACCAGTTCTTCGACCAGGGTAAAATCGAGGCCCAGCTGCATCAGCCATGCCCTGCCAGCTTGAGCACGGCTTCAGCCGCCGACACCGAGGCGTCGCGGCGCAGCGCACGGTGAATCACGTCGAAGCCCTCGGTCTGCACTTGCCCACCGTCGATCAACGGCGCCACGGCCTGGGCCAGAGCCTCGGGAGTCGCTGCATCCTGAATCAGCTCAGGCACCAGCAGACGCTCGGCCAGCAGATTGGGCAGCGAGATATAGGGGCTCTTCACCAGGCGTTTGAGGATGCGATAGGTCAGCGGCGCTACGCGATACGCCACCACCATCGGCCGCTTGTACAGCAGCGCTTCCAGGGTCGCAGTACCCGAAGCGATCAACACCGCATCGCAGGCAGCCAACGCTTCATGGGAGCGCCCATTGAGCAGCGTCAGCGGCAAATCACGCCCAGCCAGCATCTGCTCCAGCTGCTCGCGACGCTCGGGCGTGGCGCAAGGCAGCAGGAAATGAATACCTGGGCGCAGTGCGCGCAGACGAATCGCCGCATCGAGAAACAGCTCACCGAGACGCGCGACTTCACCACCACGACTGCCGGACATCAAGGCCACTACCGGTTCGTCCTGCGGCAGATCCAGCGCCTCGCGCGCAGCAGCACGATCAGCCTGCTGCGGAATCGCATCGGCCAGCGGATGACCAACGAAGCGCACCGGCACCTGATGCTCGTCGTAGAACTGCGCCTCGAACGGGAACAAGGTCAGCATCAGGTCGCAGGCTTCGCGGATCTTCAGTACACGCTTCTGCCGCCAGGCCCAGACCGAGGGGCTGACGTAGTGCACGGTCTTGATGCCGGCACGGCGTAGCTTGAGCTCCAGGCCCAGGTTGAAATCGGGCGCATCGATGCCGATGAACACGTCCGGTTTGGCAGCAATCAGGTCGCGGGCCAGTTGCCGACGGCGACGGAGCAACTCGAACAGACGGCCCAGTACCTCGACCAGGCCCATCACGGCCAGGCGCTCCATCGGGAAATAGGATTTAAGGCCCTCGGCCTCCATGCGCGCGCCGCCAACACCGATGAACTCGGCATCCGGATGGCGCTGCTTGATGGCCTGCATCAGGCCTGAACCGAGGATGTCACCGGACGCCTCACCGGCGACCAGTGCGACGCGAATAGGTCTGCTCATAGGTATCAGCGCGTGATGCCGCGCGTGGAGGCCTGAATCGAATCACGGAAAATTGCCACTTCCGGGAACTGAGCAGCGGACTCGGCCAGCTCGGCCAGAGCCTGCTCGACGGTCAGCCCCTGGCGATAGACCAGCTTGTAGCCCTTGCGCAGGGCAGCGATGGCCTCGGCGGAGAAACCACGCCGGCGCATGCCCTCGAAGTTCATGCTGCGCGCCTCGGCCGGGTTACCGAACACGGTAACGAAAGCCGGAACATCCTTGCCAATCGCGGTACCCATGCCCGAGAAGCTGTGCGCGCCAATGCGGCAGAACTGATGCACCAGGGTATAACCGGACAGAATCGCCCAGTCATCGACCCAGACATGCCCAGCCAGGGCCGTATTGTTGACCAGAATGCAATGATTGCCGATCACACTGTCATGACCGATATGGGCGTAGGCCATGATCAGGTTGTGGTCGCCAATGGTGGTTTCGCTGCGATCCTGCACGGTGCCACGGTGAATGGTGACACCCTCACGAATCGTGTTGTGATCACCGATCACCAGGCGCGTCGCTTCGCCCTTGTATTTCAGGTCTGGCGTGTCTTCACCGACCGAAGAAAACTGGTAGATGCGGTTGTGCTTGCCGATCACGGTCGGTCCCTTGAGCACGACGTGCGGGCCGATGACTGTACCCTCGCCGATTTCCACATCGGCCCCGACAATGCTCCAAGGGCCAACGACGACGTCGTCGGCCAATCTGGCACTGGGGTCGATGATCGCGCGGGGGTCAATCAAACTCATAGCTTGCGTTCCGCACAGATGATTTCAGCAGCGCAGACTTCCTTGCCATCGACGGTGGCGCGGCACTCGAATTTCCAGATGCTGCGACGGTCGCTCAGGTATTTGGCTTCCAGCGTCAGTTGATCACCCGGCAGCACCGGCGAACGGAAGCGCAGCTTGTCGGAACCAACGAAGTAATACAGGGTGCCATCGGCCGGCTTCACCCCCATCATCTTGAAGCCGAGGATACCGGCAGCCTGGGCCATGGCCTCGATGATCAGAACGCCCGGCATGATCGGGTGCTCGGGGAAGTGACCGTTGAAGAACGGCTCATTGATGCTGACATTCTTATAGGCGCGAATCTGCTTGCCTTCGACGTCCAGGTCCACCACACGGTCCACCAGCAGGAACGGATAGCGGTGCGGCAAATATTCACGAATTTCGTTGATGTCCATCATGTCCGGTTAAGCCTGTAAGAAAAGAAAAGAGCACGGCCACGCCGTGCTCAGGCATCAGATGAGACGTTTGCCGTCTGGGTCACGGCGGCCAGCTGTTTTTCCAGCTCACGCAGTCGCTTGGCCATATCGTCCAACTGACGAATACGGGCTGCACTCTTCTTCCACTCGCCCGCCGGTTGCATGGCAGTGCCTGAAGAATAGGCGCCCGGCTCGGTGATCGAGCGAGTCACCATGGTCATACCGGTGACGAACACGTTGTCGCACACCTCGATATGGCCAACCATGCCCACACCGCCGGCGATCATGCAGTTCTTGCCGATCTTGGTGCTGCCGGAAATACCGCAGCAGCCCGCCATGGCCGTGTTGTCACCGATCTGCACGTTGTGCGCGATCATGATCTGGTTATCCAGCTTCACGCCATTACCGATCAGGGTATCGGACAGCGCACCTCGATCCACCGTGGTGTTGGCGCCGATCTCGACATCATCACCGATGGTCACCCCACCGATCTGCGCGATCTTCTGCCAGACGCCCTTCTCGTTGGCGAAACCGAAGCCTTCGCCACCGATCACCGCACCGGACTGAATCACTACACGCTTGCCGATCTGCACATCGTGGTACAGCGTCACGCGCGGAGCCAGCCAACCACCCTCACCGATCACGCTACGCGCACCGACCACGCAATGCGCACCGATGCTCACATCAGCGCCGATGCGAGCACCGCTTTCGATGACCGCAAAGGCGCCAACACTGGCGCTCGGATCGACCTGAGCATCGCCTGCAACCTGCGCAGTGGCATGAATGCCGGGAGCCGCCTTGGGCTTGCGGTCGAACACATGCGAAAGCTGGGCATAAGCCAGATAAGGATTGGCAACGATCAAGGCATCGCCAGCATAGCCTTCAGCATCGGCTGCGGTAAGCAACACGGCACCGGCGTGGGTCTGCGCCAGAAACTTGCGGTACTGGGCATTGGCCAGGAAGCTCAATTGTTCGGGCCCGGCCTCCTGTAAGGTGGCCAGGCCCGTGATGACCTTAGCTTCGGCGCCACGCAAGGTGGCGCCCAGGCGCTCGGCCAGCTGGCCGAGGGTAAATGTCGCAGTCATGCTTAACGCATCTGATTCATGCGCTCGATGACCTGGCGAGTGATGTCGTACTGAGGCTTGACATCGATCACCGCACCGCGCTCGAGCACCAGGTCGAAGTTACCGTTCTTGATCACTTCTTCGACGGCCTTGTCCAGGTTCGGCTTCAGCTTGGCCAGCATCTCGCGGTCAGCGATTGCCTTGGCTTCGTTCAGCTCCTTGGACTGGAACTGGAAGTCACGAGCCTTCTGCTTGAATTCGAGCTCGAGGCGCTCGCGCTCGGCCTGCTGCATCTTCTCGCCGTCCTTGACCATGCGATCCTGAATGCGCTTGGCGTCGCTTTCCAGGGTCTTGAGCTTGTTCAGCTGCGGGCCGAACTTCTTCTCGGCATCGACGGCGTAGCGCTTGGCTGCATCCGACTCGAGCAGCGCCATCTGATAGTTCAGCACGGCCACCTTCATCTCGGCGAACGCCGGAGTGGCGATCAGGGCGGCGGTGAACAGAACCAGTTGAGTCAACTTACGCACAATGCACTCCTGCAACAAAACTGTTGGCTTTCTGTGAAACGAACTTAGAAGGTTTGACCCAGGGAGAACTGGAATACCTGGGTATCGGCATCATCCGGCTTCTTGATCGGCATGGCCAGACTGAAACTCAGCGGGCCCAGTGCGGTGATCCAGGTCAGGCCGACACCCACGGAGCTGGCCATGCTGCTGAAGTCGATATCGCAGCTGTCGCTCAGCCTCTTCTGGCTGGAGCTGCAGTTGGTGTCGAATACATTACCCACATCCCAGAACAACGCAGTGCGCAGCGAACGCTGATCCTTGACGAACGGCAGCGGGAAGAGCATCTCGACGCCGCCCTGCACCAGCACGTTACCACCGAACGGCAGCGGATCCTGATCCGGGTCGCGCAGGGTGCCCGGTTTGGCACCGCTACTCGGCGTACTGCGTGGCCCCAGGCTGCTGTCTTCGAAACCACGTACCGAGTTGAAACCACCCGCGTAGTAGTGCTCGTAGAACGGCAGCTCAGCCGTGGAACCGTAGCTGTCGCCATAACCCAGCTGGGTATGGAAACGCAGGGTGTAGTTGTCGCTGATCGGGGTGAAGACCTGACCACGGTAGTCGAGTTTGTAGAACGACAGATCGCTACCCGGCAAAGTGGTTTCCAGCACCAGGCTCTGCGAATGACCACGGTTGGCCAGTACGCCACGGTTCAGGGTCGACTCGGACCAGCCGATGGAACCCTTGAAGTTCAGGTAGTTATCGCCTTCAGAGTCGATGAAATCGAAGATCTCGTCGACGGTATAACGACCGGTATCGATGGTGTCCTGCTGCACGGTCAGACCGTAGGTCAGACGCGCGGTTTCGCTGATCGGGTAGCCGATGTTGACACCTGCACCCAGGCTGTCGACCGAGTAGCTGGATACGTCGACATCAAGCTCATCGTAGTCGGTGGTGCGGTAGAAGGCGTTGTAACCCAGGCTGACACCATCGACGGTCCAGTAGGGGTCAACGAAGCCAAAGCTGTATCGGGTCTGGTATTCGCTGCGGGTCAGGCCGATGCTGACGCGGTTACCGGTACCCAGGAAGTTGTTCTGGCTGATCGAGCCACCGAGGATCAGACCGGCGTTCTGAGCGAAACCGACGCTGGCGGTGATGGAGCCGGACGGCTGCTCTTCGACGCTGTAGTTGACGTCGATCTGGTCGTCGGTGCCCGGCACCTGCGGGGTTTCGACGTTGACCTCCTTGAAGAAGCCCAGACGCTCCAGACGCACCTTGGACTGGTCGATCAGGTAGGTCGAGGCCCAGCCACCTTCCATCTGACGCATTTCGCGACGCAGCACCTGGTCTTCGGACTTGGTGTTGCCGCGGAAGTTGATGCGGTTGACGTAGGCGCGCTTGCCCGGATCGACGAAGAAGGTGATCGAGACGGTGTTGTCCTCGTCGTGAGCTTCCGGCACGCCATTGACGTTGGCGAAGGTATAGCCTTCGTTACCCAGGCGGCGGGTGATCAGCTCACTGGTGGTGGTCATGATCTTGCGCGAGAAGACCTGCCCTTCCTTGACCAGCAGCAGTGCACGCACGTCTTCTTCCGGAACCTTGAGGTCACCGGACAGTTTCACGTCGCGAACGCTGTACTTCTCGCCTTCTTCGACGTTGACGGTGATGTAGACGTGCTTCTTGTCCGGGGTGATGGATACCTGGGTGGAGCTGATATCCATGTTGATGTAGCCGCGGTCCAGGTAGTAGGAGCGCAGGCGCTCGAGGTCACCGGACAGTTTCTCGCGGGCATACTTGTCGTCGTTCTTGAAGAAGGACAGCCAGTTGGTGGTCTTCAGCTCGAACAGATCGACCAGATCTTCATCGGAGAACACGGTGTTGCCGACCACGTTGATGTGGGAAATGGCAGCAACGGTGCCTTCGTTGATGGTGATTTTCAGCGCCACACGGTTACGCGGCTGCGGAATGACTTCGGCTTCGATCTCGGCCGAATAGCGGCCCTGAGCGACATACTGGCGCTGCAGCTCGTTACGCACGCCTTCGAGGGTGGCGCGCTGGAAGATTTCGCCCTCGGCCAGACCGGACTGGTTCAGCCCCTTGAGCAGGTCTTCTGTAGTGATGGCCTTGTTGCCTTCGATCTCGATGCCGGAGATGGAGGGACGCTCGACCACGGTAACCACCAGTACGTCACCATCGCGACCGAGCTGGATATCCTGGAAGAAGCCGGTACGGAACAGGGAACGGGTGGCATCGACCAGTTGGCGATCATCTACCTGCTCGCCCACGTTGAGCGGCAGCGCGCCGAATACGCTGCCTGCGGAAACCCGCTGCAGGCCATTGACGCGTATATCGGAGATGGTGAAGGACTCGGCGTGAACTTCGGCGATCATCAATGCGGACAGTACCGCAGGTAGCAGCAGACGTTTCATGAAGTCCTTTCTTATTCCAACTGACGATAAAAACTGCCGCTTAAGCGACACTTCTTTTAAATCTCAAGAACGTATTCAGCAATGCTCACAGGCGGCTGAGGTCGTTGACCAGGGCAAGCAGCATGACCCCGATGACCAGACTGATGCCGATCTGCATCCCCCAACCCTGAACCCGCTCAGACAAGGGGCGACCACGCACCCACTCGACCAGATAAAACAGCAGATGCCCACCATCCAGTACGGGAATGGGCAGCAGATTGAGAACCCCCAAGCTAATACTCAGATATGCAAGGAATTTCAGGAAATCCCCCAGCCCTGACTCAGCTGAAGCGCCCGCCACTTTAGCAATGGTTATCGGCCCACTCAAGTTTTTTACCGAGAGCTCACCGAACAGCATTTTCTTCAGCGAATCGAGGGTCAGCAGGCTCATGGACCAGGTTTGACGCATGCCTTCGACAACACCCTCGAGCGGACCGTAGCGCACCTCGCGGAGCATCTCCGGCGGCCATTCGACGCCCTGCACGCCGGCGCCCAGGTAGCCACTGCGGGCCTCTCCTTCACCGCGCGACGCCAGGGTCAGCTGCACATCCTGCGCTTGCCCGGCGCGCTCGAAGCGCAGCGTGACCGCCTCGCCCGGCAATGCCCGGACGCGATCGACCAGCTCCTGCCAGTCGGCCAGGGGCTCGCCATCGAGCGCCAGCAACCTGTCCCCTGCCTGCAGCCCTGCGGCGTGGGCAGGCCCCTTGGAATCGACTTCAGCCAGAACCGGCTCCAGCACCGGACGCCATGGACGAATGCCCAGCGAACCAATCGGGTCCGGCTCGTCGGCACCGCGCAGCCAGTTGTCCAACTGCACCTGCTTGGGCGTCTCTACGGTGGAGCCCGGCTCCAGCACGCGCAGATCGAGCGTACCGCTCTCGCCCAGACGCCTTACCAGTTGCAGATTGACCGCCGCCCAACCACTGGTGGCCTCGCCGTTGACCGCAACGATCTCCTGCCCCGCACGCAGCCCGGCCACTTGCGCCAGACTGTCCGGCTGCACGGCGCCGATAACCGGGCGCACCTGCTGACTGCCGAGCATGGCGACGAACCAGAAGAACAGCAGCGCCAGCAGGAAATTGGCCAGCGGGCCCGCAGCCACGATGGCGATGCGCTGGCGCACGCTCTTGCGATTGAAGGACTGCTCGACGAGCTCGGGAGGCACATCGCCCTCGCGCTCATCGAGCATCTTGACGTAGCCACCCAGAGGAATGGCTGCAACCACGAATTCGGTGCCCTGGCGGTCATGCCAGCGCAGCAGCGGTGTGCCGAAGCCAACGGAGAAGCGCAGCACCTTGACGCCGCAGCGCCGGGCCACCCAGAAGTGCCCGTACTCGTGAAAGGTTACCAGGACACCCAGTGCGATCAGGGTGCCAACCAGCATGTACAACCCACTCATTTCACTTCTCCAGCTCTACGAGCCGCTCAAGTTCCAGCACACACCAGACCAATACGGGCGCCATCAACGGCCAGCGAGCCACTGCCCAGCCAGCTCACGCGCACGGGCATCGGCCGCGAATACCGCGTCGAGCGCTTCGACAGCCTGCACCGGCTGGGCGTTCAACACGGACTCAATCATACGCGCGATATCAACGAAACGGATGCGCCGCTGCAGGAAAGCCTCGACCGCGACTTCATTGACGGCGTTGAGCATCGCCGGTGCACTGCCACCAGCCTGCGCCGCCTCCCGCGCCAGACGCAGACAGGGAAAACGCTGCTCGTCGGGGCGTTCGAAATCCAGGCGACCGACGGCAAACAGATCCAGAGGCGATACGCCCGAGTCGATACGCTCCGGCCAGGCCAACGCATGAGCGATGGGCGTGCGCATATCCGGATTACCCAGCTGCGCCAGCACCGAACCATCGATGTAATCGACCAGCGAATGAATCACGCTCTGCCGGTGGATGACCACTTCGATCTGCTCCGGGCGGGCATCGAACAACCAGCAGGCCTCGATCGACTCGAGCCCCTTGTTCATCATGCTGGCCGAGTCCACGGAAATCTTGCGCCCCATCGACCAGTTCGGATGAGCACAGGCCTGCTCCGGGGTGACGCATTCCAGGTCGGCCAACGGCGTTTCGCGAAAAGGCCCGCCAGAAGCCGTCAGCAGTACGCGACGCACACCGACAGTCTGCAAACCCCGCGAATAGTCACCGGGCAGACACTGGAAAATGGCGTTGTGCTCACTGTCGATAGGCAACAGCACCGCCCCGCTCTGCTTGACCGCCTGCATGAACAAGGCGCCGGACATCACCAGCGCCTCCTTGTTCGCCAGCAGTACTTTCTTGCCGGCCTGCACGGCCGCCAGGGTCGGTTTGAGGCCCGCTGCGCCAACAATGGCCGCCATTACGCAATCGACGGCGGCGTCGGCAGAGACGGCGCACAGCCCTGCTTCGCCAACCAGCACTTCGGTCGCCAGCCCGGCGGCGCGCAGATTGTTCTGCAACTCGAGCGCTGAAGCGTCATCAGGCACCACGGCGTAGCGCGGCCGATGCTGCACGCACAGCACCTGCAGCTCTGCCAGGCGCGAAAAGCCCGTCAGCGCGAAGACGCTGTAGCGCTCAGGGTGGCGCGCGATCACATCCAGCGTGCTGAGCCCGATGGAACCGGTAGCGCCCAGTACGGTGACCTGCTGCACTGCGCTCACAGCGCGCCCCAACCAGCGAGCCAGAGCAATGCAGCGAACAGCGGAATGGCCGCCGTCAGGCTGTCGATGCGATCCAGCACACCGCCATGACCCGGCAGCAGATTGCTGCTGTCCTTGATCCCGGACTGACGTTTGAACATGCTTTCGGTCAGGTCGCCAACCACGGAAATCAGCACCACCACAGCAGCACCTGCCAGCGCCAGCAGCAGCCCACCAGCGGACCAGCCTTGCTGCAGCCCGACCAGCAGGGTGATCAGCAGGCTGGCTGCAAGACCGCCGTAGAGCCCTTCCCAGCTCTTGCCCGGGCTGACCTTGGGCGCCAGCTTGCGCTTACCAAAGGTCTTGCCGGAAAAATAGGCGCCGATATCCGCCCCCCAGACCAGCACCATCACCGCGATGATCAGCGCATTGGCCTGCGGCCACTGCTTGAGCAGGATCAACCCTTGCCAGGCCGGCAGCAGAATCAGCAAACCAATCAGCAAACGTCCCGGTACACCGCCCCAGAGACGACTGCTGTCGGGATAGGTCATTACCAGAAAGGTCGCGACCAACCACCACAACACAGCCACCACCAGCAGCAGCGGGGCAACGACCGGCACCATATACAGCAAGCCGAGCAACACGGCCACTGCAGCCGCATAGGCCACACGCAGCGACTGCGCCTCGAACCCTGCCAGACGGGCCCATTCCCAGGCCCCCAGCGTGACCACCGCACCGATGAACAGGGCAAAGGCGCCGCCGTCGAGCAGAAAAAAACCGCCCAGGGCGATGGGCAACAGCACCAGCGCCGTGATGATTCGTTGTTTGAGCATTAGGAGCGCGCCTCAGCTTCCACCTGCTCGCTGGTCTTGCCGAAGCGACGCTGGCGGGTAGCGAAATCGGCCAGCGCCTTGCGCATGGCCTCGTGCTTGAAGTCCGGCCAATAGAGGTCGGAGAAGTACAGTTCGCTATAAGCCAACTGCCACAGGAGGAAGTTACTGATGCGGTGCTCGCCACCCGTACGGATGCACAGGTCAGGCAAAGGCAGATCACCGGTAGCCAGACAACCCTGAAGCAATTGCGGGGTAATGTCTTCGGGCTGCAAATGACCTGCCTGCACCTCACGCGCCAGACGCTGAGCAGCCTGGGCGATATCCCACTGACCACCGTAGTTGGCCGCGATCTGCAAGGTGAAGCGCCGGTTGCCGGCAGTCAGTTGCTCGGCTTCGCGCATGGCGGCCTGCAACTCGGGATGAAAACGCGAGCGATCGCCGATGATGCGCAGACTGATGTCGTTATCCAGCAGACGCTTGGCCTCACGACGCAGCGCCCCCAGGAACAACTCCATCAGCGCACCGACCTCTTCGGCCGGACGCTGCCAGTTCTCGCTGGAAAAGGCGAACAGGGTCAGCACCTCGACGCCCGACTCGGCACAGACCTCGATCACCGCGCGAACCGCATCGACCCCGGCCTTGTGCCCAGCCACACCCGGCAACAGGCGCTTCTTCGCCCAACGGTTGTTGCCATCCATGATGATGGCGACATGCCGCGGCACCGCCCCCTGCTTGTTTTTGTCCATTTATGGGCGCCCAGCCGTCAGACGGCCATCAGGTCCGCTTCTTTGACCTCGAGCGCCTTGTCGACATCACCGATGAACTTGTCAGTGATCTTCTGCAGCTCGTCAGCGGCGCGACGCTCTTCGTCCTCGCTGATTTCCTTGGCCTTGGACAGCTTCTTCAGCTCGGCCAGGGCATCACGACGCACGTTGCGCACGGCGACCTTGGCATCTTCGGCCACGCCACGCGCCTGCTTGGTATAGCCCTTGCGGGTTTCCTCGGTCAGCGCCGGCATCGGCACACGGATGGTGGTACCGGCGCTGCTCGGGTTCAGACCCAGATCGGAGGTCATGATGGCCTTCTCGATGGCAGCACTGAGGGTCTTGTCATGCGCGACGATCTTCAGGGTGCGCGCGTCCTCGACGGAGATCGCTGCCACCTGGTTCAGCGGCATGTCGCTACCCCAGGCCGGCACCTTGATGCTGTCGAGAATGCTCGGATGGGCACGACCGGTTCGAATGGAGGCCAGGTTACGACCCAGCGATTCCAGGGACTTGCTCATGCGCTCCTGAGCGTCTTTCTTGATGTCGTTGATCATTGTGCATCCTCCTCGATCAGAGTTCCTTCGGCGCCACCCACTACAACGTTCAGCAGTGCGCCGGGCTTGTTCATGTTGAAAACCCGCAGCGGCATGTTGTGATCACGGCACAGGCAGATGGCGGTCAGATCCATCACGCCCAGCTTGCGATCGAGCACCTCGTCATAGGTCAGGCGCTCGAACTTCTCGGCATGCGGGTCTTTGAACGGGTCGGCAGTGTACACGCCATCGACCTTGGTCGCCTTCAGTACCACGTCCGCATCGATTTCGATGGCGCGCAGGCAGGCAGCCGAATCGGTGGTAAAGAAGGGGTTGCCGGTGCCAGCAGCGAAAATCACTACCTCACCGGTCTTCAGGTGGCGCATGGCCTTGCGGCGGTCATAGTGATCGGTCACGCCGACCATGGAAATCGCCGACATGACGATGGCCGGGATGTTCGAGCGCTCCAGCGCATCACGCATGGCTAGTGCGTTCATGACGGTGGCCAGCATGCCCATGTGGTCGCCAGTGACGCGATCCATGCCAGCAGCGGACAGCGCCGCGCCACGGAACAGGTTGCCACCACCGATCACCAGGCCGACCTGCACACCGATACCGACCAGTTGGCCGACTTCCAGCGCCATGCGATCGAGCACCTTGGGATCGATGCCGAAATCTTCCGAGCCCATCAGGGCCTCGCCGCTAAGTTTGAGCAGAATGCGTTTGTAGCGAGGTTGGCGACCAGTTGTCTGCTGAGCCATTGCAAGTCTCTCCTGCGGCGATATGAAATTCTTGAGCAACGCGCTCGGGCGCTGCAATTATCCGGCACTTCGAACGTGCCGGCGACCTCCGGTTGCAAGGCCGTTAGTGCATTTGTTGCCCCTTATTCGGCAAAGAGGCTGCACGCGCAAGCGGGCAGCCTCTCTGGGACAACTGGCCGAACCGCCGATTACTGCTTGCTGGCAGCAACCTGAGCGGCAACTTCGGCAGCGAAGTCGGTCTCGACCTTCTCGATACCCTCGCCCACTTCGTAACGAACGAAGGAAACGATTTCGGCACCGGCTTTCTTCACCAGGTCACCGACCTTGACTTCCGGATCCATGATGAAGGCTTGCTCGACCAGGCTGGCTTCGGCCAGGAACTTGGTGATACGGCCTTTGATCATGTTCTCGACGATGTTTTCCGGCTTGCCAGCGATCTTCTCGGCGTTCAGCTGCAGGAAGATTTCCTTTTCCTTGGCAACCAGCTCTTCGGAGACCTGATCCGGCGAAACAACGGCCGGGTTGGAGGCAGCAACGTGCATGGCAACGTGCTTGGCCAGTTCGTCGTTACCGCCTTTCAGGACAACCAGAACACCAATGCGGTGGCCGTGCAGGTAGGCACCAACGGTTTCGCCGGAAACAGCGGTCAGGCGACGGATGTTGACGTTCTCACCGCACTTGGCAACCAGGGCTTCACGAGCGGATTCGCGCGAGGCGATCAGCGGAGCGGCTTCGGTCAGGTTCTTCTCGAAGGCTTCGTCGATGCTTTCTTTGACGAAAGCTTTGAAGTCGTCCTGCAGAGCCAGGAAGTCGGTCTGCGAGTTGACTTCGATGATCAGGCCACGACCGCCTTCGACGCGAACGGCGATGGAGCCTTCAGCGGCAATGTTGCCAGCCTTCTTGGCAGCCTTGATGGCGCCGGAAGCGCGCATGTCATCAATGGCTTTCTCGATGTCGCCACCGGCGGCAACCAGGGCCTTCTTGCATTCCATCATGCCTTGGCCGGTACGCTCGCGCAGTTCTTTAACCAGGGCTGCAGTAATCTCTGCCATCTTGAAAATCCTCTCGGTAGGTCTTCAACCATTCACCCGCCAGGCGGGCGATCAAATCTGTGAGTGGCAAAAAGGGGGCCTAGCCCCCTTCTTGCACAGCGCATAACGCTAAATGCTTGGCGTTACCGCTTAGCCTTCGGCGCTCTCGGCAGCCGCGGCTTCTTCGACGAACTCTTCAGTACCGCCGCCAGCATTGCTGCGACCACGGATCACGGCGTCGGCCATGGCACCCATGTACAGCTGGATGGCGCGGATGGCGTCGTCGTTACCCGGGATGATGTAGTCAACGCCTTCCGGGCTGCTGTTGGTATCGACGATGCCGATAACCGGGATGCCCAGCTTGTTGGCTTCGGTGATAGCAATGCGCTCGTGGTCAACGTCGATCACGAACAGAGCGTCCGGCAGACCACCCATGTCCTTGATACCACCCAGGCTGCGATCCAGTTTTTCCAGATCACGGGTACGCATCAGGGCTTCTTTCTTGGTCAGCTTGGCGAAAGTACCGTCCTGGGACTGGGTTTCCAGCTCGCGCAGGCGCTTGATCGAAGCACGGATGGTCTTGTAGTTGGTCAGCATGCCGCCCAACCAGCGGTGATCGACGAACGGCGAGCCGCAACGAGCAGCTTCTTCGCGAACGATCTTGCCAGCGGAACGCTTGGTGCCGACGAACAGGATCTTGTTCTTGCCAGCAGCCAGCTTCTCAACGAAAGCCTGAGCTTCGTTGAACATCGGCAGGGTTTTTTCGAGGTTGATGATGTGAATCTTGTTACGCGCGCCGAAAATGTACTTGCCCATTTTCGGGTTCCAGTAACGGGTCTGGTGGCCGAAGTGCACACCGGCCTTCAGCATATCGCGCATGTTGACTTGGGACATGATAGTTCCTTGATAAGTCGGGTTAGGCCTCCACGTATCCCAGCTTCCAACCCTCGAACTTGTCGAAAGGCACCCAGGAAACCGTGTCGATACGTGTGTGGGTTTGAGCTTTCGGGCTTAGTGCCCGTAAAGCGGCGCGTTTTATACCACACAAAGCCGGCTCAGGCTACAAAAGCTGGCAAACAACGCAGTAACGCCCTGCAGCGGTTGCAGTGCCCTTTGGGGCTGGCACGGCGAAGCTGCTAATATATCGCCCTTTCCGTTCGTGCCCGAGAGCTTCATATGACCGTCACCATCAAATCCGCCGAAGAAATCGAGAAAATGCGCGTGGCCGGCCGCCTGGCCGCCGAAGTGCTGGAGATGATCGGTGAACACGTCAAACCAGGCGTCACCACCGAGGAAATCGACCGTATCTGCCACGACTATATCGTCAACGTGCAGCAGGCCATTCCCGCCCCGCTCAACTACAAGGGCTTCCCCAAGTCGATCTGCACCTCGATCAACCACGTGGTGTGCCACGGCATTCCCAATGACAAGCCGCTGAAAGACGGCGACGTGCTGAACATCGACGTCACCGTGATCAAGGATGGCTACCACGGCGATACCAGCAAGATGTTCATGGTCGGCAAGGTCGCCGAGTGGGCCGAGCGTCTGGCCAAGGTCACTCAGGAATGCATGTACAAAGGCATCGAACTGGTCAAACCCGGCACGCGCCTGGGCGATATCGGCGAAGTGATCCAGAAGCACGCGGAAAAGAACGGTTTCTCCGTGGTCCGCGAATACTGCGGCCATGGCATCGGCGCGGTCTTCCATGAAGAGCCGCAGGTGTTGCACTACGGCAAGGCCGGTACCGGCATGGAGCTCAAGGAAGGCATGACCTTCACCATCGAGCCGATGATCAATCAGGGCCGCCCGGAAACCCGCCTGCTCGGCGACGGCTGGACCGCCATCACCAAGGACCGCAAGCTGTCGGCGCAATGGGAGCACACTGTGCTGGTCACCGCAGACGGCTATGAGATCCTGACCCTGCGCAGCGACGACACCCTGCCGCGCACCCCGGCCTGACCGCGATCCGTAGGGTGCGCCGTGCGCACCATTGAAGTTTGTGGTGCGCATCGCGCACCCCACCTTATATAAGGAAGGCAACTGCATGCCGCAGATGGACCCCGAACTGTTTGACCGCGGTCAGTTCCAGGCCGAGCTGGCCCTGAAATCCAGCCCCATCGCTGCATTCAAGAAGGCCATCCGCGGCGCGCATGAGGTGCTCGATGCGCGCTTTCGCGCCGGCCGTGACATTCGCCGCCTGGTCGAAGACCGCGCCTGGTTCGTCGATCAGATCCTGCAGGAAGCCTGGAAACGCTTCACCTGGAGCGAGGATGCCGACATCGCCCTGCTCGCCGTGGGCGGCTACGGCCGTGGTGAGCTGCACCCTTACTCGGACATCGACCTGCTGATCCTGCTCGACAGCAGCGATCACGAAATCTTTCGCGAGCCCATCGAAGGCTTTCTCACCCTGCTCTGGGACATCGGCCTGGAAGTCGGCCAAAGCGTGCGCTCGGTCGACGAATGCGCCGAAGAGGCGCGCGCCGACCTGACGGTGATCACCAACCTGATGGAAAGCCGTACCATCGCCGGCCCCGAACACCTGCGCCAGCGCATGCAGCAGGTGACCAGCACCGATCAGATGTGGCCGAGCAAGCACTTCTACCTGGCCAAGCGCGACGAGCGCAGAGCGCGTCATGCCAAGTACAACGACACCGAGTACAACCTCGAACCCAACGTCAAGGGCTCGCCCGGCGGCCTGCGCGACATCCAGACCGTGCTCTGGGTGGCGCGCCGCCAGTTCGGCACGCTGAACCTGCAGGCCCTGGTCGGCCACGGCTTCCTGCTGGAGAGCGAATACGCCCTGCTCTCCTCCAGCCAGGAATTTTTGTGGAAGGTGCGCTACGCCCTGCACATGCTTGCCGGGCGCGCCGAAGACCGCCTGCTGTTCGATCACCAGGCCAAGATCGCCGCCCTGTTCGGCTATCAGGACGGCGACGGCAAGCGCAGCATCGAACACTTCATGCAGAAGTACTACCGCGTGGTGATGGGCATTTCCGAGCTGTCGGACCTGATCAACCAGCACTTCGAGGAAGTGATCCTGCGCGCTGGTGAAAGCGGCCCGGCCACGCCACTGAACAGCCGCTTCCAGGTGCGCGACGGCTATATCGAAGTCACCCACCCGAACGTGTTCAAGCGCACGCCCTTCGCCATCATCGAGATTTTCGTGCTGATGGCGCAGCACGCGGAAATCAAGGGTGTACGCGCCGACAGTATCCGCCTGCTGCGTGACAGCCGCCACCTGATCAACGAGGAGTTCCGCAAGGACATCCGCAACACCAGCCTGTTCATCGAACTGTTCAAGTGCAAGGAAGGCATTCACCGCAACCTGCGGCGGATGAACCGCTACGGCATTCTCGGCCGTTACCTGCCGGAGTTCGGCCATATCGTCGGACAGATGCAGCACGACCTGTTCCACATCTATACGGTCGACGCGCACACCCTCAACCTGATCAAGCACCTGCGCAAGTTCCGCTGGCCGGAGCTGGCGGAGAAATTCCCGCTGGCCAGCAAGCTGATCGACAAGCTGCCAAAATCCGAGCTGATTTACCTCGCCGGCCTCTATCACGACATCGGCAAGGGCCGTGGCGGTGATCATTCGGAGCTGGGCGCGGTAGACGCCGAAGCCTTCGCCCGCCGCCATCATCTGCCGGCCTGGGACAGCGCCCTGATCGTCTGGCTGGTGCAGCACCACCTGGTGATGTCCACCACCGCGCAGCGCAAGGACCTCTCCGACCCGCAGGTGATCCACGACTTCGCCCAGTTCGTCGGCGACCAGACGCACCTGGACTACCTCTACGTGCTGACCGTGGCCGATATCAACGCCACCAACCCCAGCCTGTGGAACTCCTGGCGCGCCAGCCTGCTGCGCCAGCTCTACACCGAGACCAAGCGCGCCCTGCGCCGCGGCCTGGAAAACCCGCTGGACCGTGAAGAGCAGATTCGCCAGACCCAGAGCGCAGCCCTGGACACTCTGGTACGTGGCGGCACCGACCCGGACGATGCCGAACAGCTGTGGAGCCAGCTGGGCGACGACTACTTCCTGCGCCACACCGCCACCGACGTGGCCTGGCATACCGATGCCATCCTCCAGCACCCCAACGATGGTGGCCCGCTGGTGCTGATGAAGGAAACCACCCAGCGCGAGTTCGAAGGCGGCACGCAGATCTTCATCTACGCGCCGGACCAGCATGACTTCTTCGCCGTGACCGTGGCCGCGATGAGCCAGCTCAACCTGAACATTCACGACGCGCGGATCATCACCTCCACCAGCCAGTTCACCCTCGACACCTACGTGGTGCTGGACGCAGACGGTGGCTCGATCGGCAACAACCCGGCGCGCATCCAGCAGATTCGCGAAGGCCTGATCGAGGCGCTGAAGAACCCGGACGACTATCCGACCATTATCCAGCGCAGGGTGCCGCGCCAGCTCAAGCACTTTGCCTTCGCACCGCAGGTGACCATCCACAACGACGCGCAGCGCCCGGTGACCATCCTCGAACTGACCGCACCGGACCGCCCCGGCCTGCTGGCGCGGATCGGGCGAATCTTCCTCGAATACGACCTGTCGCTGCAGAACGCCAAGATCGCCACCCTCGGCGAACGGGTCGAGGACGTATTCTTCGTCACCGACGCCAACAACCAGCCGCTGTCCGACCCCGAACTCTGTGCACGCCTGCAGGAAACCATCGTCCGCCGCCTGTCCGAGCCCAGCGCTCAACCGCAGACCCTGCAGATCAACATATGATTGCGCCGCCCCGCTTTCCGAAGTACGCGAGATAACGATGAATCCAGCCCTCGACCAGCTCCAGCCCTACCCTTTCGAGAAACTGCGCGAACTGCTCGGCAGCGTACAACCGGCCGCCGACAAGCGCCCGATTGCCCTGTCCATCGGCGAACCCAAGCATCGCTCGCCTGACTTCGTCGGCCAGGCACTGACCGCCAATCTCGACAAGCTCGCCGTCTACCCGACCACGCTCGGCCTGCCGGAGCTGCGCCAGAGCATTGCCAGCTGGTGCGAACGCCGCTTTGGCGTGCCGACTGGCTGGCTGGATGCCGCGCGCCACGTGTTGCCGGTCAATGGCACCCGCGAAGCCCTGTTCGCCTTCACCCAGGCGGTGGTCGACCGCAACGCCAAGGGCCTGGTCGTCAGCCCCAACCCCTTCTATCAGATCTACGAAGGTGCGGCCTTCCTCGCCGGCGCCGAGCCGCACTACCTGCCGTGCCTGGAAGCTCATGGCTTCAACCCGGACTTCGATGCCGTGCCGGCCGAAATCTGGAAGCGCTGCCAGATTCTCTTCCTCTGCTCGCCAGGCAACCCCACCGGCGCCCTGATCCCAGTCGAGACGCTGAAAAAACTGATCGCCCTGGCCGACGAGCACGACTTCGTCATCGCCGCCGACGAGTGCTACAGCGAGCTGTATTTCGATGAAGACGCACCACCGCCCGGCCTGCTCAGCGCCTGCGCCGAACTGGGCCGCAGCGACTTCAAACGCTGCGTGGTGTTCCACAGCCTGTCCAAGCGCTCCAACCTGCCGGGACTGCGTTCGGGCTTCGTCGCCGGCGACGCCAGCATCCTCAAGCACTTCTTGCTGTACCGCACCTACCACGGCTGCGCCATGCCGGTACAAACCCAGCTGGCCAGCGTTGCCGCCTGGAATGACGAAGCGCATGTACGTGCCAACCGCGACATGTACCGTGAGAAATTCGCTGCCGTGCTGGATATCCTCGCCCCCGTGATGGACGTACAGCGCCCCGATGGCGGCTTCTACCTGTGGGCGCGCACACCGGGTGACGACACCCTGTTCACCCGCGACCTGTTCGCCACCGAGCACGTCACCGTGGTGCCCGGCTCGTACCTGTCGCGCGAAGTGGACGGCGTCAACCCGGGTGCCGGCCGCGTGCGTATGGCACTGGTGGCACCGCTGGCCGAGTGCATCGAGGCCGCCGAGCGCATCGCCCGCTTTATCCGCAGCGCCTGAACTGCTTCAACCGTCGCGGCTAAAGCCCCTCCCACAGCTACTTGACTTGCAGGAGGGGCTTTACGCGAGCCGCTGGCTCCGTAGCCCGGATGCAATCCGGGGATAGCCGCCCATGGCTTCCCGGATTTCATCCGGGCTACACGCCGGCGCTGTAACACATCGCAGCGACAGCCGCCGCCACGTCTGGACGCGACGTGGCATAATGGCCCGCCGTATTTCCCGGACCTTCCGGCACGCCACTCATCAGAGGAAGATCAATGAGTTACGTCCTGTATGGCATCAAGGCCTGCGACACGATGAAAAAGGCCAGAACCTGGCTCGATGAACACCAGGTCGACTATGCCTTTCACGACTACAAGAGCGTCGGGATCGACCGTGCAAACCTGGAAAAGTGGTGCAACGAGCATGGCTGGCAGACCGTCCTGAACCGTGCCGGCACCACCTTCCGCAAGCTGGAAGACGCGCAGAAAGCCGATCTCGACCAGGCCAAGGCCATCGAACTGATGCTGGCCCAGCCGTCGATGATCAAGCGCCCGGTACTCGACCTGGGCGACAAGACCCTGGTCGGCTTCAAGCCGGATAACTACCAAGCCGCGCTGGCCTGATCAACCTCACCCGATTTCGTTGCAAGGAACCCCATCTAATGAGCACCTCCCTTTACAGCATCGCCTTTGGTGTTGGCACCCAGAACCGCCAGGGCAACTGGCTGGAAGTCTTCTACGCCCTGCCGCTGCTCAACCCGACCAGCGAGCTGGTAGCCAAAGCCGCCGAAAAGCTCGGCTACCAGGGCGGCAACCAGGCCATCGCCTTCACCACCACACAGGCCGCTGACCTGGCCGAAGCCCTGAAAGGCGTGGACGCCGCTCAAGCGGCGCTGCTGACCCGTCTGGCCGAAAGCCACAACCCGCTGGTCGCCACCTTCCTGGCTGAAGACGCCGCGCTGACCAGCACCCCGGAGGCCTACCTCAAGCTGCACCTGCTGTCGCATCGTCTGGTCAAGCCGCACGGTCTGAGCCTGGCCGGCATCTTCCCACTGCTGCCCAACGTGGCCTGGACCAGCCAGGGCGCCGTCGACCTCGGCGAACTGGCCGAGCGCCAGCTGGAAGCGCGCCTGAAGGGCGAGCTGCTGGAAGTGTTCTCGGTGGACAAGTTCCCGAAAATGACCGACTACGTGGTACCGGCCGGCGTGCGTATTGCCGACAGCGCGCGCGTGCGCCTGGGCGCCTACATCGGCGAAGGCACCACCGTGATGCACGAAGGCTTCGTCAACTTCAACGGCGGCACCGAAGGCCCGGGCATGATCGAAGGCCGCGTCTCTGCTGGCGTATTCGTCGGCAAGGGTTCTGACCTGGGCGGCGGCTGCTCGACCATGGGCACCCTGTCCGGCGGCGGCAACATCATCATCAGCGTCGGTGAAGGTTGCCTGATCGGCGCCAACGCCGGCATCGGCATCCCGCTGGGCGACCGCAACACCGTCGAAGCCGGCCTGTACATCACCGCCGGCACCAAGGTGAACCTGCTCGACGAGGGCAACGCCCTGGTCAAGGTGGTCAAGGCACGCGACCTGGCTGGCCAGCCGGATCTGCTGTTCCGTCGTAACTCGCTGACCGGCGCCGTGGAGTGCAAGACCCACAAGTCGGCTATTGAGCTGAACGAAGCCCTGCACGCCCACAACTGATGCCACGTAGGGTGCGCCGTGCGCACCGCTCAGCCATGCGACCTGGTGCGCGTGGCGCACCCTACGGGATAGACTCCTCATGTCACTGATCTCCCCCTGGCGTGCCGATTTTCCCGGCATTCTCGCCCTCGAAGCCGAAGGCCAGACCTATCTGGACAGCGCCGCCACTGCACAGAAACCGCAGGCGGTGCTGGACGCCCTGCTCGGCTACCTGGCCAGAGGCGTGGCCAATGTGCATCGTGCCCAGCACCTGCCAGGTGAACGTGCCACTCGCGCCTTCGAGGCGACACGCAGCAAGGCCGCGCAGTGGCTGAATGCAGCCAGCGCCGAGGAGATCATCTTTACCCGCGGTAGCACCGAATCACTCAACCTGCTGGCCTACGGCCTGGAGCATCTGCTGCAGCCTGGCGAGCAAATCGTCATCAGCACGCTGGAGCACCACGCCAATCTGCTGCCCTGGCAGCAACTGGCCAAGCGCCGCAATCTCGAGTTGGTGGTATTGCCGCTGGATCAGACCGGCAGCATCGATCTGCAGCAAGCGGCTCGGCTGATCGGCCCGCGCACCCGCCTGCTGGCGGTCTCGCAGCTGTCCAATGTGCTCGGGCGCTGGCAGCCGCTGGACGAACTGCTGGCACTGGCGCGCACGCAAGGCGCATTCACTGTGGTGGATGGGGCACAGGGTGCAGTGCATGGGCGCCACGATCTGCAGGCGCTGGGCTGCGACTTCTACGTGTGTTCGTCGCACAAGCTCTACGGCCCGGATGGCGTCGGCCTGCTGTATGGCCGCCGCGAAGCGTTGGGCAAATTGCAGCACTGGCAGTTCGGCGGTGAGATGGTGCTCGATGCCGACTACCAGAGCGCGCGCTTTCGCCCTGCTCCATTGGGTTTCGAGGCCGGCACACCCGCGGTTTCAGCGGTCATAGCCCTGGGCGCAGCACTGGACTGGCTGAACGGGTTGGATCACACCGCCGTGGCACGTCATGAAACGGCCTTGCATGCCGAACTGCTGGCCGGCCTGCAAAGCCGCAACGGCGTGCGTCTGCTCGGCGAACCGCAACTGGCACTGGCCAGTTTCTGCGTCGACGGCGTACATAACGCCGACCTGGCTCACCTGCTCAGCGAACAGGGCATCGCCGTGCGCGCCGGGCATCACTGCGCGATGCCGCTGATGAAAAGCCTGGGTCTGAGTGGTGCAATTCGCGTCTCGCTCGGTCTGTACAACGACGGCGAGGACCTGCGGCGATTCTTCAGCGCCCTGGATAACGCCCTGGAGCTGCTGCGATGAAATGCCACCAACGGCTTTTCGTAGGAGCGGCTGGGCGGCATTCCGTTTCAGCCACGAATATCGGCACCCGGACCATCGCGGCTGAAGCCGCTCCTACATGCTACGGCAGTCTCTCGCCATGAGTCTGCCAGTCGCCGCTCAGGAAGCACTGGCAGCCTTTGCCGCCTGCCCCGGCTGGGAACAGCGCGCGCGCCTGCTGATGCAATGGGGCGAACGCCTGGAGCCATTGAGCGAAACCGAACGCGTCGACGAGCACCGCGTGCATGGCTGCGAGAGCCTGGTCTGGCTGATAGCCGAACAACGTGGTGAGCGCCTGCACTTTCGCGCCAGCAGCGATGCCCGCCTGCTGCGTGGCTTGCTTGCCATATTGCTGGCCCGGGTCGATGGACTTAGCGGTGACAAACTGGCAGCGCTCGACCTGGTCGCCTGGTTCGAACAGTTGGGCCTGCAACGGCAGCTCTCGCCGTCACGCAGCAATGGTCTCAATGCGGTATTGCAGCGTATGCGAGAACTGGCGCAAGAAAGCTAGAAGCAGGTTCGGCCTCGCCCGGCGTCGGTGATGTATGCTCGCTTCCCCGAACTCATGGAGCGAGTCATGCCTATTTTTATCCGCGTAGGGCTAGCCGCCCTGCTCAGCATCGCCTTGGTTTACTTCGGCCCACAGCTGCTTGGAGGAATGCTGGCATTTCTGCCGGACGCCTTCTACGAGGCGCTGCCGATGCATCCCTTCATCTTGATCCTGCTCTTGTCCGGTCTGCTTGCCGGGATTTGCCTGGCGCTGATGGCTCCGAATCGGCGCCTCATCACCAGCGGCTTGGTCGTATTCGGCTTGATCGCCCTGGGCAGCATCAGTTTTTACAGCAATCTATGCAGCCCAGAAGAAACGCAGCGTATCCATGATGACTGGGCCGCCATACCCCAGTACAACCTGGGACAACCGCTGGATCAGCAACCCTTGCAGTTCGGTGCGCTCACCAGCGTCAGCTACGACTGCCTATTGCCTGAGACTGGCTGGGACAGCGCAGGCGCTATCGCAGGGGATCTGCTGACCAGCTTTCTGGGGGTAGCCTTGGGCTTATTGCTGGTCCCGCGCCGTCGGCAGCGGCCAACCCCCGAAATCATCTAGGGAAACTCTGAAAAAGCCGTCATTCCCGCGCAGGCGGGAATCCAGGACCTGCGGATTTCCTAGGCTCCCGCATTCGCGGGAGTTACGAAAACTGCTTTTTCAGAACATCCCTAGGCAATGTGCAGCAGGGATTCAGCCCCGCTCGCGCAACGTCAGCCCGCGCAGAAAATTGCGCAGGATCTGGTCGCCGCACTCGCGAAAGTGCTTGTGACCCGGCGCGCGGAACAGGGCGCTGAGCTCGGTCTTGGTCATCGGCAGGTCAGCCGATTGCAGAATTGCCTGGATATCGTCGTCGCGCAGCTCGAAGGCCACGCGCAGCTTCTTCAGGATCTGGTTGTTACTCAGGCGTTTTTCCACCGGCAGGCGCGGCCGGCTATCGTCCTTGCCACGCTTGTAAAACACCAGACCTTCGAGCACGTGCGCCAGCAGCACATCACTGCAGGAACGATAACCGGGCTCGTCCTCACGCAGCAGACAGGCGGGGATCAGGCCCGGCTCGACGGGATAATCCGCCAACCGGCATAGCTCTTCCAGCTTGCCATCGCTGACATCCAGCAGATAGCGCAAGCTGCGCAGTACATCGTTATTGAGCATGCAGAAAACTCTTGGAGGAAGGAGGTAGGCAGGTGCGGTTCAGTCCCGCACGGCCTGGGTCGAGGTGCTGGGTTTCCAGTCATCGGCGTTACCGGAATTAAGCGCCTGCTGTAGACGCTGCAGGTCACCACGCTGGGCAAAGTCACGCAGCCTGGCATTGAACACACGCAACAGCTTGACGCTCTCAGGATCGCCCTTGCGAAACAGCAAGCGCAGCGGCTCGGTATTCAACTGCCGCGGATGATGCACGATCTTACCGCCATCTTCCGGAAACAAACGATTCAACATGGCATAGCCGACAGCGCGGTCCTGTGGATGCAGGTCGATACGACCCAACTCCAGAAGACGAAAGCTGGTGTCCTCCTTGCCATTCTGCTCGACGCTCAGACGGCCAGCCTGCAACGCCTCGTCGAACGCCGGGCCGTAGGAGTAACCCAGCGTCGTACCGATGTGATACTTCAGCAAGTCCTCGACCGTGGTCCAGTCGAACGCCTGATCGCGACGATGGAACAGAACGATCTCCCCGCGTACCAGCGGGTCACTACAAATGCCGTAATTGAGCCGACTGGGGCTGCAGCTATAGGGCATGATCGCGTGCAACTGCCCCTGCTGCAGCATCAGTACGTTGCGGTCCCAGGGATGAAAGATGAATTCGACCTGGTAACCCTCTTCAGCGAACACTGCGCTGATCAGTCGCGCCAGAGCGCCACCATCACTGCGCTCCTGGTCGACGTAAGGCGCCCAGTCGCCGGTGCCGATACGCAGCTTCTGTGGCTCGGCCTGAACGGGCCCAAGGGCTACCAGCAAAACAGGTAGCATCAGGGAGGCGAGCATCCGTGCCCAGCGTCTTCTCAGCGCGACGCTACAAAACAGGTACGACACAAATCACCTCTGATACGGGTCATCTTCGACGTCTCCCTGTCGGCTACAGCAACCTCTCCCTTCGCCCAGCATAGTCAAACGCACCGCGCACAGGCGTTTCTCAGGTTTTCGATTGGCGCTCTGCCGGACGACGGGCGCCAGCCACCAGTTTGTCTACCAGCTTGGCCGCAGCAGCCATGCCGAAGCTGGCGGTGACCATCATCACCGCGCCGAAACCGCCCGCGCAGTCGAGTTTCACCCCTTCACCGACGAAGCCCTTGGCCTGACAGACCGTGCCGTCCGGCTTGGGATAACGCAGCTGCTCGGTGGAGAACACGCAAGGGACGCTGTAGGTGCGGCCCGGCGTACGCGAAAAGCCATAATCGCGGCGCAACATGCTGCGCACCTTGGCCGCCAGCGGGTCGTTGAATGTCTTGTTCAGGTCGGTGACCTGAATCTGCGTCGGGTCGACCTGCCCCCCCGCGCCGCCGGTGGTGACGATCTGGATCTTGCGCCGCTTGCACCAGGCGATCAGCGCCGCCTTGGCCGGCACGCTGTCGATGCAGTCGATCACCCCATCGAGCTGTTCGGTGATGTACTCGGCCATGGTTTCGCGGGTGACGAAATCGGCCACCGCGTGCACCACGCAGGCCGGGTTGATGGCACGGATGCGGGCGGCCATCTCGTCGACCTTGGCCTTGCCCACCGCGCCTTCGACGGCGTGTACCTGGCGATTGGTGTTGGTGATGCAGACGTCGTCCAGGTCGAACAGGGAAATCTCGCCGACACCCGAGCGCGCCAGCGCCTCGGCCGCCCAGGAACCGACGCCGCCGATGCCGACTACCGCCACGTGCGCCGCTACCAGGCGTTGATAGCCCTCCTGGCCGTAAAGCCGGGCTATGCCGCCGAATCGCTGATCGTCAGTACCCATCACACCCCCTGCAGGAAGGCGCGCATTATAGAGATAGCACCCTGCCCACCCAAGCCTGTCGAACAGGTCAGCCGTCGGCCCGTCGTATCGAGCTGCATTTACCGCGAATGCGCCGTGCGGCCCTCCCTCGTCCGGCGCTTCGCGCCACCTTCTCCCTGAGGGGGAAGGGCATCAAGGATGGCGTCGCTACGCGACTTTCACGGTAATATGGCCAGCCTTCACGCTAGCCGCCGTACCGGAGCCGCAATGACCGCCACCCTCACCCCGACCCTGGAACTCGCCTTCGACCTGATCCGCCGCCCGTCCGTGACCCCGGTCGACGAAGGTTGCCAGGAGCTGATGATGCACCGTCTGGCGGCCTGCGGCTTCGAGGTCGAGCGCATGCGCATCGAAGAGGTGGAGAACTTCTGGGCCAAACGCGGTGGCGACGGCCCGGTACTGTGCTTCGCTGGCCACACCGACGTGGTGCCCACCGGCCCGCTGGACGCCTGGCAGTACCAGCCGTTCGACGTGCGCGTCGATGAAGATGGCATGCTCTGCGGCCGTGGCGCAGCGGACATGAAAGGCAGCCTGGCGAGCATGATCATCGCGGTGGAGCGCTTCGTCGCCGACTACCCGAACCACAAGGGCGCCATCACCTTCCTGATCACCAGCGACGAGGAAGGCCCGGCTCAGCATGGCACCAAGGCGGTGGTCGAACGCCTGCGCGAGCGCAACGAGCGCCTGGACTGGTGCATCGTCGGCGAGCCGTCGAGCACCACCCTGCTCGGTGACGTGGTGAAGAACGGTCGTCGCGGCTCGCTCGGCTGCACCCTCACCGTGTACGGCAAGCAAGGCCACGTGGCCTACCCGCACCTGGCGAAGAACCCGATTCACCTGGCCGCCCCGGCGCTGGCCGAACTGGCCGCCGAACACTGGGATCATGGCAACGACTACTTCCCGCCGACCAGCTTCCAGGTGTCCAATCTCAACTCCGGCACTGGCGCCACCAACGTCATCCCCGGCGAGCTGAAAGCGGTGTTCAACTTCCGCTTCTCCACCGAATCCACCGTCGAGGAGCTGCAGCAACGCGTCACCACCATTCTCGACAAGCACGGCCTGGACTACCACCTGGAGTGGGCGCTGTCCGGCCTGCCCTTCCTTACCCAGCCGGGCGAGTTGCTCGACGCAGTGGCCGCCAGCATCAAGAACGTCACTGGCCGCAACACCACGCCGTCCACCAGCGGCGGCACCTCCGACGGTCGCTTTATCGCCACCCTGGGCACTCAGGTGGTCGAACTCGGCCCGGTCAACGCCACCATCCACCAGATCAACGAGCGCGTACTGGCCAGCGATCTGGACCTGCTCACCGAGGTTTACTACCAGACCCTGGTGAAACTGCTGGCATGATGGGCGGGTCACGTCCGATGCCCGGCGTCCTCCCAACTTGATCCGCCCATTGCCCTCATCCGGCGCTGCGCGCCACCTTCTCCCGGAGGGAGAAGGACTCAAGGAGGAAGTCGCTACGCGACTTGCACACCCATGCTGATCTGTCCCATCTGCCAAGCGCCGCTGATGCCCAGCGGCAACGGCCTGGCCTGCGCAAACCGGCACAGCTTCGACCGCGCGCGCCAGGGGTACTTCAACCTGCTGCCGGTGCAACACAAGAACAGCCGCGACCCCGGCGACAACGCCGCCATGGTCGAGGCCCGCCGGCGTTTTCTCGAAGGCGGCCACTACGCACCGCTGGCCGCACGCCTGGCCGCACTGGCTGCCGAGTACAAGCCGGCGCGCTGGCTGGATATCGGTTGTGGCGAGGGTTACTACACCGAACAGATCGCCCGTGGCCTGCCCGCCGCCGACGGTTATGCCCTGGATATCTCCCGCGAGGCGGTGAAACGCGCGTGCAAACGTGCTCCGCAGTTGAGCTGGCTGGTGGCGAGCATGGCCCGTGTGCCATTGGCCGATGCCAGTTGCGGCCTGCTGGCCAGCGTCTTCAGCCCGCTGGACTGGGCCGAGGCCAAACGCCTGCTCGCACCCGGCGGCGGCTTGCTGCGCATGGGCCCAACCCGCGTGCACCTGATGGAGTTGCGGCAGAAGCTGTACGACGAAGTACGCGACTACGACGACGAGAAGCACCTGGCGCTGATCCCGCCCGGCATGCACCTGGCCCATAGCGAAACCCTAGAATTCCCGCTGCACCTGGCCGACGCTCAGGCTCGCGCCGACCTGCTGGCCATGACCCCACACGGCTGGCGCGCCAGTGCCGAACGTCGCGAAGCGGTGATCGCCGAACCCTTCGAAGTTACCGTCGCCATCCGCTACGATTGGATCGTCAAAACCCAGAGCCCACGCTCTCAGGACTGAAAGCCATGCGCCAACCCGATATCGAGATCTACCTGAAAGACGCCGAACGTGACGCCGTGGCGCAATGGCTGGGTGAAGCCCTCGGCCCCTGCAGCGACTGGCAGCAAAAGGGCCAGACCTTCAAATGCAAGGCCGGTGACGTGCCGGTGACCTGGCTGCCGAAAGCCGTGGGCAAATGGCACAGCCTGTACCTGGAAAGCGATGCCACGCCCTGGGACGACGACCTGGCCTGTGCCCGCGCCGCCCATGCCGCGCTCGGCGTGCAGGTGCGCTGCGCACCCGGCACCTGGGTGGAAGACGAGAGCGATGAAGAAGCCGACCGCTGGATCAAGGTCGATGCCGATGGCGAAACCGAGATTGTTTGGCGTACGGAATGAAAGCGGCCGCTTCGCGCAAGCGCCAAATCTGTAGGAGCGGCGCCCCGCCGCGAATCAGGACGACAAAGCTTCGCCCCGGGGCGGGGCTCCTACGCAAAGCTGCGTGGGGTCATTATCTTCGCCCGTAGCCCGGATGAAATCCGGGGATCAGCGCATTTCCCGGATTTCATCCGGGCTACAGTGTTCTTCACCTTCGCGGCCCGAACAGACCACAAAGAACAAGCCCGGTCATCGACGGGAACGCTGTTCACTTAAGCGACGGTCGGACGCGTTCAGTCCCCTCGCCCCTCTGGGGAGAGGGTTAGGGCGGGCCGCGTTCGGAGAGGGGTGGCCGGCAGACTTGCGGTGATTTCAGCACTCTCCCCCAGCCCGCCACGTCTTTCGGCGGGTTTCACCCGCCCTACGAAATACAGCGCCACAAACAACAAGGCCCGTCATCGACGGGCCTTGTGGCATTACGAGCTTGGCGTTCAGAGCGCCGAGACGTCTTCCGCCTGCAGGCCTTTCTGGCCCTGGGTCACACCGAACTCGACCTTCTGGCCTTCGACCAGGGTGCGGTGGCCGTCGCCACGAATGGCGCGGTAGTGAACGAATACGTCCGGGCCGCTTTCGCGCTGAATAAACCCGTAACCCTTGGAATCATTGAACCATTTGACGGTTCCCGTCTCACGATCTGCCATTACCAACTTCTCCAAACTCGCTATGTTTTTATTGTCCCGAAGGCGCTTTGACGGCTCGGTAAAAACGTTCTTCTCAGCGTTCGCCACCCCCGGCAATCGAGCATGGAGCAGGTCAAGCGATTCGCGTTCTTGCTGCAGCCGAAGGCCGAGTATAAAGCATGGATTGTGACTGAAAAGCACTTTTTCAAAACCGCCACGAACCCAGAAGATATGCGGGTTACAGCTTGTTTTATGGGCTTTTGGCTAACAGATCGCGCAACTTCTTCGCCAGCCGCTGCACCTGATCAGGCTCCAGTCGATATGCCCAGTCACTGCGCGCACTCACCTCTGCGGCGTTGAAACCTTCACGCTCGCCAAGCACCAACCAATACTGCTCGCCCTGCTTGTACAACGCTCCTTCGAGCTTTTCCTCGGCAAAACCGCTGAGGCTGAACTGCAGCATCGGCGCCTGCTTGAAACCTATCTGCGCCAATGGCGCGGCATCGGCGAACTGCAGGTTGGAAAAGACGAGTGCGACGCCATTGGCCGCACCCTCGAAGCTGAGTTTCTGCTCCTTGCGCAGCTCTGCGATAGCGAAGTTGTACTGCTGGGCATCGGCACGCGTCAGCGTGAGTTTCTCGCCGTCGGCATAGCGCAACGCCAGACGTGCGATGCGCGTGAAGGGAATGTCGGTGACACGCCGATCCAGCCAGTCCAGCTCACGCGCCGGCACCTGCAACTGCTGATCGATCAGCCAGACCTGATCCTCGCCGGCACGGCGCACCAGTTGCCCACTGCCTTGCTGAGACGGATTACCCAGGCGCAGACCCAGGTCGGGATGGCCGTCGAAGTGCAGCCTCAGACGCAGCGCCTGCTCATCAGCCGCGCCCTCCTCGGCCAGCCCCAAACGAGCATGCCACTGCGGGTTGGCGGTCTTGGCCTCCTGCGTGCGCGCCTCACGCAATGCCCGCAGCAGTTCGGCCAGCGCTTGCGGCGCCGCCGGGTAGTCAGCCTTGGCCGGCACCACCCAACCATCTTCACGCCGCTCGATACGTACCGAGGGCTGCCCCGGCTGCTCGATCTCCAGTGCCTGCAGCGTATTCAGATAGCCCTGCTCGGCTGCCAGCCAGGCCGCCGACTCGATTTGCGCTGTGCTCTGCTGCTGGCCGCGCTGCACGGCCAGGTAACCCAGCACACAAAGCAGCACGATGATGATCAATGCGATCAGACCTTTACGTCCCATGATCTCCTCACAGTTGAATGGCTAATCTCGTAGGGTGGATGTCGCCTTTTACATCCACCGCAGCGGTGGATCGGTTCGTGGGAGGGGCTTTAGCCGCGACTGTCGCCGCTGAAGCGCCTCCCACAGGCGATAACCCTCACGCGCGACGACGGCGCCGCCACAGCCACAACGCCAACACGCCAAGGGTCAGCAACGCCGGCACCAGGGCGATGTTGATGATCTTCAGCGTGCGGCCCAGCGCCTCGATATCGGCATTGAGCTGATAGCGCACCTCACGCAGCTCCTTGCGAATCTCCAGCTTCTGCTGGATGAAGCGCTGCAACGCGCCCTGCTGCTCAGGTGTCAGCTCCAGGTTTGGATCGTCGCTTTGCTGCAGCGCCGCCAGTTGCTGCTCGGTCTCGGCCAACCGTGCCTGCAAGGCTTGCTCCTTGTCACGGAAACGCTGTTCGGCGGCGCGCTGCAACTCCTCGACCACCACGAACGGACGGCTGAAACGGCCACGCGAACGCACGCTGATCAGCGCCTCGGAGCCAGTCAGGTTGTCCAGCGCGTTGATGGTGAAGCTGCCGTTATCCGCCCAGGGCTGCGGCATGCGCTGGCCGAAGAAGTCCTGCACCTGCACCCACATGCGGTCGCTGAGGATGTCGGTATCGGCCACGGCAATGACGTTGATGGTGTCCGCCTGCTTGAGGCCGTCCTTGCGTCCTTCGATGCCATCGGGGAAGGCGCTCTGCGCCGGGCCATCGATGCGCGCGGCGATGGTGTAGCGCTCGCCGGTCGGCTCCAGTTCGCGGATCAGCTCCTCGGGGTTGCTGAGCATGGCGAAGCGCTGGGCGTCGAACGGCATGGCGTATTCGGAGCTTTGCATCAGCGGGGTAAAGCGCGTCTTCGCCCCCTCCACCGGTTCGAGAATGCCAGCCGTGGCAACGGTGACGCTCTCCAGCCCGGCCGTGGCGATATCGGTCTGATCCAGCGCCTTGCGCGGCAAGCTCAGCCAGGCAGCGTGACGAACCGGACGCTGGCCTTGACCACGGTTGACCGACATGGCGTAGGAGCCATCGCCAAGCACCTTGTCCGGCACCAGACGCAGGCCCCAGGCCTTGAACAGCGGCTCGATGTTCGACGCCCGGTCCACCGCCACCTCGCCCGGCATATCGCCGGTGTCAGCCTCGGCATAGGGGTCGACGAAGACCATCAGCTTGCCGCCGCGCAGCACGAACTGGTCGATGGCGTACAGGGTCTGCTCGGGCAGATTCTTCGGATGCACCAGCCACAGCACCGAGACGCTCTCGGGAATCTGGTCGACATCGCTCTGGAGCTGCTCGATCTGGAACAACTGGCGCACCTGCTCCAGCACCATCCACGGCGGCGTCGGCTGCCGCGCCATCATGTCGAAACCGCCGGTCATCGGCAGCCCGGAGAGCACGCCAACCACCGGCAGCTCCGGCTTGGCCAGGGTCTGCACCAGGCGGCTCAGCTCGTACTCCAGATGCTCCTCCTGATCCAGGGCGAAGAACGGGATCACCTGGGTGTCGTCCAGGCCATTGGTGCCAGCCAGGCCGAAGTAGATCGAGTCGCCGCCCTGCTGCAGCGGAATGCCCTGCAGGCCGTACTGCGCGGCCTTGTCCTCATCTTCGGAGAACGGCTCGGGGTCGATGATATGCAGGCGGATCTTGCCGCCGGCCTGGGCCTGGTAGGCCTTGAGCATCTCCTCCACGCGCTGAGCATAGGTGCGCAGCGCCGGCAGGTTCTTGGCCACCTTGTCCGAGTAGAAGAAGTACAGGTTGATCGGCTCGTCCAGCTCGGCAAGGATCTGCTTGGTGCCATCGGAGATGGTGTAGAGCTTCTGCTCGGTCAGGTCCAGGCGCGCACCGCCCAGGCTCAGGCCGGCCAGCAGGTTGAAGGCGAGAAAGGCCACCGCGATCAGCAGCAGCCCGGCGCCGGAATAGATCAGCTTTTTCATGGGCGCTCCTCAGTCGGCTTTCTTCAGGTCGATGACCACGGCGGTGGCGGTCAGCCAGGCGGCGATCAGCGAGAGGAAATACAGCAGGTCGCGCAGATCGATCACGCCCTTGCTGATGGCATCGAAGCGCACCAGGAAGCTCAGCGAGGCGATGGCATCCACCAGCCACTGCGGCGCCCAGGCGAAGGCATCGAGCACCATGGGAAAGCCGCTGACGATGAACAGGAAGCAGGCGCTGACCGCGAGGATGAAGGCGATCACCTGATTCTTGCTCAGCGCCGACATGCACGAGCCGATGGCGAGATAGGCGCCGGCCAGCAGCCAGCTGCCGATGTAGCCAGTGACGATGGCGCCGTTGTCCGGCTCGCCCAGGTAGTTGACCGTGATGATCATCGGGAAGGTCAGCAGCAACGCGATGCCGGCGAACACCCAGGCCGCCAGGAACTTGCCGGTAACCGCCTCGAAGCGGGTGATCGGCAGGGTCATGAGCAACTCGATGGAGCCGGATTTGCGCTCCTCTGCCCACAGGCGCATGGCGATGGCCGGCACCAGGAACAGATAGAGCCACGGGTGGAAGTTGAAAAAGGCGGAAAGATTGGCCTGGCCGCCCTCGAAGAAACCGCCCAGATAGAAAGTGAACACCCCGGACAGCACCAGGAAGATGACGATGAACACATAGGCCAGCGGCGTGGCGAAATAGCTCGCCAGCTCGCGCTTGAAGATCACGGGCAATTGGGTCATGGCTGCTCTCCCCGGGTCAGCGTGCGGAACACTTCATCCAGGCGGCCGCGTTCCACGTTGAGTTCGCGCACCTTCCAGCCGCGCTCGGCAATCAGCGCATTGACCTGCGGGAAGATCACCTCGCCCGGCTGCGCCAGCACGCTCAGGCTGTGCTCGCGGGCGTTTTCCTCGACACCGGCGACGCCCGGCAGCGCCGCGAGGGCTGCCTGATCCAGCGCCTCATCGGCCACCAGCGTCACCGCCTGGTGGTAGCGCGAGCGGCTTTCCAACTCCAGCGGCGTACCATCGGCCAGCAAGCGGCCCTGGGCGATCACCACCGCGCGTGTGCACAGCGCCGTGACCTCTTCGAGGATATGGGTAGAAATGATCACGATCTTGTCGCGGGCCAGCCCCTGAATGAGCTGACGCACCTGATGTTTCTGGTTGGGGTCAAGGCCGTCGGTGGGCTCGTCGAGGATCAGCACGCGTGGGTCATGCAGAATCGCCTGGGCCAAGCCAACGCGGCGCTTGAAGCCCTTGGACAGCGTCTCGATGCTCTGCTCCAGCACCTTTTCCAGCTCCACCTGCTGCACAGCGCGCTGCACGCGAAGCGTCTTCTCGGCGCCGCGAAAACCGCGCACCTCGGCGATAAAGTCGAGAAAGCCGCGCACCGTCATATCGCCGTAGCACGGCGCGCCTTCCGGCAGATAACCGATCTGCCGCTGGGCCTTGAGAGTCTGGGTCTGGATATCGCAACCGAGGATGCTTGCCGTGCCGGAGGTCGGCGCGAGAAAGCCGGTGAGCATCTTCATGGTGGTGGATTTGCCGGCCCCGTTGGGGCCGAGAAAGCCCAGCACTTCCCCTGGCTGGACCTGGAACGACAAGTCATCGACTGCCGTGTGCTGCGCAAAACGCTTGGTCAGGTTTCTTATATCGATCATGGCCTCTCACCGTCGCGAAAGGCCTGCGCTCAGCGAAACCATCGCTAAAGCGCAGGCCGCAAGAACGCCGGACGCGGAAAGCACACGCCCGGACGAGGGCAAGACCGTAGCAAAACTAAAAAGTTCAGTCAGCAGTCCGAAACAAGTGGTAAATGGAATATGTGCTCAGCGATCCAGAGGGCTCAACACCGCCAGGCCACCTCGGTTGAGCACATGGGTGTAGATCATGGTTGTCTTCACATCTGAGTGGCCGAGCAACTCCTGCACAGTGCGAATGTCCCGGCCTGCTTCCAGAAGATGCGTGGCAAAGGAATGACGTAACGAATGTGGCGTCGCATGCTTGATCAAGCCAGCACGCCGCGCCGCCTCACGCACCGCCCTCTGGATGGTTTTCTCATGCAGGTGATGGCGATAAATGCCGTGCCCGCGTGGATCCTGAGAGCGATTGCCCGACGGGAAGACGAACTGCCATCCTCACTCCTTCGCCGCATTCGGATACTTGCGCGCCAGCGCGAACGGCAAATTAGCCTCGCCAAAGCCTTCGGCCAGATCGCCCTGATGCACGTGCTGCACCTTGTTCAAATGCTGCCGTAACGGCTCGACGACACGCATTGGCAACATGGTTACCCGATCTTTTTGGCCCTTACCATCACGCACGATGATTTCTCGCCGGGTAAAATCGACATCCTTGACTCTTAGCCGCAGCGCCTCAAGCAATCGCAATCCAGCACCATAGAGCAGATTCGCAACTATCCAGCTATCGCCCTGCAATTGAGCCAACAGGGCATCGACCTCAATACGGGTAAGCACCACCGGCAGATGCTTGGGTTTCTTCGCCCGTACGACACCTTGCAACCAAGGTAAATCCAGCTTGAGCACTTCCTTGTAGAGAAATAGCAGAGCGGCCAGAGCCTGGTTCTGGGTCGAGGCAGACACGTCGCGCTTAACCGCAAGATGAGTCAGAAAAGCCTCGATCTCCACCGCGCCCATCTCCGCCGGATGCCGGTAGTGGTGAAAGCGGATATAGCGCTTTACCCATTCGGCATAGACAGCTTCGGTACGGATGGAATAGTTTCTGACTCGAATCTGCTGGCGCAGTTGATCCAGCAGCTTGGGCTTGCCGTCATCCATGTCGCGTTTCTCCCTGGGTGCTGTCGCGTTTGCCGCGACAACCTTCAAGCTAGACAAGGACTTGCAAGACGACAAGGAAGATTATGCGACAGCTGTCGCGTGGAAACGCGACATGAATGTCGTCTAATTAATAGTTAGACGCTATGCAAATCCAGACTCCAGCAGGAACACTGATACTAATTAACGAGCCGGCATATTCGTTTGGATCTGCTGACAACTCTCGGCAGTACCCTATCGAGCTATTGCTAGACGATGAGTATTCTCCAAGCTCCGTCCACGGGATTCTGTTAGATGGCAATCCACTTGTGGTACTTGGTGATGCCGGTGGCTGCACTGGAGTTCACAAGCATTCACTTGTGCTGTACAACGAAGCTGTTTATGTGGCCGTTGGGCGGCACGTAACCAAGCTGGTTCTATTTCCGTTCTCAGTCGCGTGGTCCTTGCAGGTCGATGACGCCACGTGTTTCGGTATACACGCAAATGTGGAACGCAATGCGTTACTGTCACACGGAGAGCTGGGGATTTGTCGCTTCTCTGAAATTGGTGAAATTCTCTGGTCTGCACTAGGCGCAGACATCTTTAGCGAGGGCTTTTCGTTACACCAAGACCACGTGGAGGCAGTAGATTTCAATCATAAAATTTATAAATTTGGCTATGAGGATGGCGAATTACGCGTCTAACAAATGGTTCAAATCGTTCGCTTCGCTCACTGGGACGGGCTAAAGCCCGCCCCTTAACCAAACGTTAGACGTAGAGCCATGGATAGCAACGACGAATTTCTTGAGCTAGTACAGAAGCACAAAGCCGCTCACGCAAGTGTCAGCCTAAGCAGCAGAGTCGTTGATGATTAGGTATCGATGGCGACGACGCAGAAGAGCTAATTGAAGAGCTTAATACAAAGTTTAAACCTCAAGCACCTGAGGAAAACTGGTCAAAATACTTTCACACCGAAGCTGAGCTTCTATCATGGTGCTACTACCTGAAGCTACTCATATATAAAGCAGGCATCAGAAAGAGCCCACCGCTTAGAAACATTGAGCCACTGACAGTTAAAAAGCTCATGGAGCTATACAATGCACACCTGCGTAACGTCTAACACTGCGCTCAAAGCGCTCACTCCGTTCGCTGGGACCGGCGAAGCCGGCCCCTTAGCTTAATCGTTAGCCACCAAGGAAAGTCATGCGCTCACTCATCTACAAGCTGCTGCTGACTCTTGGCTTGCTTAGCAACCAGCAAGCTCAAGCAGCAACATCATTGGATTATGACTCGTTGATTCACTTGGATGCTGAAGCATTAGCTGAGCAAGGAATCAACGAAGCATATGAGCAGCTCCTCCCTCAGCTGATGCAATACGTCGAAGACCCCATAAAAATTGAAGAACTATTTTCTTCTGAAACTGGGAGCTACGCAGTTAAAGCCGGAGGTGAAATATACAAAATCTACGGCCCAGAACTTGAAGGTAATGAGGGAGAGTCGTGGGGCAGAGCCACATACGCACTTTTTCACATCATAAACAAGCAGATCACAAAAGGTGATGTCCGTCTTTACGCCATAAATAGTGCAAATGACCTTGGCGGCCTATTTCTCTCACAATCAGCGGCTGAGCTATCAAGAAATGCTCTAAATAACCGCCAAGATTGGCCATATCTCCCCGAGTTGGTCTCTCCTTGGTATGGCCAGTTTCACTAATTCGTGTCGGCGGCTAACAATGCGCTCAAATCGCTCGTTTCACTCGCTGGGACCGGCGAAGCCGGCCCCTTAGCTTAATCGTTAGGTTTTACATGAGTACTGACATCTGCCTGTACCTACTTGATCAAGAAATCCCAACGGCTTCCGAATGGGCTTCTTGCTTGCAAAAGGAATTTGGTCATGAGCAATTCAGCGATTTCAGTCTGCGAGATTTTTTTGGGTTTTTACCTTGTGGAAAATCAGGTTTTGAATACCTTGCGTATTCTATAACGCCAGAAGAAGCTGCTGAATACCAAATAAACGACTTCAGTTTCGACTCTGTAGTTACTTTAAGCGCTAAAGATGAAACTGAGTCAAAATTGGCTCTATGCTCCATTTCAATCCTAGCGAAAATAACTGGCGGCATGGTATGCGATCCTCAAACGGGCACACTATATAGCGCCAGCGAGGCAATAAACCTTGCACGTGCAAAAACCTAACTAGTGGTTCAAACCGTTCGCTTCGCTCACTGGGACGGGCTAAAGCCCGCCCCTTAACCAAACGTTAAATGACGATGGCCAGCTCCGTGCCAAAACGTATAGAAGAACTAACAGTTGTTGATCTAGAAAGTAATCGTTGGTGTGTATACCACAACGACGAAGAAGGCTATGACAGTTTTGAATTTGCCATACCTGACACTCATCTTAAATTTTCAGAACATGCCATCGAAATCGAGTTGGTACACTTTGCCTTTCCTGATGGCACAATCCTGAAAGGCAGCTTTGATGGCTCAGAGTCTTTTTCAGTCTTCCACAATGGTAATTGGTATTCCTTCTGGCTCGGCATTTCAAAACCAAATGACAATACCATTGCTGAATTCAAAGAATTTTTAACTATTAATCGCCTCGCGTTACCTGCGCGTGCAACAGCAACATGGAGTGGCACATCAAGAGTATTCAACGGCTTACAATATCTTGATGACACCGGGGCCATCCGTGAAATTGTCATTTAACAATTGGTTCAAGTCGCTCGCTTCGCTCACTCGGGACCGGCTAAAGTCGGCCCCTTAACCAAACGTTATACCGAGAATAAAACCCCATGAAAATTATAATTCTTGGAAATGCCGGTTCAGGAAAGAGCACGCTCTCTAAAAGAATTATCTCTAGGGAGCCTGCCGCACGTTTATCACTAGATGAAGTTGCGTTTCATGACGGCGCAGAACGACGCCCGCTTAAAGAAAGCATTGCCGATGTTGAAAAATTTATACAATCAAATAATAGCTGGATAATTGAAGGCTGCTATTCCAATATAATCGAAGCCGTACTGCCTGAGTGCGAGGAGCTTATATTTCTAAACCCAGGAGTCGAAACTTGTATTGCACACTGCCGCTCAAGGCCTTGGGAACCCGAAAAATTCAATTCCTGCCAAGAGCAAGATGAGAACCTCAGCAATCTAATCGAATGGGTTCGGTCATATGAACATCGAACAGATGAATATGGCCTTAGCAGCCACAAACATTTGTATGACTCATTCAGAGGAAAGAAGCGTGAGCTAAAAAATACCGCTGAGTATGAAATGGTATAACAAATGGTTGAAATCGCTCACTTTTTTCGCTGGGACGGGCTAAATCCCGCCCCTTAACCAAACGTTATAAGTCAGAGCAAAAAATACGTGACTTCAAGATCGCAAAATCGCCACGAGATACAAAAAATTAAGCATGGCCGTTAAATCGTGACAACGCGCATGGACTGACCACCACGACGGCGTATCATTTTCGCCTTTTTTCAAGGAAGATTTACAGATGAGCGGCTACGTCCCAAATAACAGAGATGAGCGAAAGGAGCCACCCGCTCCGCCCTACAACGGAGATTTCGATAAACAACCACCGCGTCCACTCGTTCTGAATCTGGAAGAACCCAAGAAAGCAGCACTGCTGGCGCCACTTGCCGGCTGTGTCTTTGCAAAGCCCTGTACCTTGCCCGACGGTCAAATCGACTATACACGCACGGCTCCCGCTGAACTTATTAGCCGCTATGGCAAAACAGCTGTACTGGCAGCCAGCAGTGCTAATGCCAACGGTGACTACCCACTGAGTCGCCTATCTGGCGAGTCTATTGCCGGGCTGAGCGGTTTATCGCTTCGCGGTTTAGCGGTGGCGGGATCAGCAGGCGTGACTGTTGGCGGGGGTAGTGTTGCGGGTGGGGCAGCCTCTTCTGGAGCTGTTATTACAGGCGGTGTAATAGCAAGCACTCTGGTTGGGCTGGTTGCGTTGATGTGGCCCAGCCCAATGGGCAACTCGGATCTCTACACACCTGAGCAGCTCCGCAGAATGACAAGTGCACGCACGAGAGTGCGGTTTCGTATCGAACAAGCAGCTGACGGCACCATCAAAGCCTACGGCTTTCATACAGCCGCCAAAACTGGCTGGGAAATGATCGATGTGGTGCAGTTCACGCCCCAAGGCGAGGAGCAGATAGCCGATTTCGGCGGTGGAATCACTTTGGTCTGGACGCCTGCAGTTGATTCCATAGATGCGTTAGGCATCCCTCCCCTGAAAGCAGGGCCGCAAGTCCCACCTATTTGGGTTTATCCAGCAACGGATGCAGCTGCGAAAGCGCTGGAAAATCCAATTTACCCGCCCGAGTACAAAGATTTCATCTTGGTCTTCCCGGCTGAATCGGGAATACAGCCGCTGTATGTGGTGATGAGTGTTCCAGGGTTGGGCTATCAACCCGCGCCAACAGCCTTACCCGCCTTCCCTGATGCAGTAAAAGCTAAAAAGAAAACCTCTGTCCAAGGCGGCGGAAAACTCAGACCACGCTGGAAAGACAGCGATGGAAATATTTATGAGTGGGACTTTCAGCATGGTGCAGTAGAGAAATATAACAAGCGTGGAAAGCACCTAGGTGAGTTTGATCATATTACGGGCGAGCAAACAAAAGCCGCGGACAGCACAAGGAAAATCGAGCCATGAATTATGTCATTGAAGCCTTCGATAAAAGTACAGAAGCACTTATTTTTGAGATAAAAATACCAAATGGAAATTTCGAGAGCCTGAAAGCAATAATGGGCTGGTCTAGCATTGAAGACTCTTATTATGGATACGACCTAGATCGCTCTCAGCTTTCAAAGATTGAGGCCTTGCTTGGGAGAGAGATATTTGATCCTCGCTATGACTTCCAACTGGGTTGCTATGATTGACTTATAACAACTGGTCAAATCATTCGCTTCGCTCACTGGGACGGGCTAAAGCCCGCCCCTTAACCAAACGCTAGCATTCAATGAGTGAACATCCTTCAGCACGCTTAACTGAAAACGCACATGCCCGGTTCAGCTTTCCGGGTCATGTCACAGCGGCATGATCGGTGTTTCCGTCAGTATATTGATCACGGGCGGAGCCTGGCTGTTGGCGCCCTACCATCCGAGCAGAGCAGGAAGCCTATGAAGTCCATTAATCCTCTTGGCACTTTCGTTGTGCTCGTCCCTGGCCCTGGCCGGTGAGTCTTGCGTCTATCCCAGCGAACATGACGACGGCAGTATTGCCTACTTCGAGCGGCAGAAGATTTCCCGGCAGGACGGGGTCTGCTTGGTCACCTTAGCCGAGGAGGGCGAAGGCGATGAGGAATTTACCCTGACCCTGAACGCGGACAGCGCTCAATGGGGCTCGTTGATCCCCGAATCCCGCGACGAAGCCAGGCAGCGGCTGGAGCCATAGGCTGGCGGCCTTGTCCTGAGCGAGGATTTGCAGGCGTAGTCGCGGGACCGATTGTGTTGCCCAACCTGGCCACCAGCGCCCTCCCCCTACCTAGAGGTGATTGCCATGAAAGAAGAACACGGCGTTTCGATCCAGACGCTCGGCAGCGAGCATGTCGATGTCATGCGCGCGATGCTGAGCATGTTCGGCGAGGCCTTCGGGGAGACGGCGACCTACACGGCAGCGCAGCCCGACGATGCTTACCTGCAGGGGCTGCTGGCGGGTGATGCGTTCTTTGCCATTGCCGCATTGGCCGATGGGCAGGTGGTCGGCGGACTGGCGGCCTACCTGCTGCCCAAGTTCGAGCAGGCGCGCGCGGAAATCTACATCTACGACCTGGCCGTCGCGCAGCCGCATCGTCGGCGGGGCATCGCGACGGCGATGATCGAGCAGTTGAAGCACATCGCAGCGGCCATAGGGGCCTATGTCATCTACGTGCAGGCGGACTACGGCGACGCCCCTGCCATCGCCCTCTATACCAAGCTCGGCATCCGAGAAGACGTGCTGCATTTCGATATCCCGCTGGAACGTGGCTAGCCGCCCCCGTTGCGCTGGTCGAACATTCAAGAATCGCGTCTACTCTCAGGCACGCTCATAACAACAAGGACGTAAACATCGATGGACTTCATTGCACGCAATTTCAGATGGCTGATGCTGCTATCCGGCGTTCTCACGGCGACCATGTTCTACGGCCTGTTCGCCCCGCAGGAGGCGCTGCAGTCGATGTTCGGCGCATCCTTCGAAGGGCAGTTGCAATCCCTGGTCGTTCGCAGTTGGTCGGCGCTGGTCGGGTTGATTGGCGTGCTGCTGATCTATGGCGCGCTGAGCCCGAAGCATCGGGTTCTCTGCGCCGTCATTGCCGCGCTGAGCAAGGCCATCTTCGTGTCGCTGCTGCTGACCCATGGCCAGGATTATCTGAGCAAGGCCGCGCCCGCCATCGCCCTGGATCTGCTGGTGATCGCCTTTACCCTGCTGTTCCTGCTGGCCGTGCAAAAGCGGCGCAGCGCTTGAGGCGAACCTCATGGGAATGATCAGGCATATCCTCTGGCTGGACTGCATGGCCGCTGCGAGCGCGGGCGTTGTGGTTCTGTTGCTGGCCCCCTGGTTGAGCGGCTGGTATGCCCTGCCCGGCGAGCTGCTGAGTTTCATCGGCGCGGTCAATATCACCTATGCCTGCTTTTCCTTTTCGCTGGCGATTCGTGTGCGGCGCGCCGAAGCGCTGATCAAGCTGCTGGCAGTGGCCAACGGACTCTGGGCGTTGGCATGCCTTGGTATCGCTGCGACCTTTGCCCCGCTCATGACGCTACCGGGGCTTTGCCATGTGCTTGGCGAGGCTGCGTTCGTGGGAGGTCTGGGCATGCTGGAGTGGAAATGGCGCAGGCAGCTGCTGGTGGCTGGCGAACAGGGCGTTTCGACTCAGCCTGTCGCGGACCAGTAGCCGTCACAGATATACAGGCGAAGATCCGGCGATGGCCGCTCAAGCCATGATCAGCCCTATCCGTCAGCGCTGTGAAAACGGTTCTTGCCCGCGTACTTGGCCGCGTACATGGCCTGGTCCGCACGTTTCAGCAGGTCCTGGCCGCCTTCAGCGTGCAGCGGAAACAGAGCGGCGCCCACGCTCGCCGATATCCGCACCATGCTGCCGTCCAGATCGAACGGCTTGGCCAGCACATCCAGCACCTTGAGCGCCACCGTCTCGCAATCCTGACTGCCATGCAGATTGCCGAGGACGATGCCGAACTCATCACCGCCGAAGCGTGCGACCGTGTCCGTGCTGCGCACACAACCTTCCAGCCGCCTGGCGGCCATCTGCAGCAGGCTATCGCCGGCCGTATGGCCGTGGCGGTCGTTGATTTCCTTGAATCCATCCAGGTCGATATAGAGCACGGCGCACAGCTGTTGCTGGTCGCGCACGGACTCCAGCGCCTGGTCGAGCCGCTGGTGGAACCTGACGCGGTTGGCCAGTCCGGTGAGGGCGTCATGCTCGGCGTCATGACAAAGGCGCGCTTCCAGGTGCTTGCGCTCGGTGATGTCCTGCGTGACCAGCACCAGGAACTCCGGGTGACCCTGGCGATTGCGGACGACGCTCGAGGCCTCGCATACCCAGATGAGCGAACCATCCTCACGCCGATAGGTTTTCTCGATTTCCGGGGAAAGCGCACGTGCCTCGCTGACCAGTTGCTCGCTCAGGAAGCTGCGGGCGGCGGCAGCTACTTCAGCGTCGCTCAGGTCGAAAATGTTGGCGCCTTGCAGCGCCTCGGCCGGGCGCCCCAGCATGCGCGCGAACTTCTCGTTGACCCGCAGTATCCGCCCCTCGGGACTGATGTGGGCGATACCCATGGCCGCCTGGTGAAAGGTGGCGCGAAACAGTGCTTCGCTGCCTTGCAGGGCATCGGTGGCTGCGCGTTGGCGAACCAGCATCAGCGCCAGCAGGCCAACGAACAGCATGACCACCAGGGTGACGCCGACTGCGGCCATCAGGTAGGTGGAGCGCCGCTGCAAGGTCGTGGCCATTTCCTCGTCGTAGGCGGTGGCCACGGTGATCATCAGGGGATAACCGCTCATGGTGCGGTAGCTGACGATACGGGCGACGCCATCGAGCCCCTCGCCACTGTCGTGGAAATCATCGGCGTCATGCAGCTTTTGCCGCTGGAACCAGGCCAGCGACTCGGCACCCAGGCCAAATTCGCTGCGTGCGCCGATCTTGCGCGCACGTATCACGCCGTCGAGGCCGGCGAGTTCCAAAAGCCCCTGCGGGCCCAGATCGACCTGCTGGAAGAAACGCGTGACGTCCTCTGGACGTACGGCCATCACCACGACGCCGGCGAAGCTGCCATCATCGCGCTCGATACGCAGCGACATGGGGATCAGCCAACGCCCGGAAACCCGCCCGAGTACCGGCTGATTGATGAACAGGTGATCGATACGGGCATCGCGCTGCGCCGTGAAAAACTCGCGGTCGGCGTAGTTGACCGGGCCGGTGTTCTGGCTGCTGCTGACGATATCGCCCTGCTCGTCCACCACGCTGACGATGGTGAACATCTCCTCGCGGATCACGCCCTCCTCGACCCAGCGGCGCAGGTCGATGGCCTTACCCTGCCGGCGGTACTGCTCGCGCACGAAAGCCGCCACCTGCTCGGCCGCCTTCAGCGCGCGGAACACCTGCTGCTCGAAGGCGATGGCCAGGCTGGAGTTGGCTTCCATTTCCGCAGCCAGCGCCTGCTCACGTTCGAAGGCGATGCGTTGCAGGGTGATCAGCCAGACAATGGCAACGAACACGCTCGCCAGAACGATCAGCAGGTTCAAGGGTGTTGCGATTCGAGGGCGTCGAGCGACGGCGTCATGCGCGTCAATCGGCGTGCTGGGCGGGGTCATCGCCTTGTTCTCCAAGCCATTCACGGGCGGGCTGTTTTCTAGCTGTTGGGGCCAGGGTCTGTTGCCCTTTGGTTCAGCGTCGCGGGGCGTGATCCATCGCCTTGCGTTGAATCATAGGCATTGTTGCGCCACTGTGCTGCCATCATGCGGTAATGGGTTTTGCCCGAAAATCGAGCTTGCGGCAGACTGACGACCGACGCTGCACCTCAGCCACATCACTTCGAGCCGAGCGGTATCCGCAGTGCTCCTGCTCAATTTCTTCGACAACCGCCTGCCTTCGAGGCCCGCCTTGGAAACCACGGTCTTTCTCGCCGTCATCGCCGCCGCTGCCCTGCATGCCGGCTGGAACGCCCTGCTCAAGATTGGTCTGGATCGCTTCCTCACCGCCACGCTGATTCAGATCGGTGCAGGGCTGGTGGCGCTTTGCGCCTTGCCATTTGTGGCCCTGCCGCAGGCTTCGGCCTGGCCCTGGATCGCGCTGTCGGCGCTGCTGCATATCGGCTACAACTTCTTTCTCGCCCGCGCCTACCAGTACGGCGACCTGGGCCAGGTCTACCCGATTGCGCGGGGCAGCTCACCGCTGATGGTCGCCCTGCTGTCGCTGCTGCTGTTGCATGACGGGCTCGGTGCCCTGCAGTTGCTGGGTTTGCTGGTTCTGGTGCTGGGCATCTGGCTGATGGCGCTGCGCGGCGGCCATCACAAGGCGCCACAGGGAGCGATGCTGGTCTGTGCGTTGATGACAGCAATGTTCATCGCCGGCTACACCCTCAGCGATGCCATGGGCGCGCGCAACAATGGCGATGCGCTGAGCTATTCGCTGTGGCTGTTCACCGTCAACGGCGTGGTGATGGCGGTGGTATTGGCCATCAGCCGTGGGCCGCGCGCCTTCCTGCAGCTGGGCCCGCACTGGCGTGGTGGGTTGGCCGGCGGGGCGATGTCGATGGCCGCCTACACCATCGTCATCTGGGCCATGACTCAGGCACCGGTGGCATTGGTTTCGGCCCTGCGCGAGACCAGCGTGGTGTTCGCCGTGCTGCTGGGGGTGGTATTGCTCAAGGAAAGGTTGCGACCGATTCGTCTGCTGGCGTGCGCGGTGATTGCGGCTGGTGTGGTGGTGATGAAGTTGGCGTAGGGGGTCGCGTTATAGATGGTGGTGGGCTGAAGCCCACCCTACCTGACTGAAGCGGATCGCCGCCCGGCCCACACTACAAGGACATCTGTAGGAGCGAGCTCTGCTCGCGAATCCTCAAGCACAAAAGCTTCGCGAGCAGAGCTCGCTCCTACCCAGGACCCGGGCGCAACCAGCATGTCAGGAGGCGATCCGCACCCTCGGGTCAGCCTGACTCGGCATTCTGATCGGGAACCCGAGACTCGCTTTACGGTTCTGTTGATCAACGGGTGCTGAGCCGTCGACCGTTTTTTCGTCATACGCTGCCTGCATGCTGGCCGGGCTGACTGCCTGGACGCACGAGTTTTTTGCCCGCCAGACGCGGCTTGCGGCACACTAGCGCCCTTCCCGAGCCACCGCTCGTTTTGCCATACAAGCAGAGTCCGTATGACCCGTTCCCCCTTCCGCCGCCTCGTCTTCGGATCGTTGCGCCGCCTGCTGTACCTCTGGGTACGCTCGGAAACCATCAACCAGTCCGCCTTCACCCTCAAGCTCGACCGCAGCAAGCCGGTGTTCTACGTGCTGCAGCAGCCGTCGGTGAGCGACCTGGCAGTGGTCGACCGCGAGTGCACCAAGGCCGGCCTGCCGCGCCCGGTGTTGCCGGTAGCGGTCGGGGAACACATCGAGCCCGCCGCCTTCTTCTACCTGACGCCGGAGCCGGACTGGTTCGGCCGCCAGGACAAGCGCGGCATCTCGCCAACCCTGGATCGCGTGGTCACTGCCCTCAGCCAGCATGCCGTGGATGACGCGCAGATCGTCCCGGTCAGCGTGTTCTGGGGCCAGTCGCCGGATCGCGAAACCAGCCCCTGGAAACTGCTGTTCGCCGACAGTTGGGCGGTGACCGGGCGCCTGCGCCGGCTGGTCAGCATCCTGATTCTCGGGCGCAAGACCCGCGTGCAGTTCTCCACACCAATTCACCTGCGCGAACTGGTCGAGCAGGACAAGGGCCAGGAGCGCACCCTGCGCATGGTGCATCGCATCCTGCGCGTGCACTTCCGCAACCAGAAGGCGGCGGTGATCGGCCCGGACGTGTCGCACCGGCGCAACCTGGTCAAGGGCCTGGTGCACGACCCGATGGTGCGCCAGGCGATTGCCGAGGAAGCCGAACGCGAGAAGATCAGCCTGGAGAAGGCCGAAGCCCAGGCGCTGCGCTACGGCAACGAGATCGCCTCGGACTACACCTACACGGTGATCCGCTTCCTCGAACTGGTGCTTTCCTGGTTCTGGAACAAGATCTACGACGGCATCAAGGTGCACAACGTCGAAGGCGTGCGCGACATCGCCCAGGGCCACGAGGTGATCTACGTGCCCTGCCACCGCAGCCACATCGACTACCTGCTGCTGTCCTACCTGCTGTTCCGCAATGGTCTGACGCCACCGCATATCGCCGCCGGCATCAACCTCAACATGCCGGTGATCGGCGGCCTGCTGCGCCGTGGCGGCGCCTTCTTCATGCGCCGCACCTTCAAGGGTAACCCGCTGTATACGGCGGTGTTCAACGAATACCTGCACACCCTGTTCAGCAAGGGTTTCCCGGTCGAATACTTCGTCGAGGGCGGCCGTTCGCGCACCGGGCGCATGCTGCGGCCGAAGACCGGCATGCTGGCCATCACCCTGCGCAGCTTCCTGCGCAGCAACCGCCTGCCCATCGTCTTCGTGCCGGTATACATCGGCTACGAGCGCGTGCTGGAAGGCCGCACCTACCTGGGCGAGCTGCGTGGCGCGAGCAAGAAGAAGGAATCGATCTTCGACCTATTCAAGGTGCTCGGCGCCCTCAAGCAGCGTTTCGGCCAGGTCTCGGTGAACTTCGGCGAACCGATCAAACTGGCAGAGTTCCTCGACCAGCAGCAGCCGGGCTGGCGTCAACAGGAGCTGGGCCCGCAGTACCGTCCGGCCTGGCTCAACGACACCACCAACCGCCTGGGCGAGCGCGTGGCGCGTCACCTCAACGAGGCAGCATCGGTCAACCCGGTCAACTTGGTGGCCCTGGCGCTGCTGTCCACCAGCAAGCTGGCCCTGGACGACCGCGCCCTGGCGCGCGTGCTCGACCTGTATCTGGCGCTGCTGCGCGCAGTGCCCTACTCGCCGCACACCACCCTGCCGGAAGGCGACGGCGCAGCGCTGATCGAGCACGTCAAGGGCATGGATCTGCTGGCCGAACAGAAGGATGCGCTGGGCAAGATTCTCTACCTGGACGAGCAGAACGCCGTCCTGATGACCTACTACCGCAACAACGTGCTGCACATCTTCGCCCTGCCGGCGCTGCTGGCGAGCTTCTTCCAGAGCAGTGCGCGGATCAGCCGCGAGCAGATCCTGCGCTACGCTGGCGCGCTGTATCCCTACCTGCAGTCCGAGCTATTCATCCGCTGGGAGCAGAGCGAGCTGGAAGGCGTGATCGACCAGTGGCTGGCGGCCTTCGTCGAACAGGGCCTGCTCAAGGTCGAGGGCGACGTGTACGTGCGCCCGGCGCCGAGCTCGCGCCAGTTCGTGCTGCTGACCCTGCTGTCGCGCTCGGTGGCGCAGACCCTGCAGCGCTTCTACATGGCCATCGCCCTGCTGCTCAACGCCGGGCAGAACGCGATCAGCGCCGAGGAGCTGGAAGACCTGTGCACGGTCATGGCGCAGCGCCTGTCGATCCTGCATGGTCTCAATGCGCCGGAGTTCTTCGACAAGAGCCTGTTCCGCCACTTCATCCAGAGCCTGCTGGACCAGGGCGTGTTGCGCCAGGACGAGGCCGGCAAGCTCAGCCATCATCCGCTGCTCAGCGAACTGGCGGAAGGCGCCGCCAAGCGCGTGCTGCCAGCGGAGATTCGCCTGTCGATTCGCCAGGTGGCGCTGGATCGCAATGAGGACGAGCCGGCAGCGCTGTAATCGTAGGGTGTCGCGGGGCCGCCAAGGCCATGCGCACCTTCGAATCACCATTGCCGCGGTGCGCACGGCGCACCCTACCCGCTAAAGCCTCGGGTGGATGTCGCTTTTTACATCCACCATGGCGCAGGCTCAGAGCAACCAGACGAACCTGTCACGGTTTTGGCAGTCAGTCGATAAGCCACACACCGGCAGGAGGCCCTGGCCATGATCGATTCCCTGATGTTGAGCGCTGCACGCATCACCACGCTGGCGACTGGGCAGGTACTGACCAACGCCAGTGGTTTCTTCTTCCGCCGGGATCAACGGCTGTTCCTCGTCACCAGCCGTCACGTGATGCTAGACGAGCCGAGCGGCCATCAGCCGGACAGCCTGCAGATCGAGCTGCATACCGACGCAGACAACCTGGCCAGTACCGTCAGCTTCGCCATTCCGCTGTATGACGGCGACCAGCAACTGTGGCGGCAAGGCATGGATGGCGCGGGCGAGATCGACGTGGCGGTGATCGAGCTGGATCAGGCCGCCCTTCCCGACAACGGCGCTTACCAGGCCTTCACCCCACAGCACCTGCTGCAAGCCGACGAGCATGTGGAAATCGGCTCGACGCTGCTGGTGGTGGGCTTCCCACTGGGTTTTCAGGACACCCTGCACCGCATGCCGGTGGCACGCCATGCCGGGCTGGCTTCGTCCTTTGGTTTGCGTTTCCACGGGCTGGGCTACTTCCTCACCGACGGGCGCACCCATCGCGGCCTGAGCGGCGCGCCAGTGGTCAAACGCGCCAGCGTCGATGGCGAGCTACCCTGGCATCTGCTCGGCATCCATTCCACGCGCCTGTTGGGCAATCGCGACGAGGATCAGGACGAAGCCCTGGGTCTGAACTGCACCTGGTATGCCGATATTCTGATGACGCTGACCGAATAATCGCCCGGCGTCATCGCCTGGGATGATTGCCAGGCTCGCCGGCAAGCCGGCTCCTACAGAACAAACCACGCCCCCCAGGAGCCCGCTTGCTGGCGATAATCAATGAATAGCCCGGATGAAGTCCGGGGAACCACTCAATGTCTAGTCGCGGCTAAAGCCCCTCCCACAGAACCCATCGTGCCGGTGGGAGGGGCTTTAGCCGCGACAGCTTTTTCTGGCGCTCGAACGTCCCCGGATTTCATCCGGGCTACGAAACTGATGACGCTGACGGAGTGAACGTAACCGGATGCAACCCGGGAAAGCCGGCGTAGGGCGGACTCAGGAGCGAAGCGAACAGTCCGCCGAGCCATGCCCTCGTTCGACACCACGGCTCATCATCGGAACGCCAACGGCGTACTGCTTCCGAGCGGCCGGCGTCCCGGTACGCCCTACTCGCTACGAAACGTGGATGCAGGGGGCGGACCAGAACATCGCGGCTAAAGCCGCTCCTACAGGTGTTTATCCGTCGAGTAGGAGCGGCTTCAGCCGCGAAAAATCTATCTCACACTTTTCAGTAGTCCAATAAAAACCCGCCCTGCGCAAAGCGCAGGGCGGGTTCCTTTAAAGCGTGAAACGTCTTACAGAGTCACAGCAGCCGGCTCGGGCTCGGCGGCCATTTCCACGTCCGGCGCCACTTCGATGTGCTGCAGCTCGAGACGCTCGCTGCTCCACTGGCGGATGCGGTTGGTCAGTGCCAGGTCGTCGTTCAGCTTCTGCCCGTAGGACGGGATGATCTCCTTCAGGCGCTCCTGCCACTCAGGGGTGGCGACCTTGTCGGCGAAGGCCTTCTCGATCAGGTGCAGCATGATCGGCGCGGCGGTGGAAGCACCCGGCGAGGCGCCCAACAGCGCGCTGATGCTGCCGTCGGCCGAAGTCACCACTTCGGTGCCGAACTGCAGCACGCCGCCCTTCTCGGCATCCTTCTTGATGATCTGCACGCGCTGGCCGGCATTGATCAGCTCCCAGTCGGCGTCCTGCGCCTCGGGGAAGTACTCGCGCAGCGAGGCCATGCGGTCTTCCTGGCTGAGCATCAGCTGCCCCATCAGGTAGGTGCTCAGCGACCAGTTGTCCATGCCGGCGTTGACCATCGGCATGAAGTTGTCAGTGGTCATGCTGCTGAACATGTCGAGCAGCGAGCCGTTCTTCAGGTACTTGGTGGAGAAGGTGGCGAACGGGCCGAACAGCAGCACGTTCTCGCCGTCGATCACGCGAGTGTCCAGGTGCGGCACGGACATGGGCGGCGAGCCGACCGAGGCCTTGCCGTAGACCTTGGCCAGGTGCTGGGCAACCACGTCCTGATTACGCGTCATCAGGAACTGGCCGCCGACCGGGAAACCGGCGTAGCCCTTGGCTTCTTCGATACCGGATTTCTGCAGCAGCTTGAGCGCGCCACCACCAGCGCCGATGAAGACGAAGCGCGCGTTGATGCTCTGCTCGGCGCCGCCCTTGGCCAGGTCGGCGACGATCACGCGCCAGGTGCCGTCATCGTTGCGCTTGAGGTCGCGGACTTCGTGCTCCAGGTGCAGGCTGGCCTGCTCCTTGCCGATCAGCGAGTCGATCAGCTGACGGGTGATCTCGCCGAAGTTGACGTCAGTGCCGATGGCCATGCGGGTGGCGGCGACCTTCTGCTGCGGATCGCGCCCTTGCATGACCAGCGGTACCCACTGGGCGATCTGCGCGTGATCTTCGGTGAACTCCATGCCACGGAACAGGTTGCTGTGCTGCAGCGCAGCATGGCGCTTGCGCAGGTATTCGACGTTGTCGTCACCCCAGACGAAGCTCATGTGCGGGGTGATGTTGATGAAGCTCTTGGGCTTGCTCAGCACCTCGCGCTCGACCTGGGTGGCCCAGAACTGCTTGGAGATCTCGAACGACTCGTTGATCGCGATGGCCTTGCTGATGTCGATGCCACCGTCGGCGGTTTCCGGGGTGTAGTTCAGCTCGCAGAAGGCCGAGTGGCCGGTGCCGGCATTGTTCCAGCCGTTGGAGCTTTCGGCGGCTACCTGGTCGAGGCGCTCGTAGATTTCGATGCTCCAGTCCGGCTGCAGCTCGTGGAGGTAGGTGCCGAGGGTGGCGCTCATCACGCCAGCGCCGATCAGCAGCACGTCGACGGTTTTCTCGGGCTCGCGCGGTTTGGAGCAACCGATCACGCTGAGACAAAGCAGCGTCAGCAGGATTTTCTTCATGGGACAGTCCAGTTCATCGCACGACGACAACAGCCGTGCAGGCAAGGTTTCGGGCAGCGGCCGTTTGGGCCGCACATGAGCGATAGCCGCAGATCTGCGGCGCGGCGGGAGGAAGGGTGTTTCCAGGCCTCTTGGCGGGCGTATTCCGATCGCGCCGCGTGCTGGAGCAATATGCGTGCCGCTGAAAGGATTCAGCAGCTCAAATGCGGCTTTCTGCCACACATCAGGCTCGAGGCTGGCGGGAACTCGCCAGATCCACGGAAGGAGCCCCTTGGAAATGGCGGAATCCCGCCCGAATCAGGCCAGCAGCAGCGGTAACAGCAAGGCAGTGCCGATGCCCAGCAGGCTCATCGCCAGGGCGGCGAAGGCGCCGCACTCCTCGCCTTCCTGCAGGGCGTGAGCGGTGCCGATGGCATGGGCATTGATGCCGTAGCTCAGGCCACGGGCCGCGGGGTGGTCGACGCCTGCCCAACGCAGCAGCAGCGGCCCCATGGCCGTACCGATCACCCCGGTGAGCATGACCATTACCGCCGCCAGCGAAGCCACGCCGCCGATCTGCTCGGCCACCGGCATGGCAATCGGCATGGTCACGAACTTCGGCGCCAGACTCATCACCACGCTCCAGTCGGCGCCCAGCGCCCAGCCGATGGCCAGGGTCAGCGCCACCGACAGGACGCCGCCGGCCGTGAGGGTGATCAGCACTGGCCAGAACAACTGGCGGATGCGCTTGATGTTGTGCTGCAGCGGCACCGCCAGGGCTACGGTGGCCGGCCCCAGCAGCCAGGCAACGGGCTCGGCGCCAGCGCGGTAGGTGGCGTAATCCACGCCGCACAGCAGCAAGGTGGCGACGATCAGCGTCACCGATACCAGCACCGGCTGCAGCAGCAGCCAGCCGCTGCGGCGATAGAGCCAGGCGGCGATCAGAAAGGCGGCCAGGGTCAGGGCAATGGCGAACAGTGGGTGGTGAGTCAGCAGCGTCATCCCTTGCGCTCCTGACGGCGGATCAGCGTCTGCAACAGCCAGCCGCAGAACGGCACGGTGACCAGCAGCGACAGCACCAGCGCGGTGGCAATCACCGGCAGTTCACCGAGCAGCAGGTCACTGCTGGTCATGATCCCAGAGGCGGGCACGGCCAGCAGCAGCGGTAGATACGGCAGCAAACCACCGGCGGCCTGCTGCAGCGGCTCGGGCACGGCGCCGCGCCACATCAGCCAGACCGAGAGCAGCAGCAGGCCAATGATCGAGGCCGGCAGCATCGGCAACAGCCAGTGATTGAGCGCCACGCCGAACAACTGCAGCAATACCAGCCAGAACAGGCCACGCACCATCATGATCTCGACTCCTCCTTATGGCGCCCCCGACGAAACAGCGGACGCGGCTCGATAACCGAGCGACCATACAACACACTGAGCCCTTGCAGGCCCTTGAGTGCATCCTCCAGCGATTTGTCGGCGCGTACCGCGAAGGCATCGAAGCCGCACTGGCGCATGTGCGCCAACTGGTCGCGCAGCACATCGCCCACCGCACGCAACTCACCGCGCCAGCCCAGTCGGGTACGCAGCAGGTAGGCCTGGCTGTAGCCACGGCCATCGCGAAAGCTGGGGAAGTCGATGGCGATCAGCGGCAGGCTGGCGAGAAACGGCTGCAGCGCCTCCGGCTCGTCATCCACCTGCAACAGCAGGCCGTCGGCGCTAACCGCCCTCCCCTCCAGCACCGCAGCAGGCTGCCGCTCGCGCCAGACCGTCAGCGGCAGGATCAGCGGCGCGTCAGCCTCAGCGTCGAGTTGCCAGGGATCATCGCAGACGATGCAGGCCTGGCCCTCGACCAGGCGAATCAGGTTGTTCATGCCACCTCCTCGCGGCTGTACACGCTCGCCTTGAATGGCTCCAGGCCGATGCGCTGGAAGGTGTCGAGAAAGCCTTCGTTGACCTCCCGCTGATCGACATAGGTGCGCACGATGCGCTCGATCACCTCGGGCACCTGCTCGGCAGCGAACGACGGGCCGATCACCTTGCCCAGCGCCGCCTGCTGGCCCTGGCTGCCGCCGAGGGTGAGCTGGTACCACTCGCTGCCGTTCTTGTCGACGCCGAGGATGCCGATGTTGCCGATATGGTGGTGGCCGCAGGCGTTCATACAGCCGGAGATGTTCAGGCTCAGCTCGCCCAGATCATGCAGATAGTCGAGGTCGTCGAAACGCTGCTGGATGGCCTGGGCGATGGGGATCGACTTGGCGTTGGCCAACGAGCAGAAATCACCACCGGGGCAGGCGATGATGTCGGTGAGCAAACCGGCGTTGGCCGTGCCCAGCCCCGCCGCTTCGGCCTCCCGCCATAGCGCGTAGAGGTCGGCCTTGCGTACATCGGGCAGCACCAGGTTCTGTTCGTGGGCGACACGAATCTCGCCGAAGCCGTAGCGCTCGCTCCAGTCCGCCAGCGTCTCCATCTGCTCGGCGGTGACGTCGCCGGGCGGTGCACTGATGCCCGGCTTGGTCGACAGCACCACGCTGAGGTAGCCAGGCACCTGATGCGCCATGACGTTGCGCGAGACCCAGCGGGCGAAGGCCTCGTCGCGCGCCAGGTGGGTGCCGAAGTCGAGGTCGAGGGCGTCCTGCGGCACGTAGGCCGGTTTGTGGAAGGAGGCGGCGACGCGCTGGTACTCGTCCTCGGTCAGTTGCGCCGGGCCGTCCTTGATCGGCTGCCACTCGCGCTCTACCTCGGCCGCGAAGGCCTCAATGCCGAGGGCCTTGACCAGGATCTTGATGCGCGCCTTGTACTTGTTGTCGCGCCGACCATGGCGGTTGTACACGCGCAGGATGGCCTCGACGTAGGACAGGCAGTCCTGCCAGTGCAGCCCCTCGCGCAGGGTCTGGGCGATGATCGGCGTGCGTCCCAGGCCGCCGCCGACCAGCACGCGCAGGCGCAGTTCGCTGGCTTCGTCACGGTACAGCTGCAGGCCGATGTCATGCACCTGAACGGCTGCGCGATCCTGCTCGGCGGCGCACAGGGCGATCTTGAACTTGCGCGGCAGGAAGAGGAACTCCGGGTTGACCGTCGACCACTGACGGAGAATCTCGGCCAGCGGGCGTGGGTCGAGATACTCGTCGGCGGCGACCCCGGCGAAAGCCTCGGTGGTGATGTTGCGCACGCAGTTGCCCGAAGTCTGGATGGCATGCATGTCGTGCTCGGCCAACCAGTCGAGGATGTCCGGCACGCGTTCGAGCTCGACCCAGTTGAACTGGATGTTCTGCCGCGTGGTGAAGTGGCCGTAACCGCGGTCGTACTCGCGGGCGATATGCGCCAGTGCGCGCATCTGCTTGGCCGAGAGGGTGCCGTAGGGGATCGCCACGCGCAGCATGTAGGCATGTTTCTGCAGGTACAGGCCGTTCTGCAGGCGCAGCGGCAGGAACTCCTCTTCGCTCAGTTCATCGGCCAGGCGCCGCTGTACCTGGTCGCGAAACTGGGCGACGCGCTCGCGCACCAGCGCGCGGTCATAATCGTCGTATTGGTACATGCCGGCAGGCCTCCTGATCACGGGGCGTCGACTATGCCTGCCGGGCGTGCACCGAAAACAGCGCCAGAAAAGCCTTAAAAAACCGGATCAGATGGGTACGACAGTGACCTGCACAGGGCACTGATTGGCGTGGCGCGATGTCGCAGGGCGGTATCTGCATCGCTCGACATGAAGGCTCCTGGTGTCAGCAATAGCGCGGCCTGGCGACCCGCGTGGCACTTTTCCCTGTGTTCGACGCAATCATCTGATCCGCTTTTTTATCGAAAACCTGAGTCTGTTTTGCAAACAGCCCCACTCGGATCATGGCGCCAGCCTGAATAAACGCCTGATGAGGGCAACGACATGACCGAGCTGATCCCCGTGCGCGCCGTCGAGAGCATCGACCCCGCCAAACCCCTTCGCCTGACGCCGGCCCAGGCCGGCGGCCCGATCCACACGCGCAGTTTCACCGGGCGCTTTCGCAACCTGCGTCTGCTCGGCGCCGGCCTGCTGTTTCTGCTGTTCTTCGGCACCGCCTGGATCGACTGGAACGGCCGCCAGGCGGTGCTCTGGGACTTGGATAACCGCCAGTTCCATATCTTCGGCGCGACCTTCTGGCCACAGGATTTCATTCTGCTCTCGGCCATCCTGATCATCGCCGCCTTCGGCCTGTTCTTCATCACCGTGCTGGCCGGCCGTGTCTGGTGCGGCTACGCCTGCCCACAGAGCGTGTGGACCTGGGTGTTCATGCGTGTCGAGCAGATCACCGAAGGCGACCGCGGCCAGCGCATCAAACTCGACGCCGCGCCCTGGTCGCTGCAGAAGCTGGCCCGGCGCAGCGCCAAGCACGGCCTGTGGCTGGCGGTGAGCCTGGTCACGGCGCTGGCCTTTGTCGGCTACTTCACCCCGGTGCGCCAGTTGACGGTGGACCTGGCCACCTTCGAAGTCGGCGCCACCACGGCGTTCTGGGTGCTGTTCTTCACCGCCGCCACCTATATCAACGCCGGCTGGCTGCGCGAGAAGGTGTGCCGCGACATGTGCCCCTACTCGCGCTTCCAGAGCGTGATGTTCGACAGCGATACGCTGGTCATCTCCTACGACGCCGCCCGTGGCGAAAACCGTGGCCCGCGCCGCAAGGACGCCGATTACAAGGCCGAAGGCCTGGGCGACTGCATCGACTGCACCATGTGCGTACAGGTCTGCCCCACCGGCATCGACATTCGCGATGGCCTGCAACTGGAATGCATCGGCTGCGGCGCCTGTATCGACGCCTGCGACAGCGTGATGGACAAGCTCGGCTATGCCCGTGGCCTGGTGCGCTACAGCTCCGAGAACGAGCTGGCCGGCGGCAAGACCCACTGGCTGCGCCCGCGCCTGGTCGGCTACGCGGCGATGCTGGCGCTGATGATCGGCGCCTTCGTCTGGGCCCTGGCCGAACGCCCGCTGATCTCCTTGGACGTAACCCGCGACCGTGGCCTGTTCCGTGAGAACTCGCTGGGCCAGATCGAGAACATCTACAGCCTGAAGATCATCAACAAGACCCAGCAAGCGCGCAGCTACGCCATCGCCCTGATCGAGCCCGGTGACTTCGAACTGCACGGCCCGCGCACGCTGAACCTGGCCCCCGGCGAGATTCGCGACCTGCCGGTAAGCGTCGCGCTAACAGCCTCGCACAACGCTGCCGGGCCGCAAACCGTCCGTTTCGAGGTACGCGACCAGGCCGATTCGCAGAGCCACGTGAGCACCAGGAGCACCTTCCTCGCGCCGCTGCGCTAGCGCTTCGCCCCGAGGCGGGGCTCCTACAGGTGCTCTCAAATCCGTGTAGGAGCCGCGCCCCGCGGCGAATGGGCCACTGGCGTCGTAGCCCGGATGGAATCCGGGGCGGTTCGAGATACGTCCCCGGATTGCATCCGGGCTACATGAGTCAGATCCAACCAGGACAATTCACGAGGCACTGCCATGTCTGCCGCTCACCCCGTAAAGTGTTCGTCCTTACCCTTTGCGTCGGTGAACCAGGACAGGATGAAACGCTACGAAAAATTCGCCGACGAGATCGCCGAGCTGATCCGTACCGGCGTGCTCGGCCCCGGTGAGAAGGTGCCCTCGGTACGCCATGCCAGCCGCACCTACGGCGTCAGCCCGTCCACCGTGTTCCAGGCCTACTACCTGCTGGAAGATCGCGGCCTGATCCAGGCGCGCGCCCGTTCCGGCTACTTCGTGCGTGAACACGCCAAGCGCCCCTTGCACGAACCGGAGCTGACCGCCCACACCGCGCAAACCACCGAGGTCGACGTCAGCGAGCTGGTGTTCTCCGTGCTCGCCTCGCTGAAGGATCCGCACACAGTGCCCTTCGGCTCGGCATTCCCCAGCCCCGACCTGTTCCCCCTGCCGCGCCTGGCCAAGAGCATGGCGCACGCGCTGCGCAGGCTCTCGCCGCACGAGATCATCGCCGACATGACCGCCGGCAACGCCGACCTGCGCCGGCAGATCGCCCTGCGTTACATGGTCAGCGGCGTGATGCTGCCGATGGAAGAACTGGTGATCAGCAACGGTGCCATGGAGGCGCTCAACCTCTGCCTGCAGTGCGTGACCCAGCCAGGCGACCTGGTGGCTATCGAATCACCCACCTTCTACGCCTGCCTGCAGGTGCTGGAGCGGCTGCAGCTAAAGGCCGTGGAAATCCCCGTGCACCCACGCGAGGGCATCGACCTGGGCGCCCTGTCGGAGAGCCTGAAGCAACTGCCGATCAAGGCCTGCTGGTTCATGAGCAGCCTGCAGAACCCACTCGGCGCGAGCATGAGCGAGGAGAAGAAGCAGGCGCTGTATGAACTGCTGGTCGAACATCAGGTGCCGCTGATCGAGGATGACGTGTACGCCGAGCTGTACTTCGGCAGCCACCCGCCCAAACCGGTGAAGAGCTTCGACCGCGAAGGGCTGGTGATGCATTGCAGCTCCTTCTCCAAGAGCCTGGCGCCGGGCTATCGCATCGGCTGGGTGGCCGGTGGGCGCTATGCCGAGCAGATCGCCCGGCTCAAGCTGATGACCACCATCTCGCCGTCGGTGCCAGCCCAGGCAGCGCTGGCCGACTACCTGCAGCACGGCGGCTACGACCGTCACCTGCGCAAGCTGCGCCATGCCCTGGAGATGCAGCAGAGCGCCATGCTCGCCTCTGCAGCCCGGCACTTCCCCGCCAGCACGCGGGTCACGCGACCTTCAGGCGGCTACTTCCTCTGGTTCGAATTTCCCGAGCGTCTGGACTCACTGCAACTGCTGCGCCTGGCGCTGGCCCAGGGCATAAGCCTGGCGCCGGGGCCGATCTTCTCCGCCAGCCAGGGCTTTCGCCATTGCGCGCGGCTGAACTACGGCCATCCGTGGAACCCGCGCAGCGAACAGGCCATGGAAGTGCTCGGGCGCCTGGTGGCGGGGTTGTTGTAGCCCGGATGAAATCCGGGAGCCGGAGCAGCAATCGCCCCGGATTGCATCAGGGCTACGGTCCTGGTGCGCACGGCGCACCCTACGAACACCCCGCAGGTCGCGTAGGGTGCGCCATGCGCACCGACTGATTTGCAGCGGGCACAGTCTACGAGCGCTCTACTTCCACCAATACTCCACCTGCACGCCAAAGTTGGAGCCGTTGCGTGCGCTGCCGAAGGCGCCGTTCTCGGATAAGGCCGAGCCGTCGGCCAGCAGGTTGGCGGCCTGTTGCGCGGCGCGGTTCCAGCTGGCATAGGTGTAGTACAGGCGAATTTCTGGACGTTCCCAGAAACCTGGGCCCGATGGTGACCAGGTCGGGGCGATGGTGAACTTGGTCAGTTTGCGTGTACCGCCGGGCGCCTCGACCTGATCGCGGCCGATCTCCCCGACCAGCTTGAACTGCTCGGTAAAGGCGTAGCTGGTGCGGCCACCGATGGACAGCCAGTTCTGATCCGCACCGTCCGGGCGCTTGTCCTTCTGGTAGACCAGTTGCACCTGACCGCCGAGGCGCGGGGTCATCTGGAAGTCGAAGAATTCCACCAGGCGCCAGCTGCGGTTACTGCTGTCGAGCGTCGGGTCGCCGGTATAACCCAGACCGGTACCCGGCCCGCGCCCGTATTGTAGGGCAACGGTGTTGACCCCGCCGAGGAAGTCCTGCTGCTTGTGTTGTGCGCTCACCGCCCAGCCGCTGTTGGCGTCGGTGCTATCCGGCTTGTCGATGTAGCTGACGCCCACTTCCAGCTCGCCGCCGGGGTTGACCTGGAAGCCGCCCACGTTGAAATCGTGGCGGTTGATGTAGGGCTCCTGGTCGTAGTTGTCCTTGCGCGAGAACACGTAGCTGTACTTGAGGTCGCCGATCTTCATCTCGTCGATACCAAAACCAGTGGCGCTCTGGTTCCAGTAGTAGAAGTCGGTGATGTGGATGTCGTTACGCTTGTAGAAGCGGCGACCAGCCCACAGCGAACCGCCATTGAGTGCCGGCATGTTGCTCCACTCGGCGTACATCTGGTTCATCCGCGCGAAGCCGTAATCACCGGTGAATTTCGGCGTATGACCGTACTGGTTGTAGAGCTGGGCCATGCCCTCGACGCTGATCACCGAGCCGTCATCCAGGCGAAACAGGTCCTGGCGCAGGTCCAGTTCGATGTACTGCTCGCACTCGTTACCCAGACGGTACTTGGACTGCGCGCCCGGTAACTGGAAGCACTGCTGTGTGCCGCCGGTATCCGCCCCGCCGATGCCGCTGCGTACGTAGCCGGTGAACTCGAGGGCCTGTGCCTGCGGCGTGGCCAAAGCCAGTGCCAGCAGGCAGGGAACGCCGACAGAACAGGTGAGGGTTTGCTGTGTGGTCTTCATCGTTGCTCCTGATTGTTTTTATTGAGCGATGCTGCGGATTACCGCCGCAGCGACGGTTCTTCGTTGCCTCGAGGAGCTGTAGCGCGGATGAAATCGGGGGGGGGTATTGGGCAGCCCCCGGATTTCATCCGGGCTACAGGGCTAACCGAGCTTGAACTGGGCCACCTTGTTGTCAGTGGCCTCACGCTTTCCCGGGCGCAGGCGCTCACCGCTGGTGGCGTCGAACAACAGCACGCGCGCCGGATCGAACTGCAGATCGAGGCTGGCACCGGCTTGCGGCGCGGCGTCCGGCGCCAGGCGGCAGCACACCTTGGTCTGGTTGAGGCTGACGAACACCAGGGTGTCCGGCCCGGTCGGCTCGACCACCTCGACCTCGGCGCGCAGGCTCGGCAGCGTCGAGCCGGCGCCGGCCAGCTGGATCTGCTCGGGACGCACGCCGAGAATCAGTTCGCGCCCTTCCAGCTCCGCCGCCGCGCCAAGCGGCAGCTCGCAGCGCGCCTGCCCGGAGTCGAGCAGCCCAAAGCACTGGCCGTCGCGCACCTGCAGGCGCAGTGGGATGAAGTTCATCGGCGGCGAACCGATGAAGCTGGCGACGAACTGGTTGGCCGGGTCGTTGTAGATTTCCTGCGGGGTGCCGAACTGCTGGATGATGCCGTCCTTCATCACCGCCACCTTGTCGCCCAGGGTCATGGCCTCGATCTGGTCGTGGGTGACGTACACCGTGGTGGTCTTCAGGCGCTGGTGCATCAGCTTGATTTCGGTGCGCATCTCCACGCGCAGCTTGGCGTCGAGGTTCGATAGCGGTTCGTCGAACAGGTAGATCTTCGGCCGCCGCGCCAACGCCCGGCCCATGGCCACGCGCTGCTGCTGGCCGCCGGAGAGCTGCCCGGGCTTGCGCGTCAGCAGATGCTCGATCTGCAGCAGCTTGGCCACGCGCGCCACCTCGGCCTCGATCTCGGCTGGCGGCAACTTGCGCATCTTCAAACCGAAGGCGATGTTGTCCTTCACCGTCATGGTCGGGTACAGCGCGTAGGACTGGAACACCATGGCGATGTCGCGATCCTTCGGGCTCATGCCGCTGATGTCGGCGCCGTCGACCAGGATCGCCCCGCCGCTGATGTCCTCCAGGCCGGCGATGCAGTTCATCAGGGTGGATTTGCCGCAGCCGGAGGGGCCGACCAGGATCAGGAACTCGCCGGAGTCGATGGCCAGTTCGATGTTCTTCAGGGTGTCCGCCAGGCCGCTGCCGTAGGATTTGTTGACGTTGCGCAGTTCGAGGGTAGCCATGGTTATTACCTCAACCTTTGACGGCGCCGGCCGTCAGGCCGCGCAGGAAGTACTTACCGGCCAGGATGTAGACCAGCAGGGTGGGCAGCCCGGCGATCATCGCCGCGGCCATGTCGACGTTGTATTCCTTGGCCCCGGTGCTGGTGTTGACCAGGTTGTTCAGCGCCACGGTGATCGGCTGGGTGTCGCCGCTGGCGAACACCACGCCGAACAGGAAATCGTTCCAGATCTGGGTGAACTGCCAGATCAGGCAGACCATGATGATCGGCACCGACATCGGCAGCAGGATGCGTCCGAAGATGGTGAAGAAGCCGGCGCCATCGAGGCGCGCGGCGCGCACCAGCGCCTCGGGAATGCTCACGTAGAAGTTGCGGAAGAACAGCGTGGTGAAGGCCAGGCCGTAGACCACATGCACCAGCACCAGGCCTTCGGTGGTGTTGGCCATGCCGAGCTGGCCGAGGGTGAAGGACGCCGGCAGGAGGATCACCTGGAACGGCAGGAAGCAACCGAACAGCAGCAGGCCGAAGAACAGCTGCGAGCCGCGAAAGCGCCACATGGCCAGCACGTAGCCGTTCAGCGCGCCGAGCAGCGTGGAGATCAGCACTGCCGGGATGGTGATCTTCACCGAGTTCCAGAAGTAGCCGCCGACGCCGTCCCAGGCCTTGACCCAGCCGATCACCGTGAGTACGTCGGGCCAGGACAGCAGGTTGCCAGTGCGAATATCGTCCGGGGTCTTGAAGCTGGTCAGCAGCATCACCAGCAGCGGCACCAGGTACACCGCGCAGGCCAGGATCAGGGTGGCGTAGATGGCCAGGCGGCTGAGGCTCATCGCCCTTACCCGGCGCGGCGCGACTTGCACGTTAATGGCATGACTAGTCATGGCGTTTGCCTCGCAGTTCGGAATACAGGTAGGGCACCAGGATCGCCAGCACCGCGCCGAGCATCAGCATCGCGCTGGCGGCGCCGAGGCCCATCTGGCCGCGGGTGAAGGTGTGGGCGTACATGAACATCGCCGGCAGGTCGGAGGCGTAGCCGGGCCCACCGGCAGTCATCGAGGCGACCAGGTCGAAGCTCTTGATGGCGATATGGGCGAGGATCATCAGCGCGCTGAAAAACACCGGGCCCAGGCTCGGCAGGACGATGCGCAGGTAGATGCTCGGCAGGCTTGCGCCATCGACCTGGGCGGCGCGGATGATCGATTGATCGACGCTGCGCAGTCCGGCGAGAAACAGCGCCATGACGAACCCCGAGGACTGCCACACGGCGGCCATCACCAGGCAGTAGACCACGCGCTCCGGGTCCACCAGCCAGTCGAAGCGAAAGCCCTCCCAGCCCCAGTCGCGCAACAGCTTGTCCAGACCCAGGCCGGGGTTTAGCAGCCACTTCCAGGCGGTGCCGGTGACGATCATCGACAGCGCCATGGGGTAGAGAAAGATGGTGCGGATAAAGCCCTCGCGGCGGATGCGCTGATCCAGCAGCACCGCCAGGAACACACCAATGACCAGGCTGATGGCGATGAACAGGCCACCGAAGACCAGTAGGTTCTGGCTCGCCACCCACCAGCGGTCGTTGTCCCACAAGCGCGCGTACTGCTGCAGCCCGACGAAGTTGTAGCTGGGCATGAAGCGCGAGTTGGTGAACGACAGCAGGAAGGTCCAGCCGATGTAGCCGTAGAAGCCCACCAGCACGATGATCATGCTCGGCGCCAGCACCAGCTTGGGCAGCCAGCGCTGCAGGACGTCCAGCGGTGAGGCTTTGGTGATGACTGCGTTTGAACTCATGGTTGACTCCGTTGCGTGCTGCGTTGGTGCGTAAAACATCCGTAGCGGACCCGTAGGGCGTACTCGCGAAGCAGTACGTCGGCGATTACAGCCAGCACGCGTAGCCGGCGGACTGTTCGCTGCGCTCCTGAGTCCGCCCTACCGATTGCGAGCTGCCCTGCCCCAAAACCTGAATCTCGGCACGGCCGATCCCGTGACGCAGGCCGCCCTCATCCGGCGCTTCGCGCCACCTTCTCCCGGAGGGAGAAGGCATCAAGGAGGGCATCGCTGCGCGATTTTCAAGCTAAGGGCATGCGCCAGGGATCGAAGGCTTGAAACAGGCGGGTTGCACCCGCCCTACGGCAAGGGCCGCCTAAGCGGCCCGAGCGCTCACTGCACCGCCTGAATCGCCGCCGCCAGCTGCTGGGCGGCGCGCTTCGGGTCGGCCTTGGGATCGTTGAAGAAGTTGGTCACCACGTCGAACACCGCGCCCTGCACGTAGCTGGAGGCGGCCATGCCGTGGGCCAGGCTCGGCTGCAGACCGCCATCGGCAGCGGCCTCCTTGAAGTCGGCCATGGACTTCTGCGCGCAGGCGTCGAAGCTGCTCATGTCCTGGTCCATGCGCACCGGGATCGAGCCCTTGTTCTGGTTGAAGAATTCCTGGAACTCGTTGCCCATCACCGTACGCGCCAGGTCTTCCTGGGCCTTGCGGTTGTCGGCGTTGTTCAGTTTGAACATCGCCAGCGAGTCGATATTGAAGGCGAAGCTGCCCTGGGTGCCGGGGAAGGCCAGGCATTCGTAGTCCTTTCCGGCGACCTTGCCGGCTGCGGTCCACTCGCTCTTGGCCCAGTCGCCCATGATCTGCATGCCGGCCTTGCCGTCGATCACCAGGCCGGTGGCGCTGTTCCAGTCGCGCCCAGCGGCATCGGCATCGATATAGCCGCGCAGTTTTTGCAGGGCAGCGAACACTTCGACCATCTTGTCGCCGGTCAGGGTGGCGCGGTCCTGCTCGACGAAGGCCTTGCGAAAGCCCTCGGGGCCGAGAATGCTGAAGGCCAGGTCTTCGAACACGGTGCCGTCCTGCCAGGGCTGACCGCCATGGGCGATGGCGATGAAGCCGGCCGCCTTGAGCTTGTCGGCGGCAGCGAAGAATTCGTCGAGAGTGGTCGGCGGCGTGGCGCCAGCCTTTTCGAACACTTGCGGGTTGATCCACAACCAGTTGACCCGGTGCACGTTGACCGGCACCGCCACGTAGTCGCCCTGGTACTTCATGACTTCGATCACCTGCGGTGGCAGCAGGTCATCCCACTTCTGCTCGGCAGCGACGTCGTTGAGATCGGCGAGCAGGCCCAGTTCGCCCCACTCCTGGATATCCGGGCCCTTGATCTGCGCCGCGGCGGGCGGGTTGCCGGACACGGCGCGGGTCTTCAGCACGGTCATGGCCGCTTCACCACCGCCGCCGGCCACGGCGAAATCCTTCCATTTGTGGCCCTGGGCTTCGACCAGTTTCTGCAGGGTATCGGCAGCGCGCTTTTCGCCACCGGAGGTCCACCAGTGCAGCACTTCGACTTCACCGGCAGTGGCAGACAGGGGCAGCAGAACAGCGAGGGAGATGGCACAGGACAGGCGAGAGATCGCTTTCATGGGATAAGACACCTTGTTGTTGTTATTCGCGAGCAAGTCGTGGTGCTTGCATTGCGAACGAGTCTACCCAGCCCCCAGAGCCCTGGGGGTAACAAAGGGTATTGGATAGTCACCAGGTCGTTACAAAGCGCCGCGAGCCGGTGACATGCAGCGCAGCGGCGCGCGCTGCAGTTGTGCGGCGCGGCTCACGGCTGCGCTCAACGGCTCTGGCGCGGCAACCAGAGGGTGACGCGCAGCCCTCCATCGCGCAGGTTACGCAGGCTCAGCTCGCCGCCATGGCTGTGCGCCAGGTTGCGTGCGATGCCGAGTCCCATGCCGTAGCCCTGCTGCTGGCTGGCCAGACGGAAATGCGGCTCGAACACTTGCTCGAGCTTCTGCTCGGGCACGCCCGGCCCCTCGTCATCGACATGCAGGACGAACGCCTCGGCGTCGTCTTCGATGTGCAGGTGCGCGCGCTCGCCGTACTTCAGGGCGTTGTCCAGCAGGTTGCCAATGCAGCGGCGCAGCGCCAGCGGCTTGCCGGGATACAGATCACGCGCTGCGCCATCGAGGGTCACCCGGCCCGAGCCGAGGTAGGGTTCGGTCAACCCATGCAGCAGGTGGTTGAGGTCCACCGGCTCGATATTCTCGTGGATGTCGGTGTCCTTCACGCATTGCAGCGCGCCTTTGACCAGCAGCTCCAGGTCGTCCAGGTCGCGGCCGAACTTGCTTTGCAGGCTTTCGTCATCGAGCAGTTCGACACGCAGGCGCAAGCGCGTGATGGGCGTGCGCAGGTCATGGGAAATGGCGCTGAACAGCTGGCTGCGTTCGGTCAGGTAGCGGCTGATGCGTTCGCGCATGGCGTTGAACGCGCGGGCTACCTCGACCACCTCGCGACCGCCGCCTTCGGCCACCGGTTCCACCTCGGCGCCCAGCGACATATGCCGCGCGGTGCGTGCCAGGCGCTTGAGCGGGCGACTCTGCAGGTGCACCAGCAAGCCGATGAACAGCAGCAGGAAGGCCGTGGTCAGGAGGATGAACCACAGCTGCTGGGTCGGCAGTATGGGTTCCTCCAGGCTGGTGTAGGGCTCAGGCAGCAACGAGGCGATGTACAGCCACTCCCCTGGTGCCAGCTGGATCTGCGTCACCAGCACCGGAGGATTGACCGGCTCCAGGGTCAGTGCGTAATGCGCCCATGAGCGTGGCAGTTCGTCGAGCTTCAGGCCGCCATTGAAGATGCGCAGATCATCCGGGCTGACGAAGGTCACCGAAATGTCGGCGGCATTGCCCAGCGCCTGGCGCAGCACTTCGGTCACCGATTCGGTCACCGCCTGCTTGCGCGGCGTGGTCGGCAGCAACTTCATCTGTAGCGGTCGGTCATTGAGGCTGACCACGAAGCGCGTACCGCCCATGCTGCGCAACTGGTCGAGCACCAGCGGCCGGTAATTCACCGGCAGCGAACGGAAATAACGCACGCTGGCCGACATCGAATGCGCCAGGCTGCGCGCCGTGGTGACCAGGCCTTCGAGCTGGGTGGCGCGCAGTTGCGACAGCCATATCACGCTGGAGAGGGTCTGCGCCGCGAGGATCGCCAGCAGCGTGAGCAGCAGCATGCGCCCGAGCAGCGAGCGCGGCAGCCAGCGCCGCGGGTTAACGCCCATCGCCTGCCTGCAGGCTGACCGTGGCCGCCAGTTGGTAGCCGCTACCCCGCACGGTGCGGATCAGTCGTGGCGGCTTGTCGGTGTCACGCAGGCGCTGACGCAGACGACTGACAGCCATGTCGACGATGCGCTCGAGCGGCATCACCTCACGGCCACGGGTGGCATTGCCGATGGTGTCGCGATCGAGAATCTGTTGTGGGTGGTCGAGAAATAATTTGAGCAGGGCGAAGTCGGCGCCGGACAGAATCACCTCCTCGCCGTCACGGTGAAACAGCCGGTGGCTGACCATATCCAGACGCCAGTCATCGAAGGCCAGCACCTCGCCACTGCGCTCCTGGGTGAATTGCGCGCGGCGCAGCAAGGCCTTGATTCGCGCCAGCAGCTCGCGCGGGCTGAACGGCTTGCCGAGGTAGTCATCGGCGCCCAGCTCCAGGCCGATCACGCGGTCGGCTTCGTCGGAGCTGGCGGTGAGCATGATGATTGGCACCTGGGCGAAGCGCTGGTGTTCGCGTACCCAGCGACACAGGCTGAAGCCGTCCTCGTCGGGCAGCATCACGTCGAGGATGACCAGGTCGGCCGACTCCGCACACAGGCTCTGGCGGAAGGCGGCGCCGTCGGCCACGGCGCGCACCTGAAAGCCGACGCGGCTCAGGTAGGTATCGAGCAGTTCGCGAATTTCCTGGTCATCATCGACCAGCAGAATCGATTTGCCGGGCTGGCTCATGGTCCGCCACCTTTGTTGTTATGGCTGTGTAAATCCGGGGTTCTATCAAGGGTTGTCCCGGATTGCATCCGGGCTACGCTCCGCCGCCTGTTGCAAGGCCACGCCGGCGCCGGTCAGGCCGGGGTACTCGGCCGTCACCAGCCACACCGGAATGCCGTCAAGGTAATGGCTCATGCAACCCTTGTCGCGGAAACTCTTGGCAAAACCGCTGGCAAGAAAACGCTCGGCAAAACGTGGCACCACCCCACCAACGATATACACCCCACCGCGCGCGCCCAGGGTCAGCACGTTGTTGCCAGCAGCGCGGCCGAGCCAGCAACTGAACTGTTCCAGCACCTCGGCGGCGACGGGCTCGCCGGCCATGCCTGCGCTAGTGATGGCCGCTGGCGTCGCGTGCTGCAAAGGCTGACCGTCCAGCTCACAGATGGCCCGATACAGCACCAGCAGACCATTGCCACTGAGCACGTCTTCGGCGCGCACGTGGCCCAGTTGCCGATAAAGAATTTGCCAAAGCTCGGCCTCACGCGGGCTGCCGATGGGTAGATCAACGTGACCACCCTCGCCCGGCAACACCAGCCAGCTGCCATCGGCTTGCGCGAGCAGCGTACCGACGCCCAGACCAGTGCCGGCGCCGATCACCAAGGCCGGACGGTCTGCCTGCGGCTCGCCTGGGCATACCTGCACGCGCTCATGCTCGGCGATGCGGGTCATGCCCAGGGCCATGGCGGAGAAGTCGTTGATCATCAGCAAGCGGTCGATCTGCAATGCCTCGCAGAACGCCGTACGGTCGATACGCCAGTGATTGTTGGTGAAACGGAACAGGTTGCCGCTGACCGGCCCGGCGCAGGCCAGGCACACCGAGCCGATGGACCCCGGCTGAAGGCCCTGGGCGTGCAGATAGGCGACGATGGCCTGTTCCGGCCCTGCGAAATCGGCGGTCGGCAGAACCTGCACCGCCTCCAGTTGCTCGTCACGCCACAGGGCAAAGCGTGCGTTGGTACCACCGATATCGCCGACCAGAGCCAGTTTCACGAGAACGTCTCCTGAGCGAAGGCCGTTCGCTGATCGGCAACTGCAGAAAAGTGAGGATGCATGGCATCGACTCCAAACCCGAATTATTTTTGTAGTTCAGACAACGCGCACCACAGTAAACCCGAAAATTACGCCTATCAAGCCAGCTAAAGTTGTAATAACAACAATATTTAATGCCAACTCATAGCCTGCGCCCCACACAACAGATTCAGCCCTCGGCATGATCCCGGACAATATCTGCGCCGTTGCTGCGACATAGACTCGCACCGGCGCATGGCGGGTTTCACCCGCCCTACTGGTCATCCGCACGGAGAGCTGCAGCATGTCACCCGATATCGTCATCGTCGGCGCCGGCCCGGCTGGCCTGTGCCTGGCACGCGCCCTGTCCGGGCACGGCCTGTCCATCGTGGTGCTGGAGCGCCAGGCCGAACAAGCACTGGCCGAACCGGCCTTCGATGGCCGCGAGATCGCCCTCACCCATGGCTCGCAGGCGCTGCTCGAACGCCTGGACCTGTGGGCGCGCCTGCCCAGCGAAGAGGTTGCCGTGCTGCGCGATGCCCAGGTGTTCAACGGCCCCTCGCTGTTCGCGTTGAAGATCCGCGCCGAGCAGGCCGGCGCCCAGCGCCTCGGCCATCTGGTGGCCAACCAGGCCATTCGCCGCGCCGCCTATCAGGCCGTAAGCGACTGTGCCGACGTGCAACTGCTGTGCGGAACCAGCGTGCGCGCCATCGAGGCAAACGAGAACGAAGTGAAGCTGGTGCTGCAGGACGGCCAGGTGCTGCAACCGCGCCTGCTGGTCGCTGCCGACAGCCGCTTCTCGGAAACCCGCCGCCAGCTCGGCATCGGCGCGCAGCTCAAGGACTTCGGCAAGACCATGCTGGTGTGCCGCATGCAGCACGAGCAGGATCACCAGCAGGTGGCCTGGGAGTGGTTCGGCTATGGCCAGACCCTGGCGCTGCTGCCACTGAACGGTCGGCAGTCGTCGGTGGTGCTGACCCTGCCGCCGCGCGAGATCGAACGCCTGCAGAAGCTCGACGAAACCAGCTTCGCCCGCGAGATGCAGCAGCGCTTCGAGCGCCGCCTGGGTGCCATGCAACTGGTCAGCAGCCGTCACGCCTACCCACTGGTGGGCGCTTATGCACGACGCATGGTCGGCAACCGCTGCGCCCTGCTCGGCGATGCCGCCGTGGGCATGCATCCGGTCACTGCACACGGATTCAACTTCGGCCTGATCGGTGTGCAACTGCTCAGCGACGCACTGCTGGCCGCCCATGGCAAACGCCAGGACATCGGTGCGCCTGCACCATTGGCGCGCTACGAGCGCCAGCTACGCCTGGCTACCTGGCCGCTGTACCAGGCCACCAACCTGCTGGTGGAGCTGTACACCAACGACCAACTGCCCGCCCGCCTGCTGCGCGGCGCCGGCCTGCGTGTGGCACAGGGTCTGCTGCCGCTGAAGAAGGGCATCGCCCGCCATCTAACGGCTCACTAGGAGAGTGAACGAGATTGGTCGTCATTTCTGGACAATGCATCCAGAAACGAGGCGCTGATCAGACCCGGATGGCTACCTAGACTCGGGTTTCCTCAACCCGAGTCGGGAGATATCTCATGGTCGATCATTCCATTGCAGGCAAGACGGTACTCATCGCCGGTGGCGGCAAGAACCTCGGCGGGCTGCTGGCCCGCGACCTGGCCAAGCACGGCGCCAGTGCGGTGGTCATTCACTACAACAGCGCAGCCAGCAAGGCGGAAGCCGACGCCACCGTGCAAGCAGTGCAGCAGCTCGGTGCCAAGGCCGTGGCACTGCAGGGCGACCTGACCCGCGCCGCCGCCGTGGAGAAACTCTTCGCCGATGCGGTGGCCGCCGTCGGCCGCCCCGATATCGCCATCAACACCGTGGGCAAGGTGCTGAAGAAGCCTTTCAGCGAGATCAGCGAAGCCGAGTACGACGAGATGACCGCAGTCAACTCCAAGTCAGCCTTCTTCTTCCTCAAGGAAGCCGGCAAGCACGTCAAGGACAACGGCAAGATCTGCACCCTGGTGACCTCGCTACTGGGCGCCTATACCCCATTCTACGCCGCCTACGCCGGTACCAAGGCGCCAGTGGAGCACTACACCCGAGCAGCCTCCAAGGAATTCGGCGCACGCGGTATCTCGGTCACCGCCGTCGGCCCAGGCCCGATGGACACACCCTTCTTCTACGGCCAGGAAGGTGCCGATGCGGTGGCCTACCACAAGAGCGCAGCGGCGCTGTCGCCCTTCTCCAAGACCGGCCTGACCGATATCGAGGACGTGGTGCCCTTCATCCGCCATCTGGTCAGCGATGGCTGGTGGATCACCGGGCAGACAATCCTGATCAATGGCGGCTATACCACCAAGTAGGCACCTGGAAAAAAGCCCGGGAGGTGGGCGAATGCGAACCCTGATTCTGGTGGTAGTGGGCCTGGCGCTGGCGGCCCTGGCCCTGCGCTTCGCACCGGCGGCGCAGCGCACGTTGGCTGTCACGCTGTTCACCCTGTTGTGGTTGGGCGTCTGCGCGCTCAACCTGCGCACCGGGCTTTCCCATGGTTATACCCTGGCCGAGGAACTGCCGATCCATGCCGTGCTGTTCGGCGTTCCCGCGGCTACCGTCTGGCTCGCCTGGTGGTGGCTGCGAAGGGTCGGTTGAACAGGTAGAACAATGGACAAACTCGAGCAGTACCGCGTTTTCCTGCAGATCGCCGAGATGGGCAGCTTCATCAAGGCGGCCAATGCCCTGGAACTGCCACGCGCCTCGGTATCGGCGGCGTTGCAGCAACTGGAAAGCCAACTGGGCGTTCGCCTGCTGCACCGCACCACGCGCAACGTACGCCTGACGCCCGATGGCAGTCAGTTGCTCGAACGCATTCGCGAATTGCTGGCACTGGCCGAGGACATCGAGCAGAGCGCGCAAGGAACTGGTAGCCAGGTCAGCGGACGTTTGAAGATCGACGTGCCCAGCCGCATCGCCCGACGCCTGATCGCGCCGGCACTACCGACCCTGCTGCGTCGCCATCCGCAGTTGCAACTGCTGCTGAGCTCGACCGACCGTGCTATCGACCTGGTCAAGGAAGGCGTCGACTGCGTGCTGCGCGTCGGCACGCTCAGTGATAGCAGCCTGGCCGCCCGACAGCTGGGCAACCTGGCGCTGATCAACTGCGCCAGCCCGGCCTACCTGCTTGAACATGGCGAACCGCAGCAGGCCGACGACCTGGAAGGCAGCCACTGGATGGTCGGCTACGCCTCCCCCACCAGCGGCCGCGAGATGCCTTGGGAATATGTCGACGAGGATGGCAAGCAGTGCGAACTGCGTCCGGCCAGCCGCGTGATCGTCAACAACGCGGAGAACTACATCGCCTGCTGTCTGGCCGGCCTGGGCCTGATCCAGATTCCGCGTTTCGACGTGCAGCACCTGCTGGCTTCCGGCGAACTGCTGGAGGTGATGCCGCAGCAGCGTGCCGCCGCCATGCCGATCGCCCTGCTCTACCCGCACCGCCGCCAGCGCTCACGGCGCCTGGCGGTGCTGATCGAGTGGCTGGAGCAGTTGATGGCGCCACATCTGGAATGATTCAGAACCTGTTTATGTTCTGCCGCGTATCGAGGCGCTACACCCACTGATCATTACGCTTGCGCTTGACCCGCAGCATGGTCGGCAGAATCAGCCCGAGCAGCAGCCCGGCGCCGGCGATGCTGCCGCCATAGGCCATGTAGCGCATCAGCACCTGTTGCTGTTCTTCACCCAGTTGCGCCTGGGCATCGCGCAGCTGCGAACGGGTGGTGGTCAGCTCGGCATCCAGCGCACCGCGGGCGGCCTGCAGCTCGTCGATGAGTTTCTTGCGCGAGTCCAGGGTTTCCTGCATGCCTTGCACACGCACTTTCCAGGCGTCGTCGATGCCTTTGAGCTCAGCGCTGAGGTCGGCGACTTTCTGTTCCAGTTGCGGCAGGCGCTCGGCCTGGCCTGGCACCGACTGCAGGTCGCGGCTGGGAATCCAGACGCTGCTGCCGCTGGCGCTACGCACCTGGCTGTAGTCGCCCTGAGTGCGCAACAGCTCCACTTTCTCCCCGGAAACCAGGGTGCCGACGATACGGTAGCCATCGGTAGGGCCGCTGCGCACATAGGTATTGAGGCTGTCGCTGACCCAGCGCTGGTTGCCGGACGTCTCTTCGGCCAGAGATGGTTGTGCGCCGCCGAGCAGGCCACCGAGCAGCAGGCAGGCACCGAGAATGCGAGGTTGGAATGGAGCATGACGAGATAAAAACATGGGGCGATCTTCACGTGGCAGTCAGACGAACCCGGCGAACGGGATGGACGTTGCCGGCCACGCGCTGAACAACACGCTCGAGCATGATCCAGGCAGAATCCGCGACGTAGACGCCACACTAGCGGCCAATAGCCATCTATTCCTGCCGGTACGGGCCGACAGCAGACAGACATTGGCCGCTTGCTTGGAGTTCACTCCAGGCAGGAGATGGTAGATGGACGGAAGGTGGCTTCAGCCGTTGTGGCGCTGAACGAAGGTAGAGAAATCCGCCAACGGCATCGGTCGGCCGAGCAGATAACCCTGGAACTGAGTGCAACCGTTGTCCGCCAGAAACCTACGCTGCTCCTCGGTTTCCACGCCCTCGGCGATCACCGTCATGCCCATGCTCTGCCCCAGAGCGATCACCGTGCGCACGATGGTTTCGCTGTTGGCATCGGTGAGCACGTCGCAGATGAACGAACGGTCGATTTTCAGTTTGCTCAGCGGCAGGCGCTTGAGGTGGCTGAGGGAAGAAAAGCCGGTACCGAAGTCATCCAGCGAGAAGCGCACGCCATGTTCGACCAGCGCCGTCATCTTGCGCGTGAGGTCCTCCATGTCATGCACGATCAGCGTTTCGGTCAACTCCAGCTCCAGACGCCGGGCATCGATACCGTGGCGCTCGATCAGGCCGAGAATTTCAGCGACGAAACTGCTTTGCGAGAACTGCTTCTGGCTGATGTTCACCGCCAGGCCCAGGTCGCCGAAGAGCGGGTCATCCTTCCACCGGCGCAATTGCGCGGCCGTTTGCTCCAGCACCCACTGGCCAATGGGGATGATCAGACCGGTATTCTCGGCGTGATCGATGAACTCGCCAGGCGCCAACAGTCCGCGTTGCGGGTGCTGCCAGCGAATCAGCAACTCGGCGCCGATGACCCGCCCGGCACCATTGAGCTGCGGCTGGTAATACAGCACGAACTGCTGCTCGCGAATCGCCGCGCGCAGGTCGCGATCCAGCTCCGAACGCTCGGCGGTGTCGCTCTGCAGGATATGCAGGAGCAGGAAGAACAGCGCCATGGCGGCGACGCCCTGCACCCAGGAGCCGACGATGCGCACGTCGTCCGGCAGCGCATAAAGATCGGTGGGCCGCCAGTTGGACGCGGCCAGGGCGACGAACAGCAGCAGGCAGAACAGAGACATGCCGTAACGCAGCCACAGGGGCTCATCGCGGAAAGCCATCAACGCGCCGACAGCCACCGGTAGCAGATAGAGATGTGTCGCACGCGGCGCCATGAGGGTCGGCGGGTCGAGCAGCAGGGTCGAGGCGACGATGATAAGGATCAGCGCACCGAACAGAATCAGGTTGGCGCCGCGGGCCTGGTTGCGCAGCGTCAGGGCGAAGACCGCCACACCGCTGAGGATGATGGTCACATCCATGATGACGATGGCCCAGTAGCCGCGAGAGGAAAAGAACAGCCCCCAGAGCAGGCCCATCACGATCATCACCAGACTCGACAGCATGCGCATGCGGCGCTCGCGGCGCTGGCCGACCAGAGCCAGGTCTGCACCATGCCAGAGTTTGCGAACGCGCCTGCCGAAGCTCGAGAGTGATGGCATGGTGAAATCCTGATTCGATCACTCTCATTCTTGAAGACGACTGGCCAAATGCAAGGCGCTTTTGATGCTCAAGACGCGCCTCGTTGGCCAGGCATTCGGCAATTGAAGCCAGCGCCAGGTACCTGACTGCAACCGGTCGGGCCTCGGCGTTCCTACCAGCGAACCAACCTGTACAGCCTGCACAACCGCCGGCGTGACTGGGCAACCATTGCTCGAACGTGCACGAAAGGGCTTGCAAAGAAGTGCAAACGGCTATACAAAAACTGTACATAAATAAACATTGTACAGCTTTGAGTGAATCGACATGCCGTCCTACCGTGCTCCGCTGCGTGACATGCGCTTCGTGTTCGAAGAATTGCTCGACGCCTATAAAGTGTTGCAAACGCTGCCCGAACAGCGTGAGTTCACTGCCGACCTCGGCGGGGCAATTCTCGAAGAAGCGGCCAAGCTGGCCGAGAACGTACTCGCCCCCCTCAATGGCCCCGGTGACAAACAGGGCTGCCAGTACGACCCGCAGACCCGTAGCGTGCGCACCCCCGACGGTTTCAAGGCCGCCTATCAGCAGTTCGCCGAAGGCGGCTGGACAGCGCTGGCCTGCACGCCTCGGTTCGGCGGCCAGGGCCTGCCCCACGTACTGAACATGCTGGTGGAGGAGATGACCTGCTCGGCCAACCTGTCGCTGGGCATGTACCCCGGCCTGACCCACGGCGCCATCAACGCCCTGACCAGCCACGGCACGCCCGAACAGCAGGAGACCTACCTACCGCACCTGATCAGCGGCGAGTGGACCGGCACCATGTGCCTGACCGAACCGCAATGTGGTACCGATCTCGGCCTGATCCGCACCCGCGCCGTGCCGCAGGCCGACGGCAGCTACGCCATCACCGGCACCAAGATCTGGATCACCGGCGGTGAGCACGACCTGGTCGACAACATCGTCCACCTGGTGCTGGCCAAGCTGCCGGACGCACCGGACAGCGTCAAAGGTATCTCCCTGTTCCTGGTGCCCAAGGTACTGGAGGACGGCAGCCGCAACTCGGCCTTCTGTGGCGGCCTGGAGCACAAGATGGGCATCAAGGGCTCGGCCACCTGCGTGATGAATTTCGAAGGCGCCAAGGGCTGGCTGATCGGCGAGCCGAACAAGGGCCTGAGCTGCATGTTCACCATGATGAACTCCGCGCGTCTGATGGTCGGCATGCAGGGCCTGGGTGTGGCCGAAAGCGCCTACCAGATCGCCCTGGGCTTCGCTCGCGAACGCTTGCAGAGCCGCTCCATCTCCGGGCCGAAGGCCGCCGACAAACCGGCCGACCCGATCATGGTGCACCCGGACGTACGGCGCATGCTGCTGCGGCAGAAGGTGATGATCGAAGGCTGCCGCGCCCTCGCTTACTTCGCCGGCCTGCAGCAGGACATCGCCCACGGCGCCGAAGATGCCGAAACGCGCAGCCGCGCCGACGATCTGGTGCAATTGCTCACACCGGTGGTGAAGGCCTTCCTCACCGATGAAGGCTTCACCTGCGCCAACGAGGGCCTGCAGGTGCTTGGCGGCTCGGGCTTCACCGAAGACTGGGGTATCGAACAACTGGTGCGCGACAGTCGCATCACCCGCATCTACGAAGGCACCAACGGCATCCAGGCGCTCGATCTGGTCGGCCGCAAGCTCGCACTGGGAGGCGGTCGCGCCGTGCGCGCCTATTTCACCCTGGTCGAAGGCTGGCTCAAGAACAATGCCGATGACCCGCATGCCAGTGCAGTGACCCAGGCACTGAAGCAACTGCAGCAGGCCACCCTGTGGCTGGCCAGCGAGGGCAGCAAGGACCCGGAGCAGGCGGCAGCGGCGACGCCCTATCTGCGCCTGTTCGGCCTGACCAGCCTGGCCTGGCTGTGGTCGCAACAAGCCCAGCTGGCGCAGCGCCAACTCGATGCCGGCAGTTCGGAAACCCATTTCTATGCGGCCAAGATCAAGTCCGCCGATTTCTTCATGGCCCGCATCCTGCCAGAAGCCGACGCTCTGCTCAGCGAGATCAAGGCAGGCAAGGCGACGCTGATGGCCTTCACCGACGAGGAGTTCGCCGCCTGACCGCAGGCGGTACTGACAAGCTGCGCAATCCGACAACCCACCTCTCCCCTTTTGGTTGTCGGATTTTTTTATTCAGTACCCGCGGCCAGTGTCTGGTCGCAGTGAATACCTACTGTGCAAGGAGGGATCATGGCCACCCGGACGTCACGTCTCTGTTCGACCCTGCTGCTGACGCTGATGCTCGCCTGCAGCGTGGTACACGCCAACAGCCAGGCCAGCTGGCGTGAGCAGTTGCCACAGGCCAACCTGGTCGGCAGCGGTGATTTCAGCTGGTTCGGGTTCTCGGTCTACAACGCCAAGCTATGGAGCCCGGTGCAGCAGGTGGATTTCACCCAGCCCTTCGCTCTGGAACTGACCTACCGACGCACCATCAGCCGGGAGACCCTGGTCGACACCAGCCTCGACGAAATTCGCCGGATCAACGGTGAGCCCCTCGACCGCGAACAGCAGGCCGAATGGACGCAGCAGATGAACCAGGCGTTCGTCGACGTGAAGGATGGCACGCGCATCACTGGCGTATTCCTGCCCGACCAGGGCTGCCGCTTCTATGTCGACGGCAAACTGCAGCACGTCATCGATGATCAAGAGTTCGCCCGCGCCTTCTTCTCCATCTGGCTCGATCCGCAGACCCGCAGTCCGAAGCTGCGCGCGGCATTGCTCGGTCTCAACCCCTGAGGTATCGCATGAAAGCCCTATTGATTGTGCTGAGCAGCCTGCTGCTGATCAGCTGCGGCCAGGTCCCAGTCGAACGTTACGCCAACGAGAAACCCGTGCTGGATCTGCCCACCTACTTCTCCGGGCCGGTGCAGGCCTGGGGCATGTTCCAGGATCGCTCCGGTGAGGTGATCAAGCGCTTTCACGTCGATATCCAGAGCCGCCGCGAGGGCGACAAGCTGATCCTCGATGAGCGCTTCCTGTACAGCGACGGCACCCGCCAGCGCCGGGTCTGGACCCTGACCCCGGACGGCGAAGGACGCTGGATCGGCACCGCTGACGACGTGGTCGGCGAAGCCATGGGCGACGTGGCCGGCAACGCCCTGCGCTGGCGTTACCACCTCAACCTGCCGGTGGGTGACAGCACCTATGTCGTCTACTTCGACGACTGGATGTACCTGATGGACGACGACACCCTGATCAACCGCTCGGTCATGAGCAAGTTCGGTATCGAACTCGGCCAGGTCACGCTGTTCTTCCGCCGTGGCGCCGCTCAGCCATGACCCTGCACAGCCTGGGCAATGGCTACAAGGCGCTGGTGATTGGCGCCAGCGGCACCATCGGCCAGGCCTTCTGCCAGTTGCTGCGCACAGACCCCAACTGCGCCAGCGTACGTGAGCTGAGCCGTAGCAGCTCACCGGCGCTCGATCTCGAAGCTCCCGCCAGCATCGCCGAAGCCGCAGCAGCCTTGGCGGACGAAGGGCCGTATCAGTTGATCCTGCACACGGCCGGGCTGCTACATCGCCCGGGCATCACGCCAGAAAAAAGCCTGGCCGCCATCGAGGCAGATGCCTTGCAGGCCGTATTTCAGGTCAATGCGCTGGGGCCGGCTCTGGTGCTGCGCCACTTCCTGCCTCTGCTCGACAAACAGGGCGCCATGGCCATGCTGTCGGCCAAGGTCGGCAGCATCGGCGACAACCGCCTCGGTGGTTGGTACGCCTACCGAGCGTCCAAGGCGGCGCTGAACATGCTGATCAAGACCGCCGCCATCGAGCTGGCACGCAGCAAGCCCAAGGCACGGCTGCTCAGCCTGCATCCCGGCACGGTCATCTCTCCCCTGTCGCAACCCTTTCGCGGTGCCAGCGCTGCGCGTCCGGCCGATTTGGCCGCCGCTGAAATGCTGCAGGTTATCGATGCGCTGGGGCCCGAGCACAGCGGCAGCTTCCACGCCTACGACGGCCAGGCCTTGCCCTGGTGACAGCAGCCAGGCAACACGGCCTGGGCATCAGGGGCGCGGCTGGCCGGCGCCCTTGAGAAAGAACTGCTCCAGCACCGCCAGCGAACGCGCACTGGCGGCGCGGCCACGGCGCTCGGCATCGACCATGCCATAGATCAGCGACACGAACAGTTCAGTCAGCAGCTCGGCGGTGATGTCGATGCGAAAGTACCCCTCCTGCTGGCCACGCAGGAAGAAGCTGTCCAATGCATCGGTGTAGGCGATCCAGCGTGCCCCGTCCTTGTCCGGGTCGAGGCTGTCCGGGCGGTACTGGAAGATCATGAACACCAGCAATTCGCGGTGCCTGAGGTGATTCTCGATCAGGTTGCGCAATGCCTGCGCCACATCGGCGACCTGCAGGTCGGCGTCTTCGATCACCTGATTGAGCGCTGCCTGACTGTGACTCATCAGGCGCTCGACCAGGCTGTCACGCGTGCCACAGAAACGATGCAAGGTGGCCTTGCTGACACCCGCGGCTTCGGCCAGATCTTTAAGCGTCGCCCGCGGGCGATCGACGATGGCAACAGCCAGGGCCTTGAGCAGTTTTTCATCATTGGACATCGAAGGCCCTCCGCTTGAGCAGCGCGCATTGTGCAGAAAAAGTCCCCAGACTCAACGGGGACTTACAATTTTGCTCACAGAAGATCCATATGAGTCAATGTTGACTCATTTTAGCCAAAGCATGATCATTCGCGCCTTTCAAGGAAAATGGATCTCACTCCAGGTGACAGGCATGAGCACAATTCGCGGACGTTACGTTTTTTCAGTGGTCGCTTTACTGGCGGCAATCGGCCTGGCCGGCTGCGATAAAGGCGAACAAGGATGGGGTGAGGCGCCACCACGCGAGGTCGACGTGCTGACCGTCAAGACCGAGCCGTTCACCGTGATCGCCGAACTGCCAGGCCGTATCGAGCCGGTGCGGGTGGCCGAAGTACGTGCCCGGGTCGCCGGCATCGTGCTCAAACGCACCTTCGAGGAAGGCGCCGACGTCAAGGCCGGCGACCTGCTGTTCCAGATCGACCCAGCGCCGTTCAAGGCCGCCCTGTCCCGTGCCCAGGGCGAACTGGCCCGGGCCGAGGCGCAGCTGTTCCAGGCGCAGGCCACGGTCAAGCGCTACGAGCCACTGGTGAAGATCGATGCGGTCAGCAAGCAGGACTTCGATGTGGCCAAGGCTGCCCTGCAAAGCGCCCAGGCCGACAAGCGCTCGGCCCAAGCCAGCGTGGAAACCGCGCGCCTGGACCTGGGTTACGCCGAAGTACGCGCGCCCATTGCCGGGCGCATTGGCCGCGCCCAGGTGACCGAAGGCGCGCTAGTCGGCCAGGGTGAAGCCACCCTGCTCGCCCGCATTCAGCAGCTCGACCCGGTCTACGCCGACTTCACCCAGCCGGCCGCCGATGCCCTGCGTCTGCGCGCCGCCATCGCCGATGGCAAGGTTGCCGGTGCAGCCGATCAGCCCTTGTCGCTGCGCGTCGATGGCACCGATATCGAGAGCAAAGGCACCCTGCTGTTCACCGATATCTCGGTGGATCGCAGCACCGGCCAGATCGCCCTGCGCGGCCGCTTCGACAACCCGCAAGGCGTGCTGCTGCCCGGCATGTACGTGCGCGTGCTGACGCCGCAGGGGCTGAACCAGAACGCCATCCTGGTGCCGCAGCGCGCCGTGCAGCGTGCTGCCGACGGCCAGGCCAGCGTGATGCTGCTGGGCGAAGACGACACTGTCGAGGTTCGCCAGGTCACCACCGGCGCCATGCACGGCTCACGCTGGCTGATCGCCGAAGGCCTTGAGGCCGGCGACAAGGTGATCACCAGCTCGCTGGCTGCCATCAAGCCCGGCGCCAAGGTCGTGCCGCGCGAGGAAGCTGCCGCGGCAGCCGACGCGCACGCTCCACAATCCCAGGCGCAGTAAGCCGGAGAGAAGCTCATGTCCCTGTTTTTCATACGGCGCCCCAATTTCGCCTGGGTGGTCGCCCTGTTCATCTCGCTGGCCGGCCTGCTGGCCATCCCGTTCCTGCCGGTGGCGCAGTACCCCAACGTGGCGCCGCCGCAGATCACCGTGACCGCCACCTATCCCGGCGCCTCGGCGCAGGTGCTGACCGACTCGGTGACCAGCGTCATCGAGGAAGAGCTCAACGGCGCGAAGAACCTGCTGTACTTCGAGTCCACCAGCAACGCCAACGGCATCGCCGAGATCACCGTCACCTTCCAGCCGGGCACTGACCCCGAACTGGCCCAGGTGGACGTGCAGAATCGCCTGAAGAAAGCCGAGGCACGCATGCCGCAGGCCGTGCTCACCCTGGGTATCCAGACCGAGCAGGCCACGGCGGGCTTCCTGCTGATCTACGCGCTGAGCTACAAGGATGGCGGCAAGGACGACAACACCACGGCGCTGGCCGACTACGCCGCGCGCAACATCAACAACGAAATCCGCCGCGTCCCTGGCGTCGGCAAGCTGCAGTTCTTCGCCTCCGAAGCAGCCATGCGGGTGTGGATAGACCCGCAGAAGCTGGTCGGCTATGGCCTGTCGATCGACGACGTGAACAACGCCATCCGCGCGCAGAACGTGCAGGTGCCGGCCGGCGCCTTCGGCAGCACGCCAGGCTCCAGCGAGCAGCAACTGACCGCGACACTGGCGGTCAAGGGCACCCTGGACAACCCGGATGAATTCGCCGCCATCGTGCTGCGCGCCAACCAGGACGGCTCACGCCTGACCCTGGGCGATGTGGCGCGCATCGAGGTCGGCAGCCAGGACTACAACTTCGGCTCGCGCCAGGACGGCAAGCCCGCCGTCGCCGCCGCCGTGCAGCTGTCGCCCGGTGCCAACGCCATCCAGACTGCCGAGGCGGTGAAACAGCGCCTGACCGAACTGTCGGTGAACTTCCCGGACAACGTCGAGTTCTCGGTGCCTTACGACACCTCGCGCTTCGTCGACGTGGCCATCGACAAGGTCATCATGACCCTGGTCGAGGCCATGGTGCTGGTGTTCCTGGTGATGTTCCTGTTCCTGCAGAACGTGCGCTACACCCTGATCCCGTCCATCGTGGTGCCGGTGTGCCTGCTCGGCACCCTGACCTTCATGTACCTGCTGGGCTTCTCGGTGAACATGATGACCATGTTCGGCATGGTGCTGGCCATCGGCATCCTGGTCGACGACGCCATCGTGGTGGTGGAGAACGTCGAGCGGATCATGGCCGAGGAAGGCCTGGCGCCAGTACCGGCGACCATCAAGGCGATGGGCCAGGTGTCCGGGGCGATCATCGGCATTACCCTGGTGCTGTCGGCGGTGTTCCTGCCGCTGGCGTTCATGTCCGGCTCGGTCGGCGTCATCTACCAGCAGTTCTCGCTGTCGCTGGCGGTGTCGATCCTGTTCTCCGGCTTTCTCGCCCTGACCTTCACCCCGGCGCTGTGCGCGACGATTCTCAAGCCCATCCCACAGGGGCATCACGAGAAGAGCGGCTTCTTCGGCGCCTTCAATCGCCTGTTCACTCGCCTGACCGGGCGCTATACCGCGCTCAACGGCAAACTGGTGCCACGCGCCGGCCGCGTCATGTTCATCTACCTGGGCATCGTGGTGCTGATGGGCTTCTTCTACCTGCGCCTGCCGGAATCCTTCGTGCCGGTCGAAGACCAGGGCTACATGATCGTCGACATCCAGCTGCCACCGGGCGCCACCCGTGAGCGCACCTCGGCAGCCGGCGAGGAACTGGAAGAATTCCTGATGGGCCGCGACGCCATCGAGACCTCCTTTCTGGTGCTCGGCTTCAGTTTCTCCGGCATGGGCGAGAACGCCGCCATCGCCTTCCCGCTGCTCAAGGACTGGTCGGAGCGTGACGCCACACAATCACCGGAGGCCGAATCGGCAGCGGTCAACCAGCACTTCGCCAACCTCGACGACGGCGCCATGATGGCCGTGCCGCCACCGCCGATCGAAGGCCTGGGCAACTCTGGCGGCTTCGCCCTGCGCCTGCAGGACAGTGCCGGTCTCGGCCGCGACGTCCTGCTCGCCGCGCGCGACGAGGTGCTGGGCAAGGTCAACGGCAACCCGAAGTTCCTCTACGCCATGATGGAAGGCCTGGCCGAGGCGCCGCAGTTGCGTCTGGTCATCGACCGCGAAAAGGCGCGTACCCTCGGCGTGAACTTCGAGTCGGTGAGCAGCGCACTGTCTACCGCCTTCGGCTCCTCGGTGATCAACGACTTCGCCAACGCAGGTCGCCAGCAGCGCGTAGTGGTGCAGGCCGAGCAGGCCGAACGGATGACCCCGGAAAGCGTGCTCCGGCTGCACGTGCCCAACGACAGCGGCGGTCTGGTGCCCCTGAGCGCCTTCGTCACCACCCAGTGGGAAGAAGGCCCGGTGCAGATCGCCCGCTACAACGGCTATCCATCGATCCGCATCGCCGGCGACGCCGCCCCCGGGGTGAGCACCGGCGAGGCCATGGCCGAACTGGAGCGCATCGCCGCCGAACTGCCGGAAGGCATCGGCTACGAGTGGACCGGCCTGTCGTATCAGGAGCGGGTCGCCAGCGGCCAGGCCGTGATGCTCTTCGCCCTGGCCATCACCGTGGTGTTCCTGCTGCTGGTAGCCCTCTACGAAAGCTGGGCTATCCCGCTGAGCGTGATGCTCATCGTGCCGGTCGGCGCCCTCGGCGCGGTGCTGGCGGTGACCGCCATCGGCCTGCCCAACGACGTCTACTTCAAGGTCGGCCTGATCACCGTGATCGGCCTGGCGGCGAAGAACGCCATCCTCATCGTCGAGTTCGCCAAGGATCTGTGGGAAGACGGCTACTCGCTGCGCGATGCCGCCATCGAAGCAGCACGCCTGCGTTTCCGCCCGATCATCATGACCTCCATGGCCTTCATGCTCGGCGTGGTACCGCTGGCCATCGCCACCGGCGCCGGCGCCGCCAGCCAGCGCGCACTGGGTACCGGTGTACTGGGCGGCATGCTCAGCGCGACCATGCTCGGGGTGATCTTCGTGCCGATCTTCTTCGTCTGGGTGCTGTCGCTGCTGCGTACCAAACCTCAGCAAACCGACAACCATCCCCTGCACAAAGCGGAGTAATGCGATGACCTCTGACCTCATGCTGCGCCCCGCTCTGCTGACCCTGGCCATCGCCCTCGGCGGCTGCTCCCTGGCGCCTCACTACGAGCGGCCAGAGGCGCCGGTCGCAGCCGACTGGCAGGTGGCCGACGCCAACGGCACCCGCGCGCAAGCGCTGGACTGGCAGACCTTCATCGTCGATGCCGACCTGCGCCGCGCGGTGGATACCGCGCTGAACAACAACCGCAGCCTGCGCCAAGCGCTGCTGGATATAGAGGCGGCGCGCGCGCAGTACCGCATCCAGCGCGCCGACCGTCTGCCATCGATCAATGCCAATGCCAGCGGCAACCGCCAGCGCTTGCCGGCCGACCAGTCGCAGACCGGTCGCTCGGAGGTCACCAGCGTGTACCAGGTCGGCCTCGGTCTGGCCGAGTACGAAGTCGACCTGTTCGGCCGCGTGCGCAACCTCTCCGAATCAGCGCTGGAAACCTATCTGGCCACCGAGGAAGCGACCCGCGCCACCCAGATCAGCCTGATTGCCGAAGTGATCCAGGCCTACCTGACCCGCGATGGCGCGCTACGGCGCAAAGCGCTGGTGGAACAGACCCTGGACAGCCGCCTGGCCTCGCTGGAGCTGGTCAGCAGGCGCCGCGAAGTCGGCGCCGCCACTGCCCTGGATTATCAGGAAGCGGTCGGCCTCGCCGAGCAGGCCAAGGCCGAGCGGGAAAGCACCGAACGCCAGCTGCGTCAGGCGGACAACGCCCTGGCACTGCTGCTCGGCACGCCAGACGCCGGGCGACTGTTGCCGTCGACCCCACGCGATGAGCTGATGGTGCTGCAAGACATCGCCCCCGGCACCAGCTCGGAACTGATCGAGCGCCGCCCTGACATTCTCGCCAGTGAGCACCGCCTCAAGGCGCGCAATGCCGATATCGGTGCGGCCCGTGCAGCGTTCTTCCCGCGCATCACCCTGACCGGGTCGGTGGGCAGTTCCAGCACCGAGCTGTCCGGGCTGTTCGAGGGCGGCTCGCGGGCCTGGAGCTTCGCCCCGACGCTGTCGCTGCCGATCTTCGCCGGCGGCCGCAACCGCGCCAACCTGGATCTCGCCGAAGTGCGCCAGGACGCCGCCGTGGCCGACTACGAAGGCACCATCCAGACCGCCTTCCGCGAAGTCGCCGACGCCCTCGCCGCCACCGACACGCTGCGCCGCGAAGAAACCGCGCGGCGCGCCCTGGCCGAGTCCAGCCGAGCGGCCGAAGCCCTGGCTGAAGTTCGCTACAGAGGCGGTGTGGATGACCACCTGCGCTACCTGGATGCCCAACGCAGCAGCTTCAACGACCAGACCACGCTGATCCAGATCAGCACCGACCGCCAACTGGCGCTGGCGGATCTGTTCAGGGCACTGGGCGGCGGCTGGCAGCGCTAGCAGGCCGTTGAAAAACGTAGACGAGGCAGGCAAGACAAGGAAAAAACGGCCGAAAAAGCGCAGTTTACGAGTTGTAAATGAGCATTTTGATCGGACTCGCGCACGAGGCCGTTTTTGACGCAGTATTGCCAACGCAGGTAGTTTTTCAACAGCCTGCTAGCCTGTTCATCTGCCACAAACGACAAGGCCACGCTGATGCGTGGCCTTGTCGTTTTCGATCGAGGCGTACTCGACCTAACCAGCCCCCAGCAGGTCGTTGGCGTCGAGCAGACGCCAGGCGATTTCCGGCCTTTTTTCCATGGCCCGGCGGATCGCCGCCGGAATGCTCTGCCGCGTCTTGCGACACAGCCCCGGATGAGCATCGAAATGCATGTGGATGCCGCGCATGCTGCGTACCTCGCCATGGGCCGGCTCGATGTGCAGGCGAATGCCCAGCTGCTCGAGCATGCGTTGCTGCATGCGCTCGAGGTCTTCCAGGCTCTGCAGGTTTTCCAGGCGATCTAGCAGGCGCTGCTCCTCGCTGCGGGTCAGCAGCAGGATACGCGTGTCGGCGCCAGGCCTGTCCAGCAGCTCGTCGCGCTGGCAGTCGCAGGCACCCGGTGGGCAGGGAGTACGCAGGGGCAATGGTGAATTCATGGTCCTGATCATAGCCATAGCCATGCGCGCTGCCCATCCACGCCCATCGGTTGGCTTGCCTACGCTGCAGACTCCGTTAAGCTCACAGCATTTCCCCCCGATGCAAGGATGAACACCATGCTGCGCCTCACCACGTTCGCCGCTGGCCTGCTGCTTTCGGCCAACGTCTTCGCCCTGTCCCTCTCCGACCTGAGCCAGCAGGACGCCAGTGGCGGCCTCAAGGATGCGCTGATCCAGGGCGCCCAGGTGGCCGTCAAGCAACTGGGCACGCCCGGCGGCTTCAGCAACAACCCGGACGTGCGCATCGAGCTGCCCGGCAAACTCGGCAAAGCCGCCAAGACCATGAAGATGATGGGCATGGGCGCCCAGGTCGATCAGCTCGAAGCGAGCATGAACAAGGCCGCCGAGGCTGCCGTGCCACAGGCCCAGGCGCTGCTGGTCGACGCCGTGAAGAAAATGACCGTGGCCGACGCCAAATCGATTCTCAGCGGCCCGCAGGACTCGGCCACGCAGTACCTGAACAAGAGCAGCCGCGAGCAGATCCGCGCCAAGTTCCTGCCCATCGTCAAGCAGGCCACCGACCAGGTCGGTCTGGCCCAGCAGTACAACGCCTTCGCCGGCCAGGCCGCCAGCTTTGGCGTGGTCGACGCCAAGAGCAGCACGGTGGAAAGCTATGTCACCGAACAGGCACTCGATGGCCTGTTCGAGATGATTGCCAAGCAGGAAGCCAGCATCCGCCAGAACCCGGCCGGTGCCGCTACCAGCCTGGCGAAGAAAGTATTCGGCGCGCTCTGAGAAAAGCCCCTGACGCAGCCTGAGTAGGAGCCCCGCCCCGGGGCGAAGCCTTTGGCTTTGCGGTGATCTTTCGATTCGCCGCGAGGCGCGGCTCCTACGGGGTGATGTGACCTGCGGGTTATCCGTTTTTGTCCATAGCGCGCCACCCTGATTCGCGGCAGGGCGCCGCTCACATTCGCTACGTCAGCGCTTAACTGCCCCCCACCAGCGGTGCGTTTGCGCTTAGAGCAGACAAAGTCTGTCCTGCGCAGGCCGGGCGAAGAAAAAGCCCTGCATGTAGCGGATACCAAGCTCGCTCAGCGCATCGCGCTCCCCCGCGTTCTCGATGCCCTCGGCGATGATGCTGATATCCAGCCGCTGGGCCACCAACACGATACCGGCGACGATGGCCTGGCGCACCGGGTCCTGATCGATACCGCGGGTCAGGGCCATGTCCAGCTTGAGCACGTGCGGCTGAAACTCGGCCAGCAGATTGAGCCCGGAGTAGCCCGCGCCAAAATCGTCGATGGCGGTGGTGAAGCCCTGCTTGCCGTACTCGGCGAAGATCCGCTTGAGGTGCTCGGCATCATGGATCTGCTCGCCTTCGGTCACCTCGAACATCAGCCGCTCGCGCGGGAAGTCAAAGCGCTGCGCCGCTTCCAGCGTGGCGCGAATGCAGGTCTCGGCGCGATACACCGCATTGGGCAGGAAGTTGATGCTGAGCAGACAATCCGGAATATCGAGCAGCCCGAGGGTTGCCGCCTGCTCGATGGCCTTGACCCGGCAGGCCTGATCGAAACGGTAGCGGTTACCATCGTTGACCCGTCCGAGAATCTCCCCCGCCGACTCGCCGTTGACACCACGCACCAGCGCCTCGTAGGCGAAGGGTCGCTGCTCCTCGACATCCAGAATCAGCTGAAAGGCCATGGTGAAGTCGAACCCCAGTGCCTCGGGGTTGCGACACTCGGCGCAGCCCACAGCCCGAAATGGCTGAGGAAAGATGCTCTGGCTGACAATATCCATAGGCGCTTCCTTATCGAACAAGACGTGGAGACTCCGTCATTGTCATCCTAGTCAAAAACGGAATGAAGCCACCTGTTTTTCCAGCGACAACGCCAGTTGCTGCAAGCCTTGTGCGGTACGCGATGTATCGGCCACCGCCTCACTGTTCTCCATCGACATCTGTGCGATGCGCTCGACATTGCGCGCCACGTCCTGACTGGCGACCGTCTGCTCACGCAGCGCCAGGGAGATCTGATCGACCACGCCGACCACGCTGGCGGAAGCCTGGCGAATGGTGACGATGGCATCACCGGCCTGGTTGGCCTGCTCCACCCCGCTGCTGACTTGCTGCACACCGATTTCCATGTTGCTCACTGCGCTGCGCGTACCCAGTTGAATCTTCTTGATCATCTCGGTGATCTCCTGGGTCGAGTTGGCGGTACGCTGCGCCAGCAGGCGCACCTCGTCGGCTACCACGGCGAAGCCGCGGCCCTGCTCACCGGCGCGCGCCGCCTCGATGGCGGCATTGAGCGCCAGCAGGTTGGTCTGGTCGGCAATCTCCTTGATCACGTTGACGATCGAGGAGATCTGATCCGAATGCTGGCCGAGTTCGGCGATCTGGGCCGCTGCGCCCTGCACCGTGTCAGCGATGCGCTGCATGCTGGCGAGGGTTTCCTGAATCACCGCACCGCCCTCGGCCGACTGCCGGCCCGAGTCGCTGGACAGCCCATGCGCCTCATTGGCGTTGTCGGCGACGTGATTGATGCTCACGGTCAGTTCCTCCACCGTCGCCGCCATGCTCGAAGCGGCCTGAGACTGCTCCTGGGTGGAAACCGACAGCTGAGTGGAAACACTGGAAATGTTCTGCGCCGCCTCTACCAGTTGCCCGGCACCAGCACGGATTTGCCCGATCATCTCGCGCAGGCGCTCCTGCATGGTGGCGAAGGCATCCAGCAGTACGCCAATCTCGTCACGCCCTGCTCGCTCGATGCGTGAGTCGAGTCGTCCCTGAGCGATATCACGCGCCACCTCGACGACCTGCTGCAGGCGCCCCGCAATGCTGCGCGAGAGCAGGAAGGCGACGCTGATCGCCAGCACCGTGGCAATCAGCCCACCAACCCAAAGGAGCCACAGGGACAGGGACTTGGCGGCATTCATCGACGCCGTTCGCTGTTCCAGCAACGCACGCTCCTCGGCCTGGATCTCACTCAGAATGCGACGCATGGCGTCCATCTTGATCTTCGCACTGCCTGCCGAGATCCGTTCGATCAGCCCCTCGAAACCCTGTGCACCGGCGCTGACCTGGCGCCGCAACTCGACATTGCTGGTGATGTCCTCGCCCAGCCACTGGTCATGCAATGCCTGCAGTTCGGTAAAACGTCGCTGTTGAGCGGGATTGTCACGGGTGAGCTGACGCAGCTCGGCCATGTGTGTCTGGAAATCCTTTTCGCCGGCCTGCATCGGACCGAGGAACTGGTCACGCCCGGTAATGACGAAGCCTCGAGCACCGGTTTCGATATTGATCAGGCTGGCCAGCAGGCCAGACGACTCGTTGATCACGTCATAGGTGTGGATGTTAAGCCGCACCGCACGCTCGACCTGGTCAAAACCGCGCCATGTGGACAGCACCAGCAGGAGGATGATCAGCAGGACGACGGCGAAACCCGTGTACAACTTCTGGGAGATGTTGAGATTGGCAAACATGAGGACCTCTGAGTCGTCAGGGATGAACGGACAGAGGTGCGTTATTCGACCGCACCAGCTGGCATTGCGCCATTATGCATATCGATACAATAATTGTACAAATTAAATATCGCGTACAACTTTAGGCAAATCCTGACACCCGAAAATGAAAAACCCCGCCGGGCTTCAAGCCTGGCGGGGCTCTGTATTACTGCTGCCTATCTGGCGTTGAATGAGTGAACCTGAGCCGAGCGACGTCTACACGTCAACAGTTGTTTCTTGTCGCCATGCTGCTCGCTCAAGAAACCTCGACAGGGATCTCGGCAACCTCCTCCATGGCCTGGGCGGGAAAGAACAACTCGAAGCGGGTTACCCCACCAACACTGCTCACCTCGTACCGGCCCTGATGCAACTGCATGATGGTCGCCACGATGGAAAGCCCGAGGCCATTGGACTGAGCCGAACGCCCACGGGAGGCATCAACGCGAAAGAAACGCTCGAACAATCTCGGCAGGTGCTCGGCCGCTATCGTGTCTCCCTGGTTGATGACAGCAAAGCTAACGCCTACGTCAGAGCATTCGGCGCGAATGAGCACCTCCGAGTCAGGAGCTCCGTACTTGATAGCATTGGCACAGAGATTGGCTAACGCGCGCCGCAATAGCATCGGCTCTGCCCAGACGCGCCCCACACCCTCCGCCCGGATGGAGATGCCCACATCCGCCGCAGGCCCCTCGAAGTAGCTGGCAACCCGATCGATCTCGTCGCCAACGTCCAGGCTTTGGCGCTGTAGCAATGCTGCGGATGGGTCGGTGCGCGCGAGAAACAGCATGTTGTCCAGCATACGTGCCAGACGCTCGAGCTCTTCGACATTGGAGGCCAGCAGTTGCTGGTAATGCTCCACACTGCGACTCTGCTGCAAGGCGACCTGAGTTTCGCCCAGAAGGTTGTTGATCGGCGTGCGCAGCTCATGGGCCATATCCGTGGAAACCTGGCTCAGCTGGGTGAAACCCTTGCTCAAGCGTTCAAGCATCGTATTGAACGCGTCGATCACCGGTCGCAACTCCAGTGGTGCATTGCCCTCATCGAGACGCTGGCTGAGATTGCCTACACCGATCTTCTGAGCATGCCGAGCCAGTCGATGCAGTGGTCGAAGTCCACGATGCAGCAACACATAACCGAATACGGCAAGCACCAGTGCGGCAATCCCGGCCAGGACGAAAACCGTCAGCCTGTAGTTGGCGAGCACCGTAGTACGCTCACTCATCAGCCGCCCGGTAATCACCTGCAGTCGGCCCAATTCGCCTGCATCGATAGTCGCCGCAAGCGCGGACATCGGGATACCGCCGATGCCGGGTAAATGATGTACGTCCACCAGTTCCAACGAGCGATCGGTTTCCACCGGAGGTAGCGCCGGAACCTGCAGCTGCCCCGGGTTGATCAGAAGCAGCGGCGGCTGCCCCGCTACCCCTACAGCCAGCACGGACTCACGATTGCCCAGCATGTTCTCGAACAGGGTTGGCTTGGTTCTGATCAGCTCCAGCGTGCTGCTGTCGCTGAGAAAACTGCGCAACTGCTCGACGCGATAAACCAATGCGGCATCGTCACGACGCATGAGCTCACGCTCAAGCCCCCGATACAGTGCTATGCCCAGGCTCGTCAGCGCCACAAAAGCCAGCAGTGCGAACAGTATCGCCAGCCGTAAAGTCAGCGACTGACGGTTCGACAGTATCCGAGCGAGCACATTCATGGCTGAGTATCGAAGCGGTAGCCGATGCCCCGCACGCTATGAATCAGCCTGTTTTGGAAAGGCTCATCGACCTTCATGCGCAGCCGCCGCACAGCCACATCGACGACGTTGGTGTCACTGTCGAAGTTCATGTCCCACACACGTGAAGCGATCAATGTACGTGACAGCACCTGCCCTTGATGAGTGACGAACAGATGCAACAGGGCGAACTCCTTGTTGGTCAACGCAAGGCGCACGCCACCACGGATGACGCGGCGCTTCAGGACATCGATCTGCAAGTCATCCACCTGCAGATGCTCCTCCTCGCGGGTAGGCCCGCGCCTGGTCAACGTACGCAAACGAGCGACCAGCTCGGCGAAGGAAAATGGCTTGATCAGGTAATCGTCAGCCCCCAACTCCAGCCCCTTGATACGATCGACCACGTCATCACGAGCCGTGAGAAACAGTACTGGAGTGTCCGCCTGTTGCCGTAGGCGACGTAGCACCTCCCAGCCATCCATCTCCGGCATCATGACGTCCAGCACGATGACGTCAAAAGCGTGTTCCAGAGCCAGGTGCAGGCCATCAGCGCCATTGCGCGCCAGACTGACAGAGTACCCCTGCTCCTGCAGGCCATTGCACAGGTAGTTACCTGCCTTGAGTTCATCTTCGACGACGAGGATGTTCATCAACTTTCACCTGCTCACACACTTCGAACAAAATGCGCTCCATCAGCCTGCCTGCGAGCAACGGACGGACAGGCCGGATGTAGGAGCACTCTAATCTCAATTGTCGTTGCTGCAACCACTGCCCATCACCTGATACTCCAGCACGTGCTCACGCCCCTGATGGTCGAGGTAATGCAGCTGCGCCGGCCCCACACCGCATTGCTTGGTTAGGTCGGTGGAGGACAACACCCTGTCGATATCCAGATGGATGAAAAAGCCCGTCTTGTCATGGATCACCGGAGCCGCCGTTTGTGTAGCAGCCATTGCCGAGCCAGTAGCAAGCAACATGGCGAACGCGAGTAGATAGCGTTTCATCGGAAGGTACCTATTCACAGTGTGCGGCCTGCGGCCTGCAGAATCAGATCAGCAACTTCCTGGGCATGAGAAACCAGGGACAGGTGACTCGACGGCAACTCAATGGTGGTCGCCCCCATGCGCTTGGCCAGAAAGCGCTGCAGATCCGGGTTGATTGTCTGATCCTCGCTGGATACGGCGTACCAGGACGGTTTGTCATGCCAGGCAGCGACAGTGGTACGCCCAGCGAACAACGTCTTGGCGATTGGCTGCTGCACGGCAAACAGCGTCAGCGCCTTGTCATGCGCAACGTCGCTGGCGAAGTACTTGAGAAAGGCGTCCTGCTTCAGAGTCAGAAAACCATCATGCTCCTGCACACCTGCCCGCACTGGCATGGTCGGGTACTGGGCAGACAGGGCCACGAAATCTTCATTGGCGTCCGGCGCACGTGCGGCGACGTAGACCAGAGCGCTGACCTTCGGATCGGCGCCCGCCTCGCTGACCACGGTGCCGGCGTAGGAGTGACCAACCAGAACGGTTGGGCCATCCTGTTGATTCAACACCCGCTGCGTGGCAGCCACATCGTCGGCCACGGACGTCAGCGGGTTCTGCACCGCCGTGACATTCAGGCCGGCAGCCTGCAGGCGGCTGATCACCTCAGACCAACTGGAACCATCAGCCCAGGAACCATGCACCAGCACCACATTGTTAGCTTTGACCGGCGTGACCTCGCTCGCCATTGCAGTACCAGCGCTCAACACCAGCAGCGTGCCAGCTGCCAGTAGTAGTCTGCTCAGTTTATTCATCTTCATGTCCTCGTCTTCGTCATTGATGTAAACCGTGTCCCCCGCCATGGGTGACCGACGAAACAACGATATAAAGCGAGCGCTGACTCACCTCTGACATTCCGATTACAAATCTGTAATGCAGATCTACTGAAACTTGAGTTATCGCCTGGCATTAAAAAGCCCCGCCGGGCTTTTGGCCGGGCGGGGCTTTCGGTTGCCGTTGCCGATCAGGCGCAGGCGGCTTGCATCTGGCGATGCGTGTCGATGAGGTGCTGCACCACGCCAGGATCGGCCAGCGTGGAAATGTCGCCGAGAGAATCGTATTCGGCGGTAGCGATCTTGCGCAGGATACGGCGCATGATCTTGCCCGAGCGGGTCTTCGGCAGGCCAGGCGCCCACTGAATAACGTCCGGCGTGGCGATCGGGCCGATCTCCTTGCGCACCCAGTTACGCAGTTCCTGACGCAGTTGCTCCGATGCTTCCTCGCCCGCATTGAGGGTGACGTAGACGTAGATGCCCTGCCCTTTGATGTCGTGCGGTACACCGACCACTGCAGCCTCGGCCACTTTCGGGTGGGCAACCATGGCGCTCTCGATCTCGGCGGTGCCCATGCGGTGGCCGGAGACGTTGAGCACGTCGTCGACGCGGCCGGTGATCCACCAGTAACCGTCTTCGTCGCGGCGCGCACCGTCACCGGTGAAGTACATGCCACGGAAGGTCTTGAAGTAGGTGTCGACGAAGCGGTCATGGTCGCCGTACAGGGTACGTGCCTGACCCGGCCAGGAATCGATGATCACCAGGTTGCCTTCGGCAGCGCCTTCGATGATGTTGCCCAGATTATCCACCAGCGCCGGCTGTACGCCGAAGAACGGACGTGCAGCAGAGCCCGGCTTGAGGCCATGGGCACCCGGCAGCGGAGTCATCAGGCAGGCACCGGTTTCGGTCTGCCACCAGGTGTCGACGATCGGGCAACGGCTCTGACCGACGTTCTCGTAGTACCACTGCCAGGCTTCCGGGTTGATCGGCTCACCGACCGAACCGAGCAGACGCAGGCTGGAACCGTCGGCGCCTTCGACCGCGGCCTTGCCCTCGGCCATCATGGCGCGAATGGCAGTCGGGGCGGTGTAGAGGATGTTGACCTTGTGCTTGTCGACGATCTTGGCCACGCGCGAAACGTCCGGATAGTTCGGCACGCCTTCGAACATCACGGTGGTGGCGCCGTTGGCCAGCGGGCCGTAGACCAGGTAAGTGTGGCCAGTGACCCAACCAATGTCGGCGGTGCACCAGAAGACCTCGCCCGGACGGTAGTCGAACACGCGCTCATGGGTCAGCGAGGCGTATACCAGGTAGCCGCCGGTGGTGTGCAGCACGCCCTTGGGCTTGCCGGTGGACCCGGAGGTGTAGAGGATGAACAGGGCTTCTTCAGCGCCCATTTCCTTGGGTGCGCAGACGCTGCCGGCCACCTTCATCAGGTCTTCGTACCAGATGTCACGATGCTGGTTCCACTTGATTTCGGAACCGGTGCGCTGCACCACGATGACCTTCTGGATACTGCGGGTCTCGGGGTTGGTCAGGGCGTCGTCGACGTTGGCTTTGAGCGGTACTTTCTTGCCGCCACGCAGCCCTTCGTCAGCGGTGATCACCACCTTGGACTGGCAATCGATGATGCGCCCGGCCAGTGCCTCCGGCGAGAAACCACCGAATACCACGGAGTGGATGGCGCCGATGCGCGCGCAGGCCAGCATGGCCACCACGGCTTCCGGGATCATCGGCATGTAGATGGTCACCACGTCGCCGCGGTGAACGTCCTGGCCGCGCAGAGCGTTGGCGAACTTGCACACTTGTTCGTGCAGTTCGCGGTAGGTGATTTCCCGGTGCTCGGACGGATCGTCGCCTTCCCAGATGATCGCGACCTGGTCACCGCGCTCTTCCAGGTGACGGTCGAGGCAGTTGTAGGAGACGTTCAGGGTGCCGTCGGCGAACCACTTGATGTCGACGTGGTGATCGTCGAAGGTGGTCTGCTTGACCTTGTTGTAAGGCTTGATCCAGTCGATCCGCTTGCCCTGCTCGCGCCAGAAACCCTCGGGGTTGACCACGGACTGTTGGTACATGGCCTTGTAGGTGGCCTCGTCAGTGAGGGTCCGCGCGGCCACTTCGGGACGCACAGGGTAAAGAGACGCAGCACTCATGGAATCACCTCGACGGGGAGTTGTTTTTGTATGGTGCCTTTTGTATCCCCCGACCCTTCGTGAGGCCATTCGACCATGGTCTTACCGCTCTAGGACCATGGTCTTGAAGCCCTGCCTGGCATATGTCGAGCCAATTCGACAGCGTCATGGATACGTCGAGGCGCGCAGATAAAAAAACCCGGCACAAGGCCGGGCGCAGAGGTAGACGCGGTATCGACGGCTGCCTAGCTCATCCCCAGCCAGTTAGGCAGCGCCATGGAAACGGCCGGGATGTAGGTAATCACCATCAGGAAGCTGATCAGCAGCATCAGCCATGGCAGCGCGGCGCGGATCACGGCCGTCAGTGGCATGCCCGTCACCGCCGAGGTGACGAACAGGTTCAGCCCCACCGGCGGTGTGATCAGGCCGATCTCCATGTTCACCACCATGATGATGCCCAGGTGGATCGGGTCGATGCCCAGCTGCATGGCGATCGGGAACAGGATCGGCGCCAGGATCAGGATGATCGCCGACGGCTCCATGAAGGCACCGGCGATCAGCAGCACGATGTTCACCACCAGCAGGAACTGCCACGGCTGCAGACCCAGATCCACCACCCAGGCGGTGATGGTCTGCGGAATCTGCTCGGTGGTCAGCACGTGGGCGAAGAGCATGGCGTTGGCAATGATGAACATCAGCATGATGGTCAGCTTGCCGGACTCCAGCAGCACCTTCGGGCACTCGCGGATGGTCAGGTCCTTGTACACGAACAGGGCGACGAAGCCGGCGTACACCGCGGCCACGGCCGCCGCCTCGGTCGGGGTGAACATACCGGTGTAGATACCGCCGAGGATGATCACCATCAGCAGCAGGCCCCAGAACGCTTCACGGGCGGAACGCAGCCACTCGCGGAAGCTGGCACGCGGCAGGGCCGGCAGCTTCTTGATGCGCGCGACGATGTAGATCGCGATCATCAGCACCAGGCCGAGCATCACGCCCGGGATCACCCCGGCCATGAACAGCTTGCCCACCGACTGCTCGGTGGCGGCGGCGTATACCACCATCACGATCGACGGCGGAATCAGGATGCCCAGGGTACCGGCGTTACAGACGATGCCGGCGCCGAAGGCCTGCGGGTAACCGGAGCGCACCATGCCGGCGATGGCGATGGAGCCCACTGCCGCCACGGTCGCCGGCGAGGAGCCGGACAGCGCGGCGAACAGCATGCACGCCAGCACCGCACCGATGGCCAGGCCGCCACGGATGTGACCGACGCAGGCGTTGGCGAAGTCGATCAGGCGACGCGCCACGCCACCGGTGGTCATGAAGGCACCGGAGAGCAGGAAGAACGGGATCGCCAGCAGGGTGTAGTGCTCGGAGGTTTCGAACAGCTTGATCGCCAGCGAGCGCACCGAGTCGGGGCTGAACAGCATGATGGTGATCGAACCGGCCAGGCCGAGCGACGCGGCGATCGGCACGCCGATGAACATCAGCAAGAACAGCAGCAGGAAGAGGAACAGAACGGTCATTGCTTGGGCTCCTCGTGCTCATTGATTTTCAGCGCATCGGCGGCTTCGTCAGCCAGGCCGAGGCCGGTCTGCTCGTTGCGCAGGATACGGACGAGGATTTCCAGGAAGCGGACGAACACCATGGCGTAGCCGAACGGCACGATCATGCCGATATGCCATTGCTGGATGCCGTAGTGGCCGAGGTCTTCGGCACCGATGCCGGCGGTGAACAGGGTGCGTACCCAGTCGAAGCTGCCGACCGCGATCAGGCCGGCGTAGCCCAGGCAGGCCGAACAGGCGATCACACCGATGACGCGCTGCACGCCGCGCGGGGCGAGTTTGACCAGAGCATCGACGCCGATGTGGCCGGCGGTGCGCACGCCATAGGCCAGGCCGAAGAAGATCAGCCAGCCGAACAGGGCCTTGGTCAGGGCATTGCTCCAGGTCATCGCCTGGGCCATGTCGAGAATGGCGTCGCCGATAGCGAGCAGAAACTCGTTACCGCCGAAGGCATCACCCAGCCAATAGAACAGGGTGTAGAAGTTGTTGAGGATCACGTAGACGAAAGTGATCAGCGTCATGGCCGCCAGGAGGAAAGCGATAAAGCCTTCCTCGAAGTGCTCCCAGACGCGCCGCAAGGCGTTCATGGCATCTCCGCGAGGTTCTTGTGATTGTCAGGAGTCGGACGAATCTAACCGAGCCACGACCGGCGCGATATTCGTCATTGGCAAACGCCGCCTTAGGCGACGGCGAATGAAAGACCGCCCCAGGTGCGTGGGCCCGGGGCGGTCATGGGGCTCACTGCTGGTTGGCGGCTTGCGCAGCCTCGATCACGTCAGCACCGATCTCGGCCTCGAACTTCTTCCAGGCCGGACTCACGGCGTCACGCCAGGCGGCGCGCTGCTCGGGCGTCAGGGTGATGATCTCGCTCTTGCCGGTAGCGACGATGGCCTGACGCGCCTCGGCGTTCAGCGCCTCGGCCTGCTTGTTCACCTCGACGGTCACCTCGTCGACGATTTGCTCCAGCTCGCTGCGGATATCCGCAGGCAGGCCGTTCCAGAACTGGGTGTTGGTGATCAGCAGGTAGTTGCCGATGGCATGGTTGGACTCGGTCATGTACTTCTGCACCTCGAAGTACTTCTGCGAGTAGATGTTCGACCAAGGGTTGTCCTGGGCGTTGACCACACCGGTCTGCAGGCCCTGATAGATCTCGGCGAAGGCCATCTTGCGCGGCACCGCACGCAGGGCGCTGTATTGCGCGGCCTGCAGATCGGACGGCTGCACGCGGAATTTCTGCCCGCGGGCGTCGCTTGGCTCGACCAGCGGTTTGTTGGCGGTGAGCTGACGCATGCCGTTGAGCCAATAGGCCAGGCCGGTGATGCCTTTGCTCTCCATCGACTTGAGCAGCGCCTTGCCTTTGTCCGAAGACTGGAAGCGCTGCGCGGCGGCAACGTCATCGAACAGGAACATCATGTCGAACAGCTGCAGCTGCTTGGTGTACTGCTCCAGTTTGGAAGGTGCCGGCGCCAGCATCTGCACTTCGTTCAGCAGCAGGGCTTCCATTTCCTTGCCATCGCCATACAGCGAGGAGTTGGCATAGACATCGACCTTGACCTTGCCGGCCAGGCGCTCCTCCACCAGCTTCTTGAACATCAGCGCGCCCTGGCCCTTCGGCGTGCTGTCAGCGGTGATGTGGGAAAACTTGATCAAGATCGGATCGGCTGCGTGTGCCGAGAGTGCGCCAAGCAGTGCGCAACCAGCGAGTACACCGGCCAGGCCACGGCGGATGAATGAGAACTTCATGGAGAGCTCCTGTTGTTTTTGTCTGAGCGTCGAGGGAGAAACCCTTCGATTGGCCCGGACTCTACTGCGCCCTTCCACAAGCTGAAATTCACATTTGAACAAGCGAGCCTTCGGCATTCACGAAGGCAGCGTTGAAAGCCCCTCTGTTGACGAGCTGTTACGCAGGTGATCGAGCATCTGCTTCGCGGTCAGCGAAAGGTTGTCCTGGTTACGTACCGCCACCTTGAGTTCGCGCCGCGCCCAGGGGTCGTGCAGCGGGATGACCCGCACATCGAGCGCCGGCAGGTAGGTACGCACCGCCAGGTCCGGCAACACGCCGACGCCCATGCCGGTGTGGATCATCCGGCAGATGGCTTCGAAACTGCGTACCTGAATACGCAAGCGCAAGGCCACGCCCTGGCTGTGCGCCGAATGTTGCAGCAGGCTGTGCAAGGACGCGTCCTGCTGCAGGCCGATGAAGTCGTAGCCCACCGCTTCGCGCAGGAACAGGCCGTCGCGTTCGGCCAGCGGATGCTCGCGCGGGGTGACCAGCACCAACTGGTCGTGGCGGTAAGTGAACACCTGCAGGTCCTCGGCCGGCACATGCCCGGCGAAGATGCCGATATCGGTCAGCCCCTCGCGCACCGCACGGATAGTCTCGCTGCTAACCCGCTCCTCCAGGTCGATCTTCACTTGCGGGTGCAGGCGGCTGAAGCTGGCCAGATCCTCGGGCAGGAATTCGATCACCGCCGAGGTGTTGGCGTGGATGCGCACATGGCCTTTCACCCCCTCGCTGAACTCGCTGAGGTCAGCGTTGAGCTGCTCGAGGTTGTCCATCATGTTGCGCGCGTGGTGCAGCAACGCGTGGCCGGCCGGGGTCAGCTCGACGCCCTTGGGCTGGCGATAGAGCAGCGCGATGCCGAGCTGGCTTTCCAGGTCGCTGACGCGCTTGCTCACCGCCGCCAGGGCCAGGTGCTCACGCTCGGCGGCGCGGGTCAGGCTGCGCTCGTCGGCGATGGCGACGAACAGCTTGAGGGTGACGAAATCGATGCGGCGCATGAGTATCTCCATTTCGTGCCTGGCGAAGTAACGCCGCCAGAAAGCTGATTTACAGCATGCCACTTCGCGATACGCGAAGCCTAGCTTGGCCATTGGGCAATTGTCGCCACCGCGCCGCTGCGCCATCCTGCGCACCACGAGAAACGCACAGGCAAATCGGGTGCAGCCATGACTCACAACAACACCAGCAACATGGCCCTGCAGGGGCTCAAGGTGATCGAGATGGGCCAACTCATCGCCGGTCCCTTTGCCAGCAAACTGCTCGGCGAATTCGGCGCCGACGTGATCAAGATCGAGCCGCCGGGCGTCGGCGACCCGTTGCGTAAGTGGCGCAAGATCAAGGACGGCACCTCGCTCTGGTGGCACGTGCAGTCACGCAACAAGCGCTCGCTGACCCTCGACCTGAAACAGGCCGAAGCACAGGACATCGTGCGCCAGCTGGTGGCCGAGGCCGACGTGCTGGTGGAGAACTTCCGCCCCGGCACGCTGGAAGGCTGGGGCCTGAGCTACGAGGCGCTGAAAGCGATCAACCCGCGGCTGATCATGCTGCGCATCTCCGGCTACGGGCAGACCGGTCCCTACCGCGACCTGCCCGGCTTCGGCGTGATCGGCGAAGCCATGGGCGGCCTGCGCCATCTGTCCGGCTACCCCGGCCAGGCGCCGGTGCGCGTCGGCATCAGCATCGGCGATTCGCTGTCCTCGCTGTACGGCGTGATCGGCGTGCTGCTGGCCCTGCAGGAGCGGGCGCGTAGCGGTGAAGGCCAGGAGATCGACGTGGCACTGTACGAATCGGTGTTCGCCATGATGGAAAGCCTGATCCCCGAGTACGACGCCTTCGGCTACATCCGTGAGCCGGCCGGCAGCGCCCTGCCCGGCATCACACCGTCCAACTCCTACCCGTGCAAGGATGGCAGCTACGTGCTGATCGCCGGCAATGGCGACAGCATCTACAAGCGCCTGATGAGCCTGATCGGCCGCGACGACCTGGGTAACGACCCGCGCCTGGCGCAGAACGATGGGCGCAGCCAGCATGCCGAACTGATCGACGGCGCCATCGCCCAATGGACCGCCCAGCGCGGCCGCGATGAAGTGATCGAAGCGCTCAAGGGCGCCCGCGTGCCGGCCGGCTACCCCTACACCGCCGCCGATATCGTCAGCGACCCGCACTACCTAGCGCGGCAGATGATCGAGCAGGTGCAGACCAGCGTCGGTCCACTCAAGGTGCCGGGCGTGCTGCCCAAGCTCAGCCGTACACCGGGCCGCATCGGCACCGGCGGCCCGCAACTGGGCGAACACAACGACGATATCCTCGCCGGGCTTGGCCTGAGCGCGGAACAGGTCGCCGGCCTGCGCGAGCGCGGGATTATCTGAGCCGCGCGGGATGCAAGGGCGGCTGAGCCCCCGTTCGGGGGACCACCACCCACGACAGCTTCGTAGGGTGCGCCATGCGCACCACGACATCCACACCTTACAAGCCGGTGCGCACAGCGCACCCTACGCCTCGAGCAACCGGGATCACACCATGAGCAAACGCCTTTATATCCAGGACGTCGCCACCCGCGACGGCTTCCAGATCGAAGCCACCTTCGTCCCCACCGAAGACAAGATCGCCCTGATCGATCGCCTGTCCCACACCGGCCTGGCCAAGATCGAGGTCACCTCCTTCACCTCGCCCAAGGCAATTCCCAATCTGCGTGATGCCGAAGAGGTGATGCGCGGCATCCAGCGCGTGCCAGGCGTCGAATACACCGTGCTGGTGCCCAACGTGCGCGGCTGCGAACGCGCGCTGTCATGCGAGGTGGACGAGATCAACCTGGTGATGTCGGCAAGCGACACCCACGGCCTTGCCAACCTGCGCATGACGCCGGAGCAATCGCTGGCGCAGTTCGCCGAGATCATCGAGGTGACGCGTGGCAGCGGCGTATTCATCAACGCCTCGCTGTCGACCACCTTCGGCTGCCCCTTCGAGGGCGAGGTGCCCAAGGCCCGCGTGCATGAACTGACCGAGCGATTGCTGGAGATCGGCGTACAGGGCGTGACCCTGTGCGACACCACCGGCATGGCCGACCCGGCGCAGGTCGAGCGCATCTGCCGAGAGTCGTTGCGGCGCTGGCCCGAGGCGGTGTTCACCGCGCATTTTCACAACACCCGCGGCATGGGCCTGGCCAATGCCCTGGCAGCGCTGAACGCCGGCATCGACCGCTTCGACGCCTCGCTCGGCGGCCTCGGCGGCTGCCCCTATGCACCGGGCGCCAGCGGCAATATCTGCACCGAGGATCTGGTGCACATGTTCCAGCGTATGGGCCTGGAGACCGGGGTGAACCTCGATGCCCTGCTCGACGCCGCCGCTACCCTGCCGGACCTGATCGGCCACGAGGTGCCGGGCGCCATCCTCAAGGCCGGCAAATCCGATCGCCGTTACCCTAAGCCCAAGTGGATGCAGGAAGCCGGGCTCTGAGGCTCGGCTGCCAAGTCGCGGCTAAAGCCCCTCCCACACGATGGCGCTGGTCTGAGGTAGAGCTGAACGGTGTGCGGCTTTAGCCACACCCCATCGCCAGCCCCAAAAGGCTACGCCCTTCCAATATTGTGGGAGGGGCTTTAGCGGCGACGCCCTCATGCGACATGAAAACGCCCGGCACAAGCCGGGCGTTTTCATGCCAGGGGGAACACTCAGCCCTGGTTGGACTTCTCTGCCGCCTGGATCAGCTCGGCGCCGATCTCCTTCTCGAACTTCTGCCACACCGGGCGCATCGCCTCACGCCATTCGGCGCGCTGCTGCGGGGTCAGCTCGATGATCTCGGTGGTGCCAGCCTTGGCAATATCCTCTTTGGCCGTGCGGTTGAGTTCGTCAGCCTGCTTGTTCACCTCGACGGAAACCTCGGCCATGATGGTTTCCAGCTCGCTGCGCACGTCATCCGGCAGACCCTTCCAGAATTTGGTGTTGGTGATCACCATGTAGTCGATCAGGCCATGGTCGGACTCGGTCATGTACTTCTGCACCTCGTGCACCTTCTGGCTGAAGTAGTTCGACCAGGTGTTCTCGGTGCCGTTGACCACGCCGGTCTGCAGGCCCTGATAGACCTCGGCAAAACTCATCTTGCGCGGGTTGGCGCGCACCGCCTTGAACTGCTCCTCCAGCACCGCCGACGCCTGCACGCGGAACTTCAGGCCACGGGCATCGGCCGGATCGCGCAGCGGCTTGTTAGCCGACATCACCTTCAACCCGTTGTGCCAGTAGGCCAGGCCGGTGATGTTCTTGTCCTCCATGGAGGTCAGCAATCCACGCCCCTCGGGACTGGCCTGGAAGCGATCGACCGCCTCCATGTTGTCGAACAGAAATGGCAGGTCGAAGATCTGCACCGGTTTGGCGTACTGCTCGAACTTGGCCAGCGACGGCGCCAGCATCTGCACGTCGCCGAGCAGCAGCGCCTCCATCTCCTTGCCATCGCCGAACAGCGACGAGTTGGGGTAGACCTCCACCTTCACCCGGCCCGGCAGGCGCTCCTCGGCCAGTTGCTTGAACAGCAGCGCGCCCTGGCCTTTGGGTGTGTTGTCCGCCACCACATGGGCGAACTTGATCAGGATGGGCGCATCAGCAGCCTGGGCCAGGCCGGCACAAGAGAAGATGGCGGCGCAGGCGAGCGCCTTGGCGGTGAGTTTGAACATGACGTTACCTCATTGTTTTTGTAGGTTGGTACGTGGTTACAAGGTGGCTGACTGCCTCGGCAGCCAGCCGTTTTTTGTAGGAGCCGGCGTGTCGGCGATCTGCTGAGAAGCATCGCCCGCAAGCGGGCTCCTACGGTTCTCCTGCGCGTTGCAGCAGACGACGAGCGCGACCGAGTACGGGGGCGTCGACCATCTGGCCGTCGACCACGAATACCCCTTCGCCGCTGCTGGCCGCTGCCATCACCCGGCGTGCCCAGGCCAGCTCCTGATCCGTCGGGCGCAAGGCGTCGTGGACGAGCGCCACCTGGGTCGGGTGGATGCAGAGCAAACCGTCGAAGCCCATGTCGCGGGCATCGCGCGCGGTGCGGGCCAGGCCGTCGCGGTCTTCGATGGCGGGAAATACGCTGTCCAGCGGCGCGGCCAGGCCGGCCGTGCGCGAATGCAGCAGCAAGGCATAACGGGCCTGGTCGAGGATGCGTTCGGCCGCGGCGCTGCCGCTGCTCAGACCCAGGTCCAGCCCCAGGTCGAGGGCGCCGAAGGACAGGCGCTCGACGCCTCCAGCGCGGGCGATTTCCGCCAGCGCCAGCAGCCCCGCTGCACTCTCGATGATCGGCCACACCGGCTTGCCGCAGGCCGCCACGCGCGCCACCTGCGCAGCACTTTCCACCTTGGGCAGCAGTACGCCGATGACACCGGCATGACGGCCGCAGAGTTCGATATCGGCGCCGTGCCCGGCATGCTCCGGGGCGTTGATGCGCACCAGCAGCCGCGCTTCAGGGTTGGCCGTGAGGAAGGCTTCGAGATTGGTCCGGGCCTCGACCTTGAGGCTCTCCTGTACGGCGTCTTCGAGGTCGACGATGACCGCGTCGGCACCGACGGCGAGCGCCTTGGGAATGCGCTCCGGGCGGCTCGCCGGCACGAACAGGGCGCTGCGCATGATCTGTGAATTCATACCTTGCCCCGTAGGGTGCGCCGTGCGCACCAGCTTCTGGATTCATCGGTGCGCACAGCGCACCCTACGCAACGACACGCAACCGGATTGAATCCGCAAACAGGCGAGTTCATACCGCCCCCTGTTCATGCAGGCGCTGGATATCGCCAGCGGCATAACCCAGCTCGGCGAGCAACGCATCGGTGTGCTGGCCCAACGCCGGGATGGCATCCATGCGCGGTTCGAAGGCGCTGTTGCGCCCCGGCGGCAACAGCGCCGGCAGGCTGCCGCTGGGGCTGTCAACCTGGCGCCAGCGCTGGCGCGCCTTAAGCTGCGGATGGGCCCAGACGCCGGCCATGTCGTTGACCTGGGCATTGGCGATCTGCGCCAGCTCCAGGCGCTCGATCACCTGCGCCGTGCTCATGCGCGAGAAGGCTTCGACGATCAGCGCACGCAGTTCGGCGCGGTTGGCCGAGCGCTTGAAGTTGGCCGAGAAGCGCTCGTCGCCAGCCAGCTCCGGCTGCTCCAGCACCTTGGCGCAGAACGCCTGCCACTCACGCTCGTTCTGCAGGCCGAGCATCACCGTGCCGCCGTCGCCGGCCGGGAACGGGCCGTAGGGGTAGATGGTCGAGTGCGCGGCGCCAGCGCGCGGCGGCGGCGTGGCGCCGTCGTAGGCGTAGTACAGCGGGTAGCTCATCCACTCCACCAGGCTTTCCAGCATCGATACGTCGACGCGGCTGCCGACACCGGTCTTGCCGCGCAGCATCAGAGCCGACAGCACGCCGGTGTAGGCGTACATGCCGGCGGCGATATCGGCGATGGAGCAGCCGGCCTTGGCCATCTCCTCCTCGCCAGCGCCGCCGGTGACGGAGAGAAAGCCGCCCTCGCTCTGGATCAGCAAGTCGTAGGCCTTCTTCTGCTCGTACGGGCCGCCCTCGCCGTAGCCGGAGATGTCGCAGACGATCAGTTGCGGGAAGCGCTCGTGCAGCGCCTCGAACGACAGGCCCATGCGCGCGGCGGCGCCCGGTGCGAGGTTCTGCACCAGTACATCGGCCTTGGCCAGCAGGCTGCTCAGCACCTGCATCGCATCGTCCTGCTTGAGGTCGAGGGTCAGGCTTTCCTTGGAGCGGTTGGTCCAGACGAAATGCGAGGCCAGGCCATCGACCCGCTCGTCATAGCCACGGGCGAAGTCGCCACTGCCGGGGCGCTCGACCTTGATCACCCGCGCGCCGAGGTCGGCAAGCTGACGGGTGCAGAACGGCGCAGCGATGGCATGTTCCAGGCTGACCACGGTGATGCCATCCAGTGGCCGTGGTTGTTGTGCGTTGTTCATGTCCATGTCCTCGGTCAGGCCAACTGGCTCAGGTCGTCGGTCTGGCGCAGGCGCCAGACCCGCTCGATCAGCACGCCGGCCTCATCGCTGCTGCGCTGGCCGGCGAAAGCCAGCAGGCGACGGAACTTGTCTTCCAGCTCGGCGCGGCTGAGGGTGTTGCCGGGGTCGCCCTTGGGCTCGTCGATGGCGCCACGCAGAGTGCGACCATCGGTGGTGAGAACCTCGACGCGGCCCAGCCAGCGCTGCGGGTAAGCCACATCCACCTCTGGGTCCAGGCGCATCTGCACCTTGTCGCGGAAGGCGGCCACGGCCGGGTCCTGCAGGGCCAGGTTGGCGAACTCGGTCAGTTGCGCGCTGCCATGCACGGCGATCAGGCCGAGCACGGTGCCCATGGAGAACTTGGCCTGGTGCACGGTCTGCGGCACGGTCACGCGGCCGAGCACATCGATGGCGCCCTGATGCACGCGGGCGATGACGCGCTCGATCTGCTCGTGGCGCAAACCTTCGCGCTGCATCAGGTCGAGCAGCGCGTCAGCCGCCGGATGGGTGTGGCGGCAGGAGGCGTGAAACTTGAACGAGGTTTCCACCAGCGCCCAGCGCCGGCCGAGGCGATCCGACAGCCTGCTCGGGTCGGCATCGCGGGACATGCCGGCGGCCATGCCCTGCTCGCCTTCGAGGATGTTCTGCGCGCCGGTCAGGCCCTGCTCGGTGAAGTAGGCGGCCAGCAGGCCATCGGCCGCCGCCTTGGCGGTGTGCAGCTGCTTGGAATCGGCGGCGTCGCGCAGGAATTCCCACAGCCCGGCGGCCTGGGTACCGGCATTACCGAGCAGGTGGATGAACTGCTGCTGGTCGAAGTCCAGCAGCTTGCCCACCGCCACGGCAGCGGCCAGGGTGCCCACCGTGGCCGTGGTGTGGAAGATGCGGTAATGCGAGCGACCGAGGAATTCGCCGATGCGAATGCCCGCCTCGTAGCCGGCCACCGAGGCCAGCAGCAGTTCGCGGCCGGACTTGCCCAGGTCCTGCGCCGCCGCCAAAGCGGCCGGGAAGACCACGGTGGCCGGGTGCAGCACCGAGCTGTTGTGCAGGTCGTCCTGCTCCACCAGATGAGACGACGCACCGTTGACCAGCGCCGCGAAGTACGCCGAGGTGCCACGGCCATTGACCAGGATGCGCGCGGGGCCATCGGCCGGGCCCATCTTCTGCGCATAGGCCTCGAACAGCGGGATCGGCCGCGCGCCCTCGCTGGCCAGGGCCGAACCGAGCCAGTCGAGGAACAGGTCTTCGGTGCGATCCAGCACGTGCTCGGGAATCTGCTCGTAGGACAGCTCGGCAAGGAACGCGGCCAGTTGTTGAGTGTGCTTGCTCATGGTCGCGGCCTCAGAACGAACGCGGCAGCTCGAGCAAATGCTCGGCCACGTAGCTCAGGATCAGGTTGGTGGAGATCGGCGCCACCTGGTACAGGCGGGTTTCGCGGAACTTGCGCTCGACGTCGTATTCGTTGGCGAAACCGAAGCCGCCATGGGTCTGCAGGCAGGCGTTGGCCGCCTCCCAGCTGGCCTTGGCCGCCAGGTACTTGGCCATGTTCGCCGCTGCCCCAGCGTTGCGCCCGGCGTCGTATTCCTCGCAGGCGCGCCAGCGCATCAGGTCGGCGGCCTCGATCTCGATGTGCGCCTCGGCGATGGGAAATTGCACGCCCTGGTTCTGGCCGATGGGCCGGCCGAACACCACACGATCGCGGGCATATTGCGCGGACTTCTCGATGAACCAACGGCCATCGCCGATGCACTCGGCAGCGATCAGCGTGCGCTCGGCATTGAGGCCGTCGAGGATGTAGCGAAAGCCCTTGCCTTCTTCGCCGATCAAGCTGCTGGCGGGGATTTCCAGGTTGTCGAAGAACAGCTCGTTGGTCTCGTGGTTGACCATGTTGGCGATCGGCTGCACGGTCAGGCCGTTGCCGATGGCCTCGCGCAGATCGACCAGGAAGATCGACATGCCCTCAGACTTGCGCTGCACCTCGGCCAGCGGCGTGGTACGCGCCAGCAGGATCATCAGATCGGAATGCTGCACGCGCGAGATCCACACCTTCTGCCCGTTGATCACATACTTGTCGCCTTGGCGCACGGCGGTGGTCTTGATCTTGGTGGTGTCGGTGCCGGTGGTCGGCTCGGTGACGCCCATCGACTGCAGGCGCAGCTCGCCGCTGGCCAGCTTGGGCAGGTAATAGCGCTTCTGCTCCTCACTGCCGTTACGCAGCAGGGTGAACATGTTGTACATCTGCCCGTGGATGGTGCCGGAGTTGCCGCCGCAGTGGTTGACCTCCTCGAGGATCACCGACGCCTCGGCCAGGCCCAGACCCGAGCCGCCATACTCTTCCGGGATCATCGCCGACAACCAGCCGGCTTCGGTCATGGCCGTGACGAAGGCTTCCGGGAAGCCCTTCTCCTCATCGATCTTGCGCCAGTATTCGGCAGGAAACTCCGCGCACAGGGCGCGCACGCCTTCACGGATGGCGTTGAGTTCTTCGTTGTTGTTGGGGTTCATCACAGTTCCTCGGTAATCCGTAGCCCGGATGCAATCCGGGAGCGATTTCCCGGATTGCATCCGGGCTACACAATCAGTCGAATTGCACGTCGGCGCGCTGCGCCAGGCCGGCCTCGTTACCCGCCCACAGCTCGGCCTGGCCCTCGCCGCTGATGCGCCCACCCACCTCGAACGGCTGCGGCGCGATGAGCGGGCGCAGGCCGCGATAGGCGAAATGACGCAGGCGCGCCTGCGGGTTGGCGCGACAGAAAGCGCGCAGGTTCAGGGTGGCAATCAGTGGACCGTGCACCACCAGGCCGCCGTAGCCTTCGGTTTCGGTGACGTAGGGCCAGTCGTAGTGGATGCGGTGGCCGTTGAAGGTCACGGCGCTGTAGCGAAACAGCAGTGTGCTGCTGGGGGTCACCGCCTCGCGCCAGTCGCCAGCAACCAGCGGCTCGCCGCTGCTGGCCTTGGGCGGGCTGGGCTCGCGGTAGACGATGTCCTGCTCTTCGCGGATGGCCAGTTGGCCGTCCTCCAGGTAGTCGTGCTGCACGGTGACGAACAGCAGCGCGCCGGTGCGGCCGTGCTTTTCCTCGATGTGCTTGATGGTCGATACCCGGCTGGCTTCGCCACCCACCCGCAGCGGCTGGATGAACTCGATACGGCCGCCGGCCCACATGCGGTTGCGGTTGTCGGCCGGCGGCAGAAAGCCTCCGCGCGCCGGATGGCCGTCCTCGCCCAGGCCACTCTCGGCAATGGGTTCCTGAAAGAACGCCCAGTGCCACAGCGGCGGCAGCGCCTCGCCATGGACCGGCGTGGCTTCGCCAAAGGTGGCAGCGATGCGCTTGACCAGATTGCGGCTGAGTTGATCGTGGGCCTCTTCGCTACGGCCGATCCAGGCGGAAAAAGCAGAGTCACTCATGGGGCAGGTTCCAGCTCGGTTCTTGTGTGAGCTGGAGCATGCGATGCTGCATGCGTTCAGAGAATCCGCATTTATTTAAACCAGCGTTCGGATATGCTTAACACCATATTTCTATATGGGAGGGGCTTTAGCCGCGATGTTTCCGGGGAAGCCAGGGCGTCGCGGCTAAAGCCCCTCCCACAGAAGCAGAGGAACCCATGCATTTCGATCTGCCCGACCTGCGCCTGTTCATCCACATTGCCGAGTCGCCCAGCCTGACCCAGGGCGCGCGCAAGGCCTTCCTCTCGCCGGCCGCCGCCAGCGCGCGGATCAAGGCGCTGGAAAGTCAGCTCGGCAGCCGCCTGCTGTACCGCGACAGCCGTGGTGTCGAGCTGACCCCGGCCGGCCAACGCCTGCTGCAGCATGCGCGGCTGATCATGCGCCAGGTGGACTACCTGAAAAGCGAATTCACCGAATACGGCACCGACGCCGCCGGGCATATCCGCATCTTCGCCAACACCACGGCAGTGACCGAATTTCTCCCCGAAGTGCTGGCCGGTTTTCTCGCCGAGCGCCCGGGCGTCACCGTCGACCTGCAGGAGCGTCTGAGTCGCGATATCGTCCGTGGCGTACTCGATGGCGCGGCGGATCTCGGCATCATCGCCGGCCCGGTACAGGCGCCCGGCCTGCAGGTGCTGCACTTCAGCACCGACCGTCTGGTGCTGGCCGTACCCCTGGGCCATGCACTGGCGAAGCGGCAATCGGTGAGTTTCAACGACACCCTCGCCTATCAGCATATCGGCCTGCACGAGGGCAGCACGCTGCTGAGCTTCCTGCGTGAACAGGTGGAGAAACTCGGCGGCAACCTGGCCCTGCGTATCCAGGTATCGAGCTTCGAGGCGATCTGCCGAATGATCGAAGGCGGCGTCGGCATCGGCATCATTCCCGAGTCGGCCGCACGCCGGCACAGCCGCACCATGCAGCTGGCCATCCTGCAGCTGGACGAAGCCTGGGCGGTGCGCGAACGCAGCATGCTGGTGCGTGAGCTGGACGCGCTGCCGGGCAGCGTGCGCGCGCTGATCGACCGGCTGAACCAGGGCGTGTAGCGCCAGGCAAAATTCCGGGCAAAAAAAGGGCGACCAAATTGGTCGCCCGCCCATTCAAGGCATTCCTCGAAAGGAATGCGGAAACGCTTGCACCCAAATCACGCAGGATGATCGGGACGTGCTCAGTGTCTCCGCAGCCCCTTGCCTTGCCTATTGCACCAAGGTCGTAGGGCACCGGCCAAATGGCAGGCCATACTCCGGCGACACATCGCCGGCCCTGGAGACGCCATGAACCCCGAGCATCTCGCCCTGTTGCAGCAGGCACCCGCCAGCACCCATGCCGATGACACCTGGGCAAGGCTATGCTGCGAACAGGCCCTGCTGGCGGTCGAGGAAGGCTGTTACGCAGTCGGCGCCTTGCTGGTGGACGAGGCAGGCGAACTGCTGTGCAGTGGCCGCAATCAGGTGTTCGCCTCGGTCTACGCCAGCGCCGCCCACGCCGAAATGCAGGTGCTCGATCAGCTCGAAACCGAGCATACGCAGGTCGACCGCCGAGGTCTGACCCTCTACGTCAGCCTCGAGCCCTGCCTGATGTGCTACGGCCGTATCCTGCTGGCCGGCATCACCCGCGTACGCTATCTGGCGCGCGACCGCGACGGCGGCTTCGCCCTGCGTCACGGCCGCCTGCCTCCGACATGGGCCAACCTCGCCTCCGGCCTTTCGGTGGTTCAGGCCAAGGCCGATCCCCATTGGCTCGACCTGGCCGAGCAACTGATCGATCGCCTGCAGGACCGCCGGGCGATGCGCGAGCGCGTGCTCGCAGCCTGGCGCGGCGGTCGTTGAAAACCGTAGGGTGCGCCGTGCGCACCGAAAATTGCAGGCATCAGCCAGGGCCAGCGGAGCATTGGTGCGCGCGGCGCACCCTACGCCTAGTCCTTCCCCAACCCGTGCTGCCGTAGCTTGTTGGCGATGGTGGTATGGGAAACACCGAGACGCTTGCCCAACTGGCGGCTGCTCGGGTGATCGCGGAACAAGCGCTCCAGCACCGCTTTCTCGAAGCGCCCGAGAATATCGTCGAGGCTGCCGTCGACCGAAAATTCACCGAGCGGCTGCGGCGCACCGTAATCCGGCAGGCGAATGTGCTCGGCCTTCACCGTGCCGCCATCGCATAGCGAAACCGCCTGGAACAGCACGTTCTCCAGCTGCCGTACGTTGCCCGGCCAATGGTAATGGGCCATGCGCTCGAAGGCCTGCGGCGCCAGCTTCGGCAGCGCACAGCCGATCTGCCGGCTGGCGGAATCGAGAAAGTGCTCGACCAAAGGTGCCAGGCCATCGAGGCATTCGCGCAGCGGCGGGATATGCAGGCTGAGCACATTGAGGCGGTGGTAGAGATCCTGGCGAAACTCCCCCCTGGCGCAGAGCTCGGACAGGTCGACCTGGGTGGCGCAGATCACTCGCACGTCCAGGTACACCTCCTCGTCGCTGCCCACACGGCGGAAGCAACCATCCTGCAGAAAGCGCAGCAGCTTGGCCTGCAGACGCGGACTCATCTCGCCGACACCGTCGAGAAACAGCGTGCCGCCAGCAGTCAGCTCCAGCAGGCCAAGCTTGCCTTCCGGGCGCGCGCCTTCGAAGGCACCGGGGCCGTAGCCGAACAGCTCGGTTTCGGCCATGGACTCGGGCAGGCCGGCGCAGTTGAGCGCCATGAACGGCGATTGCCCACGCGGGCTGGCCAGGTGACAGGCGCGCGCCAGCAATTCCTTGCCGGTGCCGGTTTCACCCTCGATCAGCAGCGGCGCATCCAGCGGCGCCATGCGCCGCGCCTCCTTGACCACCGCGGCCATCACCCTGGAGCTCTGGAAGATCGAGTCGAAACCACGCAACTCCTGCTTGCGCACGTGGTAGATACGCTCACCGACGCGGTCGGCGCGGTGCAGGGTCAGCACGGCGCCAGCCAGCGCCTCGCTGTCGTCGTGTTCGTTCTGCAGCGGGGCGATATCGGCGAGGAACACATCGCCTTTGATCTTCACCCGCAGGCCGTTGATTCGCGTCTTGTTGGCGCGCACCAGCTCCGGCAGGTCGAAGTCCTCGGCGTAGCGCGACAGCGCCATGCCCGGTACCTCGTCGACGCGCACACCGAGCAACTGCGCGGCACTGCGGTTGGCGGCGACTATGCTGCCGCCCATGTCGATGGACAGCACCGGAAAGTCCAGCGCACCCAGCAACGCATTGAGCTCCAGGTGACGCCGCTCGCTGGGCATCAGCCCCACGCGCTTGACGCCGAACACGCCGGGAATCGCCTCTAACTTGGGCCGCAATGACTGGAATTGCAGATTGATCAGATTCGGGCAATGCAGGTAAATGGCATTGCCCTGCTCACCACCGACTTCGCCCCGGGCAACGTTGATGCCGTAGTCGACCAGCAGGTTGAGGATGTCGCGCAGGATGCCGACACGGTTCTGACTGTGAACCTTAATGCGCATGACAATCCTCCAGTCGATGCCCCGCTGGCAAAGTAGGGAAGGAAACTCGAAAATCAACACCTATCAATGGTCTTGTCCTTATGTGAGAGAGCATCACGCCCAAAGGCGCAACACACGTGACCATCTTACGTACACTCATACACCGCTCGGCTCAGGGCATCTCGTTTACAGCTTCGGCCTCCTCGCCCTGATCGGCATGACAGAGCAGATATAGGGCTGGCAGGAAGAACAGGGTCAACACCGTTGCCACGGCAATACCACCGATCATCGCGTAGGCCATCGGCCCCCAGAACGCCTCGCGAGCGATGGGGATCATCGCCAGGCTGGACGCCGCCGCCGTCAACAGAATCGGCCGGCAGCGGTGCTCGGTCGCACTGACCACGGCGGCCTGCAAGGCAAGCCCCTGCTGACGGAAGCTCTCTATCTGGCTGACCAGAATCACCGAGTTGCGCACGATGATGCCGATCAACGCCAGTACCCCGAGGATGGCAACGAAGCCCAACGGCGAACCGGTCACCATCAACGCCGCCACCACACCGATAAGCCCCAGTGGCGCCACGCTCAGCACCAGCAATACCTGTTTCACGCTCTGCAACTGAATCATCAGCAAGGTCACCATCAGAAACAGCATCCACGGCACCACGCGCAGGATCGGCTCCTGGGACCGCGCACTGGCCTCGACCGCGCCCCCTACCTTGACCTGATAGCGCGCCGGTAACTGCGCGATGAAATCATCGACAGCCGAGCGTAACTGTTCTACCAACGCATCGGGCTGCAAGTTCCCGACGATGTTCGCTTTCAGGGTGATGGTCGGTAGCCGGTCACGCCGCCACACCAGCGGCTGCTCCTGTTCATAGCGGATACTAGCGAATGCCAGGAGCGGAATCGATTCACCAGTACGACCAGATGGTATCTGCAAGCTACCGAGCAGCTCCGGCGACTGTCGTTCATCGGCCTGCGCTCGCGCCACCACATCGACCAGATGAATGCCATCGCGAATCTGCGTGATGCTCGAGCCGGATACCACGCTGTTGAGGATCTGTGCGGTGTCCTGCGAAGACAGGCCGAACTGCCTGGCCTTGTCCTGCTCGATGTCGATACGCAGCACCTTGCCCGGCTCGTTCCAGTCATACACCACCTGACCGATGTTCGGGTTGCCATCGATGATCGCCGCCAGGCTCATGGCCTGGCGCCGCACCTGCTGGATATCCGGGCCACTGATGCGGTACTGAATCGGCCAGCCCACCGGCGGCCCCATGTTCAACGGCTGCACGTTGGCACCTATGCCAACGAAGTCCTCGCGCAGTCGCGCCCTGAGCCGCGCGAGCAAGCGGTCACGCGCCTCTCCCCCGCGGCTGACGATCACCACCTGGCCATAGAAGGGGTTGCTCAGTTGCTGATCGAGCGGCAGATAGAAGCGCACCGCACCTCGGCCAACGTAGGAACTCCAGCGCAGGACATCCGGGTCATCGGCCAGGGCCTGCTCGAAACGGTCCATCGCCTCACGCGTGGCGTTGATCGAGCCATGTTGCGGCAGATGGAAATCCACCAGAATCTCGGGGCGATCGGAGTCGGGAAAGAACTGCTGCTGCAACAGGCCGGTGCCCGCCAGCGAGATAGCGAAGGCAAGCAGGGTCAGGCCCACCGTCCAGTTGCGATGGCGCAGCGCCAGGGCCAGCCAGGCAGAGAACAGGCGCTCCCAGCGGCTACTGCCATGCGCCTCGGCCTGCGCCGGTCGACGCAGCAGGTAGACACCCAGCAGAGGTGCGAACACCACCGCCACCAGCCAGGACAGCAATAGCGCCACGGCGATCACCGCGAACATGGTGAACACGTACTCGCCGGCCGAGCTGGAGTTGAGGCCGATGGGCACAAAACCAGCGACCGTCACCAGGGTGCCGGTAAGCATGGGAAACGCCGTCGAGGTGTAGGCATGCGTCGCTGCCTTGGGCAGCGAGTCGCCGGCCTCGATGCGCTTGATCATCATCTCGACGGTGATCATGGCGTCGTCCACCAGCAAGCCCAGTGCGATGATCAAGGCACCCAGGGAGATACGCTGCAAGGTGATGCCGCTGTAGGACATGAACAGAAAGACCATTGCCAGCACCAGCGGAATGGAGCAGGCCACCACCAGGCCGGCGCGCATGCCGAGGCTGATGAAACTGACCACCAGCACGATCAGCACAGCCTCGAACAACGCCTTGGTGAAGGTGCCAATGGCCTTGTCCACCACCTCGGCCTGGCTGGATACCTGATGCACGTCCAAACCCAGCGGCAGGTTGGCGGTCAGCTCGTCGATGCGCCGCTGCAAGGCTGCGCCGAAGTCTTGAATATTGCCGCCGGCCTGCATGGCCACGGCCAGACCGATCGCCGCCTCGCCGTTGTAGCGAAACAGCGAGGCCGGCGGTTGCGCGTAGCCACGCTCAATACGCGCCAGATCACTCAGGCGCAGCAGGCGATCACCGAAGCGCAGACTGACGGCTTGCAGATCCGCTTCGCTGGCGAAGGCACCACTGGCCTGCAGCGCAATACGCTCCTGCTCGCCGTCGATAAGCCCCGCAGGCGTGACAGCGTTCTGCGCCTGCAAGCTCTGGATGACCTGGCGCAGATCAATACCCAGAGCCGCCAGACGACGAATGGAAAAATCCAGGTAGATGACTTCCGGCTGACTGCCGAGCACTTCCACCTTACCCAGCCCGGGCACGCCCTGCAGGCCCAGGCGTAGTTGCTCGGCATAGTCACGCAACTGGCGCGGCGAGAAGCCTTCACCGGTCAGGGCATAGATGTTGCCGAAAACATCACCGAACTCGTCGTTGAAGGCCGGCCCCTGCACACCACTGGGTAACTCGCCCCGAATGTCCTGCATCTTCTTGCGCACCGCGTACCAGGCATCTGGAATGGCGCGCGCAGGTGTCTCGCTCTTGAGAAACACGAACAACGTGGTTTCGCCAGCCAAGGTGTAACTGCGCACGTAATCCAGTGCGTCGATTTCCTCGAGCTTCTTCTCCAGCCGGTCGGTGACCTGCTGCAAGGTTTCGTCAAGGGTCGCACCGGGCCAGCGCGCCTGGATGACCATGGTCTTGATGGCGAACGCGGGATCTTCCTCACGGCCCAGCTGCACATAGGCGAAGACGCCCATCAACAAGGTGACCAGCATGGCGTACCAGACCAGTGTACGGTGGCGCAGCGCCCAGCCGGACAGATTGAATCCTTCCTTCATGAACCGCTGCGCTCCTCGAGCCTGACCTGCTGCCCCTCATGCAAACGTGCGACACCGGCACTGACCACCCGATCCCCCGGCTGCAATGCTCCTCGTACCCGCACCCGTGAACCGGTCTGGCTCAAGACCTCGACCGCGACGGCGCGTACCTGCGAGCTGTGCCTGTCGATCCGCCAGACGAAGTGCTGCCCGGCCTGCCCCCACAAGGCCGAGGCGGGAAGCTCCGGCTCAGTTACCGCAAGCTGCGGGGACAACTCCACGCTGACCAATGAGCCCAGATGAAAGTCCGCTGGCAGTTGCTCCAGCGACAACCGCAGCCGCTGCACGCGCGTGCCCGGATCCAGCAGCGGATCGACCTGGCGCACGCGCGCCCAGCTCCCCTCGGCACGCGCGCTCATCGGCACTACCCAGATACGCAAGGGTTCGCCTGGATCGGTGAGCGGCGCCAACCACTGCGTCGGCACATCGACCCACACTTCCAGACTGTCGAGTCGCGCCAGACTGACTACTGGCGAACCACTGGCCAAGACCTGACCGACCTCGGCATGCCAGGCCGTGACCACGCCATCGAGATCGGCCAATACCTGGGTCTGCTGCACATGCTCTTCGGCGCGCTGCAAGGCGATGCGCGCCTGGCGCAAGGTCGCCGCACGCACCAACATCTCGCTATTCAACTGCTCGAGCCGGGCCTGGCTGCCGACCCCCTGTCGATACAACCCCTGATAGCGGGCGAGCTCGTCACGGGCATTGCGCCACAACACCTCGGCACGCTCGAACTCACCCTGGCGACTGCGCAACTCGCTTCGTTGATCACTGCTTTCCAGGCTCGCCAGCAGTTGCCCGGTCCCTACAAGCTGGCCGACCTCGACCTGCCGGCTGAGCAGGCGACCGCTCTGGCGAAACGCCGCAACGAGCTGATGGCGTGGTTGCACGGTGCCGGTGAAACGCGCTTCGGCCAGAAGCTGTTGGCCCGCGACCTCATCGAACAGAACCGGACGCTCGACCTGCGCCTGGGGTTTCTCATCGCGGCAGGCCACCAGCAGCAGACTCAGCAGCGGCATACAAAACGCAACCAACCTCATGGCTGGCCCCCTGGTTCGCTGACGGCAAGTACATTGGCCACCTCGACCTGCTGGCCGGGGTAGAGCAACTGCCCGCCCCGCGCCACCACCAGATCACCGTCCTGCAACCCTGCCGTCACCAATACCCGCCCTGTTTCATAACGCGAGACCTCAACCCGAGTCAGGCTCACACGCTGCTGTGCATCGATACGCCACACCGCTGGCAGGCCCTGATCCCGACTCAAGGCAGCCCAAGGCAATACGACGACCGGCCCCAGTGACTCGGCCAGGCGCGCCGCTACCACAGTCCCGAGCGGCCAGTGCCATGCCTCAGCCGGCAAACTGACGCGGATACGCAAGGTGCCAGAGCTGGCGGAAACGCTCGGGGCGATTTCCCTCACCTGCCCGCTGATCTCGCGCGCAGGCTCGCTCAGCGTATGCAGGTGAATAGGAGCACCGATCACCAGCCCTGGCGGCAACGACTCGTACCAGTCGAAAACTGCCTCGGGGGCCTCATCATGCGCCAGCGATAGCACCACCTGCCCGGCCTGCACCACCTCACCGGGCGCCACCGGGCGCGCCACCACTACGCCATCGGCCAGCGCTAGCAGATCGGCATCGGCCAAGGCATCCCTGGCCAACTGGTGCCGCGCCATGGCTGTCATCAATTCGGCCTCGGCACCTTTCAGCCCAGCCTGTGCTCGCTCATATTCATTACGATTGGTGTAGCCCTGAGGCAACAGACGCGCCTGCCGAGAATAATCAGCGCGCGCCAGATCGACGCGCGCCTGCAAGGCCTGCAACTCGGCCTCGCTGAGATCCAGCGTCGCCCGTAATTCGAGAGGGTCCAACTGTCCCAGCACTTGCCCGGCCACCACCTTGTCACCGACATCGACTGACAACTGAGCAACCTTCCCAGCGCTGGGGAAGGCGAGCTCACTGACGAAGCGCGCCTGAACGTCGCCAGTCAGTACGGTCTGTGCCAGCCCGCCTACCTGGGCAACTTGTTGTGCAACCACCCGCACCGCCGTTTTCTCCGGCGGCGATTCGGCAGAACATCCAACCACCAGCGCTAACAGCCCGAACACAGTGATCCGAAGCAGCCTCATGCGCGTTACAGCATCCAATCCAACGCTCATTCCCTGCCACGCCCTCTACGAATCACACCAGCGAAGGCGACAGTCCCGTGTACTCCGGCACAGCGACCTCAGCCCCCAGGAAAGACAGGGCCGCCTCTCGTGATTTCAGCCATGCCGACTTGCTCTCCAGATCAAGAAAATGCCCGGCACCTGGCACCACCACGAAATGGCTATTGAGCACATACCGAGCAAACTGCTGGGCATCCTCTGCCGTCGTGTATTCATCCCGCTCACCATTGACGAACAATACCGGGATTTTTATCTGGGCAAAGCGCTCCACATAATTTTTGGCACTGAGTTCACGAACTTGCTCGATATGAAACTCGATTTGCTTATATTCGTGCTCAGCCAGGCTGATCAGATGCTTGAAATTATAAAGCTTGAACAACCTGGGCAAGTATTTGCCCACCGTATCATTGAGCAGACTGCCGATCTTGCGCTTGTCACGCGCCGCCAGATAAGCCTGCCCATTGTCGAGATAATCGCGCATCGCCTCGTTGATCACTGGCGAGAACGAACTGATGATTGCTCGTTCGACAGAGGCAGGTGACTCGGACAGCGCCAACATGGCCGAGACACCACCCCAGGACACGGACAACAAACTATTGACCTGAAAGCGCTCAACAAGCGCCAAAATAATTCTAACTTCATCCTCCTTGGTCACCACGCGCCCCAGCACATTATGCTCACGCGACTTACCGGCGAACGGAAGATCGAAAAGAATCAAATTGAAGTACGGTTCAAGGTATTTGACCGTTTGCCCAAACGCTCCTGTAGTGGATAAGGCCCCATTGATCAACAGCACTGTTTTGGCATGCTCGCCACGCCAATACATTTCCGTATAAACATTGAAACCCGCCATCTCGAGTATCTTTGTCTCCATGTCCTTGGCCCCGCAATTTAAATGTTAAGGATATTCATTCGCATACATAGCGCGAGAATCGTCAAAAATCCGTCGAATCCAGAAATGAAAGCTTCGTGAAAGGTTGGAAATTACGAGGTCAGCCTCGTGGTGCGATTTTTTTATAGCGCAACGCGATCATGACCGACAAGTCAATGACGCCATATTGCAGGCGGTCTTTTGTGGCAGCGTGCTGACTGGGCACACGCCCAACGCCTCCCCAAAACAAACATCAACCGCCGCATCATCAGGCGCTCCCTGATGATTAAGCAGCAGAATCGTTTTCGGTCAGTGAATGGCGCGAATGCCATTTAGAAATATTTTGTTACAAATGCAAAAAATGAAAGTAATGATATCTACAGCATCGAACGAGATAAATTCAGGCAACCGGAGAAGTGTAAGGTTTTCATGACGTAAAGATAAACTTACAGAACGCTCAGAAAATTTCTGGCACAGAGCATACACATGCACACCAGAATTATATCCAGCAAACAGAAACACACCCTTCTATAACCAGCAAGATTACCCCCGATATATATATCCAGAAACACCATGCATTATCCGTCTGGTAACGCCCTACCTGCTCGCACTCTTCAAAATCTCATATATATATTCCATGACGCCTGCACGTATTAACTTGATAAATCGTCTACACACATCCATTGCAAAAGCCAAGTGACAGAACACGGCTCAGCACTTCTGCCTACCAGAAGAGCTGAGCCATACAGGGGAATAACAACTACACTCGACTGAAGTTCGGTGCACTGACTAACGATTGAAAATCGCACGCCCTACTAACCGGCATCACTGCACCGCAAATATGTTGCCAGCAGACGCACGAAAATCGATGCCGACGCTCGGATACCCCACAGGACGGCCCGAATGGTGAAAGCTGTGATTTTTGTGTAAAAAAATCGTTACAAAAAAAGCCTGACAGAGTCATCAACAATGGCTTTTCCGTCGTCGCGTAATGAAAAAATTACAAAAATCGTCTTTTTCGCGCTTACAGGAGGGCCTTGCACCTCTATTCCGTCCTCCGTGTAGAGGCATGCTTGACCTAGACAAGAACAACAGCCCCCAGAAGGAGGCAGCAATGAAGAGTACGCAGTACCTGGCCCGGGAACCGGACGAGGGTGGCTTTATCCATTACCCGGAAAGCGAGCATCAGGTGTGGAATACCCTGATCACTCGCCAGTTGAAGGTGATCGAGAACCGCGCCTGCCAGGAATACCTGGACGGTATCGAGCAGCTCGGCCTGCCGCTGGAGCGCATCCCGCAACTCGGCGACATCAACCAGGTGCTCGAAGCCACCACCGGGTGGCGCGTGGCACGGGTGCCGGCACTGATCCCCTTCCAGACCTTCTTCGAGCTGCTGGCCAGCAAACAGTTTCCCGTCGCCACCTTTATCCGCGCGCCCGAGGAACTGGACTACCTGCAGGAGCCGGACATCTTCCACGAGATCTTCGGCCACTGCCCGCTGCTGACCAATCCCTGGTTCGCCGAATTCACCCATACCTACGGCAAGCTCGGTCTCAAGGCCACGAAAGAGCAGCGCGTCTACCTGGCGCGGCTGTACTGGCTGACCATCGAGTTCGGCCTGCTCGACACCCCGGCCGGCCGGCGCATCTACGGTGGCGGCATCCTCTCCTCGCCGAAGGAAACCCTCTACGCGCTGTCCGACGTGCCCGAACACCAGCCCTTCGATGCACTCGAAGCGATGCGCACGCCGTATCGCATCGATATCCTGCAGCCGGTGTACTTCGTCCTGCCCGAGCTCAAGCGCCTGTTCGAGCTGGCTCATGAAGACATCATGGCGCTGGTGCATCAGGCCATGGCCCTCGGCCTGCACGCGCCGAAGTTTCCGCCGAAAGCTGCGTAGACCGTGACTTCCCATTACCAACAAATGACGTTGCCCTATCAATTCACCGCGTGGGCGTGCCCTCTACACGATGGTGCGATCCGCCGTCCTGTAGGAGCGCCGCCCCGGCGCGAAACGATTGCGGCCTTACTCCATCATCGGCGTTGCCCGCTCGATTCGCCGCGGGGCGCGGCTCCTAAACTCGATGGTTAACTGATAGACAGCAGCCTGATTCACCCAAATTTCTTACCCAGGAGAGCCCCAATGAGCCTTGCCCAAGCCCAATGCGAAGCCTGCCGCGCCGATGCGCCGAAAGTGACCGATGAAGAACTGGCCGAGCTGATCCGCGAGATCCCCGACTGGAACATCGAGGTACGCGGCGACCATATGGAGCTGGAGCGCGTGTACCTGTTCAAGAACTTCCGCCATGCCCTGGCCTTCACCAACGCCGTGGGCGCCATCGCCGAGGAAGTCGGCCACCACCCGGCCCTGCTTACCGAATGGGGCAAGGTCACCGTCACCTGGTGGAGCCACGAGATGCGCGGCTTGCACCGCAACGACTTCATCATGGCCGCGCGTACCGATGTGCTGGCTGCCAGCGCCGAGGGCCGCAAGTGAGCCACCTCGCCAAGGTCGCCCGCGTACCGGGTGACCCCATCCTCAGCCTGATGGAAGCCTATCGCCTCGATAGCAATCCGGCGCGCCTGGACCTCGGCGTTGGCGTCTACAAGGACGCCCAGGGCCTGACGCCGATCCCGCGTGCGGTGAAGCTGGCCGAGCAGCGTCTGATCGATGTCGAGCTGACCAAGACCTACATCGGCGGCCATGGCGACGCCGCGTTCGGCACGCTCCTGAGCCAGCTGGTGCTGGGCGCTGACTCGGCACTGCTCGCCGAGCAGCGCGCCGGCGCAACGCAAACACCGGGCGGCACCGGCGCCCTGCGTCTGGCGGGTGATTTCATTCGTCACTGCCTGCCGGGGCGCGGTATCTGGCTAAGCGATCCGACCTGGCCGATCCATGAAACGCTGTTCGCCGAGGCCGGGCTCAAGGTCGGCCACTACCCCTACGTCGGCGCCAACAATCGCCTCGACGTCGAGGCCATGATCGCCGCCCTCACTCACCTGCCCAAGGGCGACGTGGTACTGCTGCATGCCTGCTGCCACAACCCCACCGGCTTCGACCTCACTCCGCGCGATTGGAAACGCGTGCTGGAGGTGGTCAAGGCGCGTGAGCTACTGCCGCTGATCGACTTCGCCTACCAGGGCTTCGGTGATGGCCTGGTAGAAGACGCCTGGGCGGTGCGCCTGTTCGCCGCCGAACTGCCGGAGCTGCTGATCACCAGTTCCTGCTCGAAGAACTTCGGCCTGTATCGCGAGCGCACAGGTGCCCTGATCGTCTGCGCCGGCGACGCCGAAAAGCTCGTCGACATCCGCAGTCAGTTGGCCTCCATCGCCCGCAACCTGTGGTCGACGCCGCCCGCCCATGGCGCTGCGGTGGTGGCGCAGATACTCGGTGACGACGAGCTGAAAGGGCTCTGGCTGGACGAACTGGAAGGCATGCGCCTGCGCGTCGCCAGCCTGCGCCGCGGCTTGGTCGAAGCGCTGGTACCACACGGTCTGAGCGAACGCTTCGCGCATATCGCCGAACAGCGCGGCATGTTCTCCTACACCGGCTTGTCGCCGCTGCAGGTGCAACGCCTGCGCGAGGAGTTCAGCGTCTACATGGTCGGCAGCGGCCGCGCCAACGTCGCCGGACTGGACGCCACACGGCTCGACCAGTTGGCCAGCGCCATCGCCCAGGTCAGCCTTTGATGCAGCCAACGCAACGGGCCGGAATCGGTGCACGCACAGGTTCCGGCGCCCCGGCAGCGCGCAGCGTAGCGACTCAGAAAATACTCAACTACCGTTTATCGATAAAAATAAATCTTATAAATCAATAACTTAAACAAACAACCCGGCAGGCACTGGCCTGCTTCATGCTTGCCATCAGCGGCATAGTCCCCTAGGGTGGTTTGCATGTTGTCTCTCATTGCCCCCATCAGCTCGTTGCTGAGCGGCGTGGCTCTGCTCCTGCTCGGCAATGGTCTACTCAACACCCTCCTGACCCTGCGTGGCGTCGCCGAAGGCTACTCCACCACGATGCTCGGCCTGATCATGTCCGGGTACTTCGTCGGGTTCCTCCTCGGCACCTGGCTGGCGACTCCGCTGGTTCGACGCATCGGACATATCCGCGCGTTCGCCTGCTGCGCCGCCCTGGCTGCCATTGCCGCCCTGCTCCATCTGCTGCTGATCGATCCGTGGGTCTGGCTGCTGCTGCGTGTGCTCTACGGTCTGGCGCTGGTGACGTTGTACATGGTCATCGAGAGCTGGCTCAACGCCAAAGCGCCCAACGAGAAGCGCGGCCAAGTGTTCGCCCTGTACATGGCGGTCAACCTCGGCGCCCTGGCGCTGGCCCAGCAACTGCTGCACCTGGCCGACCCGGTGCAGTTCACCCTGTTCGCCATCGCCGCCATCCTCATCAGCGCCGCGTTGATGCCCATTACCCTCACCCGCCAGGCACAGCCAAGCCTGCCCGAGACACCGCCGAGCAACCTGCGCCAACTATGGAATATTGCGCCGCTGGCGATAATCGCCGCCGGCCTCTCCGGCCTTGCCATGGGCGGCTTCTGGGGCATGGCGCCGGTCTACGCCAGCCTGGCCGGTTTCGATACGTCCGGCGTCGGTCTGCTGATGACCGCAACCATTCTCGGTGGCGCCCTGCTGCAATGGCCCATCGGTATCTACTCGGATCGCCACGACCGCCGCCAGGTGCTGCTCTGGGTGGTGATACTGGCAGTCGCCCTGGCGCTGATCATGAGCCTGCTGCCAGCCGGCCCGTTGCTGCTCGGCGCGATCTTCATCTGGGGCGGCCTGGCCTTCGCCATCTACCCTATCGCCGTGGCGCAACTGATCGACCAGTTGCACAGCGACGAGATTCTTTCCGGCTCCGCCAGCTTGCTGATGGTCAATGGCATCGGCTCGGTGTGCGGCCCGCTATTGGCCGGCCTGCTGATGGAGCAACTGGGCGCCAGCGCACTGCCGCTGTACTTCGCCTGCACCCTCGGCCTGCTGGCCGCCTACACCTTTTACCGGCTGCGCCATGTCAGCGATCTGGTCAGCGGCGACGCTGCGCACTTCACGCCCATGCTACGCACCAGCCCCACGGTATTGGAGCTGATGCCCGATGCGCCGCCGCACGAATCGACAGAGGAGACGATTCAGTCCTGAAGTCATAGAACCTGTTCAAAGACTCGCGAGCTAGAGCCAGGCAATACCGATGGCGGCCCCACGAAGTCGAGCGAAGAAGCGATCGGAGTCGCGTTCGACTTTACGTGCTGTAAATGAGCATTCTGAGCTCGACTTCAACGCAGCATGGCCGACGCGCAGCAGTCTTTGGACGGGTTCTTAAAGGCTGTTTCGGCAAGGCCTTGAGCCTACCCCAAGCAGCCAGAAACCCGGCCCGTCGGCCGCTCGCCACCGAGCAAGGCCGCAGTGGCCACTTCTGGAGAAACAACGATGCTATTAGCCACCGACCTGGATGGAACCTTTCTCGCTGGCGATCCCGAAGATCGCCTGAGCCTCTACCAGACCATCGCCGCCCACCCCGAGATCAAGCTTGCCTACGTCACCGGGCGCAGCCTGGAAGCGGTGCTGCCGCTGCTGGCCGACCCGACCCTGCCGCAGCCGGACTACATCATCGCCGACGTCGGCGCGACCCTGGTGCATGGCGACAGCCTGCAGCCGATCCAGCCGCTGCAGAGTGTGGTCGATGCCCGCTGGCCCGGCGAAAGCCAGGTGGCCAGCGTCATCGAGCCGTTCGGCCTGGAGCGTCAGGACGTGCCGCAGGCGCGCCGCTGCTCCTACTTCTGCACGCCCGAACAGGCGGCCAACCCGGCGCTACGCGAGATCGCCGATGAGCTGGGTTGCGACCTGCTGTACTCCGCCGAGCTGTACCTGGATTTCCTGCCCAAGGGTGTGAACAAGGGCAGCAGCCTGCAGGCCCTGGCCGACTGGCTGGAGCTGAGCCACGATCAGGTGCTGGCCGCTGGCGACACGCTCAATGACCTCTCCATGCTCAGCGCCAGCTTCCATGGCGTGTGCGTCGGCCAGTCGGAAAGCGCGCTGCTGGAAGCCACCCGCAGCCATTCGCGCACCCTGCACGCCAACCGTCCGGGCTGCGGCGGCATCCTCGAAGCCTTCGCCCATTTCGGCTTCCTTGGCGAGCACGGTATCGCCGCCGAACGCCGCCAGGCCGCGCAGCCGGGTAAGGCCGAGCTGGTGATGGTCTATCATCGCCTGCCCTATGAGGAATACCGCAACGCGGCCGGCAAGCTGCAACGTCGTCGCCCGACCTCACCCAACGGCATCATTCCCACCCTGCTCAGCTTCTTCGGCGACGGCCGCCCCGGCTCCTGGGTTGCCTGGGCCGTGCACGAGGACGGCGACGAACCGTTCGACAGCCACACCACCGTGGACGCCGAGCGCTATCCCAAGCTCACCGCCGCGCGGGTCAAGCTGAGCAAGGAAGAAGTCGACATTTTCTACAAGCGCTTCTCCAAGGAAGCCTTCTGGCCGACCCTGCACACTTTCTGGGAGCGCGCCGTCTTCAACGAAGACGACTGGCAGGTATTCCTCAAGGTCAACCGCGCCTTCGCCGAACGCACCGCGCTGGAGGCCGCCGAAGGCGCCATCGTCTGGCTGCACGACTACAACCTGTGGATGGTGCCGGCCTACCTGCGCGAGCTGCGCCCGGATCTGCGCATCGCCTTCTTCCACCACACCTACTTCCCCTCGGCGGACGTGTTCAACGTGCTGCCCTGGCGCCGGCAGATCGTCGGCAGCCTGCTGCAGTGCGATTACATCGGTTTTCACATTCCACGCCAGGTGGAGAACTTCGTCGATGTGGCCCGTGGTGTATTCCCACTGAAAACCCTGGATCGACAGAACTGCGCACCGCGCTTCATCACCTACGGTTGCGCCGTCGGCCTGGAGCGCATGACCACCGCGCTGGATACCGGCACGCGCCAGGTCAAACTGGGTGCGCACCCGGTGGGGCTGGATATCGACCGCGTGCGCAATGCATTGGAGGCACCGAAGATCAAGGAGCTGATGGCCCAGCTACGCGAAGAGATGAAAGGCGTGAAGCTGATCCTCTCGGTCGAACGCCTCGACTACACCAAGGGCATCCTGGAAAAACTCAACGCCTACGAACGCCTGCTGGCCGATAATCCCGAGCTGATCGGCAAAGTCACCCTGGTCACCGTGTGCGTACCGGCGGCCAAGGAGATGACCGTCTACAACGAGCTGCAGAGCCAGATTGAGCAGGCAGTCGGCCGTATCAACGGCCGCTTCGCCCGTATCGGTTGGACACCCTTGCAGTTCTTCTTCCGCAGCCTGCCCTTCGAGGAAGTCAGCGCCTGGTACGCCATGGCCGACGTCATGTGGATCACCCCATTGCGCGATGGCCTCAACCTGGTAGCCAAGGAGTTCGTCGCAGCGCAAGGCCTGCTCGGTGGACGTGGCGTGCTGGTGCTGTCGGAGTTCGCCGGCGCGGCGGCCGAGCTCAAGGGCGCGCTGCTGACCAACCCGCACGACCCGGCCGACCTGGCGCAGACCTGTTACCTGGCGCTGAACCTGCCCAAGAGCGAGGCCCAGGCGCGCCTGCGCGAGCTGTTCGATATCGTTTGCTACAACGACATTCGCCGCTGGGGCGAGGAGTTCCTCGCGGGCGTGCAAGTACATGAAGAGCCCGAGCCGCTGACGCTGGTGAGCTAGATAACTCATCGCGGCTGAAGCCGCTCCTACGGCCTGATTGGTCCGTAGGAGCGGCTGGGCGGCACTCCGTTTCAGTCGCGAAGGCGCGGTCTCGTTTCCCCGGATTTGATCCGGGCTACGTTTGTCGAGAACCTCGCCGTCAACCCTCCTGGCTATCGACCATGCAGTTGATCATCCAGGACACGCCGAAACGGTCGGTAAGCATGGCGAAGCGGGTCGCCCAGAAGGTCGCCTGCAGCTCCATCTGCACCGAACCGCCGGCCGACAATGCCTCGTACAGGCGCTCGGCCTCCGGCACGTTGTCCACCTGCAGGGAAACGGAACACCCCTTGATCCCCTCATAGGGGTACTGCGGCAGATTGTCGGATGCCATCAGCAACTGATCGCCGACGGTCAGGCAGACGTGCATGACACGCTGCTGGTACTCGGCCGGAACCTCCATATCCTCGGGGCTGTCGGCGTAGCGCATCATCTCCAGCTTACCGCCGAAGACCTCGGCGTAGCGGTTGAAGGCGGCCTCGCACTGGCCATCGAACATCAGATAGGCATGCATCTTCATCGTTACTCTCCTTGATTTTCACTGCTCATGCGCGCGCGAATACGGTTTTCCTGCTCACGCAACTCGGGGGTGAACTCGGCGCCGAAATCCTCGGCCTCGAAGATCTGCCGAATCTCTATATCTGAGTCGCCAGGCATGGGGTTGGGGCAACGCTTGACCCAGTCGATGCAGGCTTGCAGCGACTCGCACTGAAAGATCCAGAAACCAGCCACCAGCTCCTTGGTCTCCATAAATGGGCCGTCGATCACCGAGCGCTGCGCCCCGGAAAACCGCACCCGCGCGCCCTTGCTGCTGGGCTGCAGGCCCTCGCCGGCGAGCATCACACCGGCTTCCACCAGCTCCTCGTTGTAGCGGCCCATGGCCGCCAGCAGCTCCTCGCTGGGCATAACACCGGCTTCGGAATCTGCAGTCGCCTTGACCATCACCATGAAACGCATCGCCTTTCTCCTTGTTCGAGTCGAAATAGCGCAGGGTGTCTCCCTACGGCTGACAGTGAACCCAGGGCTGGGGTTCTATGCAGTAGTCGAATGGGCGATGGAAGAATCGACAGGCACATTGAAAAAAGTCGGTGCGCGCGGACGCCGCTTAAGCCGTAGGGTGTCGCGGGGCCGCCTAGGCCGTGCGCACCGCGTCATTCACCGTACTCACCGTCACCTGTTTTGGCATCGCTACCCCAATCCGCTGGATACACACCCTCCTTCACCAAACGATGAAAGCTCGACCACGGCCAATCTGCCACGCGTTCGACCAAGCCATGCTTCACTGGATTGAAATGCAGGTAATCCATATGCCGCTGGTAATCGCCTTCATCACGAATACGGTGCTCCCAGAAGCGCCGCTGCCACAGCCCTGACTCACGACGCAAACTGCGACTCAAACTGATCGAACCGAACCCCGGCAAGGCCTGAGAAGTCAGGCGCTTGATCATCGACCAGCGTGAGCCAAAATCTGCATCCCCTTCAGGCAGACGCCAGACACAATGCAGATGATCGGGCAGCAGTATCCAACCTTCGATGATGAAGGGACGGTGTAAACGGACTCGTTCGATGGCACGGCGCAAGGCTGCGCGCAATGGCGCTTCGGTCAGCACCGGGCGACGCTGGTGGCTGACCAGCGTGAAGAAATAGCAGGCGCCCGCATCGCGAGCGCGGCGGTAGTTGGACATTCCTTGTCTCCTGAATTCTTGCCAGCAGATTCAGGATAGTCGGCGGTGCGCGCGGCGCACCCTACGGTTTGAACAGCGTAATTCTCGTAGGGTGCGCCGCGCGCA
>NZ_PGLR01000029.1 GCF_002803095.1 Pseudomonas sp. ZH-FAD | reverse complement strand
GCGTCGCTGCGCTCCGACTGCCCGGCCGGATGGCCGTGGAACAGGTGGCCAGATGGCCCTGGAATGCCTGGCCAGATGAGAGCGGACTGGGTGGCCGGATGGCGTGGAATCCGCAGTCTGGCAATTACCCCGCCCGTGCTCGGGCGTATTTCCATCGGAAAGGTCGTCGAGAAAAACGGCAAGCGCCTGCCGGAGAAAGACGACCAATTCACCATCACCTCTCAGGTGCAGGGCAAGGACGGCTGGCTTCTGCATCCGCTCAATGACGAGCTTCGTCAGGGTAAGGACGACAAGCTGCGTAGCATTCCTGTGCGCTTGTTGTTCAACGAACCGGAGCTGAATTTCCGCGCTAATTACACCCTGTTTGATCGGCAGAACGGTCGACCGGTATGTGTCGGCAACGGTGAGACCTGCAAGCGCATCAGCAAGGACGGCGTTCAATCGCTGCCCTGCCCCTCGCCCGATGCCTGCCCCCTGGCCAAGGGCAATGCCTGCAAGCCCTACGGGCGCATGAACGTAGTGATCGGCGATGAGGATGCCCTGGGCAGCTTCGTGTTTCGCACCACCGGTTTCAACAGCATCCGCACGCTAATCGCCCGTTTGCAGTACTTCCGGGCCATATCAGGTGATCGCCTGGCGTGCCTGCCGCTGGAGCTGCGTTTACGTGGCAAATCCACCCGGCAGAGCCACGGCACGCCGATCTTCTACGTCGATCTGACGCTGCGCGGCGGCATGACCGTGGAGCAAGCGTTGCTCACTGCGCGGGAGCTGGATGAGACGCGTCAGGCAGCGGGCTTTGATCAGGTCGCGCTGGATGCCACTGCGCGTGTCGGTCTGGGTAACGGCATCTTCGAGGACGACGGCGAGGACAGCAGCGCCATTGCTGAAGAGTTCTTTCCGGAGGGTCAGCCCACCGCGTCGAAACCCGACAGCACCGTTCACACCCAAACACTCGCCGAGAAGCTCGAAGCCCAATCCCAACAGCTCGAACCGTCCGCCTAACCACGGGCGATAGCCCTTACCTAGAGGTCTGCATCCAGAAGTAAATCCGAAGGTTTGCAGCCCAGAGCATGAGCAATCCGCGCAATGTTCAGAAATGTCACGTTGCGCTCTCCCCGCTCAATTTTCCCCATATGCGAACGGTCAATCCCAGCCGCATCAGCAAGCGCTTCTTGGGAGAAGGCCTGCTGCGCTCTACGGGCACGCACAGCCTTTCCCAGACGTATCAGGCTTTGGTCTTGATCTTGAGTCGCGGAGATTCTTGGCATGCCGCGAATCGTTTCGTTATGCTGCTAAAACGACCACGGTATTTACGACCCATTTCTTTGATCGCACAGGGAGTACTGAAATGACGCAACTCACTTTTGATGACCTGGCCACCGCCAAACTTCCTCAACTCATCAGCCGCAAGGAGTCCTTCGAGGTCGTAGGCCTCAGCGGCAAATTGCTCGAAGCCGTTCGCCTGGTCGAAAACAAGATTGAGGTCACTGGGCTGACCTGCCGCGTTTACACAGCCGGTCGCATTGGCTTGGCAGCAGGCAGTTTCGCGGGGGGTGTTACGGGTGCCTTGGGATTGCTCACGGCCACCGGCATTGCCATGCACAACCTGCTGACACTCAGCCCTGACTACGTGATCGAGAAGTATCCGACCTACAACCGGATCGTCGTTCGCTACAAGAAAAAGAAGAAGTAACCCTCCCTCACCTTTCTCTTCAGCAATCACCTACGCCACATGGCCTCCATGCAGCTTCTACCTACATGGGCCAAATAAATGAAAAGGAGTCCTCATGACCATATTCAGGAAGTCGCTCATAGCTCTGGGGCTGATCAGCAGCCTCCCTACCTTCGCAGAACAAGTGGAGTACTTCGATTACACGCCCGCCATGAACGTTATGTCCTGTGACACCAAGATGGAGATCCCGACTCTGGGCCTGAGAAGGGCCGATGGCTCCTTGCCAACCCGCACCGTCTACGACTGTCGGCCGGCGGGCAAGAACACGCCCAGCCAAAAGCAGATGGCATTCATCAACCGGGAAACAGGGGAGCGCTTTGTAAAACACACCGCAGGGACTTTAACCATGGAGTGTGGAGAACATGGATGCGCCCTTCAAAATGAGGTCGACGGATACACTCCCGGTGCGCTGCTTGGACAGGGACGCCAGGGGAATTACCTAATCGAAAATGGCTGGTATCTGGACTATGACGCTCAAGGCAATACCGTGGCCTATCGCAACGATGTCGGCCCCAAGAAAAATCAAGCCCCGTTCGGTAGCTCGAAGCCACGCCCGAAGAACTATGGAAAGGAAGCCTGCTATGAAGATGCGCTGGATGAGCTCGAACGCAGATTCGGCGTGCCGAACGAAGACTACTATCTAGAGCTTCAGATTCGCGAAGAATGCGGCCTACCGCTTCAGTAAGCGACACTAGTATCAGCTCAGATCCCGCGCCAATCGGCGCGGGATCACTTTTATTTTTTGCGATTACAGTATCCTTCAAATGGCTGCTTTCGACAGACTCTGTTGAGAAATGGGCCGGGTAACTAGGCCTTACGCGCCATCCGTTACCAACCCATTGAGCCATTGCCACTTCGCCGGTTCGTAATAATTCCGCACCAGCGCCGCGATATACTCGCTCTCAGTCTTTCAGCTCAGCCTCCTCCTCACGCCGATAGGCCCAACGATAGAGCGCAGGCAACACCAGCAGCGTAAGTGCGGTAGAGGACAGAATCCCACCGATCACCACAGTCGCCAGAGGGCGCTGTACTTCAGCCCCAGTCCCAGTCGCCAGAGCCATGGGCACGAAGCCAAGTGATGCAACGAGCGCAGTCATCAATACCGGGCGCAGACGTTGCAGGGCACCGTCGGTGACGGCCTGCTGCAACCCCATTCCCTCCTCGCGCAGATTACGAATGAAGGAAATCATCACCAGACCATTGAGAACCGCCACCCCCGACAGAGCAATAAAGCCCACCCCGGCGGAGATCGAAAGCGGTATGTCACGCAGCCACAGCGCCATCACGCCACCGGTCAACGCAAAAGGAATACCGGTAAACACCAGCAAGCCATCACGCACGTTGTTGAACATCATGAACAGCAGCATGAACACCAGCAGCAGGGCAACCGGCACCACCACTTGCAGACGTTTGGCCGCCGATTGCAGTTGCTCGAACTGTCCGCCCCAAGTCGTCCAATAACCGGCTGGCAGCTTCACATCGCTGCGAATCTTCTCTTCGGCCTCTTGCACAAAGGAGCCGATGTCACGCCCCCGCACGTTGGCACTCACCACAACCAGGCGCTTGCCATTCTCGCGACTGACCTGATTTGGCCCTGGCGCCAGTTGCAGACTGGCCACCTCAGAGAGCGCGATAAAGCCGACGCTGGTGGCTGCCCCCGTTGCTGGAACGGGTATCAGCAGTCGCGAGAGCCCCTCGATATCGGTACGCAGGTTTTCCGGTAGACGTACTACCAGATCGAAACGGCGATCCCCCTCGAATAACGTCCCCGCGCGGCGCCCACCGACAGCCACGGCGACGGTTTCCTGAATGTCACCGACATTCAGACCATAGCGAGCCGCCTTGTCTCGGTCGATGGCCACGGTCAGCACCGGAAGGCCTGTTGTCTGCTCGGCCTTCACCTCGGACGCCCCATCAATACCGCCCAAGGTCTCGGCCACTTCGGCTGCCGTGCTATTGAGGACGTCCATATCGTCGCCGAATATCTTCACCGCGACATCGCTGCGCACACCCGATATCAATTCGTTGAAACGCAACTGAATAGGCTGCGACAGCTCGTAGTTACTGCCCGGAACCAACTCGGCAGCGGCCTGCAGCTCGGCGATCAGAGCATCACGCGACTTTTTCGGATCGGGCCATTGATCGCGCGGTTTGAGCATCACGTAGCTGTCAGAAATGTTCGGCGGCATCGGGTCGGAGGCGATTTCAGCCGTACCGGTACGCGCGAATACTCGCTCCACTTCCGGCACCTTGGCCAGAATGGTCTCCTCCAGGCGCATCTGCATCTCCACCGACTGCGTCAGGCTGGTACCCGGTACACGCAGCGCCTGCAGCGCGAAGTCCCCCTCACTGAGACTCGGCACGAACTCGCTGCCCATACGTGATGCCAGCAGACCGGAGAACAGAACCAGCGCCACGGCCGCACTGAAGGCCAACGTACGCCGTCGCATGACCCAGGCCAGCACTGGCTCGTAGGTGCGCCGGGCAACACGCATCAGCGCGTTTTCCTCTTCTTTCACCTTACCAGTGACGAATAGCGCGATAGCCGCCGGGACGAAGGTCACCGAAAGGATCATGGCCCCGAACAGGGCGGTCACCACGGTGAAGGCCATTGGGTGGAACGTTTTGCCCTCGACCCCGGTCAGGGCGAAGATCGGCAGGTACACCACCATGATGATCAACTGACCGAAAATCAGCGCACGACGCGCTTCCTTGGATGCCGCGAAGACCTCATGCAGACGCTCACTACGGGTCAGCTCGCGGCCAAGCTTGTGCTGCGCATGAGCCAGACGGCGAATAGCGTTCTCGACGATGACCACGGCACCATCGACGATGATGCCGAAGTCGAGTGCCCCCAGACTCATCAAGTTGGCGCTGACCTTGTTGCTGAACATGCCGGTGAAGGTGAACAGCATCGACAGCGGAATGACCATGGCTGTGATCAGCGCCGCACGGATGTTACCGAGGAACAGGAAGAGGATGACGATGACCAGGATAGCCCCTTCGATCAGGTTCTTCTTGACCGTGGCGATGGCCTTGTCCACCAGATTGGTGCGGTCATAGACGGTCACCGCAACCACCCCTTCAGGCAGCGAACGGTTGATCTCCTCCAGACGTGCGGCCACGGCCTGCGACACACTGCGGCTGTTCTCGCCGATCAGCATGAACACTGTTCCCAGCACGACCTCGCGACCATTCTCGGTCGCAGCACCAGAACGTAGTTCACGACCCAACATCACCTGCGCCACATGACTGACACGAATGGGCGTGCCGTCCACATTGGCCACGACGATATTGGCGATATCGTCCAGCGTGCTCAGTTGCCCAGGTGCCCGAATCAGTAGTTGCTCGCCATTGCGCTCGATATAGCCAGCACCGACGTTGGCATTGTTGCGCTCCAGCGCCAGCAGCAGGTCACCCAGCGTCAGCTTGTAGGCCGCCAAGCGCTTGGGATCTGGAGCGACCTGGAACTCCTTGGCGAAGCCACCAATGGTGTTGATTTCGGCAACGCCAGGCACCGTGCGCAACTGCGGTTTGATGATCCAGTCCTGGATCACCCGCAGATCGGTTGGTGTGTAAGGCGTACCGTCCTCCTTGAGTGCCCCCTCCTCGGCCTCGACCGTCCATAGAAAGATTTCACCTAGGCCGGTGGAAATCGGCCCCATGGAGGCCTCGACACCCTCGGGCAATTGCTCCTTGGCGCTTTGCAGTCGCTCGTTGACCAACTGGCGGGCGAAATACAGATCCGTGCCATCCTCAAAAATCACGGTAACCTGCGATAGCCCCGAGCGTGACAGCGAGCGGGTCTGTTTCAAATGCGGCAGGCCGGCCATGGCCGTTTCAATCGGGAAAGTGATGCGCTGCTCGGTTTCCAGCGGCGAAAAGCCCTCGGCAGCGGTACTGATCTGTACCTGGACGTTGGTGATGTCGGGAACGGCGTCGATCGGCAGCTTCTGATAGCTGGCCACGCCCACACCGGCCATCGCCAAAACGGCCAACAGCACCAGAAAACGCTGTTCTATGGCGAATTGAATGATGCGCTCAAACATGAAAAGTACTCGTCGGTGAGGATCAGTGCGCGTGTTCGGCGCTGCCTTTGCCCAGTTCGGACTTGAGGATGAAACTGCCTGTGGCAGCTACACGTTCGCCTGACTTCAGGCCTTCGCGTACCTCGACGAAGCCATCGCTGCGGGTGCCCAATGTCACCGGACGCACTTCGAAGCCTTCAGCGGTACGCACGAAGACACTGGTCTTGTCCTCGACATCCTGAATCGATGAAGCCGGCACCACGGCCCCGGCCTCATGGCTTTCAGTCGCCAAGGCAACCGAGACGAACAGGCCGGGACGCCAAATGCCGTCGGCGTTATCCAGGTCGATGCGGCCTGTCGCCGTCCGCGTCTGCTCACCCAGCTGGCGGCTGATGTAAGCCACCTTACCCGTAGCTTCGCGCCCCAACTCTGGCGCACTGACACGTACTGACTGCCCGACTTTCACCTGTTCCAGATCACGCGGGGAAACGCTGAAGGTGACCCAGACGCGACTCAGATCAGCCACCGTGAAGGCATTACTGGTCTCACTGACGACTTCGCCAGGTACCAGGTGCTTCTCCACCACCACACCGGAAAAAGGTGCACGCAGGTTGTAACGGCTGCCATCGCCAGCCTCGCCCTGAGGGCTGATCGTCTTGCCCTTCTGTCGGGCATTGGCCAGAGCGATCTCGGCCTCCTGCAGCGTTTGCCGGGCCTGGAGATAATCCTGCTCGGCCGAAATACCGTCCTTCCACAATTGGCGTTCACGCTCGAAGGTCGTGCGGGCCAGCTCAACGCGTCGAGCGGCAGCCGCCATTTCACTACGCAACTCGGAAACCTGCTGACTGACGATAGTCGCCAGGCCATCCCCAGCAGCCACCTTCTGCCCCAGCCCGACCAGCACGCGCTCGACAACGCCAGCGCTGGGCGGCACGACATGAGCCGTGCGCTCCTCGTCGAAATTCACCTCGCCAGGTAGAGAGATGTATGTGCTCATGGCGCGCGCTTGTACGTCGACGAGTTCAATGCCCGCAGCGGCTATTTGCGCCTCACTCAGCACCAGCCCCCCCTCTTCGGCATGCCCACCCGCGGACTCACCGTGATCATCGCCAGCCTCGCCATGATCATCATCGGCATGATCGTCCCCGGCCTCACTGACCTGCCCAGCCCTGACTGCAACAACGCTGTCGCTACTGGCAAGCATGTGCCCGATTTCTGCGGCAAAGCGCCCGCTGTTATAAAACAACGCACCACCGACGAACCCCAAGGTCAGGGCCGCCGCGATGGCAACACCAAGTTTCTTCTGCATGAACAACCCCAAAAGATGATCAGTAACCGGCATCGCGCCGATCGTCGTGACAGGAAATCAGTAGTTATCGGCTTGGGCAGATAGGTCGCCGTAGATGCGCTCAAGGCGAACCCAGGCATCGAGCGCTTCGCCGAGTGCCTGCAGGTAACGGGAGCGAACGTCGATCAAGGTGCGCTGGGCATCGAGAACATCGATAAAGCCGAACTTGCCCATCTGAAATCCACGCGTCGTGCTTTCCAAAGCTGTGTCCGCGGACGCAAGCAGGCCCCCCTCGAAACCGCTAATCGCTCCCTGCGCCGTTCGCCATTGCTGATAGGCCTGCTGCACCTCACTGCGCAGGCGCAACTCGGCAGCATTTCGCAAGTCGCGCGCCTGATCAGCCCGCCGCGAGGCGGCCAGAACATTTCCCTGGTTGCGATCGAACAGAGGCAGAGGCATGGACAAACCAACAAGGTTGACGCGCTCACGATCCTCACTGCTGTATTGGCTGCCGAGGCTGACCGTCAGATCGGGAATCCGCCGGCTTTTCTCAACGGCGATTCCGGCCTCTTGCCGGTCGATCTCGACCCTGGCAAGACGCATCTGCGGAACTTTGTCCAGACGGCTCAGAAGTGCGACTTCAGAGGGTATTGCGGGCATATCGGTAACATCGCCACTGAGGCTAGGCTCACCACTGGCGGATGCCCCCCCAATCAAGGCCAGCAACTGATTCATGGCGTTGATGTACTGATCTCGAGCCCGCGCGGCCTCCAGTCGAACCTCTTCGTACTGCAGCCGGGCGCGCGATGCCTCCAGGGCAGAGGCCTTGCCAGCCTTGACGCGCGCATCAACGACCGCCACGCCGCGTTCGCTCAGGCGTTGTGACTGCTCAGCCAACTCTTGGCGCATCTTCGCCAACAAGGCTCCTTGAAAAGCCCCGACCACCTCGGCACGCAGCTCATTGCGCAGCTGCTCCTGACCGACCGCAGCACTGTCGATACCGCGTTCGGCCATTTCTATCCGGGCGCCGCGCTTGCCGCCCAGCTCGATAGGCTGGCTGATCTGTACCGTCGTGGTCCTCGTAGCACTGCGGGTGTCCTCAACCTCCCAAGACAGCTCCGGATTGGGAATCACACCGGCTTGGCGACGCTCACCTTCTGCGATGCCGACATTACGATCACCTGCCATCAGCGACGGGTTGGTCTGCAGTGCCTGCCCCCATGCGTCGCCCAGGGTGATCGGCGTTGATGCCACGGCATGATTCACTACAACTGAGCAGGCAACAGCCAGGCAAAGTGCCTCAGCAACTCTCGAATAACGCCTCGACAAGGGCCTTTCCTCCACACCTGTATAAATTCGGAGACATGTATGAAATCTCCGAGACCTTCATTCGGTGCAGAATTTAGGGAGCCTCACCTATCGTCGAGGTGACTGCAAAATTACAAATACGTAATGCCCAACTAAGCCATTTAACGCTGTATTACCATGACGCCAACGCAACGATTATTCGAGTCATGAAGTTACAACTGGACATATAAAAAGCATCATAAAAGCAACCGCCGGCGTACACGGACGGGGCTGTAGCCCTCTAAATCAGGGGGCTCCCGCTTGACCCTGTAGTTACTACAGGGATCATCATCCGCCACGCAAATGCCGATCGCCCCCAAGTCCAACAATCATCGCGACTCGATAAAAATTTCTCTCCCCCACCAAGGTCAACTACTACATGCGAATCCTGATTGTTGAGGACGAGCTTAAAACTGCCGAATATCTCCACCAGGGACTTACCGAGAGCGGCTATGTCGTCGATATTGCCACCAATGGTGTCGACGGCTTGCACATGGCGGCCCAGGCGTCCTACGAATTGATCATCCTTGATGTCGACTTACCAGAGATCGATGGCTGGGGCGTACTGGCCAGCATTCGCCGTAATAGTCGCACCCCTGTGATGATGCTGACGGCACGCGGGCGCCTGGCCGACAAGCTCAAAGGCTTCGACTCCGGTGCCGACGACTATCTGGTGAAGCCATTCGAGTTCCCCGAGCTTCTGGCCAGAGTTCGCTCGCTGCTACGAAGAGGTGAACAGGTCAGCGCGCCAGACGTGCTCAAGGTCGACGACCTTGAGCTGGATCCAGCCCGCCACCGCGCCTATCGCAACGGCCAACGAATCGATCTGACCACCAAGGAGTTCGCTCTGCTGCACCTGCTGATGCGACGCAGCGGCGAAGTACTCTCGCGCACCCAGATCATCTCGCTGGTCTGGGACATGAACTTCGACTGTGATACCAACGTCGTCGAAGTTTCCATCCGCCGCTTGCGCGCCAAGATCGACGACCCTTTCGAGAACAAACTGATCCACACCTTGCGCGGCGTCGGCTATGTACTGGAGGCTCGTCAATGAGGCCTGCCAGACTCTCAAGCCAACTCAGCCTGTCGGTCGCAATACTGGGCCTGATACTGGTTGCACTGCTGAGTGCGCTGGCTTATTTCTCGCTAAGCCGGCAGCTCGACTACATTGCAGAGCAAAGCCTCGAGGACAAGCTTCAGCAAATCCGCCATGGCATGAGAGAAATCAACACTCGCCCGGAAGTCGGTGACCAGGCCCACAACATCAGAGATTTGATCAAGGGCCACGATCGCCTTTCGCTCGCTCTTTATGATGACAGCTCGTCTCCCAAGGAAATCATGAGCGTGGGCCAGACACAGGAGGCCCTACCTTCCTTTATAGAAAACGCCAGCGAGACCATCGCCTTCGAACATTGGCGAGATGCGCAGGACAAGCAGCTCTTGACCGCCTCGCAGCTTATTCTGCGTAAGGACGGATCACGAATACGCGCCGTCCTTACACTGGAGCGCTCCGCTGACCAAGCACTGCTACATGCCTATGTCGAATCCACCTTGATTGCCCTGCCCTTCGTACTGGCTCTGATCGCGGCCGGAGCCTGGTGGATCGCTCATCGCGGCCTGAGCTCCCTGAATCAGTTCCGCAAGGTTGCAGAACTCGTCTCGACCCAGGATCTGAGCCATCGCCTGCCACTGGATAACCTACCGCAGGAGCTTCGCGAATTGGCTAACAGCATCAACTTCATGCTTCATCGCCTGGACGGTGGCGTACAACAGCTTTCGCAATTCTCTGACGACCTGGCACATGAATTACGCTCCCCCATCACCAATCTGATCGGTAAAGCGCAGGTGACGCTCTCACGGGAACGCCCGCCAGAGGAATACAAACTGGTGCTGGAGAACTGCACTGAGGAGCTCGGCCGGGTCACACGGATCGTATCGGACATGCTGTTTCTCGCCCACGTCAGCCATCCGGCAGCACTTATCCCCTTCGAGGCAATTGCACTGCACGAAGAGGCAGAGAAAGTAGTGGAGCTTTTCAGCCTCACGGCCGAAGAAAAGGACATCAAACTCAACGTATCAGGGTACGCAACAATTAATGGCGATCGCTTGATGGTACAGAGAGCTATCTCTAACCTGCTATCCAACGCCATCCGCCATAGCCCGGAAGGCTCGAAAATCGATATTGACCTCGTCACTAACACGACGAACGCCACCCTGGCAGTGAGCAACCCAGGTGCAGGCATTCCTCCCGAGCACCTACCCAAACTGTTCGAGCGTTTCTATCGCGTGGATCGTGGACGGTCACGTGCTGATGGCGGCACCGGGCTGGGCCTGGCCATCGTGCGTTCGATCATGAGCCTGCACCATGGCCACGTGGGCGTGAGCAGCATCGCAGATCAGACCACAGTTTTTACGCTGTACTTCCCTTTACCAAAGCCCTTGATCGAACAGGCCCGCCAAAGCGCAACGGAAAAGACTGCTTAATCGAATTGCGCCAGGGATGGCGCCCCCTTTTCGCCCCATCTACGTCGAATACAAGCCCCTCACCAGACGACACATTTTCTCAGTTTCAGCCGCCCACTTCGTCCCCTACAGACATTCACCTCATGGTAGATGGTGTGGTTCTCCTTGCTCAGACGCCGACTCGCCATCTTTCACACCGAGGGAGGCCGCTGCTGCCAGGCATAGAAACCGTTGCTTAATACCCACAGCAGCCGGCACATCAGTGCTACGGGATAGAGACCGACCAATGCCTCGACAGCGCGAAACTTGACTCCGTGGGCTGTGAGGAGATGGCGAGCGTCTTTAGAGCATCGCATTACTGGTGACCTGAGCCAGCCGCTGGCGCAGCTCCACACTTTCACCACTCACACTGCTGTTCGTTCTAGCACTTCCACTTGCCCAACAGACTTTCAGCGATACCAAGCGTCTCTCGAACATATGACGAAGCGTCGTGCCAGTAAGCACTGCTCTACCGTCTCTCTTTTGAATTATTCGGAAAACGTCGCCTGGTATGGATCATGGACACTTATTACGGCAGACACTATCCACTATCAATCAGTGCCCACTCAACTTGGGATAGAGCAAACTCAAGTGGAGAGATATCGCGCCCACAAGACTAAGCAGTTCCAACCCAATTCTTTGACGAACAAAAAAAGCGCCCCCAAAGGGGCGCCAAGGAACCATCTCTCACCAAAGGAGCGGGAGCTACCAAGAGATGGACTGGAGAGAGCGAGCAGGACGGCTGCGTTAGTTCATACGCTCAATCGTCTTGCTCACTCTGAGCACTTTGGGACTTCTGCTGCTCAACGGCGTTGTCACCATGAATACGCTGTTGATTCTCACGGAATTGCTTGACGGCATTGAGAGAGCGCTCAGAGCCATCTTCTGCAGAGGCAACCATGCTGGCTGCCCCCAGAAACACGATAAACAGAAACTGGGAAAAAACTTTCATATGCACCTCGGACTGACTGAGCAAATATGGAAACGAATGCTTCGAAGACAGTCTCATGTTACGGATCGGCACCTAACATGAGCATGAGGTTCAAATTACAATCTTGTCAGAGAGGGGCGGCTATGCCGCCCCTGAATGTCGTTACAGCACCTGAAGCGGATACTCGACGATTACACGCACTTCATCGAGGTCGCTTTCGTAAGCAGTAGCGCGAGTGGTCATCTGACGTACACGCACGGACAGATCCTTCAGAGAACCCTCGAGGAACACGTATTTGACCTCAAGGTTGCGCTCCCAGCGCTTCTGATCGGTCAGCGGGTTACCGGCATCATCCGTGCGCATGTAGGTGCTGTTGGCATTGGAGTAATCCGCATCACGTCCCAGCGCGTAACGCGCCATGAAGCTCAGCCCTGGCACACCAAAGTCAGCCATGTCCAGATCGTAGCGCACCATCCAGGAGCGTTCCTTGGGCGAGTTGAAGTCGCTGTACTGAAGGGAGTTGTCGAGGAAGATCGAGTCGGACTGACGCAGGTAGTCAAAGTCGTCATCGCCGTTGTTACGCTGGTGAGAGAGCGCTACACGGTGAGCGCCGTACTTGACACCGATGCTACCGCTATAGATGTTGTTACTGAAATCACCCAGCTGCTTCTTACCTTCGTCGGTGGCGTTGTAGTAATTCAGACCACCAAACAACGACAGGTCCTCGGAAAGTGGGTAAGTCCACCACATGCCAGCGTAGTACTGATCCCAGGCATCCTTCAAACGGCTGCTGTAAAGGCTGAAGCCCAGGTTGTCGTTGAGCTCGTAGTCACCACCAAAGTAGCCGACCCAGGGAGAGTCCACCTGCCCAGCATAGAAGGTCGCGAAATCACCGCGTGAAGTGCTCTCCTGCGGTTGGCTCATGGCATGTAGACGACCGCCTTGCAGGGTCAGGCCCTCTATGCTTTCGTTGACGACCGTCACACCTTTGAAGCTCTGCGGCAGCAGACGAGAGTCCCCGTAGTGCACGACGGGCGTGGTTGGGAATACGTCACCGGCCTTGACGACCGTATCAGCGAAGCGCGCCTTTACCGCGGCCCCCACTTTCGAATACGAGTCCTCGGCACGATCATCGCTGTCGACCGGGAACATGTTGACACTACCACCGGGACCATAACGTCCATCACCGGTATCAAGCTTCAGGCCCAGTCCGGCATAGGCGTCAATGCCGAAACCAACGGTTCCCTGAGTGAAACCGGACTCGAAGTTAGCCATGATGCCGTGCCCCCAAGCCTCGGTGTAGCTGCTGCGCTCACCGTTGGGTAGTACCCTGGCCTCCCCCTTGCGAAAGTCCCGGTTGAAATACATGTTTCTGTTAAGAATATTCAGGCTACTTCCTTCGATGAAGCCTTCGGCAACCTGAGACTCGGATGCCTGAGCCATCGCGCTTGCACCGAATGCCAACGCGGAGATGATCGCCATGGTTAGAGGACTTTTTTTCATGCATTGCTCCTGATGCTTACCGGCAGTTCTGGGATTGTCATAGGCCGATTTCTTCTTGTGGATTTGGCCCCTCTATCCTTGCAACCTCCAGATAACTCGAAGATGAGCGCTGCATTACAATTTCGTAATCAAAGAACCTCTTCATTTCCAGGCTGTCACGAAGCCATCAATCTAGATGATGGCAAGCCGCTCTAACGGCTTTATCAGCCCCTCATGCTGGCGTACTCTGGAAGCATCATTATGAAAATTGGTGAACTCGCTAAGCTAACTGGCTGCCCAGTGGAAACCATTCGTTACTACGAGCATCAGGGATTACTACCCAGCCCCTCGCGCAACAACAGTAACTATCGTTTATATAGTCAGCTGCACTTCGAACGCCTGACATTCATCCGCAATTGTCGTGCACTCGATATGACATTGGAAGAAATAGGTCGATTATTGGCAATGCATGATCGGCCGCATGCGAGTTGCGCACTCATTAGTACATTGGTGGAAGAACACATCGCTCATGTCGAGGCACGCATTCAGAATTTGCAGGCACTGCATGCGCAGTTGCGCGAATTGCTCGGGCGCTGCAAGGGAGGAAGTGAAAAAACGGCATACTGTGGCATCGTACTCCAGTTGAGCAGCCACGGTAGCGGTTCGTCTTTATCAAATGCTGAAAAAAACGAATTGAAGTGAATCATGTTGCCCCTTCTGCACAGAACAGAAGAGGCAACTTTCCATGGTTTAAAGCAGTGGCAAGCTGTACGTCACATAAAGCCGATTCTCATCGACGTCTGCCCCAACATTGCCACGCAGACTGGCATTGCGCAGAGAGAAGCCGAGTCCCTTCATTGATCCTTCCTGCAGCACGTAATCGAGGCGTAGGTCACGTTCCCATTCGTTACGCTCACCCTGTGCGCTGTCAACGTTATCACCCGACAAATACATCACCGAGGCTTTTAGCCCCGAGATACCCAGCTTGCCAAAATCATAGGCATAGCCGGCCAGCCAAGTGCGCTCGCCAGCACTGAGGAATTTACCGCCACGACCGATCTGCCGATCAGTGATCAGGTAACTGGTTGCCCCGTCGCCAGCATTCAGGTACGGGAAGGCGCTATCGCCGGACACCTGCTGATAACCCGCGCTCAGCTCATGACCGCTATGGCTGTAGGTGAACAAGGCACTCCATGTACGGTTATCTACCTCACCACGCTTGCTGTCACCGACCGTCCAGTAACCGTTGCTGCGATAGCCCTCAGCCCGGCCGCTCTCACTGCTGTTCTTGCCATCGGAGGTGCTGTAGAAGTAACGCAGGTCAGTCTTGAGATTGCCACCGCCCAGTGCGTAGTTGTGGATCAATCCCAGGAAATGTTGCTTGTAGAAATCTTCCAGATTGCCGAAGTAATACTGAGCGGTGAGATCCTTGGTGACCTTGTAGTCGCCACCCGCGAAATAGAACGTATTAACGAACTGTCCAGTGGTTGCATTGTTGGATCCGGCGATGGACAAGCCACGTGAGTCAGTCGAGCTCCGACCTTTTGCGTGCTCCAACTGACCGGCTGTCAAGGTCAGCCCTTCGATCTCGTTGGAGACGATCTGACCACCTTCGAACAACTGCGGCAACAGGCGACCATCGTTGAAAGTCACCACCGGCAACTTCGGCTGCAAAGTGCCTAGGCGCAACTCGGTCTTGGAAAGACGCGCCTTGGCCGTTACACCGGCCTTGCTATAGTCACTGACTGCAGAACCATCGCTATCCAGCGGGAACAGGGCGCCAGGGTTACGATCAATACCTGCCTTGCCCGACCGGCCACCGCCATCGAGGCGTACCCCCAGCAGGCCAATGGCATCAACCCCCAGGCCGACCGTCCCTTCGGTGAAGCCAGACTGATAGTTGAGGATGAATCCCTGCCCCCACTCCTGAGTAGATGGAATGTCGCGATCACGCACATCCTCATTGAAGTAGAGGTTGCGCATATCGAGCGTCGCCTTGCTGTCTCCGAGAAAATCGGCGGAAGCAGCCTGACTGAGTGCCGCCGCCGTGATGGCCAGTGCCAGGGTGGATCGTTTCATGCTTTATTCTCCAATTGTCATGGGTGAGGCATCGTTGTTCTTGTAACCATGTTGTCGAGTTCGCCATGTAGCTTCACTCACCGTCATCAGGCAGAAACCACTGCCGCCGCTCCTCGAACGCAGCCTGGATCAACGCCACCAGCCCAACGACGTCCTCGCGCTGCGCGGACAATGGTGCGCAGGACAGCCAGATCGATTGCCTCATGGGCTGCGTGAAGAGGGTGGGTAGCGATTGCAGGTTCGCATCGAGATGAGTGATGTAGTTCGGCATCAGACCAACGCAGGCGGCATGCTTGACCAGTTCCATCGCCCACTGCTGAGAATGCACTCGCGTCACTGCGCTGCGCCTTGAGTCCACCAGAGCATTCCACGGTGAGAACAGGGCCGATGTCGGGATATCGGCCTGCTGAACCAGCATGTAGTCATTCAGATCTTCGAGGCTGGCGGGGAGGCGCCGCTCACGCGCATAGCGCTTGGCTATGCACGCCTGAAAGTCGATGCAGGCCAGACGCTGCGGTCGCGTCATGGCGAAACCTGGGTCGGGTCGAGTCTGATTCGGATCGGCCAACCAGATCATGACCTCACTCTGCATTAACGGGCCACGTTCCTGGCGGATCAGTTCCAGGTGCACACCAGCATCCCTACGCAGAAAGGCCACCAGATGCCGTCCCAGAATATCGTTGAGCACCCTGTCGGGTAACGCCAAACGAAGCTTGGGTTTTTCAAGCAACGCGGCCTCTGGCCGCAAATCTTGATACTGGGCAGCCAGCTCTGCCTGCAAAGAACGACCGCGTACCGTTAGAGCAAGGGCGCGCTCCTGATACACGAAGAGCGCCTCTCCAACAGTTTTCTCGAGCCGCTGCAACTGCCTGCGTAGCACCATGGGAGGCAGGTTCAGACTGCGAGCAGCCTGCTTAAAACTGGCACAGCGCGCAGTCGTCAGGAAGCTTCTGGCCACCTGCCGTTCGACCTCAGCCACGGCAGCCCCCATAAGCGCCGTCCGGTATTCGATTCGATGTGTGACCCAGAAGCATCATGTAAGGCAGATGAGAAGTGATTGCGTGCAAGCAAGCCTACTCACCACCACCTATCACCAGCCTTGCTGGAAAATTACTTATCTGTAATGCGGGAACGTGACCCTCACCGAGCACTCAAACTTCGGCTGGTCTAGCTGGATCGCCCTTACCTTCGGCGTAGGGGTCATCACAGCCTGCGGTTTCACCAAACGGTAATTGAAGTGAAACCACCCACGGACGATTACCGAAAAGCCCCAACACCCGCCAACTCTGGGCTGGCAGAACCAGCCTACACCCCGCAATCAAAACGTCACAAAACAGACCAATAACCGTCACCCGAACTGCAAAGCATCGCGTCGCCAACACCCAGCACTCGGCGATAAGGAGCCATGCATGTTGATCAAAAGCACCCAACTCTCCCCACTGGCACTCGGCATTCTGCTAAGCCTGCCGGCCTTCTCGGTAATGGCCGGCACGGTCACCACCGATGGTGCTGACATCGTTATCAAGACCAAAGGTGGCCTGGAGGTCGCGACGACCGACAAGGCATTCAGCTTCAAGATCGGTGGGCGTCTACAGGCCGACTATGCGATGTTCGACGACTACTACACCCGTAATGGCAACGCTGCCGATGCGGCATACTTCCGTCGCGCCTATCTGGAATTGGGTGGCACTGCTTACAAAGACTGGAAGTACCAGGTCAACTATGACCTGTCACGAAACACCGGTAACGACAGCGCAGGTTATTTCGATGAAGCCAGCGTGACCTACACTGGTTTCAGCCCCCTGAACATCAAGCTCGGGCGTTTCTACACCGACTTCGGCTTGGAAAAGGCTACCAGTTCCAAATGGACGACAGCCCTGGAACGCAACCTTTCATACGACCTGGCCGAATGGACAAATGACAACTCGGGCATGGGCGTACAGGCCAGCAGCGTACTCGCTGACAGCGTGTTCCTGTCAGGCAGCGTTTTCAGCGAGAACAATAACGATACCGACGGCGACAGCGTCAAACGCTACAACGCTCGCGGCGTTTTTGCGCCGTTGAACCAACCGGGTAACGTTCTGCATGTAGGCCTGCAGTACGCCTATCGCGACCTCAGTGGCAGTGCAGTGGATACTCGCATTCGCTCGCGTATGGGGATGCGCGGCGTCGATACCAACGGTGGCAACAGTGCCGGCGCCAACGGCAACCGTGCGCTGTTCGGTGGTAGCGCGGCCACTGCCGACCTCTGGGAAGACGATGCCGTTTGGGGCGTAGAAGGTGCATGGGCACTGAATGCCTTTTCGATTCAGGGCGAATACCTTAGCCGCACACTCAAGGCCGATCAGGCTAGCAGCGATATAGACGCCAAGGGCTACTATGTGCAGATGGCCTATACGCTCACAGGTGAGCCGCGCCTCTATAAACTCGATGGAGCCAAGTTCGACACCATCAAACCTGCCAACAAACAGTTAGGCGCATGGGAGTTATTCTACCGATTCGACTCGATCAACATAGAAGATGACAACGTGACCAGTAGTAGCGCGACGCGGCAAGTCGGCGATGCAAGCGGCAAGGCTCACACCTTGGGTGTCAACTGGTACGCCAACGACGCGGTAAAGATCAGTGCCAACTACATCAAGGCCAGTACCGACAGGGTCAGTAACTCGGTCGGTGATGATAGCGGCGACGGCGTCGTCATGCGCTTGCAGTACGCATTCTGAGTCAGTCGCTGGCAGGTGCCCTCACCTGCCAGCCCCTTTCGCGATTGTAATGTTGGCGCAATGCCTGGGTAAGGGACGAATCGCTAATGTTTGCTAAACACTAGCCAACGGGCCTACTCATGAAACTGCTCAAACGCCTCCTTCCGATCGCTCTTCTGCTGGCTGCTGGCAGCACTTACGCACAGTCCTTTCCAGAGGACAAGGTCAGGCAGATCGAACAGAAGAGTGTCGAGATCGCTCAGAAATATGCCGAGCGCACCGGCAAGCCAGTGCCTGAAATTCAAGACTATAGCTACAGCATGAAACTGAACGTAGCCAAAGTCATTTATCAGAGCCCGAACATCGAGTACTGCGGCGCAGTACCGATGATCATGGTATTCGAGGACTCAAACGATGAACTACGCAGCATCCGCTATCGAAGTTATGGCGAGTGTCGCAATCAACGCTGACAGCCAGCCCCCTTTTCAAGGGGGTATTGCATAAAGCCCACGCAAGTTCTCATTAACTCAGTTTGGTATGCTCGGCTTCGTCGATGAAAACGTCGCGACCACACCGGATTTAAGTCCGCCAATCAGCCATCTTGACGCTCGGCAAGCAAAGTAGGCTGGTCTCGCCTCGCCCTTGGATAAACGCTTCCCTGCTAATAGCAGATTTGAAGTCATCAAATCACAGCAAGGTCGATACCGTTGCTTTTACACAAACAGGGGCAGAAGAGGGTATCCATTGGCGCTAAAGCCAGCGCCTGACCTGACGACAGTACTGTACGAAGTCATTTCCAAAGAGACCGGTAAGGGCTCGCTCCTCAGGTGCGATCTGAAAACGGTTCATGTACAGCACAAAGCCCAGCACACCCAGCAGTGCTGGCGGCCAGGCTAGATAGACCGACCAGGCAAGCAAGCCAGTAGCAAAGCCGAGATACATGGGATTACGCGTATGTCGGTATATGCCCGAGCGTACCAACGCCGAAGCCGTTTCCGGCCTCAGCGGGTTGACCGTGGTACGGGCTACACGGAAGGACAGCACGCCAGCCAAGCAGATGGCGACGCCCGCCAGCAACACCAACAGAGCTATGCTGGCACGCCACTCGACTTTCAGTTCCAGAGCACCCGGCAGATGATGGGCTGCAAGCCACATCAGCAAGCCAAAAAGGGTGGCGACTAAAGGCGGAGGAATGCGGTTCTCCAATGCGCCCATGACATCACTTCCCGACCTTGGCGACTTCGCTGGCGACCATCTGGCGCAGCGGCTCAGGGCCGAACTTATCCAGTGGACGACCATTGACGAAGAAGGTCGGCGTGCCCTGGACACCTACAGCCTTCACATCCTGCATATCCAGTTGCAGCACCGCATCAACGGCTGGCGTATGCATGTCTGCGCGAGCCTTCTCTATATCCAGTCCGGCGCGCTCAGCGGCAACCCAAGCTTCCAGTACTTTGGGATCGTCATGCCAGCCTGGCTGAGCCTCAAGCACCGCTTCCAGGACTTGCGGGTAGAGATTCTGCTTGCGAGCTGCTTCCAGCAGCCGTGAGACTTCTTCCGAGCCCTGGTGGAACAGTACGTAGCGCAACACCAGGCGTACGCTGTCGGGATTCTCGTCGAGGATCTTCTTCACATGGGGATAGAAGGCGCGGCAGGCCTCGCAGGAAGGATCGAAGAACTCGACGATGGTGACCGGTGCCTGCGCAGGGCCGAAGACCGGCGAGTGGAAGCGAACCAGATTGGCTGCACTGGAAGTTGCCTGCTGTGCCGGGGACTGGGCTTGAGCGGGCTGCTCCGCTGGGGGCGGCGCAGACGGCGAGTAGAAGTAAGCGGCTGCAGCGAAGGCGATCAGAATCACCACGCTGATGATCAGGACCAGAGTACGGCGGTTCATGGGGTGGTTCTCCGACGGATAAGGACAAGCAAAATGACGATCAGAACGAAAGCGAACAGCGCCAGCCCCGGCAGCGGTACGCCGCCGAAGATGGTCATGCCGGCACCGGAGCACGATGGCCCGGTGGCCGTGCAGGGTTGAATCGGCTGCGGAATCAAGCCGGCGTAGAGCAGTACGTGCACAAAGGCTAGTAACGCACCGATGCCGGCCAGCGGCAGTGCATAGCGCCAGACGGCGAAATCCGAGCGGTAGCAGGCAATAGCCAGGATCACCGCCAGGGGAAACATGAAGGCGCGCTGGAACCAGCACAGCACGCAGGGCGCCTGGCCCATCACCTCACCGATGAAGAGTGCGGAAAGCGTCGACACCAGCGCTACCAGCCAGGCAAGGAGCAGGAGAGCCCACAGATGCGAGGGCGTTTGGGTGGTCATTTGCTGATCCTCAGTCCGCGCCAGGCGGTACGGTGGTGAAGGTCACCGACAGGCTCTGGCCATCGGCGAAGAGCAGGCTTGCTTCGACTTGGTCGCCCAGGGCCAACTCGCGTTGGCGCTGCATCAGCATCAGGTGATAACCGCCGGGGGCGAATTTCAACGTCGCGCCAGCGGCTACCTCGACCTGAGCGACGTGCTGCATGCTGGCCATGCCGTTTTCCAGCGAGCTGCGATGCATCATCACCTGGAGGAAGGCGGTGCTCTGGGCGCCGGTCAGTACCACCGGCTGGTTGCCGGTGTTGGTCAGAGTGAAATAGCCGGCCGCCGGTAAGTTACCCGGCAACAGCCTTAGCTTTGCCTCGCTGACCTGCAGCTCGGCCATGGCCGCCGTCGAGGCGATCAGCAGCAGTGCTGTAGTCGCGAGTTGTACGAGTCTGCGCATCGCTGTACTCCTTGTTGTTATGAGTTTCTAGTCCTGTTGCTTAGGCGAGCAGCAGCCCTTCACCGGCGTGCTGGCGGCTCGGGGCTGTTCGCAGCAGGTGTCCTTCTTCGCTGTCTGAGCCTCACCCGCGCAGCAACTCTTGGCCGGCTCAAACTGGACTGGCGTAGCGGTCGGTTCGGTGATACCCAGCAACGGCTGTGGGCATTGCTGCGGCTCAGGCGCGCTGGCTCGCCACTCTATCCAAGCCTCGCGGATGATCTGCCCGGCGGAGTGCAGGAACAATGCGGCGATGGCCAGGCCGACGAGGATGTCCGGCCACAAGCTGCCTGTCAGCGCGACCATGCCTGCTGCGATAATCACGCTGCTGTTGGCCAGCAAGTCGTTACGCGAGCAGAGCCAGGTCGAACGCATGTTCAGGTCATCGGAGCGATGGCTGTAGAGCAGCGCGAAGCAGTAGCCATTGGCGATCAGTGCGAGTGTGCCGATGACACCCATCAGATCGGCAGACGGCACTTCCTGCAGTATCAGTTTGCGCAGAGCATCGGCTACCACCAGCACGCCGAACAACAGCATGAACCCGCCTTTGAACAGCGCGGCTCCGGCGCGGGCTCGAACACTGCGGTGCATGACGAACAGCGTAAGGGCATACACCGACGCGTCGCCGAACATGTCCAGCGAGTCACCGAGCAGCGCCGTTGAGTTGGCGATCCAACCGGCGATGAACTCCACCAGGAACATGACGACGTTGACGGCCAGGACGATATAGAGCACTCGGCTCTGTTTAGCGCGCAGCTGGGCCAGTTCGCCGGCCTTGTTTTCGCAGCAGCTGTCCATGATCCGTACCTCGTTCGCTCGATCTTGTCGTTAGAATGAGGGTTATAGCGACTATAAGGTCAAGTGCCATGAGTACGACGAACTTCACTGTGGGCCAACTGGCGCGCCTAACCGATACCAAGGCGGTAACCATTCGCTACTACGAGCAATTGGGCCTGCTGCCCATGGTTTCGCGCAACGCTTCCGGCTACCGCCAGTACACAGCGGAGGAACGTGATCGACTGCTGTTCATTCGTCGCAGCCGCGCCTTGGGCTTCAGTCTTAACGACATCCGTCAGTTGCTGGTTTTTTCCGACCACCGCCAAGCGTCATGCGCCTCGGTGGATGCCAAGGTGGCCGAGCAGTTGGAGCAGGTGAGATTGCGCATCCACGACCTACAGGGGCTGGAGAACGAACTGCAGCACTTGCTGTCCTGCTGCCATGGTGGGGTAATCGAGGAATGCCGGATTATCGGGTCGCTGAGTCAGCAGCGCTAAATTGACGAGCTCGAAGGGCGAGCAGGCGAGCAGGCGAGCGGCTAAGTAGACCAAGGGAGCAGCCCCTTCGAGGAGCCTATTCCGGTCAAACGCTGACGCCCGCCTCAACCGTATCTCCACACCACCGAGCACACCTTCCCAGGGAATAGGGCTAGCGGCGTACCAATACCAAGCTACCGGAGTACAGGTTGCCCCTTACGCAAGCACTTCGCCCCCTTCGGACGTAATCTAAGTCGCTGAAACCGCTTGACCAGATAGCTCATCGTACGATGCACATTGCCACGAGTCCGCTCGTCACGACGGTGAATCATCCCGATACCGCATTTATCACCGTACTGGGCTTTGTTGTGATTGCAGCTGTCGTAGCTCCCCCTACTACGGGTGATCTGCTCCCACAGGGCACCGATCTGCTGCGCTTTGTAGATATCGCCACGCACCATAGCGCCATTGAAGAAAAAGGCCGCATGGATGTGGTACCCACGACGCTTTCCCTGCTCTACACGGCAGATGTAACCAGTCTCATGGTCGAAGATCGGATTGCGCTCACGCGCCCGAATCAGTCGGTGCAAATCCGCAAACACATGCTCCACCCTCAGCCTCGCCTTAGCAGCGGAGCGGTAGTACAGGTTGACCCTGATCACCAGGGTCGTGGCATAGCGATCCAGTACCTGGTCAACGTATTCAGCCACCTCACGGGACTGCTGGCGCTGCTGATATCGTGCGTCATCCCGACGACGACGGTAGCTGCGTTCACGATTCAGTTGGCGGATACGCTCAGCCAGGCAGTTGAGCGTATCGCTGTAGTCACGGTACTGGGAGGTTTCTTCATTGAAAGAATTGATCCCTACCAGTGGACTGTGTTCCACACCGACGTCGTAACACGCCTGTTGGAACAGCCGCAGGCACGGCCCGTAGTGGTAGTCATCGCTGTGGCTAACTAGCGCCAGCATCTGATCGAGGTTCTCGAAGTACCGAGTGAGCTTGGTACGTTTGGTTTTGCCGCTGGCAGTCAACGACTGCACAGGCCCTTCGCTGCGTTCTACCGCTTCAACCAAGTCTTCGATCTGGAGTGCGATATCGGACTGAGAGAGGGTTTTTGATGTGTGACGATGGTTCATGATGATGCACCTGGGTTGTGAGTACATATCAGGTGCAAGGTCTGTATTTTTTTACTGCTCGGAGCCTGCTAGTGCTGTTGCTGTGTGGTCAGCAACAGCGCCCTGTCATGACCATGCGCAGCTAGTTCTGATGGCTACGGGTCATGGTGCTATGGGTATGATTGATGAGGTATTGAGGTATATAACTAGAACAAGCAGCCCGTCGCTCAGCACGGTATCGACCAGCCAGGAAAACCAGAGGCAAGACTTTCCCAGCAACCTAGAGATTTTCTATTCGTAGAGGACGGGGAGTTAGCTGAGGGCATTTGGCAGCAAGGCGGCATAAATACCCTGACCGGTTTAGCCGGTCAGGGCATCAATACACACCTTCAAATCGAGACAGGCTGCCCGACTCCCGCAGCCATATCGCGCGCCTCAATCTTGGCCATGATCCAGTCGTGCACCTCCTCCTCAACCCATCCGACGCAGCGATCGCCAAGCGGAACTGGTTTAGGGAAGGTGTCTTCTGCGATGTACTTGTAGAGAGTCGACCGAGCAAGGCCAGTCGAGTTGGTGACTTCTTTCAGACGGATGATCCTCATGAACGGGCTCCTGTAATACGTTCAGAGGATTGCCAGGGTTTGTTAAAAAGTACTGGTTTTGCGCGCTCTCAGGCTCTTGAGCGCAGCACAATGAACCCTTCATCACCACTAATGTGCGGCAGCCAAATGATGCGGCAGTTCGCCCATCCAGGAAGAGTCTCATCCCTCACACAAGCCCGGAGAACCTGAACCACCTGGAGAACGTACCTGCAAATGACTCGTGCCATATCCGATAATTCGGCCAGCGATCCATCTTCATCCAACACTACCCTCAAGCTAGGCTCAGGCATGTCATGCGGTACCCCTGACCGCCGCCACAACTCGCCATCAGAGGGTTTGGGTACTTGGAAATCAGCACGAATGAGGGGTTTGAGTACGCGGTGGAGCTCCGAGTGCTTCAACCGCTCGATACCACTCTCGAGGATAATGCAGGCGTACTCACATAGCCGGAGCGGTAGCTGCCTGAAATACACGTCAGACTCCTCCCGGCGCAGAACCCAGTGATAGCGCCCCCAGGGATCATCACCGTATCCCTGAGGATCACGATCAAGCTGACGTACCCGCTCTTGATGATGATGTAACGTCCAGTCCCAATGATCTCTGCTCGCCCTTTGACTTCGTACAGATGAATAATCCAGCAACTCGGGCAAACCGCCTGCTCCAGAAACAATGGGGTGGGAGCAGTTCAACACATAGACACTTTCCAACCGACCGCCAAGCATCCGCGAGTAACCACCTGGTATCACATGACAAATAAAGCCTTGCTCCACTAGTCGCCCAAGACGGTGCTTCAAGCTTTCCTTATCAAGCCCCGTCAGCGTAGACATCAGTTTTGCACCAACGCCCTCTACTACCCCAAAGCGATCAGCGTAAGCCCAGAGCGCAACGAGCAGAAGGCAATTCACATACGAAATCTTCTTACTGGATCGAACAGCCCTGACCGCAGCCATCCGCGCCTCGACAACCTTGCCCGACATAGAGGCTCGGGAGCACGAACTCAGCAACTTAGATATCACGTCCAGATAAGGTGTTTTCGACACTAGTTCAGCCATGAGCTCGTGGCTCCATTCCTCTGCCCATTTCAGCTGAGCCCTAGGTCGACCGCTCGGTGCTGCTAGGCTCGACTCAAACAAGATCTCATGCTCGATCAGGCCATCCTTCGCTTTGGTAAATGCGGAATCAGGCATACCAAAGTACTTCGCAAGCATCTTGCTTCCCACATCCAGCGGCTCCGATGTATGCGCACGAAAAGCCAATCGAACCAGGACATACCTCTCCTCCGGCGTTAAGCCAGTAGCCGGCTTGAGCAGCTCAGCGATGGACATAGAACCTCACTCATATCTAGCCTAAGGCTCACCGATTTAATCACATATTTTAACCCCTATAAAATAAGTCAAATCGCTACATTCAACTTGGAACAAACATTACGTGTCACATTTTACAGATTCCTGAGAGTAGTCTAGGCTCTGACATCCCCACGAATAGGCTCACGCCCTTGCGCAAGCGACTCACTCCAGACGACTGGCTAGCCACCTTGACCCCAAGAGAAATCCAGTGGGTTTACGAAAGCCTTATAAAGAAAAAGGTTGTTAGTGCACGAGATGACCATTCTTCCGCCGACCTAAAGGCACTAATCAGTGATCGTCTGCATCGCTCCCGCAACGCTGATGACCTGTTCAAGCAGTGCAAAAATGGGATAAGAACGAGGCGATGCCGAGAAAAGACGAAGAAAAGTACCTATGCGTTTCGGCTCACCGAGAACGAAGCAAATAAACTTCAAGCGATGGCCTCTGCGGCAAAAACAAACCGGACAGAGATCATCAGAAGGCTGATTCGAAACGGGCCAGAAATGCTCTGTGCGATTGATCAGCAAGAGGAAGTCAACCTCCGAGCGCAGCGCGACCTCACACTCAAAGGCAAAGATATGGAGAAACTGGCCGAAGCAGCCAAAGCCCTCGCGAATCAGAACGCGCGGATGCTAGGCATGGCACAGTCGTTGCTGGCACATCACGGTATAAAATGGGAGCAGCCATCGTTCTCCCAGCTCCAGCTAGGCATGGCGTACTACCACTTAATCGAAGCCGAAATGGAAAAGTTCTACGAAGAGGAGAAGAGGAAACTCAAAAAGCAGCTGCATCATTTGGATCGCAGCATTCCTCGACCAACCCACCCTCGAAACGAGAAAGCACAAGAAGACTCATTGAAAGCCCACGACAAGGGAATGGGTCAAAGTGTGGGTCAAGGACAAGAATAAAAAATTAAATCATTAATAATCAACAACATGGAAAAACAAGAACACCGGCCACAAGCCGGCTTTTTTATTGCCTTTCGCCAGGCAACCGGTACACATTCGTTACACCCAGGCAAAACGGCGATACGCCGGTGTGCTGTAATCGATGAGCAAAACTGACATGCCAGGCCCAATGGACATGATGAACCTGACCGTACGCAATCGAATCATTGTCAGCTTCCTGCTGATCATCGCCATTCTGGTTCTGCTGGCTGGCGCCTCTTATGCTCGCCTGGTGCAGATCGAGAACGAGGCCGACGACATGCTCAACGACTCGGTACCGGGCGCCTACTACATCAGCAAGGTACAGGGTGAATGGGCCAGACACATGCTGGAAACACGGCGCCTGTTGCTCAATGCCATGGGCAATGCCGAAACGGACGTATTGGCCAATCATGCCGAGCAGTTCGCCATGATCGAGGACCGTCTCAATGAGTTGCTTGGCCGCTACAAGGCCTCCGTCAGCGAGGTCGATGAGCAGGCGCTGTCTGATCGCTTCAACCAGTTACACCAGCAGTATCTGCGAACCCATGAGCAACTGATCGAACAATTGCAGCAAAGCAGCCCGCAACAGGCCCGCCAGTTTGCATCCGAGAAGCTGTTCCCGCTCTGGGACCAGGCACAGAGTTCGCTGGATGCATTGATCGACCGTAATCGCCAGCTATCGGAACAGGCAGCCAGTGTGATCCGCGATGAGGTTCGCGTGCTGGAGTTCGCTCTGCTGATGGCCATTCTGCTGGCAGCCCTGGTCGCGGCGATCTGCGGCTGGCTGTTGATGCGCGCCATTACCCAACCTGTAGAGCGCATCGTCGCCACCCTCAAATCCCTGGAAAGCGGCGACCTGTCGGTGAAGCTCGACCTGCACCGACGCGACGAATTCAACGCCATCGAGCTGGGTTTCAACAGCATGGTCGGCGAACTCAAGAACCTGGTCGGCAACGCCCAGCGCTCGGCGGTGCAGATGACCACCTCGGTCACCGAGATCGCCGCCACCTCGCGCCAGCAGCAGGCCACGGCCACCGAGACCGCCGCCACCACCACTGAAATCGGCGCCACTTCACGGGAGATTGCCGCTACTTCGCGCGATCTGGTCCGCACCATGGGCGAGGTATCGGACAACGCCGAGCAGACCTCGATTCTCGCCGGCACCGGCCAGTTGGGCCTGGCCCGCATGGAAGAAATCATGCATCAGGTGATGGGCGCGGCCGACGTGGTTAACGGCAAGTTGTCGATCCTCAACGAGAAGGCTGGCAACATCACCCAGGTGGTGACCACCATCGTCAAGGTGGCGGATCAGACCAACCTGCTTTCACTCAACGCCGCCATCGAGGCGGAAAAAGCCGGCGAGTATGGCAAGGGCTTCGCCGTGGTGGCCGTGGAAGTGCGTCGCCTGGCCGACCAGACCGCCGTGGCCACCTACGACATCGAGCAGATGGTGCGCGAGATCCAGTCCGCGGTATCGGCTGGCGTAATGGGCATGGACAAGTTCTCCGAGGAGGTGCGCCGCGGCATCGGCGAGATGGCGCAGATGGGCGACCAGCTCAGTCAGATCATCCAGCAGGTGCAGGCCCTGGCGCCGCGCATCCAGATGGTCAACGAAGGCATGCAGGCGCAGTCCACTGGCGCCGAACAGATCAACCAGGCGCTGGTGCAGCTCGGCGAAGCCAGCAGCCAGACCGTCGATTCGCTGCGCCAGGCTGGCGCCGCCATCGATGAACTCAACCAGGTGGCCAACAACCTGCGCGTTGGCGTCAGCCGCTTCAAGGTCTGAACATGCCGGCTTCCAGCAAAGCAGCAGCCGGCGAACTGCACCTGCAGTTTCAGCTCGGTGACGATCGCTACGCTCTGCCCGCCAGTCAGGTGGTCGAAGTGCTGCCGCTGCGCCGCCTGAAACAGGTGCCCGAAGCACCACAGTGGGTGGCCGGGCTGTTCGAGCATCGCGGCCGGGTGATCCCGGTGATCGATCTCAGCCGCCGCGTGCTGGGCCGCCCCGCCCTGCCCCGTAGCAGTACGCGGCTGGTGCTGGTGCGCTTCGACATGCAACAGGGCGAGCAAGCGCCGGTGCTCGGGCTGATTCTGGAGCACGCCACCGACACCCTGCGCCTGCCCAGCGACGCCTTCAAGGCCAGCGGCCTGGAAGCCGGCCAGGCGGATTACCTGGGGCCGCTGCAGCGCGATGCCCGCGGCATGATCCAGCGCATCGAGGTCGCCGGGCTGCTCGACGACGAGGTACGCGCCCTGCTGTTCCAACCTGCGGAACAGGGCTGACGGCATGATCGAGCATATCGAGCGCCTGCTGAAAAGCCGCATCGGCCTGGAAGCCGAATCGGTCGGCCGCACGGTGATCGAACGCGCCGTCCGTCAGCGCATGAGCGCCCTCGGCCAGCAGAACCTGGAAGGCTACTGGACCACTCTCGGTGGTTCGCCACGCGAGCAGCAGGCGCTGGTGGAAGCCGTGGTGGTACCGGAGACCTGGTTCTTCCGCTACCCGGAATCGTTCAACGCACTGGCCAGTCTGGCCCAGGAACGCCACGCCCAACTGCGCGGCGGCCGGCCGCTGCGCCTGATCAGCCTACCCTGTTCCAGCGGTGAAGAGCCCTACTCCATCGCCATGACCTTGCTCGATGCCGGTTTTTCCGCCGAACAGTTTCAGATCGAGGCGCTGGACGTCAGCGACAAGGTGCTGGAACAGGCACGCAAGGGCCTCTACGGGCGCAACTCGTTCCGCGGCGATGCCCTGGCCTTTCGTGATCGCTTTTTCCATGAGCAGGACGCCGGAGGCTTTCTCCTCGACGAGCGGGTGCGCACCTGCGTCAGGCTGCGCACCGGCAACCTGCTCGACCCCAGCCTGTTCGCCGGCGAACCCAGCTACGACTTCATCTTCTGCCGCAACCTGCTGATCTACTTCGACCGCCCGACCCAGGTGCGCGTGCTGGAACTGCTCAAGCGCCAGTTGCAGGAAGGCGGCACGCTGTTCATCGGCCCGGCCGAGGCCAGCCTGGCCAGCCAGAACGGTTTGCAGGCGCTGGGCCGGCAGCAGACCTTCGCCTTTCGCATGGCCCCGGCCCAACCGGTCATAAGCGTACCGACGCGGGTACCCGCCAGCCGCACGCGCCCAGCAGCAGTGATACCAACGCGCGCCATCCACCCGAGCAGGCCACGCCCCGCAAGCAGAACGCTGAGCGCTGCGGCGCCACAGTTGCAGGCAGTGGATATCTGGAGCGAAGTCGCCAACCTGGCCAACGCCGGCCGTATCGACGAGGCACGCCAGCGCAGCGAGCAGCATTTGCAACACAACGGACCCAGCGCCGCCGCTTATTACTGGTTGGGCCTGCTCTGCGATGCGGCAGGTAAGGGTGACCAGGCCTGCGCCTACTACCGCAAGGCGATCTATCTCGAACCGCAGCACCGCGAGGCGCTCACCCACCTGGCCGCACATCTGGAAGCGCAAGGCGACCAGAGCGGTGCCCAGCGCCTGTATCGCCGCGCGCAGAACCCTGAGGTAAGCGAACGTGACTGATCAGGACCTGCTGCACAGCCAGGCTGCCGTGGACGATTGCTGGAATCGCATCGGCGTATTCGGCGACAAGAGCTGCCCACAGCTGGAGCGGCATATTCACTGTCGCAACTGCGAGGTTTATGGCGCAGCGGCCATCGCCCTGCTCGACCGCTATGGCAGCGCTCTGGAGCGTGGTGATGACGACTACGGCCAAGGCGAGACCGAGCAAGTGCAGGGCGCACAACGCTCACTGCTGATATTCCGCCTTGGTGAACAGTGGCTGGCCATCGCCACGCGCTGCCTGGCCGAGGTGATGCCGGTCTCACCGATTCACGTGCTACCACACCGCAACAGCCATGGCCTGCTGGGCGTGACCAACGTACGCGGTACCCTGGTAGCCTGCCTGTCGCTGGCCGAATTGCTCGGCCTCGACACGCAGCAGGACACGCGCCGTGGCGAGCGACGGGTGATCCCGCGCATGCTGATTCTGGAGAGCGACAGCGGCCCGCTGGTGACGCCGGTGGATGAGGTCAGCGGCATCCAGCGCATCCCTGTGGCACGCATCAGCAGCGCCAAACATGACGACAAGCGCGCCATCAGCCGTTTCACTGCGGGCGTCCTGCAATGGCAGGAACAGAGCATTACCCTGCTCGACGACGAACAGTTGCTGCAAACCATGATCGGGAGCCTCGCGTGACACCGGACCAGATGAGGGATGCATCGCTGCTCGACCTGTTCCGGCTGGAGGCCGAGGCGCAGAAGCAGGTGCTCGACACCGGCCTGCTGATTCTCGAGCGCGACCCGGCCAACGCCAGCCAGCTGGAAGCCTGCATGCGCGCCGCGCACTCGCTCAAGGGCGCAGCGCGCATCGTTGGCCTGGACCATGGCGTGCAGATCGCCCACGCCATGGAGGACCTGTTGGTCGCAGCCCAGGAAGGCCTGCTACGGCTGCTGCCCGATCATATCGACGCCCTGCTGCAAGGCTCCGACCTGCTGCTGCGCATCGGCCAGGCCCAGCAGGACGCCGAGCTGGAAGCGCGAGTGGAAACCGTCACCACGCGCCTGCAGGTACTGCTTGGCAATGCCGTGCCGGCACTGCGCGCGCAACCTGGCGACAGCGCCACGTTTGTCGCCGAAGCCAAACCGGCCAGCCAGCTCGAAACGCCCACGGCAACCAGCCCACAAGCAGCCGAACCGGTGACCGACGAGCGCCTCAGTCGCGTATTGCGGGTGTCGGCCGAGCGCTTCGATCACCTGATCGATCTGTCCGGCAAATCGCTGGTGGAGTTCCAGCGCACCAAGCCGCTGAATGACTCGCTGCATCGCCTCAAGCGCCAGCAGGAGTCGGCTCGGCGCACGCTGGAGACATTGCGCGAGCAACTGCTCGGCACCGACCTGGACGCAGCTGCGCAGGCGCTGTTCACCGAGAGCCGCAACCTGCTGATCGAATGCCAGCAACAACTGCAGGCCCATCAGGAACTGTTCGATGACTTCGTCTGGTACGGCGGGCAACGCACGCAGCAACTGTATGACCTGGCCCTGGCCTCGCGCATGCGCCCGTTCGCCGATGTACTGACCGGGCACACGCGCATGCTGCGTGACCTTGGCCGCTCGCTGGGCAAACAGGTGCGCCTGGAGATCGAGGGCGACAACACCCAGGTCGACCGCGACGTGTTGGAGCGCCTGGAAGCACCACTGACACACCTGCTGCGCAACGCCGTCGACCACGGCATCGAGCCACCGGCGCTGCGCGCCCGCAAGGGCAAGCCGGAAGAAGGTGTGGTGCAGCTGCGCGCCCGCCATCATGCCGGCATGCTGGTGCTGGAAGTCAGCGACGACGGCGCCGGCATCGACCTCGAACGCGTCGCCCAGGCGGTGATCAACCGCCGTTTCGCCACCGCCGAGCAGGTCGAGCAGATGACCGAGGAAGAGCTGCTGGCCTTCCTCTTCCTGCCTGGTTTCAGCATGAGCCAGCAGGTCACCGAAGTATCCGGTCGCGGTGTCGGCCTCGACGTGGTGCAACACGAGATTCGCCGCATGCGCGGTAATGTACGCCTGCTGCAGCGCCCGGATCAGGGCTGCCTGTTCCACCTCGAATTGCCGCTGACCCTTTCGGTGGTACGCGCCCTGGTGGTGACCATCGGCGGCGAGGCCTATGCCTTCCCGCTGGCGCAGATCGAACGCATGCTGCGCCTGCCGCGCAGCGCCATCGTCCAGCTCGAGGGGCGCCAGCACTTCTGGCTGGAGGACGAGCATGTCGGCCTGATCTCCGCCGCACAGCTGCTGCAATGCAATGAGAAACAGGGCGACGATGACAGCATTCCGATCGTGCTGATTCGCGACCGCGAGCAGTATCACGGCCTGGCGGTCGAAGCCTTCCTCGGCGAGTTCACCCTGGTGCTGATGCCGCTCGATGGGCGCCTGGGCAAGGTGCGCGACGTCGCGGCCGGCGCCCTGCTGCACGACGGCACGCCGGTGCTGATCCTCGACGTCGACGACCTGCTCAACTCGGTGGGCAAATTACTCGGCACCGGTCACCTGGAGCGTGTCGACCATGCCAGCCATGCGCGCCAGGCTGTCAGCAAGCGTGTGCTGGTGGTGGATGACTCGCTTACCGTGCGCGAACTGGAGCGCAAGCTGCTGCTCAGCCGGGGCTATCAGGTGTCGGTCGCCGTGGATGGCATGGACGGCTGGAACGCCCTGCGCGCCGAGACCTTCGATCTGCTGATCACCGATATCGACATGCCGCGCATGGACGGCATCGAACTGGTCACGCAAGTGCGCCAGGACCCACGCCTGCGCTCGCTGCCAGTGATGGTGGTGTCGTACAAGGATCGTGAAGAGGATCGCCGCCGCGGCCTGGAGGCCGGCGCCGATTATTACCTGGCCAAGGCCAGCTTCCATGACGAAGCGCTGCTGGATGCCGTACAAACCCTGATCGGTGAGGCCCGCGAATGAGGATCGCCATTGCCAACGACATGCCCCTGGCGGTCGAAGCCCTGCGCCGCGCCCTGGCGGCAGAGCCCGAATACCAGCTGATCTGGGTCGCCAGCAACGGCGAGGAGGCGGTCAGCCGCTGCCGCGACGACCTGCCCGAGCTGCTGCTGATGGACATGCTCATGCCCGGCATGGACGGCGTGGAAGCGACCCGGCGGATCATGCACGACACGCCCTGCGCCATTCTCATCGTCACCTCGGACGTCGAACGCAACATGTCGCGGGTGTTCGACGCCATGGGTGCCGGTGCGCTGGATGTGGTCGCAGCCCCCTCGCTTGGCCCACAACAGGTGCTCGATGCCGCCGCTGTAAGGCGCAAGATCCACAACATCGCCTGGATGATCGGCCACAAGACATCGCGCTCGGTCAAACCAACGCCGGTGCGCAGCACTGAGAACCGCGGCAAGCGCCTGGTGGCCATCGGCGCATCGGCTGGCGGCCCGGCTTCGCTGGTTGAGCTGCTGCGGCAGATACCACCGGATTTTCCCGCCAGCATCGTGCTGGTGCAGCATGTCGACGAAGTCTTTGCGGCCGGCATGGCCCAGTGGCTCGGCAGCGAATCGCACATGCCAGTACGTCTGGCTCGGGAAGGCGAAGTGCTGCAACCGGCCACCGTGCTCCTGGCCGGCACCAACAATCACCTGTACCTGGCACCGGAGGGGCGCCTGGTGTACCGACGCGAGCCGGCCGATCAGGTCTACCGGCCCTCTATCGATGTATTCTTCGAGAGCGTGGCCACCTACTGGCGAGGTGATGCAATTGGCGTACTGCTGACGGGTATGGGGCGCGATGGCGCCAGGGGCCTGAAGCTGATGCGCGAACGCGGCTTTCATACCATCGCCCAGGACCAGGCCAGCAGCGCCGTCTACGGTATGCCCAAGGCCGCTGTGGCATTGGGCGCCGCGGCAGAAGTGCTGCCTCTGGACAGAATTGCGGCGCGCCTGCTCGAGCGCCTGGGCTAAGAACGCCAACCCGCGGCCAAAGCAGCCGCACAACCTACGACAACAAAGGCGGAGACGCATTTATGCAACGGCCTCAAGGGAATTCCAATCATCATTACGGCTTGCCCGACTACTCGATGATGGTGCTGCTGGTCGACGACCAGGCCATGATCGGTGAAGCCGTGCGGCGGGCGCTGAGCGAAGAGAGCGACATCGACTTCCACTTCTGCTCCGACCCCCATCAGGCGCTGAGCGTGGCTCAGCAGATCAAGCCGACGGTGATCCTGCAGGACCTGATCATGCCCGGCGTCGACGGTATCGAACTGCTCGCCCAGTACCGTGCGGCGCCCGGCCTGCGCGATGTGCCGATCATCGTGCTGTCGACCAAGGAGGACCCCAAGGTCAAGAGCGCCGCCTTTACCGCTGGCGCCAACGATTACCTGGTCAAGCTGCCGGACGTGATCGAGTTGCTCGCACGCATTCGCTACCACTCGCGCTCCTACCTGACCATGCTGCAGCGCGACGAAGCCTACCGCGCCCTGCGCGAAAGCCAGCAGCAGTTGCTCGACACCAACCTGGTGCTGCAACGCCTGATCAAGTCCGATGGCCTCACCGGCCTGGCCAACCGCCGCTACTTCGACGAATACCTGGAGATCGAATGGAGCCGCGCCCTGCGCGATCAGAGCGAACTGTCGCTGCTGATGATCGACGTCGACTACTTCAAGGCCTATAACGACCAGCATGGCCACGTCGCTGGCGATGAAGTGTTGCGCCGCGTCGGTGAATCGCTGCGCGGCAGTTGCACGCGCGCCTCTGATCTGGCCGCACGCTACGGCGGCGAAGAATTTGCCGTGATCATGCCCGGCACGGCCGCCGGCGGCGCGCGCCTGCAGGCAGAAAAGATCCGCCGCGCCGTGGAGGCGATGGGTATTCCTCACGATCTGCCCAAAACGGGCTCACCAATCAGCGTAAGCATCGGTATCGCCACCATCCGGCCCTCTGTGGAGCATGACCCGCTGAGCCTGGTGATCAAGGCCGATGAAGGCCTGTATCTGGCCAAGCACAGCGGCCGCAACCAGGTGGCGCAGGCCGGCGAAAGCAGCTAGCCACCGGGCGATAATCGCCCACTTTGCGCACGTCCCTCGGCCTTGCCGAAATCCCCCGCAACCCGCGATTTTACTGAGCCTGACGCCCTGCTCGAGGGTGTCGGGCTTTTTCTTGCACGCTTTAACTAGCGACCGCTGAATTGACTGAATTAACCAGTTAGTACATTTTTCTTGCAGTCACGTCACAACAACAAGAGATACCCCATGACGCCCTGCATTCTTGTACTCAACGGCCCCAATCTGAACCTGCTCGGAACCCGCGAACCGGCCACCTATGGCCATGAAACTCTCGCCGACATTTCCCGGCTTTGCGCCGATACTGCCGCCGAACATGGCTTGAAGATCGAGTTTCGCCAGACCAACCATGAGGGCGAACTGCTCGACTGGATTCATGCCGCGCGTGGGCGCTGCGCCGGCATCCTGATCAATCCGGCGGCCTGGACCCATACCTCGGTGGCCATCCGCGACGCCCTGGTGGCCAGCGAACTGCCGGTCATCGAGGTGCATCTGTCCAACGTGCACAAGCGTGAGCCGTTCCGTCATCACTCCTTCGTCTCGCCGATCGCCGTCGGCGTCATTTGTGGGCTCGGCAGTCAGGGTTACCGACTGGGCCTGCAGTACTTCGCTCAATCGCTCAAGGGTTAAGACCATGTCCTCTGTTACCAGCGGCATTCTCGCCGGCCTCATTGGCAAAGGCATTCAGGCTTCCCGCACGCCCGCCATGCACGAACGCGAAGGCGATGCGCAGGGGCTGCGCTATCTCTACCGTCTGATCGACCTCGACCAGTTGGGCCTCGACCTCGATGCGCTGCCGAGCCTGCTCGATGCGGCGCAGCACATGGGCTTTACCGGTCTCAACATCACCTTCCCGGCCAAGCAGGCGATCATCCCGCTGCTCGACGAGCTGTCGAGCGAGGCGCGTGGCATTGGCGCGGTGAACACTGTGGTACTCAAGGACGGCAAGCGTGTCGGCCACAACACCGACTGCCTGGGCTTCGCCGAGGGTTTGCGCCGCGGCCTGCCCAACGTGGCTCGCCGTCGCGTGGTGCAGATGGGGGCAGGCGGCGCAGGCGCAGCCGTGGCCCATGCCCTGCTCGCCGAAGGCGTCGAACGCCTGTGCATTTTCGAAGTGGAGCCCGGCCGCGCCCAGGCCCTGGCGGACAATCTCAACGCTCACTTTGGCGCCGAGCGCGCCATCGCCGGTGAAGACCTGGCCGGTGAAGTCGCGGCTGCCGATGGCCTGGTCAACACCACGCCGGTGGGCATGGCCAAGCTGCCAGGCACACCGCTGCCGGTGGAGCTGCTGCATGCCGGGTTGTGGGTCGCCGAGATCATCTACTTCCCGCTGGAAACCGAACTGCTGCGTCATGCTCGCGCCCTGGGCTGTCGCACCCTGGATGGCGGCACCATGGCGGTGTTTCAGGCGGTCAAGGCATTCGAACTGTTCAGCGGCCGCCCGGCCGATGCCGAACGCATGCAGGCGCACTTCGCCAGTTTCTGAGCGTACTCATGCAAAAAGGGCCCTGGCAGCGACAACGCCGCCAGGGCCCTTTTCATATCCGCACCGATCTTCAGCCCTGGATATAACGCAGCACCGCCTCGCAGATCATCGCCTTGTGCCGCTGCTTGACCTGCTCGTCGGGCAGATCGATCTGGAAGATCTCGCCAAAGGTATGGCGGTTGGACACCCGGTAGAAACAGAACGAACTGATCAGCAGGTGCACATCGAGCACATCGATACCGGGGCGGAACACGCCCTCTTCCTCGCCGCGGCGCAGGGTCTTGCCGAGGGTATCGAGCACCACGTTGCTCATCTGGCGGATGACCGGCGACTGCTTGACGTACTCGCCGTAGTGGATGTTCTCGATGCTGACGATGCGCACGAAGTCGACGTTGCGGTCATGGTGATCGAAGGTGAACTCCACCAGCCGACGGATCGCCAGCACCGGTGGCAGGGAGGCCAGATCGAGGCGACTCTCGGTGCCGCGGATATCGCCGTAGAGCTTGACCAGCACCTCGAGATAGAGCTGTTCCTTGCTGCCGAAGTAGTAGTAGATCATCCGCTTCGAGGTCGCGGTGCGCTCGGCGATAGCGTCCACACGGGCGCCGGACAGGCCCTGCTGAACGAACTCCGTGATGGCGGCCTGGAGAATGCTCTCGCGAGTTTTCTCCGGATTGTTCTTACGTACCTTGCGCACCACCTCGAGAGGTTGAGTGGCCAGGTTGGCAACGGCTTCGGTCATACGGCAATGGTCTTTTTTATAGGTATTGGTGGAGCGGATTATGGCAGGCCGCAGCGGCAACCGGACAGGCTGCCACCTGCACCCACTTATAACCGCGGACGCTTCAAGCCACCGCTGCGCGCCTTGGCCATGGCGGCCAGACGCACCGCAACGTTGGCCGCGCCATAGCCGACATAGCCGCCCTTGCGCTGAATGATTTCGAAGAAGAAGCGCTCCTCGAACGGCTCGGTGTAAACATGGAACAACTCGCCGCCCTGAGCATCACGGTCATAGAGCACGTTGTAGTAAGCCAGCTCGCTGAGGAACTCGTCGTCGAAATCGAAGCGCGCGGCCAGATCATCGTAGTAGTTCAGCGGAATTTCCAGTAACGGCACGCCAGCTTCCTTGGCCCGCGACACCTCGGCGAAGATATCTTCGCAGGAGAAGGCGATGTGGTGCACGCCGGAGCCCTGATAGCTGGACAGGGCATGGGCAATGGCAGTGTTACGGTTCTCCGAGATGTTCAGCGGCAGGCGGATCGAACTGCAACGGCTGCGAATCGCGCGGCTTTTCACCAGGCCGTAAGGATCGGGCAGGACCACTTCGTCGTCGGCCTCGAAATCCAGCAGGCTCTTGTAGAACAGCACCCAACTGTCCAGCGAGTCAGCCGGCAGTGCCAGCGCCATGTGGTCGATGCGCTGCAGACCACCACTGGCCTCGGCCGCCTGATTCAGACTGAAGTCCGTGTCATAGATGGTCTGTCCTGCTCCCGCCTGCTCCACCAGATAGATCAGGCTGCCATCGGGAGCGCGCACTGCCGGCACTTCCCGCTCGTTGGGGCCGACCAGGCCACGATAGGGCTGGCCGCGATAATCGCAGGCGCGCTGCAACGCAGCAGCGCCATCCTTCACCCGCAGCGCGGTGGCACACAGTGACGGGCCATGGGACTCGAAGAAGTTGTGCGCGAACGAATAAGGTTCGGCGTTGAGCACGATGTTGATATCGCCCTGACGCAGCAGGCTGACGTCCTTGGAGCGATGCTGGCCGGCATGGGCAAAGCCCAGTCGCTCCAGCCAGCCGGACAGACGCGCGCCGACGGCCTCGTCGACGGCAAACTCGAGAAACTCCACGCCGTCGTAGCGGTGCGCCGCAGGTGGGGTGAAGAGCACGCCCGGCTCGATCTGATGCCCCTCTTTCTCGAGACGCTTGTGGGTCTTCTCCTCGAGATAGAGCAGCGAGCGCAGGCCGTCGGCGGCGTTCTGACGCGGCGGCGCGGCACGGAAACCATCGTTGAAGATTTCCAGCGACAGCGGACCGCGGTAACCGGTGCGCAGGATCGGCGCGAGGAAACCGGCCAGATCGAATTCGCCCTGCCCCGGGAAGCAGCGGAAATGACGGCTCCACTCCAGCACGTCCATGGCCAGGATCGGCGCATCGGCCATCTGCACGAAGAAGATCTTGTCGCCGGGGATATCGGCGATGGCTGCCGGATCGCCCTTGAGCGACAGGGTATGGAAACTGTCGAGGATCACCCCGACGGCCGGATGGTCGGCCTGGCGCACCAGGTTCCATACCTGCTGGTAGGTATTGACGTGGCGGCCCCAGGCCAGGGCTTCGTAGCCGATTCGCAGGCCGCGCGCACCAGCGCGCTCGCCAAGCAGGCGCAGGTCGTCGATGAGGATTTCATCGTCGCCCAGCGAGTCGGCAGCGACGTTGCTGCACACCAGCACCAGGTCGGTGCCCAGCTCCTGCATCAGGTCGAACTTGCGCTCGGCACGGTCGATGTTGCGCTGCAGGCGGTCGCGGCGACAGCCTTCGAAGTCGCGAAACGGCTGGAACAGGGTGATGGCCAGGCCGAGGTCGGCACAGCGCTTGCGGATTTCAGTGGGGCTGCCGTCGTAGTAGAGCAGGTCGTTCTCGAAGATTTCCACACCGTCGAAGCCGGCAGCGGCAATGGCTTCGAGCTTCTCGGGCAGGGTACCGCTGAGGGAAACGGTGGCAATTGAACGCTGCATAGACGGCTCCGGGCTGAGGCGGCGCCGTGGCGGGCAAAGTGAGGGAGGCGAGACGCGCTCATGAGCCCTCACTCGGCCGGTTGGTCGGCGCTCATGGATTGTTCGTAGCCTGGATTATTGGCAGGGTCGGGAAGATCAGCAATTCAAAATGAACGAACTGGTTAGTTTTCCGTTCGATAATCGAACATCGATCATTTCCGGGACGGTTTCCGACTCTGCCACACAGCCGCCAAACCGCTGAGACAGATGATGAGGATACCGATCATCGCCGTGGTATCTGGCTTGTGCTGGAACACCAGCAGTCCCAGCAGCCCGGCGAAGACGATCTGCACGTAGCCGAACGGCGCCAGCAAAGCAGGCGCGGCATGGCGGAAGGCATGGGTCAGCAGCAGGTGCGCGGCCATGCCACAGCCGCCCAGCGCCAGCATCATCAAACCGTGCGTGAGGCTCGGCACATGCCAGAAGAACGGCACCAGCAAGCTCATCACCAGCGTGTTGACCAGGCCGGCGAAGAAGTTGCTGGTGGTCGCGCTATCCACTTCACTGAGGCGTCGGGTGAGGATCTGATAAAAGCTGAAACACAGCGCCGCGCTCAGCGGCAACAGCACCGCCGGGGTGAACAGGCTGCCGCCTGGATGCACGATGATCAGCACCCCGACGAAGCCGATGATCACCGCCACCCATTGCCCGACGCTGACGCGTTCACCGAGCAAGGGAACCGAGAGCGCCGTGACCAGCAGCGGCGCCAGAAAGATCACCGAGGTCGCCTCGGCCAGCGGGATGAACATCAGCCCCGTGGTGAACAGCAGGCTCACGCCCAGCAGGCACAGCGCCCGCAGCACCTGCAGGCCAGGCCGCTTGGTACGCAGCACGCGCAAACCGGATTGCGGCAGGAAGATGCCGGCCATCAGCAGGGTGTGCACCAGGTAGCGCGCCCAAACGATGAGGATGATCGGATAGAAACCCGACAGGTATTTGGACATGGCATCGTGACTGGCGAACAGGAAGGTCGCCAGCACCATCAGGCCGATCCCCTTGAGTGGGTGATTGGCGCCGGACAATGGAGTGAGACTCATGAAATACCCGGAAAGCGGACTCGCCGCAAAAAGATAGCAAGGCAACTAACTATACAGACCACCGCGGCCCAGCGCCTATATCCACTGCGGCAAGCACTGGCTGCATCACGACTGACGGTCGAGCAACTCCCGGGTCTTCTCCAGCGCCATGCGGGCTCGCTGCAATGCGCTGACACCCTGCTCCATCAGTTGCCGGGTCGGAATTTCCAGGCTCAGGGGGATGTTCGTCGGCAGGGTTCGCAGCAAGCCGAGCAGATCGCAGTCGCCATCACCGGGAAAGCGCCGTTCGTTGCGCGCCTGCCGCAGAATCTCGTCCATGTCATCTGGACGAGGCCCGGCCACGTCGCACAACTGAGCGTAGCGCAGGCGCTCGGCGGGCACTGCCGCCAGATCCTGCAGGCGTGAGCCAGAACGGTCGAAGTGAAAGGCATCGACCAGCACGCAGCCGTTAGGGCGGCCCGCCGCGGCGACGATACGCGCCGCCTGGGTCAGGTCGCGGGCGTCGGTCCAGGGCATGAATTCCAGGTGCGGATGCAGGCCGTACTGCGCAGACAGATCACAGAGTTCAGCGAAGTTGTCGGTCAGTCGCGCTTCATCTGGATCATTGCCGGCCACCAGCAGTTCGCTGGCACCACACTCGGCACCTACGGCAAGGATGGCCTCGAAGTCGCTGACGCGGGTTTGCGCCTTCAGGCGCAGAATTTCCACATCGAGCACCTGGATGCCGGTATCGCGCAAACGCTGCAGGGTCCGTGCACGCAGGGCGGCATCGGCCACCAGCGGGAAGTGATGCTCCTCCGGCGTGGCCGGCAACAGACGCAAGCCAACATGGCTGTAGCCGGCGCGCGCCGCCACCTCGACCATTTCCGGCGGCGACAGCTCGAGCACGGTCAGGGCGGCCAGGGAAAGAATACGTTCGCTCATGGTGATTCTCTGCTCAGAGGGTTTCAGGGACGCAGGCCTGGCCGCTTTCCGCCGCCTGGCGAATGGCCTCGACCAGCGCCAGAGTGCGACCGGCATCGGCAGCGCTGATCAGCGGCTGAACCTGGCCATGGGCGACCTGGACGAAATGCTGCAACTGGCGATGCAGCGCCTCGCCTGCGTCGAAGTGCTCCTGCACCTGCTGCAGCGGCTGGTGCCAGCCAGCACCCTCCTCGCGGTAATGCCAGCGCTTGAGCTGCGGAATGCTCAAGGCGCCGCGGGTACCGGCGAGCAGATAACAGGGTTGATCGACCTGGCGCGGGTAGACCGGGTTCTCGCCGGAATCCAGCTCCCAGCTCCAGGGCGCGGCAACGGCGTCGGAGCCAGTCAGGCTGCCCAACGCGCCACCTTCGAACTGCAGCAGCACCGCCGCGCTGTCCTCGTTGGCGAAGCCGCGCACGCCATTGCTGGTAATGGCCTGTACCTGGCGCACTTCGCCGCACAAGTGCCGCAGCAGATCGAGGTCATGAATCAGATTGGTCAGCAGCATCCCGGCACCGGCTTCACGGCGCCAGGCGATGTCGTAATAGCTGTCGGGTTTCTGCACCTGCCACAGCGCGGTCACCGTGGTCAGTCGGCCCAGCGCGCCCTCTTCGATCAACTCGCGGGCACGGGCGATCAGCGGATTGTGCCGGCGATGATGGCCAACCAGCACCGGCACGCCACTGCGCTCGCTGGCCGCCACCAGCTCGCGCACCTCGTCCAGGTGCACGCCCACCGGCTTCTCCAGCAGCACCGGCACGCCGGCGGCAATGCAGTCGAGCGCGGTGCTGACATGCAGTGCATTGGGGTTGGCGACGATCACGGCTTCAGGCCGCACCTGCTCCAGCATCTGCTGGTGATCGGCGAAACAAGGCACAGCGCATTGCGCCGCAAACTCGGCGGCCTGAGGGCCGGGGTCGGCAATGGCACAGAGTTGTGCCTCAGCGAGGTTCTGCAGGTGCTGATGGTGCTGGCGGCCCATGACGCCAGCGCCGATCAGGGCAATACGCAAGGGGGAAGTCACGCGATGATCCTCTTGTTGTCGTTCTCACGCGGGTGCACCGAACGCATCAGGCGCAGACCTTTTTAATATTTAGAACTCAGTTCCGAAAATTGCGCAAGGCGAAAATGCAGGGAATGCCCCAGGCTTCGCTGCACACCCAGAAGTCGACACAGGATTCGTAGGGCGCGCCATGCGCACTGAGCCCTTCGGGATCAGGCCCGCGGGTTACCTGCAGGCACGGCGGTGCCGCGAAGGACGCTGATCGCGGCTGAAGCCGCTCCTACGCGGGCTGGGCGTGTCGCTTGCTACCTGCTCAGGCGAACAGTTCGGAGGCAGGGCTGGCGGCGGACAGTTCGGCGGCGGCGGCCAGCAGCTCAGGCGCCAGTTGCTCGATACGCGTCAGAGGCAGACGAGCACTGGGCCCCGCAATGCTGAGCACGCCGAGCACCCGTCCTTCGACAGGGTGACGCACCACGGCGGCCAGTGCAGCGGTACCCAGCGACGAACTTTCCATCACCCAGGCATAGCCCTGCTGACGCGCCAGGGCCAGGCGCGTCAGCAGCTCCTGTTCATTGCGCGGGGCGTTGGTACCGAAGTCGGCAGGGTCGGCGATACCCTGCCGCGCCACCAACGCCAACGCGTCTGCATCGCTCATGCTGGCCAGCCAGGCATGCCCGGAGGCGGTATAGAACAGCGGTGCGTCACGCCCCATGTCCGGGTCGTAACGCAGGCCGGAACGAGCCCCCTGGCTCTTGGCGATCCAGGTCTGGCGCTCGCCCTCGATCACGCCCAGGCGCACCAGCTCGCCGCTGGTTTCAGCCAGGGCATCGAGAATCGGCTGTACCACATCGGCGCCGCTATTGGCCAGGTAGCGAAAGCCCAGCGCCACCAGTTTGGTCGACAGCCGATAGCGACTGGTGAGCGCATCCTGGCGCACATAGCCCAGGCGCATCAGCTCGGCGAGCATGCGATGCGTGGCGCTCTTGGGAATATCCAGCTCATCGGCCAGGGCCTGCATCTGCACGCCACGGGCATCACGAGTGAGGCTTTCGAGAAGGCTGAGCGCGCGTTCGATCTGACTGCCGGCCATGAGAATGTCCTGGAAAATTTGCGCCGATTCTAAGAGACAAGCGCCCGGCGATGCGAGCCAGACGGGAGCCTGCCTCTGGATGCTGGGCCACGGACGCGCGATACTGCCAGCGCGACGCACAATGTACTAACTGGTTCGTTCTTGTTCGGTTATCGAACAAAACCCCGTTTAGCGAATTGAAATGGCCAGCCTGGTCGGCCCACTATTCCTACCACGCCTGAAACCGAAGCGATCTTCTGCCTGGTGCATCACGCTTCGAATGTTTCAGCAGCCAATAAATATAAGAAGGTCAATTGTCATGTCACAGCCTATGCACCTGCGTGCCCCGGCCACCCCTGCCACAGCGAGGATCGCTCCTCGTCCGGCGCCCAGCTCGTTGCTCGACGACTGGTCATCCCTATCGACGCTAGCCATGCCCGCCCTCGCCCCTGCCTGTCATGACATGCACGGGAGCTCTCGGCCGCGCCTGATCAGCTCGCTGCTTGCCAGACTGCTGCCAGCGCGCAAAGCCTGACTCAGCCCCTTACCCTCCCCCATTCTGTCGGAGCGATAGCATGAACAAGACAGACAAGATGCTGGTCGGCGAGCGCACCTTCTGTGTCCTGCTGTTACTGGCGAGCCTGGTGGTGTTCTATCTGGCCTACCAGATTTCCGGTTTCTCCTCGGTCAATTCCCCTGGAGCGTTTCCCCTCGGCGTCGCGCTGGTGATGATCCTCTCCGCGCTGAAGATCGCCGTCGAGCTGATCGGCAAGGCCAAGCCTGATTGCAGTGGCTGGCTGGATGCCTTCCAGCAATTTCGCGACACCCACTTCCCACGCCGCACCCTGGTCTTCGGCCTGCTGGCCGTTGCGTACCTGGCGGCGATCCAGTGGGTCAGCTTCTACGTCAGCACCTTCGCTTTTCTGGTGCTGTCGATCGTCTACCTGCGAGGCGGCCGCGTACTCAACGCAATCCTGATCGCAGCTGTGTTGCTGGTGCTGATCTACCTGTTGTTCAGCCTGGCGTTCAGCGTTTACCTGCCATAACGAGGCACCCGAGATGAGCGATACCCTTTCCTACCTGCTGATGGCCTGGAGTGACCCGCAGCTGCTGATGCTGACTGCGCTGGGCACTTTCGCCGGCATCTATATCGGCGCCATCCCGGGCCTGTCGGTGACCATGGCGGTGTCCATCCTGGTGTCCTTCACCTTCTCCTGGGATGTCAACGATGCGCTGGCGCTGATCGTCGGCATCTTCATCGGCGGCGTTTACGGTGGCTCGCGCAGCGCCATCCTGTTGAACATTCCCGGCGCGCCCTCCTCGGTGGCCACGGCCTTCGACGGCTACCCGCTGGCGCAACAGGGTGAAGCCGGTCGCGCCATCGGCCTGAGTACCGTGATGTCGGTGGTCGGCGGTATCGTCGGCACCATCATGCTCGCCAGCGCCGCACCGCTGATCGGTGAACTGGCCCTGCGCTTCGCCCCGCGTGACTACTTCCTGGTCGCCACCATCGGCCTGCTGCTGGTCGGCAGCCTGGCCGAAGGCTCGCTGGCCAAAGGCATCTTCGCCGCTGCATTGGGCGCGGTGATCGGCCTGGTCGGGATGGACCCGGTTACAGCACAAGGGCGTTTCACCCTGGGCCAGGTCGAGCTGATGGGCGGCATCCACTACGTGGTACTGATGATCGGCCTGTTCGGCGTTGCCGAGGCCTTCTATCAACTGCATAACCTCGACAGCCCGGTCATCCGCCAGAAGGTGGACAAGATCCTGCCGTCCTTCGCCATGGTCCTGAAGTTCCTGCCGTTGTCGATCCGCACCTCGATCATTGGCGTCATCGTCGGCGTACTGCCGGGCGTCGGCGGTGATATCGCCGCGCTGATGGCCTACGACCATGCCAAACGCACCGTGAAAAATCCCTCCAGGCCCTTCGGCAAGGGTGCCTACGAAGGCCTGGTCGCCCCGGAAACCGCCAACAGTGCGGCGGTCGGTGGCGCCTACGTGCCGATGCTGACCCTGGGTATGCCCGGTGATGCAGTCACCGCAGTGATCATCGGTGCCCTGGTGGTACACGGCCTCAATCCCGGCCCGATGCTGATGGTGGAAAACCCGCACATTTTCTACTTCACCGTCGGCAACCTGCTGCTGGCCAACGTGTTTCTGATGATCTTCGGCCTGATGGGCATCAAGCTCTTCGCCAAGTTCGTGGAAATGCCCAAGGCCGTGCTGATTCCGCTGATCCTCGTGCTCTGCGTGGTCGGTACCTACTCGATCAACAGCAGCATGACCGAGGTGTACTGGATGCTCGGCTTCGGGGTGCTCGGCTATCTGCTGAAGATCTTCGGCTTCCAGATGGGGCCGATCATTCTCGGCGCCATCCTCGGCCCGTTGATGGACACCTCGTACCGCCAGGCCATGTCCTCGGCCGGTGACAACCCGGTGGAGCTGCTGCAAGGGCTGGTCACCAGCCCGCTGTCGCTGATCCTCAGCGCCGCGGTGGTGCTGATCCTGCTGGGCAACACCCCGCTGCTGAAGAAACTCAAGAGCAAGCTCAGCCCCGCTTCGGCGCGCGGCTGATACCCAGGTTCCAAGGCGTGCCCCGGCCGACAGGGGCTCACAACAACAACCGATGGAGAGTCTCCACATGTTCAAATCGCTACTGACTGGCGCCGCTCTCGGACTCAGCGCCCTCACCATGGCTCTGCCAGCCCACGCCGAATACCCCGAGCGCAGCATCCAGGCGGTCATTCCCTGGGGTGCAGGCGGCGCCACCGACAACGTCATGCGCAGCCTGACTCCGTACGTGGAGAAGGAACTGGGTGGCAAGTTCATCCTCAACAACCGCCCGGGTGGCACCGCCGTGATCGGCAGCACCCACGTCATGCAGCAGCGGCCGAACGGTTACACCATCCTGCTCGGCGCTGAGAACCCGCAGCTCTATAAAGTGTTGAAACTCGCCGACTTCGATTACGCCGACTTCTACCCGGTCAACATCATCGGCCAGAACGTGGTGGTGATCGCCGCCAACGCCGACGCGCCGTTCAACAACATGGCCGAACTGATGGCCGCTGCCAAAGCCAACCCGGACACCCTGCGCATGGGCTCCACCGGCGCCGGCGGCCTGCCGAGCACCGTCAGCGCGATGATCAACGCGGTGGACGAGCTGAAAGTGCGTGAAGTGACCTTCGGTGGCGACGGCCCCGGCATCACTGCGCTGATGGGCAAGCACATCGACTTCATGCCTCTGAGCCTGGCCGCCGCCCGTGAACTGGTACGCAGCGGCAAGCTCAAGGCCCTGGCCGTGTTCGCTACAGAGGAAACCCCTGAGCTGCCGGGCGTCGAGCCAATCACCAAGTCCCTGCCGGCCATCGCCGAGTACCTGCCATGGGGCCCGTTCTGGGGCGCCTTCGTGCACAAGGACACCCCGGACGACGTCAAGCAGAAGCTGGTCGACGCCTACGCCAAAGCCGTTGCCAACCCCGAGTTCCAGGGCTTCCTGAAGAACTTCGGCGCGCAGAGCCTGAACCTCAACGGCGCCGAAGCTGAAGAGTTCCTCAAGCGCTGGCAGTCGGTCACCACCTGGTCGATGTACAAGGCCAAGGCCATCGAAATTTCCCCGGACTCGGTCGGCATCGCCAAGCCCTGAGCCCTTCCCCAGCGGGTGCCTTCGGCGCCTGCCTCTCTTTCGCCTGCATCGCTACTCAGCGATGCAGGCGAAATGCCTTGGGCGAAAGCCCGCTGCCACGCTTGAAGAAACGGGAAAAATAGCCCGGTTCGGAAAAGCCCAGACTGTCTGACACCTGGCTCACCGTCATGGTGGTGTACACCAGACAGCGCTTGGCCTCGAGCAACAGACGCTGATTGATCAGCTGCAATGCGGATTGCCCGGCCAGCCGCCGGCACAGCGCATTGAGGTGAGCGGCACTGATCCCCAGGCGCGAGGCGTAGTGTTCGATCGGTAGATGCTCGCGAAAGTGCACTTCGAGCAAATGCACGAAAGCCTGCACATGCTCGCGCCCTCGGCCATCGGCAGGCTCCTGCGCCTCGCTTCGCGCCAGTTGCCGGCGCGCGATGGCAACCAGCAGGACACTGATCAGCGATTGCAGCATCAGCTCCCGCGCCGGCTCCAGACGGCCGTACTCCTGGCTGATCGATTCGAACAAGGCATCCAGATAACGGCGCTGCTCGCCAACCTCATAGCACATGGGACTCTGCAAGCATTGCTGGCCCAGCGGCGCGGCCAGTTGCTCCACCAGCGGCCGCGCCAGGCTCAGCACATAACCCTGAACATCACGCGAGAAACGAAAGCCGTGCACGCACAGCGCCGGCACGACCTGCAACGAAGCACTGCGCACCAGGCGCACTTGCCCCTCCACCTCCAGCGCCGCCTCACCTGCCTGCACATAGAGCAACTGCAGCAGGTCAGCGTGGCGGTGCGGTTTGATTTCCCAACCGTGCAACTGGCTGCGCTCGGGAATCGATTCGCAATGGATAAGGTCGGGGGTCGGCCATTCGGTCGTCTCACCGTACAGCTTGAATACCGGCACCAGGGAGGCTTTCGAAGCAATCATGAGCGGGCTCTTAAAATCATCGAAAAGTCCAAGAATCCTTTTCGATATTGCCTTCTAACCATGCATGTATCCACAAAAAATACAGACCTGAGCCTGTGAATCGACATACAGCCGATCACTTACTGGAGAACAATAATGAACACTCAGGTCGCCATCATCGGCGCTGGCCCTTCCGGCCTGCTGCTCGGTCAACTGCTGCACAACGCCGGCATCGACAACGTCATCCTCGAACGCCAGAGCCCCGACTACGTGCTCGGCCGCATCCGCGCCGGCGTGCTCGAACAGGGTATGGTCGACCTGCTGCGCGAGGCCGGCGTGGCCGCGCGCATGGATCGCGAAGGCTTGCCACACGATGGTTTCCAACTGGCCTTCGATGGCCGCTGCGAGCGCATCGACCTCAAGGGGCTGACCGGTGGCAAGAGCGTGATGGTCTACGGCCAGACCGAAGTCACTCGCGACCTGATGGAAGCACGCCAGGCCAGCGGCGCCGTCACCCTGTACAACACCAGCCAGGTGCAGTTGCACGAACTCAAGGGCGAGCGCCCTTACCTGACCTTCGAGCATGAGGGCCGTACGCAGCGCCTGACGTGCGATTACATCGCGGGCTGCGATGGCTTCCATGGCGTATCGCGACAATCCATTCCGGCTGGGGTACTTCAGGAATTCGAGCGCGTATATCCGTTCGGCTGGCTGGGCATCCTTGCCGATACCCCGCCGGTACATGAGGAGCTGATCTACGCCAACCACGCACGTGGCTTCGCCCTGTGCAGCATGCGTTCGCCGACACGCACGCGTTACTACGTGCAGGTGGGCGCCGAGGAGAAGGTCGAAGACTGGTCCGACGAGCGCTTCTGGGACGAACTCAAGCGCCGCCTGCCCAGCGATATCGCCAGCCAGTTGATAACCGGGCCTTCGATCGAAAAGAGCATCGCGCCACTGCGCAGCTTCGTCGTCGAACCGATGCAGTACGGCCGCCTGTTTCTGCTCGGTGATGCCGCGCACATCGTGCCGCCGACCGGCGCCAAGGGCCTGAACCTGGCCGCCAGCGACGTCAGCACGCTGTACCGCATCCTGCTCAAGGTCTACCGCGAAGGCCGCGTGGATCTGCTCGAGCGCTACTCGGCGATCTGCCTGAGGCGCATCTGGAAGGCCGAGCGTTTCTCCTGGTGGATGACCTCGATGCTGCATCGCTTCCCCGATACCGATGCCTTCAGCCGCCGCATGCAGGAGACCGAACTGGACTACTTCGTCAGCTCCGAAGCCGGCCGCAAAACCATTGCTGAAAACTACGTCGGCCTGCCCTACGAGGCCATCGAATAGCGCATTTCTCAGCCGCAGGACGGCGCACCTTACCCCTCACACGGGAGCCCTTGACCGATAATCGCCTGGCGCGCCAACAGCACGTCCCAGGTCTACGCAATTCGTTCGTTTATCGCACACTAAGTCGTTAATCGAATTGAATAGCCCCTCGCTAACTCGCACCATGCGAGCAGCGAATCCTAGCGGCGGCAGTATTGCAGCCGAATTTGGCTGTACCTGAGTCGCCTACTAACAATGAATAAGAAAGGACATTTGCGATGCACAAGCTTTCCAAGGCTTTGCTGACGCTGCTTGCCACCAGCGTCATGACCTGGGCCAACGCCGACGAGGCCGAGGTCACCCTCAAGGTTCACCACTTCCTGCCAGCGCACTCGGTGACCCAAGCCGACTTTCTCAAGCCCTGGGCAGAGAAGATCACCGCCGAATCCAATGGTCGGATCCAGTTTCAGTTCTACCCCTCCATGCAGTTGGGCGGCACCCCGCCGCAGCTGATCGACCAGGCGCGTGACGGCGTCGCCGACATCGTCTGGACCCTGCCTGGCTACACCAGCGGCCGCTTCCCGCTGGCATCGGCATTCGAGATGCCGTTCATGAGCCGCTCTTCGGAAGCCAGCAGCCAGGCCATGTGGGATTTCCTCGAAGCCCACGGGCAGAAGGAGTTCGCCGACGTGCATCTGCTCGCGACGCACCTGACCGATGGCGCGCTGCTGCATACGGCGAAAAAACCGGTGCGTAGTCTGGCCGACTTCCGTGGCCTGAAACTGCGCTCGGCCAACCGCATCTCCACCAAGCTGATCTCCATGCTCGGCGCCACCCCGGTGGCCATGCCGGTACCGCAGGTGCCGGAAGCGCTATCCAAGGGTGTGGTCGACGGCGCCGTGCTGCCCTGGGACGTGGTCCCTGCACTGAAGCTGCAGGAACTGGTCAAGTACCACACCGAAATGGCGCCGGGTCAGCCGGCGCTGATGCACACCGCGCTGGTGCTGGCGATGAACCCGGCCAAGTACGCCAGCCTGCCCGATGACCTGCGCAAGATCATCGACGACAACAGCGGCCGTGAACTCTCACGCCAGGCTGGCCATATCTGGGATACCAACGTGATCGAGACCGGGCACAAGCTGGCGCAATCGCGTGGCAACGAGATCTATGTACTGCCCGCCGAAGAACAGGCCAAGTGGATGACCATCGGCCGCAAGCTGGACAACGACTGGATCAAGGAAGTCGAGAGCAAGGGCAACGACAACGGTGCTGCGCTGCTGCAAGAAGTGCGCGACCTGATCGAAAGCTACAACGCCAAGCTGCCGCACTGATCGTTAACCCTCGTTGTGTTGGCCGGCACTTGCGGTGCCGGTCTTGCGGAGTCCTCTCATGATCGAAAACCCTGCCTTGCCTGGGCAGCCTCAACGCATGCGCCCGTTCGGCCAGTTGCTCGATGTCCTGGCACGCTGGCTGGCACTGGCTGGTGGCCTGGTGCTGGTCGCCATCACCCTGCTGTCGGCCTACAGCATCACCATGCGCAGCCTGTTCGACGCGCCACTGCTCGGTGACGTCGAGCTGGTGCAGATGGGCTGCGGCATTGCCGTGGTGAGTTTCCTGCCGCTGTGCCAACTGCGTCGTAGCAACGTCATCGTCGACGCCTTCACCTTGCGCGCCTCGGCCACCACCCGGCGCTATCTCGACACCCTCGGCTGCCTGCTGATGGCCGCCTGTGCGGCGCTGCTGGCCTGGCGCTCGGTAATCGGCACGCTGGACACTTACCGCAACGGTGAAGAGTCGATCATCATGGGCATTCCGATGTGGTGGTCGATGACGCCGTTCGCGCCGTCTTTCGCCCTGCTGGCCGTCGTTTCCCTGTACACCGCCTGGCTCGACCAGCGTGGCGAGGGAGGCCAGCAATGAGCAGCGTCGCATTGGGCGGACTATTCCTCGCCTTCCTCCTGGTTCTGCTGGCCATCCGTATTCCGATCGCCATCGCCATGCTGCTGACCGGTATTGGCGGCTACGTCTCGATCAGCGGCTGGGACCCATTGCTCAACTATCTGAAGACAGTGGCCTACGCCCGCTACACCGTGTACGACCTGTCGGTGATCCCGCTGTTTCTGCTGATGGGGCAGTTCGCCTCGCGTGGCGGCCTGGCTACCGGCCTGTTCCGTGCCGCGGCCGCCATGGTCGGGCACTGGCGCGGTGGCCTGGCGATCTCCGCCATCGGCTCCTGCGCAGCCTTCGGCGCGGTCTGTGGCTCATCGGTGGCGACCGCTGCGACCATGGGTCAGGTGGCCCTGCCGGAGCTGCGTCGCTACAAGTACTCCAACTCGCTGGCAGTCGGTTGCCTGGCGGCCGGCGGCACCCTGGGCATTCTCATCCCGCCCTCGGTGGTGCTGGTGATCTACGCCATCCTCGCCCAACAGAACATCTCCACGCTGTTCATGGCCGCCTTCGTGCCGGGCATTCTCGCCGTCATCGGCTACATGATCGCCATCGCCATCTATGTGCGCCTGTTCCCGGACTCCGGGCCAGCGCAGGAGCGTTCGAGCTGGAAACAGCGACTGCAGGCGCAGCAGGGTGTGTGGCCGGTACTGCTGATTTTCCTGGTGGTGCTCGGGGGTATCTACGGCGGCTGGTTCACCCCGACCGAGGCCGCAGCCATCGGCACCGTGGGCACGGGTTTCTTCGCCTTCACCCTGGGCAAGATGCGTCTGGCCGAACTCAAGGAGGTGCTGCTGGGCACCGGCGTGACCACGGCCATGATCTTCATGATCCTGCTCGGCGCCGATGTGATGAACGCCTTCCTGGCCATCTCGCAATTGCCCAACTTCATCGCCGAAACCATCAGCGGCGCAGGTCTGCCGCCGTTCCTGGTACTGGCCGGCATCCTCGTCCTGTACCTGATCCTCGGCTGCGTGATGGACACCATGTCGATGATCCTGCTGACCATCCCGATCTTCTTCCCGGTGATCATGGGGCTGGACTTCTATGGTCTGGACCAGACCGAGAAGGCCATCTGGTTCGGCATCCTGGCCTTGATGGTGGTGGAGATCGGCATGGTCACCCCGCCACTGGGCATGAACGTGTACGTGATTGCCGGCATGGCACGTGATATCCCCATGAGTGAAGCCTTCAGAGGCATCGTGCCGTTCCTGATCTCGGACATCGTGCGCGTGGTCATCCTCGTGCTCTTCCCATCGATCACCCTGTGCCTGGTGCGCTGGCTGACCTGAGGACTCGCGATGCATTCAGACGAACACCGCTGAACCCCGAATAACTGCCACCACTCTCCCCGATGTAGAAGCGTATCCGCCGCTGCGGAGGGGAGCTTTCAACCTTGAAAAAGGAAACGATAACAATGAAAAAAGCTCTGTACCTCGCTCCCAGCGCAATCGCCGTTGCAGTCATGGCCTCCAGCCTCTCGGTCGGCGTTCAGGCCGCCGGTTTCGTCGAAGACGCCAAGGTCACCCTCGGCCTGCGCAACTATTACTTCAACCGCAACTACCTGAACGGCACCGACCCCGTGATCCGTGGCGAGCGCCAGGGCCAGGCCGAAGGCTGGACGCAGAACTTCATCCTCGATGCCCGCTCCGGTTTCACCGAAGGCACCGTCGGCTTTGGCCTCGATGTGCTCGGCCTGTACAGCATCAAGCTGGACGGCAACCGCGGCGCCGCCAACACCCAACTGATGCCGATCCACGACGACGGCCAGGCCGCCGACCAGTTCGGCCGCACCGCCGTGGCGGCCAAGGCCAAGCTGTCCAAGACCGAACTGAAAGTCGGCGAGTGGTTCGCCGTGCTGCCGATCCTGCGTGCTGACGACGGCCGTTCGCTGCCACAAACCTTCCAGGGTGCACAACTGACTTCCAACGAGATCGACGGTCTGACCCTGTACGGCGGCCAGTTCTGGAAGAACAGCCAGCGCAACGATGCCAGCCGTGAAGACATGTCGTTCGGTGGCGTGAAGGGCGACGACTTCAACTTCGGCGGCGGTGAGTACCGCTTCAACGGCAACAACACCATGGTCGGCGTCTGGCACGCACGCCTGGAAGACGTCTACCAGCAGAGCTACGTGCAGTTGACCCACAGCCAACCGGTCGGTGACTGGGTACTCGGCGCCAATCTCGGCTACGTCACCGGCAAGGAAGAAGGCGCGGCCAAGGCCGGCAACCTGGACAACAAGGTCTATCAGGGCGCGCTCACTGCCAAGACCGGCAACAACAGCTTCATGGTTGCCTACCAAAAGCTCAGCGGTGATACCAAGTTCATGCGTATCGATGGCACCAGCGGCGGCACCCTGGTCAACGACGGCTTCACCAACAGCTACGACAACCCGGAAGAACGTTCCTGGCAGATCCGCCATGACTACAACTTCGCCGGCCTCGGCATCCCCGGTCTGACCCTGATGAACCGTTACGTCAGCGGCGACAACATTAAGACCGCCAACCGTGACAACGCCGAAGAGTGGGGCCGCGAGTCCGAGCTGGCCTACACCATTCAGGAAGGCACGCTGAAGAACCTGAGCATCCGCTGGCGTAACTCCGATGTGCGCCGTGACGTGGGCCAGGATCTGCACGAGAACCGCCTGATCATCAACTACCCGCTGTCGATTCTGTAAGCATCACGCGACATCGCTGCACAAGTGACTCCTAGTGTTACGGCACGTTCAGCCCGTCCTCGTGACGGGCTTTTTTTTGATGTGCAACTGTTCGAGGAAGTACCCCCATGCGCTGGATCATCGAACGTAGCGCCGACCTCAAGGTCGGGCACAAACTCCTGCTGGGCTTCTCACTGGTCATGTTGCTGACCCTGGCAGTCGCCCTGGGTGGCTGGCGCACCGCCAGCGAGATTCTCGGGCATGCCGCTCAGTCGCTGCAGGTGGCAGACCTCAAGCAACAGATCCTGCAACTGCGCTTGCAGGAGAAGGATTACCTGCTGGCGCCGCTGGCTGGCCATGAAGCAGCCATCACCGAGCAACATGCGCGCATCGCCGCACAGTTGGCTGACTTGCCCACCGACGCCGAGCAACTACAGCTGTTGCTGCACGGCAACGACGCCTATCTGCAGCAATTCACCCAACTGCGCGCGACGCAGTCTCAGGCAAGCACGGCGCAGACCGGAATGGCGATACGCGCCGACGAAGCGCTGATCCAGTTCGAAATGATCACCCAGGACCTCTTCAACCTGATTCGCGATCGTTTGTTCGATGGCGAAACGGGCACGCAGAGCAGCGTCGACCAGGCCGAAGCGGCGGCGCGCCTGAGCCACACGCTGCTGCAGCTGCGCCTGGCGGAAAGCCAGTTCATCCGCAGCGGCGACAGCGCCGATATCGATCTCTGGCAAATGCGCTTCGCCAGCATGACCGAAGCGGCGCAGCAACTGCGCACGCAACTCGCGGCCCTGCAGCAGGCCTCCCTGGACGAGGCCCTGCACGCACTCGACAGCTATCGCGAATCCTTCGAGCACTATCGCCACAGCCGCGAGGCCGAGCAGCGCAATCGCAGCCAATTGGCCGATCTGGCGCAAGGCATGCTGCAGCAAGGCAGCGATCTGCAGCAGCACCAGCAACGTACCATGCAAGCGGGCAACCGTACCTCCCTGCAAACCCTTGCCCTGCTCACCACTGCAGCGCTGCTACTGGCTCTGCTCGCCAGCTGGCTGATTCGCCACCTGATCGTCGGGCCGCTGCAACACTGCCTGTTGCTGGCCCAGCAGGTCGCGGCCGGTAATCTCAGTGGCAGTCGTATCGCCGTGCGCCGTGATGAGGTCGGCCAGCTTCTGGGCGCACTGCAAACCATGCGCGACCACCTGCGCGAATTGATCGAGCAGATCAGTGGCAGCGCGACACAGATTGCCGCAGCAGCAGAGCAACTCTCGGCAGTCAGCGAACAGACCCGCGCGGGTGTGCGCGAGCAGAGCGAAGAGTCCAGCCAGACGGCCTGCGCCATGCAACAGATGGTCACCAGCGTGCAGCAGGTGGCCGGTGATGCCGAGCAGGCATCGCAGGCCGCGCAACAGGCGGAATTGCAGGCCCGTGATGGCGACCGCCAGGTGCACCAGGTAGTCGAGCAGATCGAGCGCCTGGCCAGCGAGGTGGCGCATACCGGGCAGACCGTTGGCCTGGTGCAAGGCGAGAGCCAACGCATCGGCACTGTGCTGGATGTGATCAAGGCAGTCGCCGAGCAGACCAACCTGCTCGCGCTCAACGCCGCCATCGAGGCCGCACGCGCCGGTGAACAAGGCCGCGGTTTCGCGGTTGTCGCCGATGAAGTGCGCGCGCTGGCGCGCCGCACTCAGGACTCCACCCGCGAGATCGAGGCGCTGATCACCAGCCTGCAAAGCCGCGTACAGACCGCCGTCGCCCAAACCCAGGCCAGCCAGACGCTGAGCCAGGACGCGATGAGCAGCGTCAAGCTGGCAGGCCAGAGCCTGACGCGCATCAATCAGGCGGTCGCTCTGATCGAGCAGATGAACCAGCAGATCGCCAGTGCCGCCGAACAGCAGAGTGCGGTGGCTCTGGAGATCAACCGCAGCCTGGACAACGTACGCGGCATCGGCGAGCAAAGCGCCAGCGCCACCGAGCAGACCGCGCTATCGAGCGCCGAGCTGGCCAGGCTGGGCGGTGAATTGCAGCTGCGCATCGGCCGCTTTCGTACCTGAGGCCGAGGAACCGGCCTTGACGGCCGTAAGGTGGACAACGCGCAGCTTGTCCACCATCGCTACCCTTTCCCGGATTGCATCCGCACCGACAATGATTGACCGCTAACCGCACGACTTCCCCGGCGAATCATCCGACAGTGCTTGGCGCCTCGGCAGCCCCAACATAAAATCCGGAACCAAGTTCCAATAAATAACAAATGCGGAGATCTGCCATGGCCAACGCCCCACTCGACTGCGACCTGCTGGTGGTCGGCTCCGGCGCGGCCGGGCTGGCGGCTGCCGTCAGCGCCGCGCACCTGGGCAAACGGGTGATCCTGGTGGAGAAGGACGCCGTGCTGGGCGGCGCGACCGCCTGGTCCGGCGGCTGGCTGTGGGCGCCGCGCAACCCCCTGGCCCAGCGCGCGGGCATCGTCGAGGATATCGAGCAGCCGCGCACTTACCTACGTAATGAACTCGGCGAGCATTACCGTCCCGAACTGGTGGACGCCTTTCTGCAGAATTGCCCCGATATGGTGGCGTTCTTCGAGCAGCACACTGCCCTGCAGTTCGTCGACGGCAATGGCATCCCCGACATGCACGGTGACACGCCCGGCGCCGCCAGCGGCGGCCATCAGGTCATCGCCGCGCCCTACGATGGCCGCGAGGTGCTCGACCTGCTGCCACGTCTGCGCAAGACCATGCGCGAGACCTCCTTCATGGGCATGCCGATCATGGCCGGCGCCGATCTCGCTGCCTTCCTCAACATGACCCGTTCACCCAGGGCGCTGCTGCACGTGATCCGCCGTTTCACCACCCACCTGTATCACCTGGCCCGCTACGGACGTGCCATGCACCTGGTCAACGGCGTGGCGCTGGTCGCCCGCCTGGCGCGCTCGGCGCAGGACCTGGGCGTGCAGATGATGGTGTCCACGCCCGCGCAGCGCCTGATCATCGAAGACGACAACGTATGCGGTGCCGTGGTGCTGCACGCTGGTGAAGAAACTACTATCCGCGCCAAAGCGGTGGTACTGGCTGCTGGCGGTTTTCCCAACGATCCCGAGCGGCGTAAAGCAATGTTCCCGCGCGATGCCAGCGGCCACGACAACCTCGCCCTGCCGCCTGCCAGTTGCTCCGGCGACGGTCTGCGCCTGGGCGAGTCCGCCGGCGGCCACGTGGCCGATGACCTGCGCTCGCCGGTGGCCTGGGCGCCGGTTTCGAAGGTGCCCTACGCCGACGGCAGCGTCGGCCACTTCCCGCACATCATCGACCGCGGCAAGCCCGGCATCATCGGCGTGCTGCAAAACGGCAAGCGCTTCGTCAACGAAGCAGGTGGTTACTACGACTATGTCGACGCCATGCTCAAGGCCGTTCCCGAGGATCAGCAAGCCTGCTCCTGGCTGATCTGCGACCACCGCTTTCAGCGCCGCTACGGCCTCGGCTTCGCTCGCCCGGCGCCGGTGCCGCTGTGGCCACATATCCGCAACGGTTACCTCAAGCGCGGCCACAGCCTCGAAGCACTGGCGCAGGCCTGCGGCATCGACCCGTTCGGGCTCGTTGCCACCGTCGACGAGTTCAACCAGCATGCACGCCGTGGCGAAGACCCGCTGTTCGGCCGTGGCAGCACAGCGTTCAACCGTCGCAGCGGCGATGCCCAGCACAACGGCCCGAACCCCTGCGTAGCGCCCATCGAGCATGGCCCCTTCTATGCCGTGAAAGTACAACCGGGCTGCTTCGGCACCTTCGCCGGGCTACGCACCGATGGCCATGCGCGCGTACTTGATGGTGTCGGCCAGCCTATCCCCGGCCTGTATGCCGCCGGTACGGACATGGCCAGCCCACTGGGCGGGCACTACCCCTCGGGTGGCATCAACATTGGTCCGGCGCTGACCTTTGGCTATATCGCTGGACGTCACGCGGCTGCGGTCTGATATGGGCCAGCCATGGATGGCAGGCATAAAAAAGCGCCGCCCGGATGCGTGGTCCGGGCAGCGCTGTATCGCTCGTACGAATCAGTCTTTCAGCGATTCCACGCCCAATTCGTCCCAGACTTCCTCGGCCAGGTGGAAGGTGGCGTTGGCCGCCGGGATGCCGCAGTAGATGGCGCTCTGCATGAGCACTTCCTTGATCTCGTCGCGGGTAACACCATTGTTCTTCGCCGCGCGCAGGTGCAGTTTCAGTTCGCCCTCGCGGTTCATGCCGATCAGCATGGCGATGGTAATCAGGCTGCGGGTATGACGCGGCAGGCCGGGACGCGTCCAGATATCACCCCAGGCGTGACGGGTGATCATCTCCTGGAACTCACTGTTGAACGGCGTGAGTTTCTCCAGGCTGCGGTCGACATGGGCGTCGCCGAGCACCGCGCGGCGTACCTGCATGCCGGCTTCGTAGCGTTGTTTTTCGTCCATTGCATCACTCCGGGTAAGCATCGGTGCGCCGTGCGCACCGATGGTTTCACTGGTTCAGGAAATCCAGCAGCGCCTGGGTAAAGGCCACGCCGGCCTCGACGTTGGACAGGTGCGCGGCGTGGAACTCCACCAGCTTCGCGCCCTCGATCCGCTGCTGCATGAAGCGGCCGTGCTCGACGGTGGTCACCGGATCGAGGCTGCCGCAGACGATCAGCGTTGGCGACTGGATATCCGCAAGCTGCTCGCGAAAATCGGCATCGCGCACCGCTGCACAGTTGGCGGCGTAACCTTCGGGCGAAGTCTGCGCCAGCATGCCGACGATGGGCTCGACCTGCTGCGGCTGCGCGGCGGCGAAACCGGCGGTGAACCAGCGTGAAATCGAGGCATCGCGCAGGTCACGCATGGCCTGCGCGCCGCCGGCCAGCACGACTTCAATACGCGGGTTCCACACCTCCGGCGCGCCGATCTTGGCGGCGGTGTTGCACAGCACCAGGCGTGCGATGCGCTCGGGCGCGTTGAGCGCCAGCCACTGGCCGATCAGGCCGCCCATGGACAACCCACAGAAATGCGCCTTGGCGATATCCAGGGCGTCGAGCAGGGCCAGCACGTCGCGGCCCAGTTGCTCGATGCTGTAGGGCCCTTCAGTCACCAGCGACTGGCCATGGCCGCGGGTGTCGTAGCGCAGCACCTGGAAATGACGGGTGAGCGCTGGCATCTGCACGTCCCACATGTGCAGGTCGGTGCCGAGGGAGTTGGACAGCACCAGCACCGGCGCGCCGGCCGGGCCTTCGAGCAGGTAGTTGAGGTCGCCATCGGCGAGACGTACGGCAGGCATGGATAACTCCTAACGCGAAAATTGCGTGTGTTCGGCGACGGCCCGCTGCACCCAGCGGCGGGCCTGTCCCAGGTAATGGGCCGGATCGAGCAGGCGCTCGAGCTCGGCGGCGGACAGCTCTGCGCTGACCTCGGCATTGGCGCCGAGCACCGCGCGCAGGTGCACGCCCTGCTGCACCGCCTGGCGGCAGCACTGCTCGACCAGATGATGGGCGGCGTCACGGCCGATGCGCTGGGCCAGGGCGATGCTCACCGCCTCGGCCAACACCAGGCCCTGGGTCAGTTCGAGGTTGCTGCGCATGCGCGCCGCGTCCACTTCCAGCCCCGGCACCGCCAGCAGCGCCTGCTGCAGCGCACCGGAGACCAGGCAGCACAGCTCCGGCAGGGTTTCCCACTCGGCGTGCCACAGGCCGAGGCTGCGCTCGTGCTCCTGCGGCATGGCGGCCAGCATCGTCGCCACCAGGCCCGGCGCGCGGGTAGCGGCGCCGATCAGCACCGCGGCGCCAACCGGGTTGCGCTTGTGCGGCATGGTCGACGAGCCGCCCTTGCCCGGCGCGGAAGGCTCGAACACCTCGCCGGCCTCGGTCTGCATCAGCAGGCTGAGGTCGCGGCCGAGCTTGCCCAGGCTGCCGGCGATCAGCCCGAGCAGGCTGGCGAACTCCACCAGGCGGTCGCGCTGAGTGTGCCAGGGCTGCTCGGGCAGGTGCAGCTGCAGCTCGGCGGCCAGCGCTTCGGCCACCGGCCAGGCCTGCTCGCCAAGCGCCGCCAGGCTGCCCGAGGCGCCGCCGAACTGCAGGCACAGCAGGCGCGGCTTGAGTTCGTTCAAGCGCTGGCGATGGCGGGTGATAGCGCCGAGCACGCCGGCCAGCTTCATGCCCAGGGTCACCGGGGTGGCCTGCTGCAGCCAGGTGCGTCCGGCCAGCGGCGTGTCGGCATGGCGCTCGGCCTGCGCCGCCAGGGCATCGCCCAGGGTGGCGAGATCGCTTTCGATCAGCTCGATGGCGCCGCGCAGCTGCAGCACCAGGCCGCTGTCCATGGCGTCCTGGCTGGTGGCGCCGAGGTGTACATAGCGTTCGGCCTCGGGGCTTGCCGCAGCGATGCGTTTGCCCAGTGCCTTGACCAGAGGGATGGCGGAATTACCCGCCGTGGCGATGGCCTGGGCCAGCGCCGGGTAATCGTAGAGTTCAGCTTTACAGGCGGCCTCGATGGGCGCCACGGCCTCGGCGGGGATCAGCCCCGCATGTGCCTCGGCCCGCGCCAGCGCGGCCTCGAAGTCGAGCATGCCCTGCACCCGGCCGGCGTCGCAGAAGATCGCGCGCATGGCCGGCGCGGTGAAGTAGGCATCGAAGAGTTGGTTGCTCACGAGCGAAACGCTCCTGGAAGAAATATACGGCTAAGTGTGGCATCAACCGGCAGCGCCGCGCACGGAGGGGCGTCTGTGGGAGGGGCTTTAGCCGCGACGGCTTAAAGGCGTCGCCGCTGAAGCGCCTCCCACAAGGTTCACACCCGCTCGATGACCGGGCCGTAGGGTGGGCCGGGCGGCGATCCGCTTCAGCCCACCATGATGACACCGGTGGGCTAAAGCCCACCCTACGATCTACGGACCCGGCTCAGCTTGGGATCACACCCGCTCAATAGCCAGCGCCAAACCCTGGCCAACGCCCACGCACATGGTCGCCAGACCAAGCTTGCCGCCGGATTTCTCCAGCTGGTGCAAAGCGGTCTGCACCAGACGCGCACCACTGGCGCCCAGCGGGTGGCCGAGGGCGATGGCGCCGCCGTTGGGGTTGACCTTGGCGCTATCGTCGGCCAGGCCCAGCTCGCGCATCACCGCCAGGCCCTGGGCGGCGAAGGCTTCGTTGAGCTCGATCACGTCGAACTGGTCGATGCTCAGGTTCAGCCGCTCCAGCAGCTTGCGCACCGCCGGCACCGGGCCGATGCCCATCACCCGTGGCGCCACGCCAGCGCTGGCCATACCCAGCACTTTGGCACGCGGGGTCAGGCCGTGTTTTTTCACCGCTTCGGCAGACGCCAGGATCAATGCCACGGCGCCGTCGTTGACGCCCGAGGCATTGCCGGCGGTGACGGTCTTGCCCTCGCCGTTGACCGGCTTGAGCTTGGTCAGCGCCTCCAGGCTGGTGTCGGCGCGCGGGTGCTCGTCGGTGTCGACCACGGTGTCGCCCTTCTTGCCCTTGATCACCACCGGCACGATCTCCTCGGCGAAAAAGCCTTGGGCCTGGGCACGCGCGGCACGCTGCTGGCTGCGCAGGGCGAACAGATCCTGGTCGGCACGCGACACCTGGTAGTCGTCGGCGACGTTGTCGGCGGTCTGCGGCATGGCGTCGACGCCATACTGCGCCTTCATCAGCGGGTTGACGAAGCGCCAGCCGATGGTGGTGTCCTCGATCTTCTGGTTGCGGCCAAAGGCACTGTCGGCCTTGCCCATCACGTAGGGCGCGCGCGACATGGATTCCACGCCGCCGGCGATGGCCAGTTCCATTTCACCGGCTGCGATGGCGCGGAAGGCGCTGCCCACTGCATCCAGGCCGGAGGCGCACAGGCGGTTAAGGGTCACCCCCGGCACGCTGTCGGGAATACCGGCCAGCAGCAGCGCCATGCGCGCGACGTTGCGGTTGTCCTCGCCGGCCTGGTTGGCGCAGCCCATGAACACTTCGTCGATGGCGGCCAGATCCAGCTGCGGGTTGCGCTCGATCAGGGCTTTGAGCGGCACCGCCGCCAGGTCGTCGGCGCGCACCGGCGCCAGGCCGCCGCCGAAGCGGCCGATGGGCGTGCGGATGGCATCGCAGATAAAGACGTCGCGGCTCATTCCTCACCCCCGGCCTGGCCGTGGGCGGCGGCGGTGCGCGCTTCCAGGGCGCGCAGCGCGCTCAGTTCGACCTCGTTCGGCGCCTCGGTCACGGCCAGATTGTCGGCAAAGCGGATGGCCCAGCCGGTGTTCTCGATCACCTGCTCGCGGGTCACGCCCGGGTGCAGCGAGGTAACAACAAACTCATGAGTCCCCTGCTCCGGCTCCATGATGCACAGGTCGGTGATGATGCCCACCGGGCCCTTGCCGGGCAGGCCGAGCTGCTGGCGGTGGTCGCCGCCCTCGCCGAAACCGACCGAGGTGATAAAGGCCAGCTTGTCGACGAAGGTGCGGTGCGACTGCTTGAGGATAATCAGCACTTCCTTGGCGGAACCGGCGATCTCCGGCGCGCCGCCGGCGCCGGGCAGGCGCACCTTGGGGTTGTGGTAGTCGCCGATCACGGTGGTGTTGATATTGCCGAACTTGTCGACCTGGGCCGCGCCGAGGAAGCCGACGTCGATGCGCCCGCCCTGCAGCCAGTAGCGAAAAATCTCGCCGGTGGGCACCACGGTGTCGGCGGTTTCGGCCAGTTCGCCGTCGCCGATCGACAGCGGCAGCACGCTGGGCTTGGCACCAATCGGGCCGGATTCGTAGATCAGCACGACGTCCGGCGAGGAGGTCAGGCGCGCCAGGTTGGCGGCCTTGGACGGCAGGCCGATGCCGACGAAGCAGACCGCGCCGTTCTTCAGGCGGCGGGCGGCGGCGACGGTCATCATTTCGTTAGTGCTGTAGTCGCTGGTGGAAAGCGCGCTCATTATTTGGCCTCCGCAATCTTGTTCTGGAACTCGGCGAAATCGGCAGTGCCGCGGATATAGGTATCGATCCAGGCGGTAAAGGATTCGCGGTCGCGGGCAATCGGGTCCCAGGCCTGGTAGAAGCGGTTGTCACGCTCGTAGTAGCCGTGGGCGTAGGACGGGTGGGCGCCACCGGGCACATGGCAGACGGCGGTCAACGCCCAGCTCGGCAGCACGCAGGCATTCATCGGCGCCTTGAGGTCGTCGACGATCTCCTCGACCGTGACGATGCAGCGTTTGGCCGCCAGGGCCGCTTCTTTCTGCACGCCGAGGATGCCCCACAGCAGCACGTTGCCCTTGCGGTCGGCCTTCTGCGCGTGGATCACGGTGACGTCCGGGCGCACCGCCGGAGTGGCGGCCAGCTTCTCGCCGGTGAAGGGGCAGTCGATGAACCTGATGTTCGGGTTGACCTTGGGCAGGTCGGAGCCGGCATAGGCGCGCAGCAGGGCGAACGGCAGACCGGAGGCGCCGGCAACATAGGAGTTGGCCAGGTCGGCGTGGCTGTGCTCGTCGATTTCCAGGGCGTTCGGCCACTGCTTCTCGACCGCATCGCGCAGGCGATGCAGCGAGCCGACGCCGGGGTTACCGCCCCAGGAGAAGGTCAGCTTGCGCGCGCAACCGGCGCCGATCAGCAGGTCGTAGACCAGGTCCGGGGTCATGCGCACCAGGTGCAGGTCTTTCTTGCCCTGGCGGATCAGTTCGTGAGAGGCGGCAGTGGGGATCAAATGGGTGAAACCTTCGAGAGCGACGCAGTCGCCGTCGTTGACGTGGCGCGAAATGGCTTCGCCCAGGGTGATGATGTCGGCCATCGTGTTGTTCTCGCTTGGGTTGCAGGTGCCACCGGGCAGGGGTGGCGGTGAGTTCAGATTAGGGCGCGCCATGCAGCGGAACAATCCGATAATCGCCTTATGGTGCGATTATCGAACCATTCCTGCACATGCTGTGATCGGCTCTTACAGCAGGTTCCAGGTGTAACTGAGGATCAGCCGGTTCTCGTCGATATCGCTGCGGTAGTTGGAGCGCGCGGTGACGTTGCGCACGCGCACGCCGAGGCCCTTGAGCGCGCCGCTCTGCAGGGTGTAGCCGATGTCCAGATCGCGCTCCCAGTCCTTGCCCTCGTAACGCGCACCGCCGCGGTTGGTGGCCTGGGCATCGACGTTGTCGCCGCGTATGTAGCGCACCCCGGCCACCAGGCCCGGTATGCCCATGGCGGCGAAGTCGTAGTCGTAACGCAGTTGCCAGGAGCGCTCGTCGGCCGAGGCGAACTCGAATGTGGGCACCTCGTTGCCCAGCGGGCTGACGTTGGCGAACACTCGCGGGAAGGCGTCATCGCCGAAAATCGCCTGGTAGCCGACATAGAAGGTGTGGCCGCCGTGCTTGGCCGACAGCAGGGCAAACAGCGCTTGGTTGTCGATCTCACCGAGCAGGCTCTGGCCGTCGTCAGCCGAATCGTAGAAACCGAGGTTGGCGCCCAGGGTCCAGGCGCCGACCGGCTCGCTGTGCTTGAGGCCGAGGAAGCGCTGCTGGTAGATGTCCTCCAACTGGCCATACCAGGCGCCGAGCGAGGTGCGCCCTGCGTTGAAGGCATAGTCGCCGCCGGCGTAGTTGAAGGCCTCGCTGGTGGCGGCGCGCTGCGGCAGGTGGCCGAGCATGGCCAGCATCTTGTCGTCACCGGCCTCGTTGCGCAGGCTGGTGGAATTTAGGTGGCCGGCCTGCAGGGTCAGCCCGGCCAGCTCGTTGGAAACCAGGCTGACTCCCTGGTAGCTGGGCGGCAACAGGCGAATGTCCGAGTAGGTCAGCACCGGCAGGTTGGGCTGCAGCTCGCCGACTTTCAGCTCGGTCTTGGACAGGCGCAGCTTCGCCGCCAGGCCCAGACGACTGTAGTCGTCGGCGGCCTTGCCGCTCTCGCGGGTCGGCAACAGGCCGGTGTTGACTCGATCCGAGCTGCTGTCGAGCTTGAGGCCGAGCAGGCCGATGGCATCCACGCCGAAACCCACCGGCCCCGGGGTGTAGCCGGATTTGACGTTGAGGATGAAGCCCTGCGCCCACTCCTCGGCCTTGGACTGCCGGTTCGGCCCGACTATGTCGGAGAAGTCGCGGCTGAAGTAGTAGTTGCGCGCCGTCAGCGTGGCGCTGGCGTCTTCGATAAACCCGCCCTCGCCGGCCTGGCTCAGGCTCGGCAGGCAGGCGGCAATGGCGGTGGACAGCAGGCAAAGGCGTGGGCTGTGTTTCATCGGTAGCGTTCTCTTGTTGTTATCGAGGTTGCAGAAACCCGCCCGGCAGCCCAGGGGTTGCCGGTTCGGGGGAATGGATTGGGGGTTATTCCCTGGCCGGCTCGCCGGCGGGACTGGCAATGGCGGCCGGCTTGCGCAGGCGCAGCAGCAGGTGCGCGGCGAGACCGAACAGCAGGCCCCAGAAGGCCGCCGACAGGCCGAGGAAACTTACCCCGGAGGCCGTCACCAGGAAGGTGAACAGCCCGGCGTCGCGCTCCTTGGGCTCGCTCAGGCTGCGCGCCAGCGCCTCGCTGAACGCGCCGTACAGCGCCAGCCCGGCCAGGGCGGCGATCAGCGCCGCGGGAAAGGCGGCGAACAGCGACACCAGGGTGGCGCCGGCGATGCCCAGCCCCAGGTAGGCCAGGCTGCCGACCACCGCGGCGATATAACGGCGGTTAGGGTCTTCGTGGGCCTCGCGGCCAGTGCACAGGCTGGCGGTGACCGCCGCCAGGTTCAGGCCGTGGCAGCCGAACGGCGCCAGCAGCGCGCCGCAGATGGCGCTGGCGCCGATCAGCGGGCTGGCCGGGGTTTGGTAACCGGCGCCACGCAGCACTGCCATGCCCGGCATGAATTGCCCGGTGAGCGCCACCAGCACCAGCGGCAGCGCCAGGTTGAGGGTGGCGGTGAGGCTGAACTCGGGGGCGATCCACTGCGGCGTGGCCAACTCCAGCACCAGCGCCTCGCTGCGCAGCTGGCCGCCGAGCAGGGTCAGCGCCGCGCCCACGAGCAATACGCCGGCCACCGCATAGCGCGGCGCGCTTCGGCGCAGCAGCAGGTAGGTGACGAACATGCTGACGATCAGCAGCGGCTGCTCGGGCAGCGCCTTGAACACCTCGATGCCGAAGGCGAACAGGATGCCGGCCTGCAGACCGGCGGCGATGGAGCCGGGCAGCCGGGCGATCAGCCGGTCGAAGCTGCCGCTCAGGGCGATCAGCAACAGGATCAGGTTGGCCATCAGGTAGGCGCCGATGGCCTGATTCAGGCCCAGTTCAGGCAGGGCGCCGACCAGCAGCGCGCTGCCGGGGATCGACCAGGCGATCACCACCGGCGTGCGGTAGCGCAGGCTGAGCAGCAGGCCCAGCACGCCACTGCCGATGGAAATGGCCCAGACCCAGGACGACAGCAGCGCCTGCGACAGGCCGGCGCTTTCCGCGGCATGGAAGATCAGCACCAGCGGCCCGGCGTAGGAGATGGTGGTGGCGAGCAGCCCGGCCACCAGGGCGGGCAGGCTGAAGTCTTTGAGCAGGGCTTTCATGGTCCCTCGCAAGGTCAGGCTGGCGTCCCTCGAAGGGGACGCTCTTGTTGTAACCGGGCCCGTAGGGTGCGCCGTGCGCACCATGCCCACGGCGCACGACACCATTGGTGCACGCAGCGCACCCTACGGATCAGGCCTGCTGCAGTGCGCGCGGCCGTGCGCTGCGGCGTTCGGCCTTGGCCTGCGGGGCCTTCTGCAGTTGGAAGTCGAACGTCAGCTCGGCGAAGCGCTTGGCCGAGATACCGCGGTCGCGGGCGGCGGCCTCATCCTCGACGAACTGGATATCGCCGACCAGGCCCTCGCGGGTGGCGTAGGCGAAGTCGTCCCACAGGTATTGGTCGCCGGCCAGGTTGATCTGGGTGGTCAGGTGGCGATGGCCCGGCGCGGAGATGAAGAAGTGGATATGCGCCGGACGCTGGCCGTGGCGACCGAGCAGATCGAGGCATTCCTGGGTCGGGCCCTGCGGGTCGCAGCCGTAGCCGCTGGGCACGATGCTGCGCGCGCGATAGCGGCCCTCGGTGTCGGTGACGATGCGCCGGCGCAGGTTGTAGTCGCTCTGGCTCTTGTCGAAGTAGGAGTAGTTGCCCTTGGTGTTGGCATGCCACAGGTCGACCACGGCTCCGGCCACCGGTTTGCCCTGGGTGTCGCGCACCACGCCTTCGAGGAACATCACCGTGGCCACGCCGTCTTCGCTGCCGTCGTCCATCCGCACCTGGCCCTCGGCCAGCGGCGCGCCGGCCACGTACAGCGGGCCTTCGATGGTGCGCGGGGTGCCGCCGCTGAGGCCGGCCTCGGCGTCCTTGGCGTCCTGCAGCAGGTCGAGGAAGTGTTCCAGGCCCAGGCCCGGCACCAGCAGGCCGAACTCGCCGCGCGCGCCGAGGCGGTTGAGGTAGTCCACCGCCTGCCAGAATTCGTCGTCGGTCACTTGCAGGTCTTCGATGATCTTCGCCACGTCGCCGACGATGCGCAGCATCAGCTGCTTGAGGCGCGGGCTGCCCTGCTCGTTGTTGAGGCCGCAGGCCTCGCGGAACAGGTTCTGCACGTCTTGGGTGTGGGAGATTTTCACGGTCATGGTGGCGTACCTCGTTGTTGTTCTGGGGATCAGCGGTCGTCGGCATGGATCGACGAGGGATGCCGGCACAGCGGCGTGACCTCGATGTCCATGTAGGGGAACAGCGGCAGCTGCAGCAGGGTGTCGTGCAGGGCCTCGACGCTGGCCACGTCGAATACGCTGTAGTTGGCGTAGTGCCCGGCGATGCGCCACAGGTGGCGCCAGGTGCCCTCGCGCATCAGGCGCTGGGCCAGTTCCTTCTCCTCGGCCTTGATCTGCGCGGCCACTGCCGGGTCCATGCCGGCCGGCAGCTTCACGGTCATCTTCACGTGGAACAGCATCAGGATTTCCTCCGTTTCACTTGCGGGCGAAGAACGCCAGGCGTTCTTCGTCCAGGGTCAGGCCCAGGCCGGGGGTACGCGGCACCTGCAGGGCGAAATCGCGGTACAGCGGCGCTTCGCTGACGATCTCCTCGGTCAGCAGCAGCGGGCCGAACAGCTCGGTGCCCCAGGTCAGCTGCTTGAGGGTGACGAAGGCGTGGGCCGAGGCCAGGGTGCCGATGGCGCCTTCGAGCATGGTGCCGCCGTACAGGGCGATGCCGGCCGCTTCGGCGATGGCCGCAGTGCGCAGCACGGCGCGCGGGCCGCCGTTCTTGGCGATCTTCAGGGCGAACACGCTGGCGGCGCCGTCGGCGGCCAGGCTGAAGGCGTCTTCCACGCTCTCGATGGATTCGTCGGCCATGATCGGTGCCAGGCTGCACTGGTTGAGGCGCACCTGGCCGGCGCGATTGATGCGCGCGATGGGCTGCTCGATCAGGTCGATGCCGTTGTCGCCCAGCACCCGGCAGGCGCGGATGGCCTGGGACTCGTCCCAGCCCTGGTTGACGTCGACCCGCACGCTGGCGCAGTCGCCCAGCGCCTGCTTGATGGCGATGACGTGGTTGAGGTCGCGCTGCAGTTCGCCGGCGCCGATCTTCAGCTTGAAGATGCGGTGGCGGCGGATGGCGAGCATCTGCTGCGCCTCGTCGATATCGCGGGCGGTGTCGCCCGAGGCCAGGGTCCAGGCCACCTCCAGGCTGTCGCGCACGCGGCCGCCGAGCAGCTCGCTGACCGCCAGGCCCAGGCGCTTGCCCTGGGCGTCGAGCAGCGCGCTTTCGATGCCCGACTTGGCGAAGGTGTTGCCCTTGGCCAGCTTGTCCAGGCGTTGCATGGCGGCATTGATATTGGCCGCGTCCTGACCGCGCAGCGCCGGCGCCAGGTGGCTGTCGATGTTCTGCTTGATGCTCTCCGGGCTCTCGTTGCCGTAGGCCAGGCCACCGATGGTGGTGGCTTCGCCTATGCCTTCGACACCGTCGCTGCAGCGCAGGCGGATGATCACCAGCGTCTGGTTCTGCATGGTGTGCATTGCCAGCTTGTGCGGGCGGATGGTCGGCAGGTCGACTATGGTCGCCGTCAGGCTTTCGATCAGGACGTGGCTCATTTCACTTTTCCAGGTTCAGGGTGAGGGCTCAGGCCTTGGCCGCCGCCAGCGCCGCGGTCGCCGCCTGGCGCCGCTGGCCGCTGAGGGTGAACAGCGCCATGGCTAGGGCGGCGATGGCCCCGGGTACGGCGAAGGCGATGAAGTTCAGTTGCAGCGGCAGGTTGATCGCCATCAGCGCGCCGCCGAGCAGCGGCCCGACGATGGCGCCGTTGCGGCCGATGCCCGAGGCCCAGCCGAGGCCGGTGGAGCGGATCGACAGGCCGTAGAACTGCGCGGCGCCGGCGTACAGCAGGATCTGCGTGCCGATGGTGGTGGCGCCGGCGATGAAGATCAGGCCGTAGAGCACCGGCGTCGGACTGTTGAAGCCGAGCAGGCTGATCGAGGCGGCGGCGGCGACGAAGAAGGCCACCATCACCTTGCCCAGGTTGAAGCGGTCGCCCAGCCAGCCGCCGAGAATGGCCCCGGCCATGCCGCCGAAATTCAGCGCCAGCAAAAACGACAGGCTCGACCCCAGGCTGTAGCCGGCGCTGGCCATCAGCTTGGGCAGCCAGGAGCTCAGCGCGTAGACCATCAGCAGGCAGCAGAAGAACGCCAGCCACAGGCACAGGGTGCGCAGCGCGCGGCCGTCGCGGAACAGCTCGAAGACGCCGACGCCCTGGCCCTTGCCATCGCTCAGCTGCAGCTGGTCGGCGGCGTCGATCCGCAGGCCCGGCTCGACCTTGGCCAGCACCGCGCGGGCCTGCTCATGACGCCCCTGGCGCACCAGGAAACCCACCGACTCCGGCAGCTTCCACAGGATCAGCGGCAACAGCAGCAGCGGCACGGCGGCGGCGAAGAACATCGACTCCCAGCCGAAGCGCGGCAGCATGTAGATGCCGACGCCGGCGGCGAGCATGCCGCCCAGCGAGTAGCCGCTGAACATCACCGCCACCAGGGTGCTGCGCAGGCGCTTGGGCGCGTACTCGTTCATCAGCGCCACGGCGTTGGGCATCAGCCCGCCACAGCCCAAGCCCGCGATAAAGCGGAAGATGCCGAACTCGGTGGGGCTCGTGGCGAAGCCATTGAGGATGGTCGCCGTGGAGAACAGCACGAAGCAGATGGCGATGCCCTTCTTGCGCCCGATCCGGTCGGCCAGGGTGCCGAAGCCGAGGGCGCCGAACATCATGCCGAACAGCGCGTAGCTGCCCAGGGCACCGGCCTCCAGCGGGGTCAGGTTCCACTCCTGCATGATCGCCGGCAGCACCACGCCGAAGATGAACAGGTCGTAGCCGTCGAAGATCAGCAGCAGCGCGCACAGCGCCATGACCATCCAGTGGAAGCGGGAAAAACGTGCGTTGTCGATAACGGGGTGAACGTCTATCTGTCGCATGGCATCGGTTCTCGGTTTTGTTTTTGTTGTGAACTGCTCGGTTGCTTGTGTAGGAGCGCTCGGCCGGTGTTCCGCTTTAGCCACGATTCGCGGCTAAAGCCGCTCCTACGGGGTCGTGCTCAGCCCAGATCGCCTCCGCCCACCGGCAGGGTCACGCCGGTGATGTAGGAGGCCTCGTCCGAGGCAAGGAAGAGGATCGCGCCGACCTGCTCGTCGATGCTGCCGTAGCGTTTCATCAGGCTGCTCTCGACGGTCTGATCGACGATCTGCTGGTACCAGGCCTTTTCCTGCTCGCTCTGCTCGGCACTGTTACGCGGGATGCGCCGCGGCGGCGCCTCGGTGCCGCCGGGGGCGGTGGCGTTGACGCGGATGCCGCGCTCGGCGGTCTCGAATGCCAGGCAGGCGGTCAGCGCGTTGACGCCGCCCTTGGCCGCGCCATAGGGCACACGGTTGACCCCGCGGGTGGCGATGGAGGAGACGTTGACGATGGCGCCGCTGCCTTGCGCCAGCATCTGCGGCAGCGCGGCGTGGCAGCACCACAGGGTGGGGAACAGCGAGCGGCGTACCTCGGCCTCGATCTGCGCCGTTTCGTAATGCTCGAAGGGCTTGGCCCAGATGGTGCCGCCGACGTTGTTGATCAGGATGTCGAGGCGGCCGAAGCGCTCGACGGCTGCCTGCATCACGCCCTGGCAGTCGCCGGCCTGCTCCAGGTCGGCGGTCAGGCACAGCACGCCCTCATGCTCGGCCAGCTCGAACACCAGCTCGGAGCGGTCCACCGCCACCACTTGGGCGCCCTCCTCCAGCAGCCGCTCGGCGACCCGGCGGCCGATGCCCTGGGCGGCGCCGGTGACCACGGCGACTTTGTCTTGGAAACGCTTGTTCATCTGTCGACCTCAATCAAATGGTGCGACCGTAGCCCGGATGCAATCCGGGACTGGTTCGTGGACTTCCCCCGGATTTCATCCGGGCTACGACTCTCGATCTGATCGCCAAACTCGTAGGAGCGGCTTTAGCCGCGAAGCTCTTGCACACTGGTTCGCGGCTAAAGCGGTACGCCGCCCGGCCGCTCCTACAAGAGTTCCGCGCTGCGTGCCTCAGGCGCTGGCGGCAAACTTCTCGTAATAGAAATTGGCCGGTGCTATGCCCTGCTCGCGGATATAGGCGCTGACCGCCTCGACCATCGGCGGCGGGCCGCACAGGTAGATGTCCACCTCGCCGTCGTTGAGGTGCTTGGGTTCGATGTGCTGGGTGACGTAGCCCTTGTGCGGGTAGCTGCTCTCGGGGCTGGCGACGCAGGCGCTGAAGCTGAAGCCGGGGATGCGCGCGGCGAAGGCTTCCAGCTTGTCCAGCTCGACCAGGTCATGGTCGTGGGTCACGCCGTAGATCAGGTGCAGCGGGTGCGCGCAGCCTTCGGCGGCGATCTTCTCCAGCATCGCGGTGAAGGGCGCCAGGCCCGTGCCGCCGGCCAACAGCAGCAGCGGGCGCTTGATCTCGCGCAGGTAGAAGCTGCCCAGCGGGCCGGCCAGGCTGATGCTGTCGCCGGTCTTGGCCAGGTTGCTCAGAAAACTGCTCATCAGCCCGCCCGGCACGTTGCGAATCAGGAAGCTGACCTCGCCGTCCTTCTGCAGGCTGCTGAAGGAGTAGGCACGGGTCTGCTCGCTGCCCGGCACCTTGAGGTTGACGTACTGCCCCGGCAGGAAAGCCAGCTGGCTCAGGGCCTCGCCCTTGACCGACAGGGCGATGGTGCTGTCGGAGAGCTTGCGCACCGCGCTGATGGCCGCCTCGAAGCTGGCCTGCTGGGTCTTGCACACTTGCGAGGACGCCGGCACGCGGATCACGCAGTCGCTCTCGGCGCGCATCTGGCAGGTCAGCACATAGCCCTGCTCGGCCTCGGCCTGGCTCAGGGCGTCCTCGATGTATTCCTCGCCGAGGTCGTACTGGCCGGCTTCGGCGAAGCACTTGCAGGCGCCGCAGGCGCCATCGCGGCAATCCAGCGGGATATTGATGCCCTGGCGGTAGGCGGCGTCGGCCACCGTCTCACCCAGGTTGGCGTCGATAAAGCGGGTCACCCCGTCTTCGAAATTCAGTGCGATCTTGTGGCTCATGGCGCACCTCGCTATGCGGTTGGCGGCGTGCAGGGTCCCGTGACGGAAGCCGAAGGCTCCCGCCGGCAGCGCTGCAGCGGAATCAGATGTGGTAGACGTCGATGATCTGTCTGACGTAATCGTTCTTCAGCACCACCTTCTTGGCCTTGATCAGCGGGTTCTCGCCGCGGGTATCGAGGGTGTAGAAGCTGGTGCCGTAGAAGTGATCGACGGTCTTGTAGCGAAAGCTCAGGGTGTGCCAGTTGAAGCGCACATTGGTCAGGCCCTCTTCCTGCTCGACGATCTCGATGTTGTTGATGTTGTGCGAGGTGCGGGTATCCGGGATGGTGGCGCTGGAACGCTCGGTGCGGATGCGAAACACCCGGTCTTCCAGGCCGCTGCGGTTGCCGTACCAGATCAGCGATATCTCGGTCTGCGGGTTTTCCACCAACTGGTCGGCATCGTCCCAGGCCGGCATCCAGAACTCGGCGTCCGCGGCATACAGCTCCAGCCACTGGTCCCACTGCTTGTCGTCCAGGTAGCGCGCCTCGCGGTAGAGGAAGTCGCGCACGGCGTCATAGGAAAGGCTCATTTACGCGCCCTCCACGTGGATCAGTTGGTCCTGTTCTTTCTTCACTGCCTGGATCATCTGCTGCTGCCAGTAGTGGTGCTGCAGCACGAACAGGCCCTCGTCCTCGGTGCGCGCGCCGCTCATCAAGGGCTGCAGGTCGATCTCCCGGGCCGACTCGTCGGCGCCATCGATCCAGTGCTTGGCGCCGCGGGACATGTCGTTCCACTGCATGGCGCGGCCGGCGAAGCCCTGCTGGCAGGCGCGGAACTCTTCCAGGTCATCGGGGGTGGCCATACCGGAGACGTTGAAGAAGTCCTCGTACTGGCGGATGCGCCGGGCGCGCGCCTCGGCACTCTCGCCCTTGGGCGCGATGCAGTAGATGGTCACCTCGGTCTTGTCCACCGACAGCGGGCGGGCGATGCGCAGCTGCGAGCCGAACTGGTCCATCAGGTACAGGTTGGGGTACAGGCAGAGGTTGCGCGAATGGCCGATCATCCAGTCGGCGCGGGCCTCGCCGAACTCGGCGGCCAGGCGTTCGCGGTCAGCGAACAGCGGGCGATCCTCGGGGTTGTCCCAACGGGTCCAGAGCAGCAGGTGGCCGTTCTCGAAGGAGTAGAAACCGCCGCCCTTCTTGCCCCAGCCGCCGGCGCTCATGGCGCGGATGTCGTCGCCGGCCTCTTTGAGCTTGCGCTGCTGCTGGGTGGCGGCGTAGTTCCAATGCACGGCGGTGACGTGGTAGCCGTCGGCACCGTTTTCCGCCTGCAGTTTCCAGTTGCCCTCGTAGACATAGGTGCTGGAGCCGCGCAGCACTTCCAGGCCTTCGCTGGACTGGTCGCAGATCATGTCGATGATGGTCTTCGACTCGCCGAGGAAGTCCTCGAGCGGCGCCACGTCCTCGCGCAGGCTGCCGAACAGGAAGCCGCGGTAGGACTCGAAGCGGGCAACCTTCTTCAGGTCGTGCGAGCCGTCGCAGTTGAAGCTGTCGGGGTAGCCGGCTTCCTTGGGGTCCTTGACCTTGAGCAGCTTGCCGCTGTTGTTGAAGGTCCAGCCGTGGAAGGGGCAGGTGTAGCTGGCCTTGTTGCCGCTCTTGAAGCGGCACAGCATGGCGCCGCGGTGGCTACAGGCGTTGATGAAGGCGTTGAGCTCACCCTCCTTGTTGCGCGCGATGAAGATCGGCTGGCGCCCCATGTGGGTGGTGTAGTAGTCGTTGACCTTGGGGATCTGGCTCTCGTGGGCCAGGTACAGCCAGTTGCCCTCGAAGATGTGCTGCATCTCTAGGTCGAACAGGCGCGAGTCGGTGAACATCTCGCGCTTGCAGCGGAAAATGCCCTTGTCCTTGTCTTCTTCAAGCAGGCTATTGAGGTAGTCGAGTCCCAGGTTCATGGCCATGGCTCCGTTGTTATTGTTTCAACGGTTCCAAGGCTATGCCGCCTGATTGTCCGACAATATCCAGTTAGTGCAGGACCTTTATCCGTTTTCTGCAGGGTGCGACCAAGGTCGTAGAAACCGCGTCAGTCGTGGCCTGGGCAGAAACTCGGAAGGTGGAAAACATAGGGTGGTAAACCGCGAAGCGTTTTCCACCTGTAGCCAACCGGAAGAGATACGCCGCGTGTTTGATCGGTGGACAAGCTACCCGCTCGTAGGGTGTGCCGTGCGCACCGAAAACACGCGGAGCGATCAGGACTCGCGGCGACGCAGGGTATCGGAGGGCAGCTCGCCGAAGGCGCTCTTGTAGCTCTCGGAGAAGCGGCCGAGGTGGAGGAAGCCGTAATCCAGCGCCACCTCGGTGATATTGCGCACCTTGGCCGAGGGGTCGCTGAGGCAGGCGTGCACCCGTTCCAGCTTGCGCTGGCGGATGTAGTGCTTGGGCGTGGTGCCCAAGTGCTTGTCGAACAGCGCGTAGAGCGAGCGCGGGCTGATATGGGCGAGCTGGGCCAGCTGCTCGAGGCTGATGTCCTGCTTGAGGTTGTCGTCGATGAACTGCACCAGGCGCTCGAACGAGGGGTTGCTCTCGGCCAGCTCCGCGCGGCTGACGTTGTTGCCGAGCAGGCCGAGCAGCTTGCTGGCGATGATCCGCGTGTAGTGCTCCTGCACCGAGGGCAGCGACTGCTCGCTCTCGGCCTCGTCGCAGACCAGGCCAAGCAGGTTGGTGAAGCCTTCGAGCTGCTGCAGCTGGTGGCGCGAGGCGAAGCGCACGCCGTCGGCCGGGCGCTGCCAGTGGTTGTCGCTGCAGGCGCGCTCGATCAGTTGGCTCGGCAGCTTGACGATGAACTTCTCGCAGTCGTCGGAATAGGTCAGGTCGACCGGATCGTCGGGGTTGATCAGCAGCAGCTCGCCGGGAGTGAAGTAGTGTTCCTGGCCGTGGCCGCGCCACAGGCAGTGACCCTGCAACAACACCTGCAGATGGTAGATGGTCTCCAGCGCTGGCGAGGTGACGCGCACGCTGCCACCGTAGCTGATGCGACACAGATCGAGACTGGCGAAACTGCGATGGCTGAGGCTGGCGGCCGGGCGGCCGCTGCTGGGCAGGCGAATGCAGTGCGAGCCTACATGCTGGTTGACGTAGTCGGATACCGCATAGGGGTCGGCATTGGCGAACAGCCGACTCTTCTCGTTCAGCAGGCGACAGTCCATGACTCACGGCGCTCTTATCATTGTTATTTGAGTGGCGAGTACTGACGGGCCACGGCAGCCCTCCTCGCTCGAACCATAGATACAGGCAAATGGCCCACACCTGATCACAAACCGATCAACGGTTGACCACAGCAGGTTAGCGGCTCGGTGAGCTTAGGCAATCGGACCTTGGCCGAATATCGCTGCGGGCGATTACCGCCCGCTTTCGTGAACTGACGCAACAGGCCGGCGACACCCGCAGTCTTCGTAGAAGCCACGCCCCGGGGCGAAACCTTGTCGTTCTGCGTTGTCTGCTCGATCGCTTTCGCCGCGGGGCGCGGCTCCTACAAACAAGCGTCGAGGCGGCTGCTCAGGCCGGCCGAAACAACTGACTGCTCAGCTCGCGGCTGGCGCTGAGCATCAGCGGCAGGTAGCGCTTCTCCAGCTCGCTGACCGGCACACGACCGGCGTGGGTGCTGACGTTCATCGCCGCCAGCACGTGGCCCGCGGAGTCGTATACCGGCACTGCCAGCGAACGCAGGCCCTGCTCCAGTTCCTGATCGACGACGCACCAGCCCTGGTGGCGCACGCGCTGCAGGCATTCCCATAGCGCCTCGGGCGTGTGCAGGGTGCGACTGGTCTTGGGCTGCAGCTCGGCGTGGGCCAGGTAGTCCTGCAGTTGGTCGTCGTCCAGCGCGGCGAGCAGGATGCGCCCCATCGATGTGCAGTAGGCCGGCAAGCGGCTGCCGACGCTTAGGTCCACCGAGATCAACCGCTGCGGAATCGCCGAGCGGGCGATGTAGAGCACCTGCTCGCCTTCCAGGGTGGCCAGGTTGCAGGCCTCGTGCAACTGCTCGCTCAAGCGGTCGAGATAGGGCTGGGCGGACACCGCCAACGGCGTCGACGACAAGTAGGCGTGGCCCAGGGTCAGCACCTTGGGCAGCAGCGAATAGGTGCGCCCGTCGGTGGTGACGTAGCCCAGCTTCATCAGGCTGTAGAGGCAGCGGCGCACCGCGGCGCGGGGAATCTCGGTCCGGTGGCTGATCTGCGCGATGGTCAGGTGGCGCTTGCGCTCCTGGAAGGCGTTGATCACCGCCAGGCCGCGAGCCAGTGAGGTCATGAAATTGGGATCGCCAGCGAACTCCTCGATGCGCTTGGCTGGCGACACGTAGGGCGGCGGCGCCAAACTGGACAGGGGCGGACGGGTATCGCTCATGGAACCTCCGGGGCGGTCGACGGTGCCTGGCGATTATCGAACTGTCGTGCGGTAATCGCAAATAGTGCCAAACGATGAGTGCCCCAGTGGCAGGGGCTTCAGCCGCGACCGCTGTCGATGATTCTCGCCGCTGAAGCGCCCCCACGGTTCATAGCCAGCCTCAGCCCGGCAGCAAGCCCTGCCAACGCAACAGCGCCAGCAGGCCGCTGATGCTGAAGAAGGCCAGCACCGTAGCTGCCACCAGAGCGGCGGCGCAGCGCTGTTCGAGACCGAAACGCTGACCGAGGATGGGGTAGATGCTCATCATCGGCGCACTGGCGAACAGCAGCCCGGCCACCATCAGTTGCGGCTCCACCCCGGGCAGCAGGAGGAACGCGAGCAACAGCGCCAGCGGATGGAGGACCAGCTTGCCCAGCGCGGTCTGTACCAGGTCGCCGCCCATGCCGCCCAGCTTCAGCCCGTACAGGCTACCGCCGATAACGAACAGCGCCACTGGCGCCGAAGCGTCGGCGAGCATATCCACCACCCGCAACGGCACAGCCGGCAGACGGATCTGCAGCAGCGACAGCAGCAGGCCGACAGCGATAGCAATGATCAGCGGATTGCGCGCCAGGCGCAGGCCGGTCTCGCGCAGCAGCGCCCAGCCGCCGTTGCCGCGTTGCGTGCCGGCTTCGGCCAGGGCCAGTGCCAATGGGATCAGCAGCAGGTTCTCCACCAGCATGCCCAGGGCCATGGCCACCGCCGCGGTCTGGCCGAGCACCATCACCGCAATCGGATAACCGATAAAACCGCTGTTGGACACCGACATACCCATGGCCAGGATGGCGCTGGCCGACTGCCCTTGCCCACGCAACCAACGCGCCACGGCGAAACCGGCGGTAAACAGGCTCAGTGAGGCCAGCGCGTAGGCGGCCAGATAAGGCCAATTGAGCACCTCGTCGAGGCGCCGTTCGACCAAGGCGCGCAGCACCAGCGCCGGCAGAGCGAAATTGATCACGAAGGCGCCGAGGCCGCGAATCTGCTCGCGGTTGATCAGGGCGATACGCGCCGAGACAAAACCCAGGCCGATGAGGATGAAGATCGGCGCGGTAATCCCCAGCACCGTCAGCATGCCAGGCGCTCCGGACCGTCCACGCGCAGCTGCGCAAGGCGCGAGCGGGTACGTACGAAGTCGCCGTGGGCGACGTTGGCGCACAGCGTCGCCAGATCATGCTCGCTCTGCAGCCAGAGCTCGCGGCCGCTGTCGTAGGCGATGTCGACGAAGTTGATCAGGCGCTGTTGCACGTCCAGCGAACACTGCGCCAGCGCCGGCAGCTCGCCGATCACGAAGTGGGCGAAACGCTCGGTCAGTTGCAGGTAATCGCTGCTCGCCAACGGTTGCTGGCACAGCGCGGCAAAATCCAGCCACAGGGTACGTGAGTCCATGCCGCGCAGTGCCAGGCTGCGCCTTTGCAAGGGCAAGTGGGCGACGCTGGGCAGATGGCTCAGTTGCCTGCGTAACTGGCTCGCCGGCTGCTGCAGGTAGCGCCCCCAGGATTGCGTACCCAGGCAGCGGTAATCGATACCAGCCTCCATCTGCAGCACCAGGCAGCGACGCTGCAGCACTTCGGCGAAGGGCTTGAAACGACTGTGGTAGAGCGGGTTCGGACAGAGTGCCGGCGGCGCGTAGTTGGAGCTCAAGAGGAGAATGCAATCGCGCTCGAACAGCGGCTTTAACAAACGACCGAGGAGGATCGCATCACCGATGTCATGCACATGAAATTCATCGACGAACAACAGCCGCGCCTCGGCCGCCAGCTCGTCAGCCACCTGCGCCAGGGGATCGGCCTGGCCGGCATGCACCAGCAGGCGCCGCTGCACGTCCTGCAGCAGTGCATGCACATGCAGGCGGCGTTTCGCTAGCGGGGCAACCTGGAACAGGGCATCGAGCAGCAGGCTCTTACCACGCCCGACACCGCCCCACAGGTAGGCGCCGGCCGCGGGCCGACGCAGCCAGGCAGACGGCCGCAGGCGCGCCTGCAGCCAGTCGCCCAGGCACGCCAACATGCGCGCCTGGGCCTCATCCAGTTGCAGGCCGCGTGCCTCGATCAGGCGAGCGGCCTGCGCGG